>CAYQVO010000025.1:38590-51900 GCA_964421085.1 uncultured Bdellovibrionales bacterium | reverse complement strand
TTGACCATGAAGGGAATAATGACATTCCGTGGCTGCTTGCGCCCTTTGGTACAGGAAAATTCCTCTTGACGCCTGAGAAAGACGTTCCGGGCCTTGACGATGTGCGGGGGCCGAAGGTCTGATTGCTTCAACTGCTCACGAGCAGAGCGCCAAGCACGATGAGAACAATCGCCGAGAGCTTGGATAAAACGGCCTTGCCGCTGATATCTTCCGCAATTATCGTGCGCCCCATTTTCGTAAGCAGGTATGTGAGCAGGAGCACAAACAACGGCTGAACCGAGGCAAGCGCGTTCGTGAGCGTGACAAATCCAAGTGATGTTGCAGTGATAAGCAGGAAATTAGCGGCAAGATTCAGCGCTTCATTTACCGTGATGATCGCAGCACCTCTTCTCCCGCTGAGCCGCCAGGTTGCCTTAAGCTCTCCCGTAACAAAAAAAACAACCGGCAGAAGTATCACGAAAGAGAACAGCCGCACCCAGGCAAAGACCAGCCAGTACGGATGGGAACCGAGGATATGCTTTATTATGACCTCGTTTACCGCAAGGCACAGCGCAGAAACGATCATAAGGCTTGAAGCTTTGTACGATCTGACCTCGAAGGATTTTTCGACGGAAAGAAGAAAAGCCCCGCCGACCACAGCAAGGATCCCGAAGTACTGGTATGCCTGGAAGTGCTCGCCGAGAAAAATCGCCGCCATTATCAGAATGAAAATCGGAGAAAGATAGAAAAGCGGGACGACTCTCGAGATTTCCTCCATCTTCGCAGCGTAGAAATAAAGAAGGGTCATCATCACGTAACAGAACGCACCTGCGAACAGCAGCAGGGCCTCTGTGTATGATACAGCTGTAAAGCCGTTGACAGCGAAGAAACCCAGAGCCGCGACCAGGCCGATAATGCCCAGGAAAACCAGAGCCACAAGGGGGCTTGTCACAAGCGAGGTTACTGTAACCTTGTCTATGACATTAACAATCGCCCACACGAAGGCGGCGAGAAGAGACAGCAGTACCCATGAACCCATTGTGAATACCTACATTATAATGGGCAGGGTGTCACTGATGAAAGGATGCGAAGACTGGCGCCCCCCGCGACACCGGACTTGTTTTCCAGAGCGCTCCCTGCGTTTTCTCCGAGAGGATCCATCAGCATGAATTATGAGTAAAGATTACCGCGATTCGGCCCGTGAAATCGTCGTCGATGGTATCGATCTGAGACAAGTGTCATGCTGGAGATGACACGCACCCCCAAACGGACGATAACGCATGAAAGATCACAGATTCTTCATTTCCTCCTTTGTCATTCTGCTTTCCGCAATACCTGCAGTCTCTGCGTCCGCCCAGGACGGGAAAGAATCCTCCGGCTTCGAACAACCTCCGGTCGTCAAAGCACCGAACGTTCTTCCGCCCGCCCTTATTTCCGGACCTCATTACAAAGTGGCTGGTCCGGTGCGCTCGAACGGATATCTGAACATCTACGATCTTCACACCGATTACGCCGATTACGAAGTGAACGGCACATTCGAACTGAAGCAGCGGATACGTGAGACAGCCGCGATGGCGGAACTTCAGAAGTTCACCGACTCAAAAGTTTTCAGGGACGCGGCAAAAAAAGCCGGGGTAGATATTGTCACAGCTCCGATCCGGGCAGTCGAGACAGTTGCGGACGCGGTAACCGACCCCGGAGGAACGGCAAAAAGACTTCAGAAGATCCCTGCCGGTCTTACAAGCTTCTTCGAGGATATATCGGATCAAGTTTCATCCGGAGCAAAGGCAGTTACCGGCGCATTCAAAGACGATAGCAAGGGCTCGAGCGAAAAGCTTGCGGATACAGCAGTCAAAGAAGCGGCCGACTACAGCGGATACAGCGAAAAGTCGGCAGAGTGGTATAAAAAGCTCGGGGTTGACCCTTACACGACGAACAAGCCTCTTCGCGGCAAGGTAAACCGCATAATAAGCATTCAGACAGTTGTTAATGTCGGCACATGGTTTGTGCCCGGGATACCAGGTATTCCAGGCGTTGGAGAAGCGACCCGTTATCTTAATATGGCCGACAAGCTGGCGCTCTACGAGAGCCCCCGGAAACTGAACGGGAAAAACACCGCTGCGCTTCAGGCTATGGGAGTGACAAAGGCCGCAATTGAGAGATTTCTTGGAAAGACGGCCTTTACTCCGGTAATGCAGACGCTCATAGTCGACGCGCTGAAGAAGATGCCGAATGCCGGGGGGAAGAGCGAACTTCTGATTGAAGTGAGCGAGGCTAATACGCGCACGGCGGCAGAACTGTTCACACGCGCCATCTGCCATCTCGGAAAACTCGAATCGACAACTGTCGATTTCGTCCAGCTGTACACAGCGCGCGACCTTCCGGCTGGAAGGATGAAATCCGGAGAGCTTGTTGTTGCTGTGCCGGCGGATCGACTGTACTGGACGAAGCAGGTCGCGACTGTAATGTCAGGGTACAAGGATGCTGTCGCAAAGGAGGTGGATATCAACAGTGTGATTTTCGAGGTCGCAGGGACCGTATCAAGCGTTACTCTCGGAAAGCTGAAAAGCCAGGGAATCGTCGTAAAGCAGAACGTGGATATGTAAATGTCTTTGAAGGGAGTTTTTCGCTGCTGGTGGCCGCTTGCGGTAAGCTGGCTTCTAATGGCGCTTGAAGTTCCAATAGTGCTCTTTGTGCTGGGGAAAATGCCCGGCTCGCAGGCGAGCATAGCTGCCTTCGGCGGCGTCGCTCTCCCTCTTGGATTCATTATCGAGTCTCCAATCCTCATGCTTCTGTCCGCATCGACTACGCTTTCGAGAGACAGGGAATCGTACGAAAAACTTCACTCATTCATGCATTCGCTGGGGTTTCTCCTGACGCTTTTCCATATCCTGGTGACTTTTACTCCCCTGTTTTACGTTCTTGTCCGGGACATTCTTGCGGTTCCTGAGGAGGTGATTGAACCAACCCGCCACGCCCTGATGTTCATGACCCCATGGACATGGGCCATCGCCTCCCGCCGCCTCAATCAGGGGATCCTTATCCGTTTCGGCCAGTCAGGCGCAGTCGGCACAGGCACGGCCGTCCGTTTCATCGGATTACTGTTCGTGCTTGCGGCGGGATATTTTTTCGCGAATACGTCCCCTTCCTCTATTGCAGGTCTTTCGCTTTCCATCGCGGTGATAACGGAGGCTCTTTATGTGAAGACCAGGGCCGATCCGATAATTAATACGACAATCCGGATCGCGCCCGCCGCCAGTCCCGCGCTGAATACGAAATACCTTATTCGCTTTTATGTGCCGCTTGCTCTTACAACCATTCTCGGGATGCTTACTCAGCCCATCGGAAGCGCAAGCTTGAGCCGGATGCCCGACAGCTTCGCGTCACTTGCTGTATGGCCCGTGCTCGGGGGTCTGATTTTCATTTTCCGAAGCACCGCCCTGGCAGTAGTCGATGTAGCCGTGGCCAAACTGCACCATCCGGAGGATGGTCCTGCCCTGTTCCCGTTCTGTCTTTACCTCATGGCGGCATGCACCGGCCTTCTCATCCTGGTTGAAATCACTCCATTAGCGAACTGGTGGTTCAAATACGGGGCGTCTTTTCCCCCGGACCTTGCGAGATATGGCGAGAATGCGCTTCTTCTGACTATCCCGCTGCCTGCGCTCACAGTCCTTCAATGCTGGTATCAGGGGAATCTTCTCGCATCCCATGATACAGCCCCGATAACGCAGGCAATCGCCATTTTTCTCGGGGTCGTGGGAGCGTTTCTTGCGCTGGGTATCGCCTTCTCTGATATGCGCGGACTTTACTTTTTCAATGGCGCGCTGCTGCTCGGAACAGCTGCGCAGACACTGTGGCTTTTCCGATCGAAGCGAAAATTCCGCCATGCCGCCCGGATTTCCCGCCACCCGGTTGCATCCGACGCCGGTTTTTTACCGAAGTAAATGTTGCTTAAATCATTGAAACAGGTACCCTTGTGATATGACGATCAATAATGTAGCAGACGGCAGCCGTGACCGCTGGTATGCCATGTTCGAGAACCCCTTCGACTACCGCAGCCTGAGAACCCATCCGGAGGTCTCCGACCCGCAGACTATCCACCATCCTGTTCTGGAGCTTGAAAATGTAAGTAAAGCGCTGGATTTGGGTTGCGGACAGGGGTTCACCGCTGTGTATCTGGCGTCGACAGGCGTTGAAGTTGTGGCTGCTGATAAAGATGACCATGCAGTCAAAATAACAACCGAGAATGTTAAACTCAGAGGACTGGGCGAAAGGGTTGAAGTCGTTAAGAGCGATCTTTTCTCGAATATCGAGGACCGCGATTTCGATACGATTATCTGCTATCCGCCGCAACCCGACAAACCCGGGAATGCCTGGAAAGAGACTGACCCCGGTCAGGAATTTCTGAAGGGGCTCCTCAATCAAGCAGGCGATTACCTCGATCCGTCAGGTCCCCGGCTTGTTCAGCTTCTCTTCAGCGATCCTTCGTTTGCGCCTCCATCGCGATTCTGGGAAAGTCATGGGTTTAGTATGTCACGCTGCCTTCGAATACCCCTGATTCTGATGGACACAAGTGAGCAGTCATATTTTGTTTTAGTCGGACTCCATAAGGAGCTGTTGCAGGAAAGCTTCTCCCGGCCGGATCCTACATAAGATTTTCGTGAGCGGAATCGCCGAGTGACTCAAGGCCCCGCCGGGCATCCTGAATAATGGAAGAAAAGGCCGTGCTGCAGTATTCCGACCTCACTTGACCGAGTCCCTCCCCGCCGAGGTCGTTTACAAAAAGACTCAGAGCCTTTGTGAAAGCCTGCGAAAGGACCAGAAGGGAATCAAGTTCAGTCTGCCGGGCACCGATCGTGTCGAGTATGAAAGACGCGACGGATTCTATGCGCTGCTGAAACGGCTCCCACTTCCGGACGCCGTGTTTTGAAAGTTCTTCAGATGTCCGCTGCATTGCGCGCGCGACCTGATTATCGACAGCGCGCATGGCAGTGAGCAGACCGGCTTCGAGGGGAGGTGCTGATTTCTTTTCCATACTTCTTTGAGGGTAGCATCCGGAGACGGGCGATGCCACATGGAGGATTGCGTGAGAAGGGAGATAATTCTTTTTATTTTTTTGTTTCTTCGAGGATGCTTTCTCTTCTCAGGCGTCATGATCCCTTTACCAGGAGTGTCAGCCTGTGCGGCTCGTGCCGGCGTAAGGCTCGTTTCTGCTCTTTCCTGCCATTTCTCATTTTTAAACCTTGCTTGGGTATTCTTGCGATAACAAGAGGAGAGAGCGTCCTTTTTCAATGCGCTCGAGTCGAACTTCTCATTTGAGAAGTGCTTTCTCAACTAAAGCCTGTCAGTCTATTACGGATAATTGAGCACTGACAGACTCAACTCCGAATGGCAGACTATCCCTAAACAAGGCTATCCAGTACCAGGCCATGCCGCTCCCTGTTCCGCCTCTACCATCCGCCCCTCAAATATCTTCTGTAGACAACTTGCCATTTGAACAATTGCCTGTGTAGAACCAAGCTGGATATTCTGGAGGAGACTTCATGCATTACTCAGACAATCCGTCAAGATTCCGACCGCATTTATCATCTCATGGTTTTGCCAAATCTCTCACACCCTGTCAAACAAGACTGACCGCCAAAACGGCAGCAGTTTTTGCAGTCAATCTGCTTTCTGCCTTCTTCGTCGTGCTTCCTGGCAGCACAATTCTCTCGCAAACAGTAACAGCAGAGTGCCTGCGTCCCAGACTTCGTATAGGCGCAGTCATTCCTCTCAGTGCAGGCCCTGTGTCAATCGGAAAGAGCATAATGGAGGGCATCATCCTGGCGGATGAAATCCATGATAGAAGTGGATGCGTTGAGTTCATTTTTGAAGATGATCAGGGTTTGGCAAAAAACACAGTCCTTGCTGTGCAGAAATTGATCATGGAGGACAAAGTGAAGGGGCTCATTATCTCAACTGCTCCTACGGCGCTCGCGGTGAATGATATTGCAGAACAATATAAGATACCGATGGTAGCGCTTTCTATTCTGCAAAAAGTGGTCGGTACAAGACGCTATGTCATTAATCATTTTGTTACGGTCGAAGAGGAGACTCGTGTTGCGCTCGATGAATTCAAACGGCGAGGGTACAATACAGTCGCTGTGCTTTCTACAATAAATGATGCGATGCTGTCTCTTAGAGACCATTTTGTATCAGCACTTGATTCAAAAACTGTCCTGCTGAACGAAGAATTGCGGCGGGATGATTTTGATTTTCGCACCATTTCGTCCCGAATCAATAAACTGAGCCCAGATGCTGTTTATGTGCTGCTCTATCCGCCGCAGACGGGATTGTTCATAAAGCAGCTCAGAGCAGCAGGTTTTAGCGGAGATATTTTTGGAGCCCACAATATCGAAGATTTCCATGAGATTGAGGTGTCTCAGGGGGCAATGAACGGAATGTGGTATGTAAACGGTGATGAATCGGGAGATAGCTTTCATTCAGCATTCAAGAAACGTTTCGGAAACAACGCTTCTGTTGGAGGCGCAAATGGCTATGATGTTGCAAAGCTCTTTATTGAGGCTGCAACGAGCCAGGATATAAATGAACATTTGCACAGGGTGAAAGGCTTCCAGGGAGCCTTTGGCAAATATGACGCAACTGGGCAGGGGAATTTCCATATCCCTGGGACTGTAAAAGAAGTGAGAGGAACAGATTTTGTCACATTAACGCGATGATCCGGAGAATCTCTGATTGAGTCGAAAAATGCCTTGAATGTGCTGTTCCGGATGGGTGTTTCGAGAAGGACATCGCTGGTCTGCCTTTTCTGCATCTCAGCAGATCCCCTGTGCTGTTCCCCCGCGGAAGAGATTAAAACAGTGACCATGCTTCTCTTGCGGAGCCTGGATTCACGCCGCAGGTAGTTGCGGCAGCTGAAAGCACCTGGATGAGAATCGTAATCTCGATTCTGAGGAGGGCGTTCTTCATAAATGACCCCGTAAAGATTGACCGGGTGCTGAGCGAAAACGCCCAGGTGCATGACCGGGCATTTGCGAACGTGCCCGGCTTGATCATATTTCGAGTGCTTGTTCCGCACACCAGGATTATCAAGATTCGGATGAATGCGGAGGTATTCTGGAACGCATAAAGGCGCGGCGGACATCTTCCAGGAAGGATTCAACAGCTGAATCCGGCGTAGACCATGAAGTCACCAGTCTTACTGCCGTGTGTCCTGAATCGACCGGAGTCCAGATATCGATACCGTAGAGGTTTCTTAGAGCCTTCAGCACCTCATTTGGAAAAACCGGGAAGATCTGATTCGACTCTGCTCTGACAAGAAACTCTACACCGGCGGATTCGAGTCCAGCCGCAAGTTTTGCGGCTGTCTTGTTCGCGTGGAGTGCCAGCTCTTTCCACAGTTCATTCTTCAGCAACGCTCTGAACTGGGCGCTCAACACTCTTCCCTTTGCGAGCATCGCTCCCCGCTGCTTCAAATGGAAACGAAAGCCCTCATTAAGATTCCTGCGGTTTATGATTATTGCTTCACCAAGCAATGCTCCGTTTTTCGTGCCGCCAAGTGTAAAAACGTCGGTCATCGCGGCTATATCGGCAATCGAACAATCAGAACTCTCAGCGGCAAGAGCCTGCGCAAGCCTTGCCCCATCGAGGAAAATATAAAGACCGAGATCCCTGCAGCATGATGAGAGATCTTCAAGTTCGCTTTTTCTGTAGACACACCCGAGTTCCGTGGTGTTTGAAATCGCGAGAACCTTCGGCTGCACTTTATGCTCACTTGAGTGATCCCCTGTTACTGCTCTGACGCCTTCCGCGGACACCTTTCCATCAGACGATTCGATGCACAGAATCTTGTGGCCGCATGCTTCAACCGCTCCGGCTTCGTGAACATTTATGTGGGCATTGGATGCGGCAATCACTGCTTCGTAAGGCTTCATTAACGACGCAAGGGCAATCATGTTTGCCTGTGTTCCACCCGTAACAAAATGCACTGATGCATCCGGGTTACCTGTCCATTCTTTTATTGCGGCGGCAGTTTCAATACTTATTCGATCCTCCCCGTATCCCGCATCCTGAGAAAAATTGATTTCTGTCAGAGCTTCAAGGATAGCGGGGTGCGCCCCTTCCGAATAATCATTGACGAAACTGTATTTGAACATTTTATCCCCCGCCGTATGGTTTATGCCGGGATTAATACTACGCGAAAGCGCGAAGACATCAACTGGAAGAACCGGATCGGCTTTCCACTGATCCCCCGTGGATCCCTTCTCCTACGATATACTTCGCGACATCGCAGTAAGTATATTGTTCCCCGCCTGTTTTCCTGAATTCGCACGACTTGAGTGCCCCGCCGAATCTGCCGTAGTTGATTATTGCAGGTATCAACTCCTCCCGTTTTGAGATCGTTGCCAGGACCTTGTTGAGTACGAGGGCGAGGTCGTAATGAATCGATGCGACACGAGGATCGATTTCCTTTCCGCCCCGTTGCAGCAAACGGGCAAACACTTCCTCGTTTATGGCAGGTGTGAAAAACCACGCTCCTTTTATCGCCCCGCCTGACCGGGCTAGTTCCTGTGGTATGGCAAAAGTTGAGCAGCCGAAAATCTGACCGGAAAAACCCACTTCGCGCGCCTGTTTCCCGATTAAACCTTGCTGCCCTATGCTGCATTCAAAGAGAGCGTCGATCTTCCTTGCCACGGCCTTGACCAGCACGCTTCTTGAATCGGTCTGCTGAGCCGGCACCTCTTCGTTGAAGACCACCAACCCCTCGGGAATCTGTTTCAGCAGGGCGTTCCTGTACGCGAGGGGATAATCAGTCGTTGTGACAATAACGCCTATGCGCCTGTAACCTGCCGACTTGACTTCCTTCGCAGTTGCATCAACCTCGGTGCCGACATCGGTGTAGGTTCGGATAACATGGGGCCGGTTAATTGCCACTGTGGAGTCGCCTGAGAAGGTGAAGAAAGGAATCTTTTTTGCTTCTGCAAGCGGCGCTATGGACTGCCCGGGGCTTGAGCCAATTCCTATTATAAAGTCTACATTATCGATATCCACGAGCTTGTTGAAGGCAGCGACGGTTCTGGAAGGCTGAAACTGGTCATCTTCATAAATAACCTTCATCCGCTCTCTGGTCGAATCATCGAGTCCTGCTTCGAAACCAACACGGGTGGCGTACCCGAGCTCGGGAACAGGGCCTGTAAGCCCGAGGATAATTCCGACTTTAAAGATTTTTTGATCAGCAGATGATGCATCCGCCATGATCGAAACAGCAATCAGGCAGAAGAAGGTCAACCTGGAACACACTTTGCCCATTTATATACTCCTCAAGGTTGCGGCAGCCTGTTCTATCTTGCGGCCTGCTTTCCCCCGTTTTTAAGCCATTTAAGCTGCTATGACAAATATGAGAGCGACCACAGCGCAAAAACCCCTTTTTCGAACGGAGCAGCCGGAAGGACCGGTAAAAGATCTCCGGAAAGGAAGAGGAGACGGGACTTCTTCACTTGCCGGCACCTGCGGTTCCGGCCCAGGCAAATCATCAGCCATCGCTCGCGCTTCGGTTGCCCGGAGGAACTTGAAGGTTCGCCGTGAGATAATGTCCTGACTGCCGGCAGCAGACACCCGGTTGAACAAAGCAACGCTTCATGTTACGAGACTTCAGTGTCCTATCAGGTGTTCCTCTCTTCCATCGGCAGCCTTTTCGGCCTTTATTTGATCATATTTCTCGGCTTTCTTTCGGGGAAGTTCGCGGCTGTCGAAAAGACATCAATAGCGAGGCTCCTTATCTTTATAATCTCTCCGTTCGTGGTTTTTCACGGCGCGCTTCGATCCCGGATTGCCCCCTCGATTCTGGTGATACCCCTTTTCTTTATGATAGTCCCCTCCATTCTTGCGTTGATCTTTTACCGGATTGGAGGCCGAATCTGGAAGGATGACCGGAGAAATCTTCTTGCGCTGACGGCCGGCTCCGGAAACACAGGGTATTTCGGAATTCCAGTGATGCTGGCCCTGTTCGGTGAGCAGAGTCTGGAATTCGTAGTCCTCGCCGTAACGGGTATTATCTTTTACGAAGTTGTTGTCGCCTATTATCTCGCTGCCCGCGGAAAGTTCGACGTAAAGGAAAGCATCATAAAAGTGATGAAGCTTCCCATGCTTTACGCCTTTGTCCTCGGTCTCTGCCTGCGTTCAAGCGGACTTCTGGAGAATTACTTCTACACCGAATTCACGGAAAAGTTCCTTCACGCATACAGCGTACTTGGAATGCTCCTTGTCGGGCTCGGTATTTCAGGCGCTTCCCGCGAAGACTTCAATTTCCGTTTTGTGTCCCTTGCTTTTGCAGGACGATTCATCGGCTGGCCCTTGATGACTCTTGCGTTTCTTCTTGCCGACTCGTCCCTGCTTCATACTCTCGAGCGCCCAATGATGCTTGAGCTTATGGTGTTCTCCTTCATTCCCCTTGCCGCCAATACGGTTGCGTTTGCCGCGCAGTTCGGGACCCGCTCGGGAATGATATCCGTAACAGTCCTTTTGAGCACGCTGGTCTCGCTCTTCATAATGCCGGCGGCAAAGGAGATATGCTCCCGGTACTGGTAAACGGAGCGGGCAGAGATCGCTGTTTTCATCGTCAATTTCCCCCCGGCGTTTTCGATCAAGTGGAGGGTCAACGAGCGCCCGGCTGCTGAATCGCGATTTTTCCCTGCTCTACCCGGAACAGCCCGCCTTCAGCGTAATTTCCAGCTGGTCCACGCGCAAAATCGATCGGGCCCATCACTCCCTCGTATTTCACCCGCCTCATTCCCCCGGCCGGGTTGCCGCTGTTCAGGGCGTAAGCTTTCAGAACTGAGCGCAAGGCCTCGTAACTGTTCTGCGGTTCCATAATCGGGGTGCGGGCGTACCTGAGCGTGAAAGCGTCCTGGAATTCCTGCGAGGGCTTCCAGTCGTTGAAATATACGCCTTCCGCTTCCTGTATGGGCATACCGCGCATTTCGACTGCTTCCGCAAGATCGCTCGTCGTAAGCACCACTGCCTTCATTCCGGCCTCGCGCATTCTTCGGACAGCCCTGTCTATTCCGATGGCGACGATTAATCCGTCCGGTTTTCTCGACTTTGCTCTCAGGACTTCCGCCCGCATATCGGATGTCATATCGCTTATGCAGTTTGCGTCCACGACCTTCACGCCGTTGACTGCCGCTTCCTGTTTCCAGACATCGAGATAAGTCAGTCCCCATGTATTGTTTGCGCATATTATCGCCACCGACTTCATTCCGGGATTCGATTTGAAAAACTTCCGCACGGGCTGATGGAGGCTTTCCTTCCGGGGACACGTCGAAAAGAAATATTCCGTGCCCGCGGGAATGGTCGAATCGAATACGGATGGAGTGACAAGAAGAATCCGCTGCTGCTCCGCGAGCGGCGCCAGAGGCAGTGTCAGAAAAGAGATTATGTCACCGACGATCGCTTTGACGCCATTGCTCTGAACGAGCTTGTTGAATGCGTTTACCGACGCCGCCGGATTCGAAGCGCTGTCTTCGTAGACGATTTCCACCTTCCTCCCGTTCACGCCGCCCTGGGCATTTGCCTCCTCGACCGCCATATCGATGCCTCTTCTCGCCTGATCGGCCCAGACGTTTGCGAAGCCGGTAAAGGGAAGGATTACCCCGATGCGGAGAGGGTGAAGCGATTCGTCGGCAGAAACAGGGGACAGTGAGATAAAGATCGAAACTGATAATAGAAACAGGCGTGATAACATATGACTCTCTCTCAAGGCTCAAGAACTGTCGGGCCGCAACCCTGGACTTTTGACAGATTTCAGGTGCTAAGACGCCCGATTGTGACTCTTTCGCATAACACTTCACTTGCGTGGACTTCAAGAGAACGGCCGATAATTCCAGGAGAGGCTGACTTTACGGGTGAATATTGAAGGAGCAGGGACCCATTTCGCAGGACCATCGCCGGGCAGGGAATCCGGAATATCATTCCTGATTTAAAGAGCCTCGATGCGAAAAGCAGGAGGATATTGGGGAGGTTCTTCTGATCGTCTCCCATGCTGCCTGGAGCTGTCCAGGCAAATTCCGCGGTATTTTGCCCGCATGATTGCGAGATTCATTACCGGCTGCAGCAACCTGTTTGAAAGAAGAGATTCAGGCAGAAGGTCTCACCCGCAGCCTCGAAGGGTTTGCCAGATTCATTTCGGTCGCCGCGGCGTGGTCTGGAAACTTCGAAGCATCGCAGGATCGTGTTGGTCCCCTGTTCGAGCATCGCATCACAGCTGTCTGCATCTATCCAGTCCCGGGACAAGGAGGCCCGCATCTCGACTTACCGGACGGAGCACGGCGCCGAGGCTGATTTCATATGTGAGCTCGGTAAGACGGTTTTTGCTGTGGAGGTAAAAGCGTCGCAGAATGTCACCCCTGCAGATTTGCGGGGGTTGAAGAAATTCAGCGAATATTATGGCGCGCAATGCAGGCCGATCGTTCTCTATCCGGGTGCGACACGGAAGCAGATCGGGCCGGTGGAAATCCGGCCCTGGCAGCAGGGACTGAAGCAGATGGGTTTGTGAGTGTCGCGACTGGGGGGCTCCGGCAGAACGCCCTGATCGGGCCATCACCCTTCCCATTTCTCCCCCAATATCTCAGCCCCAGCCTGGATGGGATCCGTCGTATTCCCCGGGCATCTCGCGGCTGCTCTCTGCGCCGAGATCGGAGAGTTCTATGACAACGAGTACAAGGCCGACTTTTGCGCCGCACATTTCAATCCCCTTAATCGCCGCCTCCATAGTCCCGCCCGTTGCAGGGAGATCGTCAATAATGACATCAACCCCGCCCGATTTTACCAGATTCTTCTGGACCTCCAGAGCATCAGTGCTGTATTCAGACACGTGTGGCTCATATCTCGCGGAGGGCAAAGACTTTTGCGATCACCCGGTATCCGTGTGATATCAAGTCGATCTGCCCGTGATATGTTCTGTGATATGGCGGATGAGGCGAATCGGGGAGACAAGATAGTCAACACACTGACGCCGTGCTAGAGTTGTAATATATGAGCCTATGGTTGGAGTTTTATCCATGATTCGGCGCACTCCTCTTCTTGATTCGTTCGAGCGATCATATCTTGCCGGACCTTTAGACGTCGGCCAGAGACTCCGGCTGATGGAGTCGCTGTACCAGGAGGCGCGTCTGCTGGGGGTGTTTCCTCCTGCAAATCCGCTTGAGGGAATTGATGTGGATATAAGACGATCGAGAATTCTTAATGGGCTTCGAAAAGATCCTTGAAAAGCTGGCGCTGACGTTCGAGCAGGCGGAAATTCCGTATATGATAATCGGAGGGCAGGCCGTTCT
>CAYQVO010000025.1:1758-38580 GCA_964421085.1 uncultured Bdellovibrionales bacterium | reverse complement strand
TCTTGTGCATGGAGAGCCCCGTCTTACATACGATATTGATGTAACTCTTGCGCTCGAGCCGTCTGAAGCCGCGAAAGTGCTTGATCTTCTTCCGTCGATCGGGCTCGTGCCGCTTGTCGATCATGTCACTGAATTCCTGCAGGAGACCTTTGTGCTTCCAGTTCAGGATAGCGAAACAGGAATACGAGTGGACATCATCTTCTCGCTCTCCGGTTATGAGAGAGAAGCTGTCGCGCGAGCCGTAAACACGCAGGTGGGGAGCGCAAGGGTGCGCGTTGCGACAGTGGAAGACGTGGTTATTCATAAACTGATAGCAGGACGCCCGAGAGATCTTGAAGATGTCCGGGGACTTCTCATCAGGAATCCCCGGTTCAATGAGCAATATATCAGAAAATGGCTGCGGGCTTATGACTGCGAACTCGAAACTGACCTGGAGATCTCGTTTGATAGTGTCCGGAAGGAGACACTCTGAAAAAGTCTCACACTCAATGATGTTTCTTCGTCAGCCTCCGGAACTCCACCGGATGGACATCAACCGCAATTTCTTCGTGTGGATGAACCTTCTGAACGGCAGCGAGTACCATCTCGAGCTTTTCCCGTTCGCATAAAGCTTCGATTCGCATCTCATTCACCGTTTCAAGTCTGCCCGGTTCTCCGATTGCAGGATGCGTGGTTTCATCGAAGTGACGCCCTTCCCCTGCGGCTGAGAACGGGCAGAATGAACAGGGGCCGATGTGTCCCGCGCCTTCATCTCTCAATACGAATAACTCCTCGACGGCAGATCGATATCCCTGTTTCTGAAAAGCTTCTCATCCATGCTCTCGAGCCTCTGCACATTTATATATGAAAGGCGCCCGACCTTTTCCAGAAGGCCGTGCGCGAGAAGGCAGCTGCTTGAAAGGACGATAGATGAATACTCATCGAAAACTTTCGGCCGAATAATCAGATTGAAATTCCCCGTCTCGTCTTCAAGGGTGATGAAAACAACGCCATTCGCGCTTCGCGGCCGCTGCCGGACTGTCGCCATACCGGCAGCGGATACATGGACCCTGTCTGCGCCTTTTTTAATTTCCGCAAGCCGTTTCGCAGTAACAGCCCTTCGCTTTGTAAGTTCGTCGCGTATAAACGAAACAGGGTGCGCTTTAAGAGAAAGCCCCATGGCGCTGTAGTCCTGAAACATCGATTCCTGAAGCGAGTATTTTTCGAGCGTAACATTCTCTTTGTTAATACTCTCGAATGGATCAAGAGGAAGAGCCTGGTCGGGAAGCCCTTTGATCTCCCATAAAGCGTCCCGCCTGGTTAAACCGAGAGATTGAAAAGCGTCCGCTTCTGCAAGATGAATGAGCGAGTATTTTCTCAGGGGCGCCTTCCTTTCATACGCCCTGAGCCACAGCTCCCGCACAGAATCTGTTTCGCCCCCCTCCTTTACAAGGGATTCAATCAGAAGCCCCTGTTCCTTCCGCATTCCGCGGATAAGCCGCATTCCAAGTCGAAGCGAACCGTCTTCGACCCGGCAGTCCCACCCGCTGCTGTTTACATCGACAGTCAGTGCCGTGTAACCGTGTGCCTCCAGATCCTGCACTATCTGGGACGGAGAATAAAAACCCATCGGCTGACTGTTCAGAAGAGCGCATGCATACTCGACAGGATAATAACGCTTCAGCCACGCAGATGCATAAACGAGAAGAGCAAACGATGCTGCGTGGGATTCCGGGAAGCCGTACTCGCTGAATCCTTTTATCTGGTTTACGCAGGTCTCGGCAAACCGGGCCGTATAGCCCTTTTCCGTCATCCCCTTCACAATTCGCAGCCGGAATGAATCAATAAGGGCTTTGTTTTTCTTCCATGCCGCCATTGCTCTTCTAAGTCTTTCAGCCTCACCTGGAGTGAACTGCGCAAGCACTATCGCAAGCCGCATAGCCTGCTCCTGAAAAAGCGGAACGCCCAGCGTTTTACCCAGAATTTCTTTTACCTCGTCGTCAGGAAAAGAAACGGGTTCATCTCCCGCCCTCCGCCTCAGGAAAGGATGCACCATGTCGCCATGAATCGGACCGGGGCGGACGATCGCGACTTCAATTACGAGATCGTAAAAGCACCTCGGTTTAAGTCTTGGAAGCATCGACATCTGCGCGCGCGACTCGACCTGAAAAACTCCCACCGAATCCGACTCGCAGAGCATGTCGTAAACACCAGGATCTTCCGAAGGGATGGTGTGAAGCTCAAAGCCCTCTCTTCCCTCCCGCATGCGGCGTTCATTTACAAGCTCGAGCGCTTTTCTTATGCAGGTGAGCATCCCGAGACCAAGCACGTCGATTTTCAGCATCCCGAGCTCTTCGATGTCGTCTTTGTCCCATTCAATTATGGTGCGATCGGGCATTGCGGCATTAAGTATCGGCACTGTTTCGGAGAGAGGCCTGAGTGAAATTATAAAACCTCCTACATGCTGCGAGAGATGCCTCGGAAAGCCGAAAATCTGCCGGGAGAGAACCAGCGCATTACGGATGATCCGGTCCCCGGGATCAAGCCCAAGTTCGCGGATAAACGCTTCGGGAAGAACGCACTCAGTCCACCGGTGAATGCCTTTTGCAAGCCTGTCGACTATCTCCAGAGAAAGCCCGAGGGCTTTCCCCACGTCGCGGATTGCGCTTCTGTGCCGGCAGGTAATGACCTCCGCAGTCAGACCGGCTCTGTGCCTTCCGTACTTCGAGTAGATGTACTGAATGACTTCCTCCCGCCTCTCATGTTCGAAGTCGATGTCTATGTCCGGCGGTTCGTTCCGTTCTTTGCTGACGAATCGCGCGAAGAGAATATCGATTTTTTCAGGATCGACGGAAGTAATGCCGAGACAGAAGCATACAGCCGAGTTTGCGGCAGCGCCTCTACCCTGGCAGAGAATTCCCTTCGACCGCGCAAAACGCACAATGTCGTGGCACGTAAGAAAGTACTTTTCATAGCCAAGCTCTTCTATGAGGGCGAATTCCTGATCGAGAAGCCGCGTCACTTTCTCCGAAACTCCTCCGGGATACCGGGCTTCAGCCCCCTCCCATGTGAGTTCCCTTAGGTATTCAAGTGGAGACTTTCCTTCCGGGCAGATTTCGTCCGGGTATTCATATTTCAGGTCGTCGAGCGAAAAGCCGCGTGTCATCTCCTCTATTTCGAGAGTGCGCCTTACGGCCTCTGGTTCCGCCCTGTAGAGATGCGCGATCCAGGAAGGGTCTTTCAGATGGCGGTCTGAATTTTTGAGGAGCAGAAAACCGGCTTTTTCCACAGTGCATTTGTTTCTTATGCAGGTCAGGACATCCTGCAGCGGCTTCCGGTCCGGAGCGTGGTAGTAGATGTCGTTTACGGCGACGAGGGGAAGCCCGGATGCCCGCGCTCCCGCCTTTACCGGCTCCAGCCGGCAAATGTTCCGCTGGTCATAGTTCCTTGTGAATGCAATAGAGAGAAAACCCTCAGGAAGCGTTTCCTTGAACAGAAGAGAGTGTTTCCAGAAGAGGTCGTTATCTATAATTTCCCGATCCTGAAGGGCATCAAAGCATGGCGGTATCAGAATGCAGACGACGTCCCGCGCATGGTTCAAAAAATCCTCTGCGCTGAGAATGCATTCGCCTTTTTCCCCCCGGCGGTTTCCGAGAGTAAGGAGGGTGCACAACTGCGCGTATCCTTCGCGGCTCGCAGGGTATGCGAGAACAGAAAGGGCGCCAAGTCTCAAGTGTACCCCCGCGATGAATCTGATTCCACCGGCTTTCGCGGCTACATGCGCCCGTACTGTTCCGCCGAATGTGTTGAGGTCCGTGACCGCAATGGCTTTATATCCATGCTGCACAGCTTCGAAGACATATTCTTCAGGATGACTCGCCCCGCGGAGAAATGAAAAGTTGCTCAAGACCTGAAGTTCAACCCAGTTCATGTCCACACTCCATGAACAAACCATTGCTGCGAGAGTTTCATCCTGAAAACCCACAACCACCTTCCGGTCTCATCCTGTATCTTGAAGTAGTCCCGTTCCTCGAACGGATCATCCGCGTACTGTTCCCACCATTCCGCTGCAATCCGCTCCGGACCGGCACCGCGTATTATCCTGTAACTTCTGCCCCGCCACTGAATTCGCGAAGGCGGGTGATCGGGCAGAAGCGACAGGACCTGGACAGATTCAGGACGGTTAAAAAGGAGGGGCGGCCTGTCGAAATGGGGATAATTTTCAATGATCTTCCTGTCCCTTGAGTGCTGTGCCAGGGGCACAAAGCTTCCGGCTTTTTCAGGGATATAGGAAGGCTTAAGCTCCGCCGCTTTTATCCCGGTTTCTCCTGTTCTCGCGGCAATATTATCAATAAGCTCCGAAGCGCTTCTTTCGCGCAGCACTTCTTCCTCTTCCCCGGTGAAACCGGCCTGTATGTTCCGGGAAGGTGTTATGTTGAACGCGTAAATCCCGATGGCGGACACAGTTCCTGAAACCGGCACTGATTCGAAAACAGGTTCCATCACGGAAAGGACATGAGAAAACTTTTCCGAACTGCCGTGAAGAGCCATCTCTCTCTTTTCATAGACTGTGCGTCCGTCTTCTCTTTCCATTTCGATAATGAGACGGAAAAAGCCCGCCTGACTTCGCTGGTCATGAAGCTTTATCAGGAGCTGCTCGAGCAGGAGTATGGCGCCGCGCTTCAGCTGCTCGCGGTCAGCCAGATGCGTCTCGAAAGTCCTTTTAACGGATAAAGACTCTCTGCGTGTTATCTGATGATACGTTTCTTCGATGCTCCCATGCGCCTGGTCGAGTCGTTTGAGAAGAGTCCCCCCGAAACGCATGGTAAGAGACTTTCGCGGAAGCTTTCTCAGGTCGTGTATTATATAGATGCCAAGCATATGCAGAGTCTCAACTGTTTCCCTGTCAAGGCGGAGAGACTCAACCGGCAGTTTCGCCAGAGCTTCCGCAAGAAAAGGCCTGCTTACTATGGAAACTTCCGGATCTGAATAACGCGAAACAGCCCATGCGCAGCCTATCGTCGGAGCAACAGCAATCCTTGCTTCTATCCCGCTCCCGGAAAGTTTTTTCAGAAGCTGCTTCGCAAGTGAAGATTCGCTTTCATAGATTTTTCCGGTGCCCGTAATATCCAGGATGAGGCCCCAGTAGCGCCGATCCAGATGAACCAGTTCCTGCTGTTCATAAGCTTTACGGCATTCCTGCTCGATTCCGGAAAGAGGGGTGTAATTGAGGCCTTTTGCCGCGAGTTGATAAAGAATTTTGAAATCCTGTACGGGATAAAAGGGCAGTACGGCAGCCTTCGGCGCCAGAGCCCGGGCAAGGGCGACAGACATGTCTTCGCGCACCCCGCGCTGCGCAGCTTTGACGCAGCAGCGCTTCACCACCGGCTGCTGCGAAACGGCAGTGCTCAAAAGTATTCCGTTTGAGGAATCAGTCCGTGCTTTATGCTCTCCTGCAGAACCGATCGATTTTCTCTTCCGGATGTTCGTCAGCCTTCGCTGTGCCAGATTCACCGACCACATCGGCAGGTATATTAAAAGATATCTTCTCTCCATCGTCGACTAGCTCACAAACCCATGGCGCTGCGGGAACCGGACCTCCTTTCTGCTTCAACAGGGAAAGTTCGAACCGGGGATATAGAGAGGGCGAAACGGCGGGCCGTACCTGCCACACAGTAGACGCCGCCGTCGGGGCGAGAAGAGCTGCAGGAGGGACGGCAAACAGGCCGAGCGTCTGCGCATTTTTTGCGGAAAGAGAGAGCCTCCGGGAAAGCGGAAAAGATATGTTATTGAGAAAGGCCGTTACAGCTGAAACTGCAGGGGAGCGAAGAGCGGCTTCAACAGACCATAGAATTTTTTTTTGATCGGGAGGATCTATAAAAAGAGAATGTGAAAGAAAATCTTCCGCTTTTGATCGAGGAAGCAGGTTTCTTATGAATACCGGATCCGGCCGGCATTGCCTGCCCACCCAGATGGTATATCGGCCCTCTCTGGACGATTGAACAGCAAGAGCTGCAAGCATGCCCATGGGAACTTCGAGCGATCCTTCGCAGCAGAATTCGTGAACGGCACCTCTTTCCAGTCCTCCAAACGCAAGCGCTGAGTCGATTTCCGGGACTCCGAATGATACGGATTCCCCCCGGCCCCGGACGGACGGCGAACGGCAAGCCTTTCCGCCACTCCACAGGCTTCCGTTTTCAAGGAGTTCTTCAAGAGCGTCTGTATTCACTTTAAGTTCTTTCTATAAAATTTCTATACTGGAAATTATATAGCAAGCCCTCTCAGGAGGTCAAATGGAAGCTGTGGAAAATCCCGGGCAGGAGATAAAAGGCTGAAAAAACGCACTTTTCACCACGTTCAACACTCATTATTCAACGGTTAAACACAGGTTTCCCACAACATCTCACTGACCGGAATCATCCTCGCTTTCGGTTCCGGGAGTCTCTACAGGGGGTGATTCAGCCTGCTGCTCCTGCTGCATCTTAAGTCGCACTGTTTCGTCTTCGAGTTCCTTGATGGCGGTTTCCGGGGTGTGACCTCTGTCGATAAGCGACCTTGCAACGGGTGGGGAGAATCCGCGACTTCCCCATTCAAATGCCTCCCGTGGATTGAATCCAAGAAGAGCCCAAAACCAGGCGGAGCGCGGATCTGTCAGGCCGATCTCGATCCATGTAGCTGCCTGCTCCGGCGCGAACTCCCAGGCCTGCCAGTACCCGGCAACTGCGGGAGCAACATTTATGCTTTTCCATGAGTCGGCGTACTGCGGAATGATGCCGAGCTTCTCGTACGTCACATTATGAGAATATGAATTTGCGAGGATCGCAATGTCATGAGCCTGCGCCTGGAACACTCCCGGCAGGAAGCAGGCTTCTTCACGAAGTCCTTTGAAAAATTCGGAACGCAGATTCTCATGTGACGCGAATATATCGTAAAACATATGGGCGACCCGGATTCCCTGTTCCGCTTCCGGCACAAACGGACCGTACGTATCCAGAACATCCTGATGCTTGAACGACTGTCCGAATTCCAGGAAACCCTTCACGTAGTTCTCCCTGGAGTACGCCTGCCGCGCAAGTCCCGCGATAAGGTATTTCACCTCTTCAGGGGCTGTTGAAAGATCTTCGAAAACAAGCGATTTCTTCACGCGCCCGGCTGTATGCAGAAGATCTTTTTTCAGTTCCGAAAGGTATTCGAAAGCCTTTTTGGCGGAGACAGTCTGCGGAGATTTCCATGCCACAGAGAATATCGGGAGTCCTCGCAGGAGATCGTCTTTCCATTTTTCAACGTCCGCGAGGCATTTTTCCACCCTTGAAAGTTCGTCGGGGTTGAAGTGCAGATATCCGAGCTGCGAGAGGAGATTCAGGCTGGCGAAGGCTCCTTGAAATCCCGCATAGAGGAAGCCTACTATCGAATTGGTGAGATAAATGTCGTTGATGAAAGTCGAGGGCATCACTCCAAGGGTATCGTGACGCATTTTAATGTGTCAACAACGCAGAACTGGCAAGATACGGGCGGATGCGCAAACTCAAGGGCTGCTGAAAAAAAGCAGTTTTTTTGTGCGATCGCCCGGCCGGATGCTTGTGCGCGCATCGTATTCTGTATTTTAATTTCTACTTGTTATCCCTGAACTTATTTCCGCAAAGGAACATAAATGGAATCCCAGACTTCGCTCAAAAATTTTCTTCAGATACCGTACGACAAACTGAAAGAATTGAATCTTGAGGCGAAGAAAAGACAGCTCGACGGACTGACTCCCGAAAAACTCCGGGCGGAATATGTGGAGATTCTCAAGTCCACAAAAGAACTGAAAGCCGTCACTGTATGTTTCTCCGATATCGAGGGGCGCTTTCACATGCTTGATTATGACAAGGATTACCTTCTCGATTCCTACAATAATCTGACATTTGATGGTTCTTCGATTCGCGGGTTCAGTGATGCAGGCAAGTCCGATCTCCGTCTCGGAATCGACTGGGGAAGTTTCAGATGGCTCCCCTCCGATATCTTCGGCCCCGGTAAGGTTATCATCTTTGGCCTTATTAATGATGCTTCGGGAAATACCTATGACGCCGATATGCGCGGACGTCTTCGAAACTATCTGGGAGAACTCGGAAAGAACGGCATGACAGCAAATATTTCCGTAGAACTTGAAGGCTTCGTATTCAAAGGACTCAACGCGGAGCAGACCTACAAATCATGGGTGGGCTTCGAGCTGGTCTCTTCCGGCGGCTACTTCCACTCGCTTCCAAACGATCCGCTCAAGCTTTTCATTGATCGCTTTGCTGAAGCTCAGAGGGCTCTAGGGTTCCAGAACGAGAAAGACCACCCGGAAGTCGCTCCATCGCAGTTTGAGCTGAATTATGCGTACACGGACCCGCTTGTTGCGGCGGACCAGGTGCAGCTTTACAAGCTTATTGCCCGGCAGGTCGCGGCAAACGCCGGCCTGACCGCATCGTTTCTTCCCAAACCGGTCACGGGGATCAACGGAAGCGGAATGCACACGAACGTGTCGATATCAAAAAGCGGAGAGAATCTTTTCTATGATGAAAAAGGAAGTGATTGTTTCTCTGATTTCGGTTGGGATTTCGTCGACAGAATCATGGGCAGCGGAAAGGCGATTTCGCTTGTTCTCAATCCGAGCGTTAACGCGTTCAGACGGCTGGACCCCCATTTCGAGGCGCCGAATCAGATCCGGTGTTCGTCTGTCGATCGCACAGCCATGATCAGAATTCCTCTGGGAAACAAGAAGACGGCGCGTGCCGAAATCAGATCGGTAGCGCCGGATGTCAACCCTTACATGGTTTTCTACACGCTTCTGAGAACCGGTCTCGAGGGACCGAAAAACGCCGACATCAAGCCTGAAACACGCAGGAGCAGGCATGAGCTGCTGCAGGAAAATATCTATGAAGCAGTTGCGGATTTCGAGTCGAGTCCGTTTGTTGCGGAAATTCTCGGCAGGGAAGTGATGGAGAAGTATATCGAACGAAAGCTTGCTTCCGCTGACAGGTGCCCCAGGGAGATCGGGAACATAGTTAAGAGCGAGGAGGTTCTGTTCCATCACGAGGTGACCAACCAGGCAATCTGGAGCAGGTTCTGACTGCGTTCAATGCGATCCCTCCATTCGTTGAATTCGTCATTGCGAGGGCGCTCCACTGCATTGAACCTGCATGCCGCCGCTGCATGAAGCCCGTGGCAGGCTATTTCTTCTTTCTGGCAGCCGGCTTTTTGGTGACAGTCTTCGCGGGTTTCTTCCCCGGTGACGCTGCCTTTTTCTTTTTTGCAGGACCTGCCTTTGACGACTTCTTTGTCTTTTTTGCCTTTCTGGATCGTGTCTCTTTGTCCTCCGGCATTGCGTTCTGTCGTTTTGACGCGCGGGCTTCAAGAAGACCAATAGCTTCTTCAATCGTGATTTCGTCAGGGTTGGATGAAGATGGAATGGAAGCATTGAGCTTTCCATCAGTCACATACGGCCCGTATCTTCCGCTTCGAAGCGTGATTTTGGCGCCTGTGTCAGGATGAACGCCCAGTTCCCTTGCGCTCTTCTGCTGAGCAGCCGCCCGTGCGCGATAGCGCGGGAGTTTAAGAAGCTCGATTGCCTCGTTCAACGTAAGCTCGAGAATCGATACGCCTGCCGGCACCGATCGCGTCTCGGAACCGCACTTGATATAGGGCCCATAACGCCCGTTCGCAGCCACAACTTCCTGGTTGGTTTCAGGATGGAAACCCACCGTCCGGGGGAGGGAAAGCAGAGCAAGCGCGGTTTCAAAGGTGACATTTGACGGAGACATGCCGGGGAGAAGAGAAACCATCTTTGGCTTGTTTTCACTGTCGCCATTTTCGCCGAGCTGGACATAGGGTCCGAAGCGGCCCGTTTTCACGAAGATTGGAAGGCGGGTAGCGGGATCTTCTCCGAGAGACGCGGGGCCTCGCGACGCTTCATCCAGTATGACCTTTGCTTTTTCGAGAGAGAGTTCGTCGGGAGCGAGACCATCGGGGAGGGCCGCGCGATTTTCTCCATCACTGAGAAACGGTCCGTATCTTCCGATGCGGACCTCTATTATCGGTCCATTTTCGATCGTTCCAATCGGAATGCCGCACACGTCGCGCGGATCAATATTCTCTTCGCCGAGTTGAATGAGTCTCTGAAGCCCGGCATGGCCGTTGCCATAGTAGAAATTGTTGAGGTACGGGAGGTTGTCATCCTCCCCTCTGGATATTGAGTCCAGATCGTCTTCAAGGCGCGCAGTAAACTCGTAATCAAGAAGAGTGGTGAAGAAACGCTCCATCAGGCCGATTACCGCCATCGCGAGAAAGGTGGGCACAAGGGCCTGCCCTTTTTTAAAGGCGTAGGTGCGGGAGAGGACAATATCGACGATCGTCGCCCAGGTGCTTGGCCGGCCTATTCCTCTGCGTTCCAGCTCTTTAATCAAACTTCCTTCTGTGTAACGCGCCGGCGCCTGCGTGACATGCTCCAGCGTATCAAGAGAAAGGGTTTCGAGCGCGTCGCCTTCCCGGAGCTTCGGAAGTTTTTTCTCTTTATCGTCCGATTCGGCATCCGGATCGTCGAGCCCTTCAATGTAGGCTCTGAGGAATCCGGCAAACTCGATTGTCTTCCCCGATGCTCTGAACGCGGCGTTTGCGCAGTCAATCTGGACATTGACTCTCGTACCGTGAGAATCCTTCATCTGCGAAGCGAGAGTCCGTTTCCAGATGAGATCGTAGAGCTTCCACGCTTCGAACCCCAGTTTCTTCCGCACATCTTCCGGGGGCGCAAAGTCGAAACCGGCCGGACGAATGGCTTCATGCGCTTCCTGGGCGTTTTTTACCTTTGTCTTGTATATCCGGGGCGACGCGTTGAGGTAATTTTCTCCGAACTGTTCCTTGATAAGCTTTCGCGCGCCCCCAAGACCTTCTTCGGACAGAGTCGTGGAATCGGTTCTCATGTATGTTATGAAGCCGTTCTCGTAAAGAGTCTGGGCGACAGACATCGTCTTTCTGGCGGCGAATCCAAGTCTTCGACTCCCTTCCTGCTGAAGAGTGCTCGTTGTGAATGGAGCATAGGGGCTCTGTGTGTACGGCTTCGCATCCACGGACGTGACTGAAGCTTCAGCGGAGAGAAGCCGTTCGCGGAGGGACTGTGCGGCGGCAGCGTCGAGGAGCGTCGCTTCGGTGTCTTCTTTCAGTTTCCCGGTCCGGGGATCGAAATCCTTTCCGGAGGCGACACGTTTTCCGTCAACCTTGATCAGTTCTGCCTGGAATGTGTCGTTTTCACCCGCCTGTTTCCTGAAAACAGCTTTGAGGTCCCAGTAGACCGCTGAGACAAAGTCAATACGCTCGCGCTCGCGCTCAACAAGAAGTCTCAGCGCCACGCTCTGCACCCGGCCGGCGCTGAGTCTTGGGGCCATCTTTTTCCAGAGCAGCGGGCTTACCTGATAGCCGAAAAGTCTATCTATTATCCGCCGGGTTTCCTGGGCTTTTACCAGGTTTTCATCGATATCCCGGGGACTGCTCAGGGCTTCCTCAATTGCGGACTTGGTGATTTCGTGAAACACGAGACGTTTTACCGGAATTTTCGGCTTCAACTCTTGAAAAAGGTGCCAGCTTATGGACTCTCCTTCGCGGTCTTCGTCGGTTGCAAGCAGGAGTTCCGAGGCGCCTTTCAGGGCATCCTTGAGCTGTTTGACCGCCTTTTTCTTTTCAGGGGGGATTATATAGAGTGGTGTAAAATTGCTTTCGATGTTCACCCCAAGCCGCGACCACTTCTCCTTCTTGATCTCAGGGGGAATTTCGGCGGCGCTGTTCGGCAGGTCCCTGATATGGCCATACGAAGCCTTGACTTCAAAACCTTTCCCGAGAAACTTCTCTATTGTCCGGGCTTTGGTCGGGGATTCCACTATAACGAGGTGCTTGGCCATACTGCTTATGTATTCGAGGGTTACGGCGAAAAGTTGTCAGGAGCCGTGACCTGTAAAATCAAAACACCTGCGGGATCGGGAGGACGCGGCCGCAGGAATATCTTTCTTCTGGAGGATACTGATATTTCGATATGTTGCAAGTTGGCCAGATGCCTGCGATAGTCCGCAAAGCGGAGCCATCCCGCTGGAAGGAGAGTTAACATGCTGGAAGCACTGAACTTACTCAAACAGCGTGGACTGAATGCCGGCCTTGTCACCGTCTTCAATGTGCGTCTCACAGACACACCCGCGGAACTTAAGGAGCGGCTCGACAGTCTGGTACTGAGGAGGCGAGAGGAGGATTTTCCCCCTGAAGATCTCAAATCCGCCGTCAGAAATCTCCTTCGCACTGCCGCTTATAAACCAACAGGGCGAGGGAAGCCTGCCAGCGAATACCTTGCGCAATCAGCGCGTGAAGGAAGGTTTCCCGTGATCAACAATCTCGTTGATGTCAATAATTACATGTCACTTTCGAGCGGGCTGCCGATAAGCCTCCTTGATCTTGCAGTCACAACTGAATCAGTTGTTCTTCGAGATGGCCGTGAGGGCGAGAAGTATGTGTTCAACGAAGGGGGACAGGAGATAGATCTGAACGGGTTAATCTGCGTCTGCAGGAAGGAGGGGGCCTCATCGGTTCCGCTCGGCACTCCCGTGAAAGATTCAATGGCGGCAAAGCTCAAACCCGGTACGTCTTCAGTACTTGGTGTCGTATATGCACCCGCAGAGATCGTTTCACAGGTCGAACTCGGAAAGATTCTCGAAGAGTTTTCTTCCATGCTGGCAGGATTCGGGGGAGGAACCGCCGGAGAGACGGCTTATGCCGCCTGAGCCTTTGTGGATCGATGGCGTTTCAGGTGAATTGAAATAAGGGAAATTGCACTCGGCGTCATTCCGGGTATACGCATCGCCTGGGCAATAGAGAAAGGTCTGTGTTTCTTGAGCTTTTCCCTCAACTCGGTCCGCAGGCTCCCGATATCATCATACGAAAAGTCCTCCGGTATCAGTTCAGACTCGAGCTTCCGAAGTCTCGCGATCTCGTCATTCTGCCTGCAAAGATATCCTTCGAATTTCAGCTCAATTCCCAGGGCGGTGACAATATTATCCGGAACGGGAAAACCCGGGGGAAACTTCGACATCAGTTTCTCGAGTGTAAGTTCAGGACGTTTGCACAGAGTGCTGATGCTGTAGGCGTCCTTTATGGGAGCGCTGTCCTGCTCGGCAAGCCATTTGTTAGTGCCCTTTGAAGGGATGATCCTGTGCGAGCGGCTCCATTTGATCGCCTTCTCATACTCGTTCCTGTGCTCGAGAAAAACTTCGGCGTCCTTTTCGCAGAGGAGACCCGTCTCGATTCCGAGAGGGCATATACGAAGCGCCGTATTGTCCTCCCGCAACACAAGTCTGTACTCGGCACGCGAAGTGAACATACGATACGGCTCATCCACTCCATTGGTGGTGAGGTCGTCAATCATGACGCCTGTATAGCCCAGTCCTCTATCCATGATGATCGGGTCCCGTTCGAACAGTCTCAATGCCGCATTTGCGCCCGCAATAATCCCCTGAGCAGCCGCTTCTTCGTAACCTGATGTGCCGTTGATCTGGCCTGCGAAGAATAATCCATCCACAAGTTTCGTTTCGAGCGAAGGTTTGAGGTTCCTCGGGTCGACATAATCGTATTCGACGGCATACCCATAGTGAACGATTTCGACTTCCTCGAGTCCCTTAATTCTTCTCACCATACCTTCCTGGACATCAGCGGGGAGACTTGTGGATATCCCGTTGGGGTACACAAGATCCGACTCATAACCTTCCGGCTCGAGAAAGATGTGGTGTGATGTCTTATCAGGAAAGCGGAAGACCTTGTCTTCAATCGAGGGGCAGTATCTGGGGCCGCCTGATTTAATCTGGCCGTTGAAAAGCGGGCTTCTCTCCCTGTTTGCGCGGATCAGTTCATGCGATGCTTCGTTTGTGGCAGTGAGCCAGCATGAAATCTGCTGCTGGGGAAGCGACTTTGAAAAAAGCGAAAAAGGACTCGGGCGATCATCACCGGGCTGTTCTGTCAGGATTGAATAATCGATAGTCGACGCACGGAGTCTCGGCGGGGTTCCGGTCTTCAGGCGTCCCAGTTCAAAGCCGATTTTTTCCAGTGAACCGCTGAGATAACTCGCGGCACAGTCTCCGCGTCTGCCGCCCACTGCCTGATTCGCACCGGTATGCATAAGGCCGCGAAGGAAAGTTCCGGAGGTCAGAACGGCGCTTTCAGCCGGGAAAAATGCGCCGTCCACAAGTCTGATGCCCGTCACTTTGCCCTTTGAAACTTCAATGGAAGCTGTCTCCGCCTCCACGACCGTCAGGTTCGGGTAATTTTCGAGAACATCGAGCATGTACTTTCTGTAAAGCGCGCGGTCAGCCTGGGCCCGGGAAGCGCGCACAGCGGGGCCTTTGCTGGAATTGAGCGTACGGAACTGAATGCCTGCCTTATCGATCGCCCGTCCCATTATTCCGCCAAGAGCGTCGACCTCCTTGACCAGATGCCCTTTGCCGGGGCCTCCAATTGCAGGATTGCACGACATTTCTCCAATGCCTGTCCTGCGAAGAGTCACCATGGTTGTCTGTGCGCCAAGCCGGGCTGATGCGCAGGCAGCTTCTATACCGGCGTGACCGCCGCCTATGATTACGACTCTTCGGTTCATATCTGAAACTTCGCGGGAAGAGACCAAGGGTAAAGAAATCGCGACTGATATTCAAGTGGAGCTGGAAAGCGCAGGCCGGTCATCGCGGTGCGGGGCGGAAAAAACGCCTTGAAAACAGCCTTTTTCCACCTTGTCAACTCTTTCGAAGTTTCCTGCCGCAATCATGGAACGTATCGCGGCTGGATTGTCTGTGAGCACAAAAAGAAAGCCGTCCGGTTCCAGCTGATCGAGTCCGTTCTTGTGAGCCTCTATTTCGTTCAGCACTATCTGATAGCTCATGTTCCTGCGGTGCGATAAAGCGCCCTGCAGAAGAAGCTGAGCCGTTTCCCCGGGATTTCTTTCTGCCTTTTCTTTTTCCTCCGTGAGGATAACTCGATCGAAGTGTCTCGCGGCCTCGGCTCCCGCGCGTCTTATTGCAGCGTCGGCCGCGCTGGAATGCGCCCTGAGCACCGCAGTAGATTGATTTTCACCTCCCCATGCCCGCGACATGGAACCAACCGCCGCTATGGCGCCCGGAGTTGCTGCCCGGTCCAGAATCACGTGCGTTTCCCCGGGCAGGGATCTGAAGATCTCCATGCGGCCGCTTCTTGCCGCTGCGTCAAAAGAGTGAAGATGTTTCTGAATATCGCGCGTTTTGATTCCCATCGCGCGCAGCGCCGCGACGGCCGCTATCAGATTCTGCACCTGAAAACCGACACTCCCTCCCATGGTGAAACTGAGGGGTTTCAGGTCGCACATCATTTCCTCGTTGGCGCCCCCGGCTTCCATGACGCACCCTCCCTTGATGTAATACCCCCTTCCTCCAGCCAGCACATGCGCTTTCAGTCTTATGTTCTTCAAAGTGGAAGCAAAGAACACTATGTTCCTGTCTCCGTATCCGATGCGTTCCCTGTCCGCGAGGCCGGCAAGGAGGGAGTCGTCGGCGTTTAGAATGACAGTGCCGCCTTCGCGCACTCTCCGGGCGATAAGGATTGCGGGCGCGAGACGATCGGGGCTTTGGCTGTCGAGGTTCAGGAAGACGGCAATGTCGGAATTCTCGAATCCAAGACCGTTGGAAGCGGCACGATCTGAAACTTCGATGATGCCTGCTTCTACCGCAGAGCCGAAGAGCAGCATCCACACGGAAGAAGGATTATCGGCGTCCGCTTTCTGAATACAATTCCCATTGACGGCGATTCCATCGGTCGTGAGAGCTCCTGCTCTGGTGCCGGTACAGGAAATGACGTGGGAAATGAGCTGCGCCGTCGTCGTTTTCCCGTTTGCACCGGCAACTGAGACGATCGGTATGCTCGAACGCGATCCGGGAGGAAAAAGAACGGTTATTATCTCTTTCGCGATTTTTTCCGTTTGATCCGCCCGAAGAGAACTGATGATTGTCGAAAGAGTATAGACTCCGACAATGACGGCAGTATCGTCTGAATCGACATGGGAAATATCAGGGGTCATCAGTGAAATGCGGCATGCCTGAATTCCTATCGCTTCAGCGGCGCGTCTGCAAAGGGAGTGAATATGCGGATGGATTTCATTCACGGCGATTGCGCTCTTCCCTGATGCTGCCGCCGATATGACGGAGGTAATCCTGCCGTCGAGCACGATGAGCTCATATTCCGGCAGATCGATGTGCTCTTCGATTATGACCGATCGGGAGTTTCTGCTTACGTCTCTGAAGGCCTGCCTGACAGCCGCCGCGCTTTTGCCGATCCAGGTGAGACCTTTCCGGGAAGCAGGCTTGATTTCAACAACTCCATTGAGCGCAAGAAATGCCTCTTCGGCACCCTCTTCAGACTCTGCGATATATCCTGCAGGCACAGGAATTCCGGCAAACTGAAGAAGCTTTCGGAGAAGGACTTTATCCTGAAGCATGTGCAGGGCAGGCGACTCAAAGATGGAAAACTCTCCATCGAGTATCAGTCGACGATGAATCCCATGGCCGAGCTGCAGAAGATCGGTATCTTCAAGGCGTCTCACTGGAATACCGGCGGCGGAAGCCGCTCTCATTATCGCCATCGTGGCTTCACGAGGCTTATTTGCGGCAGCGAGTTCCCGTGCCCGGAAGAGAACCGGTTCGATGAGAAAAGTGTCGTCGTTTAGAATTGTCCGTGCTATCTCTACGGCGATGGTGAGCAGGTAGCACGTCGGTTTCGCGGACGAATACTCGATGATGATTTCACAGGTGTTCCGATCTCCATTGAACAAGGTCTTTGCAAAATGAAACGGGCAGTTCGCCTGGGCGGCCAGTTCCAGAGCGATATGTTCGATCACATGTCCGTAGTTCGTGCCTTCCAGGAGGCGGTCAGAAAACTGCCGTGTTTGACCGTGCACACATTCATGGCGGGCAATCCCCGGAAGGAGTCTCAGCAGAGCCGTACGGAAGTTTTCATTATCTCTGGTATTTCTGAAGTCACCCAGGGAAATCTTCGCAATTATCACATGACGAGGATGGAACAGGTTTGGACCGGGCAGTGTGGTAATTCCTTGAAGTTCCATGGTATTTCGCAGCCGACAGCGTGGAGGCAGGGGATAATATCACGGGGGACCGGGGAATTTCGCGGGGTGAAAAGTGATCTTCGTCATGCGCCCGGAGTGGAGAGGAAGAGACGATCGCCTTCTTCCGGAGACTCAACGGTGTCTCGGCGTGAAATCACTCTTTGCATTCATGCCCTTGATAAACTCCGCGAGGAGTTTAGCCGCATTTTCGAGGTCGGCATAACTGCACACTTCAATCTGGGTGTGCATGTACCGGTTGGGAATGCCGATGCTGGCAGTCGCCACGCCCCTGCGGTTGATCTGAATGGCGTTTGTGTCGTTTCCCAGAGGCCTGGGCGAAGCCGATATCTGGCAGGGAATTTTCTTCCTTTTTGCGGTCTCGACCAGAAGTCTCGCGACCTCGGGATTGGTGTTCGGGCCTTTTGAGACGCACGGTCCTTTGCCAAGTCCACAGGGGATGTCCTTCTTGTTGTCGGCTCCGGGATCATCGTTGGCGTGCGTAACATCGATGCCGATGCCGACTTCGGGATCAATCCCGTAAGCTGCGGTTTTTGCGCCCCGGAGTCCCACTTCTTCCTGGACGGTGCTCACCGCGAAAAGTGCGACAGAAAGCTTTGAACGTGAGCAGAGCCGAAGCGCTTCCATCGCGACGAAAGCGCCCACCTTGTCATCGAGTCCCGGAGAGGTGAAAAACCCGTTCTGAAGTTCGTTCACTTCGAGCCTGAATGTGATGAAGTCTCCCAGCTCCACTTTTTTTTCGACTTCCTTCTTCTTTTTGGCGCCGATATCGATCCACAGTTTAGAAAGATCTGTCGTGACTTTGCTCCGCTCGTCAGGCTGCTGCAGGTGTATTGGCTTTCTTCCGATCACTCCTGTGACAGGGCCGGATTTCGTGTGAATAGTGACGAGAGAGCCGGGAAGAACTCCCGCATCGATTCCCCCCAGAGCGTCGAAGGATATGAAGCCGTCATCTGAAATATGCTTGACCATCAGGGCGATCTGATCGCAGTGGCCGGCAAGCATTACGCGACGCTGAGCTTTCGTGTTGAGCCCGACAATGACGTTTCCGTGGAGGTCCGTCTCTATCGATTCGGCAAAGGGTTTCATGCGTTTTCGGATTATTTCCTGAATCCGCTGTTCATAACCGGAGGCTGAAGGAGTAAGAAGGAGATCGAAGAGGAACTTTTTTGATTCTTTGTCCATCATAGAAGGATACGGTGAAAGTCGTGACAGTTACAACATTCCCGGCTTTTCGACCGAAAAGCCGGGAATGTCTATAGCATTCACCAATAATAATGTCCGGTATTTTCCATGCATGACTGATAATTGTCACCGAAACTCTCTTCTCATGAAAAACAGCGATGCAAGGCAGAGAAGAATTCCAGAGTAGCCGACCGCGTATATCCCCGCTGCGTATATCTGCTGCGAAGAGGGGGCGATTCCATAAACTATCGAATTGTTCGTGTTGTAGAAATCCAGGTGCGGCATGAACCAGTAAAGAATTTCGAGCGCACGGGCGAGAGTGCCTTTAATCTCTCCGCTCTGCACGAAATAAAGGACATATGAAGCGGACCGCCCTGCCAGAAAGACCCCGAACGTGAAGATTCCGCTCAGGACTGGAGTGACGACAATGGATGAGAAGAAGATCGCCGCAGCCGACACAATCGCAAGCTCGAGCCATATATTGACAAACGCCAGAAGAAGAAGCTCATTGGGCGACCCCTGAAGGGAAAAAACGAAGCCGGAAAGAGCGCCGCCCATCACTGCAATCATAACCGTGATCGTAAGCAGCATTCCGAAGTACTTCCCCAGGAGGAATGCGGGGCGGGAAACCGGTCTTGAAAGAACCGTTGAAATTGTCCGTCTCTGCAGCTCTTTGTGAAGAAAGCTCGATCCGGAGATGCACGCGTATGCCACGGTGAAGACAGATATGGCAAACAGCCCGAAGTTCTGCACTACAATAATCTGGCTTCCAATGGAGACTGTTCCAAAAAATGCGGCGGCAAGAATGACGATGAGAGCAAAGAGAAACATCGCGTAAAGGATTTTGCTGCGCACGGCTTCGCGCCAGGTATTCAACGCAATTACGAAAATACTTCTCATATCATGCGTGCCTCCTCTTCCCTGGTCTTTCTTATGAGGTCCATGAACACTTCCTCCAGACCTGAAACGTCATAATCAAAGGACTCGAGAGACGCGCCGTCTGCGAGAGCCGTCAGGAGCGCACGCTCGGCAGTCTGACGATCCTCGAACGTGGCCGAGAGGCGGCTTCCGCGGATGGATATTTTTGCTCCAACCGCAAGAATTCCCGCTTCCGCTTCTTCGTAGTTGCTGATTGTAAAGGTGACGCTTCCAATACGTTCCTCGGGAAGTTTTCTGAGATCGAGAATCCCCCGGAGTTCGCCGTTAACCAGGATGGACGCGCGGTCGCACACGAACTCGACATCACTCAGGATGTGAGAGGACATGAATATCGTCGTGCCCTCCTGCTTCAGCCTTATCAGAAGCTCACGAAACTCTTTTCTTCCTACCGGATCGAGGCCCGAAAAAGGCTCGTCAAGTATGAGAAATTCCGGCTTTGCCACGATAGCCTGCGCCATTCCCACTCTCTGCATCAGTCCTTTCGAGAGTGTGCGAAGAGGGGCTTTAGCCTTTGCCGCGATTCCGGCAGCTTCAAGCGCTTCTTCGACAGCTTTCTTCACACTGCCGGCCGGCATTCCGGCAAGAACGGCATACATCTTCACCAGCTCGTAAGAAGAGAGATGATCGTAGAAGTAGGGCTGCTCCGGAAGATAGCCGAGGATGCGGCGGCTTTCCACACTTGTATTCGGCATTCCCGCTATCCTGATATATCCCGATGAAGGCCGCATGAGTCCGAGTATGCATTTGATAGTCGTAGTCTTGCCCGCGCCATTGGGCCCGAGGAAACCAAAGACTTCCCCTGGAAAAACGCTGAGCGTCACGCCGCGAAGCGCCGGGATCCTGCGAAACAGCCACTCCGTTGTATATGTGTATTTCAGCTCCGATATTTCGAGCATCGGTTCAGGCTGTTCATTGTATCTGCTCATCACGCTCCTTCGGGATATTGAGAGACTCAGAGAGTCTTTTGCGGTTGCTCGTGGACCGGACCTCCCCGGAGTCGGGTTCAATGTAGTATTTTCCACCGAACGGATCCGGCGGCAGGGTCGATACGATGCCGCTCGCGACAAGTTCGTTGATATCATCCGGTTCATGATTATACTGCCTGCGGTAAATTTCCACGGCTTGCGCAAGTCTCCTGAGATCTACCTCCAGAAAGGCCTCCCGGAGACGCTCCTCGAGCGCAGCTCTGGCTGTCTCGTCCTTTACTGTTGCAAGTGCCCCCTTCAGAAATTCAATCGCGGTTTCCGGCGAATTCTGCATGACAAGCACTTTTGAGGCGAGCCTTGCTGCGAACACAGGCGCCATCGGCTGCTGCGAGGCAGTACGGAAATCACGCGCGGCATTTTCAGACTCATGTAGAAAGTACATGAAAGTGAATCCCCGCAGATAATAAAGTCTCCAGTTGCCCGGATGATCTTCAATCGCTTTTGTGAGCAGAGCGACTGCCTGGTCGGGCTTGTTCGCTTCCCATGAAAGCATGGTGCTTATGAACTCGTAAACAAATATCGAGTGAGGATCAAGGGTGGTCACGAGATCGGCCATGTGAAAGAGCCATTCGTAGTTCTGATCCGTGCGGAAGTGTTTTCCGAAATAGCTTATGGAATTGAACCAAAGGACGTTCGAGAGAACATTTCTGTATCCAAAGCTGATGAGCTGCAGGGCTCTGCCATTCGGGAGGTAGAGAACTTCCGCAGTCTGATCATCCGGCGAGGGCAGGCCGCGTTTGGCCGCTTCGAGTTTTGTGAAGCCGGAAGCGGAAAGAGATACGCAGACCCCGAGGGCTATCAGAAGAATGATTGAAGTTTTCGGGGGGATCTGCATCGAAGTTATAAGATACCCTAAAGGATGCGAGGATGCCACCCGTTGCTGAAACTGACTGCCATGAATGCAGTCATTTCGCCGCAACCACCTGCCCTTTGATTATCTGCCTGTATGCGCGATTAAATTGAACTTCCCTGTTCACAATCCGCAACTCCTCATCCTCGAGCCGAAGGGTCGAGATGTTCTCCAGCCCTTTCTGAATGTCCGGTGACAATGATGCAGCCTGGACAACAGCCGCGAGAGCAGCATTGCACATATATGCGACCGCCTTGAGTGAAGCACCCGGGAATGTCCTGTTGAAGGTCGAGGCAAATTTCGGCTTGTCAAAATCGACGCTCACAATTATGAGTCCTTCGATATTCTCGAGGCCTGCGCTCTCAATCGTGTCTTTGTCCGCGGCCCAGATGTTTCCGAGCATCTGAGCCTTTACCCCGATCTCTCTCAGCTTGCGTATGAGAAGACCCGACTGGGCGATAGTAGCGTTTATGAAAATGATATCAGGATCTGCGGCCTTCACCTTGCCTGCTACCGGAACGAGATCCATGTCCTGTAGAGAAACAGTCGGGGACTGCACGACGCTTCCTCCCATTTCCAGGAACTTCTTTTCGATCTCGTCTTTCAGGGAAAGGGTAAACTCATCCTCGAGAGAAATTGTAGAAAGCCTCCGGAAGCCCATCTCAATCGCTTTCTTTGCAAGCGCATTGCCTTCCGCCTGAGCGCTTAAATAGAAACGCCAGCTGTAGGGGTTGTTCCGTACAAAATCTTTGTGGCCCACCGTGGCCAGAAGCGGGACCTTTGCAGCCCGGGAGAGGGGGTTAGCCGCTATGACAACCTGGCTTCGAGTGGCGATGACGGCACGAACTCCGCGCATCTGAGTAAGCGACTGAAACGCGTTTAACCCTGCCTTTGTGTCCCCTCTATGGTCTTCGTAGAAGACTTCAAGTGACATGCCTTTCAGCCGCCCTGTTTCACCAAGCCATTTCCTGGCAGTCTCTACACCCTCCCTGCACCCAACTCCATTATTGGCATTGCTGCCGGAAAGTTCGGCCATGAAGCCGACTTTGAGCTCTGCGGCTGATGCTGCGGCGAGGATAAAAAACGACAGGAAAAGAGTTAAAAAAAGATTTTTGTATGCCATGCGACAGACTATGTCACAATTTACCCTTCCCTTTCCATGATTACCTGCAGCGATGTCAATGCGGTCTCCATATTTCCATGAATGGAGTTCACACAGGAGCAAAAAAACGGGCCGGTCTTAACCGGCCCGTATCTAATCCTATAAGCTGTGTTCAGCTTGCTAATCGGTGAAGCCGCCAAGTGCGCTGTTCCATGTGAACGAAGCGCCTGTTCCCTTCGGATGCTCGGAAGTTCCGGTGAACGCATTCGCATCGGCGGTAATCGAAAGAGTCACGCCATCCGAAAGAGCATCAATACCAGGAAGCAATCCCGGGCATGTTGCCTGGGTGCATGAAACATAAGCTTCGTTGTCGACGAAATAGGCTTCTTCGGCGGTTGCAACGTTTCTCAGATCGCTTCTGGCGCGGGCATCAAAACCACGTGCTCTGTATTCCGCAAACTGCGGAATGGCGATCGCAGCGAGAATTCCGATAATCGCAATGACAACCAGAAGCTCAATCAATGTAAAACCTTTTTCTTTCATATTGCCCACTCTCCAAAGAATGTTAATTTGAGGATGCTTTGAGCGCTTCAGTCTTCCGGCCCCCCTCACCTCTTCGGAGTGGGCATATCCCGGAATTCCAAGACAGCTCACGATTTGCTTCCCTAATAAGCAAGTCGGATGCCACCCCTCGAACCTTTAGACTTATTCATTATCTTTTGATGTTTCCGACTCTTAAAAAGATGCGGTCGCGGGAAAGCGTCAGGAAAAAGTGTCAAAAACCGGCAGTCGTGACACTTTCTGTCACAGTTCCAGTCCATCACCGTCATGTCAAATGAGTATGAAGTCTTCCGGGGTTTTTGATGAAAAACCGCATGGAATTTCAGGCGCTTACATGCCGGCACAGGTTTGGGATAATTGAGGAATAAATTATTCCCCGTCTTCCGTGCCAAGCCCGAACTTGGAGATCCGGTAGCGGAAGGATCGGAAGTTGATTCCCAGAAGCTCCGCTGCTTTCTTCTTTGCGCCATTGGTTCTTTTGAGGGCGGCTGTGAGATAGCGGCACTCAATTCCCTGCAGGATCTGGTCGAGGTTCACCGGGAACTCTATGTCCTCGAAAACGAGAATTTCCGTGTCCTCTGTGAAGGACCGCACCGGCATTGAAGCAATGCTCCTGACAGACTCAGGCAGATGCTCCGGAAGGATAACTTCTCCTCCGAGCACGTAGGCCCGCTCGAGAATATTTTCGAGTTCCCGCACGTTGCCCGGATACGTGTAGTTCATGAGAAGCTGCATCGTGGCCGGTGGTACGACGGGAGTGCTCGTCTCGCCCATCAGTCCCTTGAGAATTGAGTTGACAAGAAGAGGAATATCCTCTTTCCGATCTCTTAGAGGCGGAATGACTATCGCAATAACATTGAGACGGTAATAAAGATCTTCGCGGAAGTTTCCGTTTTCAACTTCTTTCTTCAGATTCCTGTTCGTCGCCGCGACAATGCGCACATCCACTGGAATTGTTCTGTCGCCGCCTATATGCCGGATTGCTTTTTCCTGAATCGCCCGCAGAAGTTTTGTCTGCATATGAAGAGGGAGCTCTCCGATCTCATCCAGGAAAAGAGTTCCCCCGTCCGCCTGCTTGAAGAGACCGTTGTAATCCTGATGAGCTCCCGTGAAAGAGCCTTTTTTGTATCCAAACAGCTCGCTTTCAATGAGATTTTCAGGGATTGCGCCGCAGTTCACAGGTACAAAAGGCATGACAGCACGCGAGCTTCCGAGATGAACAGCGCGCGCAACGAGTTCTTTTCCGGTGCCCGACTCTCCTGTTACGAGAACTGTCGCGCCGGAATTCGCGACCCGTGTGATCAGCTTGAAGACCTGCTGCATGACAGCGCTCTCTCCCACAAAATGAGAGATCTTCGTCCTGATAAGGCCCGGGGCCTCGTTGTCCCCCGAAGCAAGAGAAAGAAGCTTTGCCATTCTCTCATGCACCTGGAGCTGTTCTTCCGCGCACCTCAGTTCGGTGACATCATGGAATATGAAGAGGTAGCCGGTGATCTCATCGGTAGATGAAGATACTGACATGCGGTAGATGGGCTTCACTCTGCATATCACATGCTGATGATGATGATTTTTCTGGAAGCTCAATTCGAATTCGCCCTCTTTGCTTTGTGTATTTCAGAAGATGTTCCGTCGAGATCCTCGAGAAGTTCAAAAATACCGTGTTGAACCACCTGGGCTTCATCGACACCGAGAAATATGCCCGCTATCTGGTTGAGGGATGTAATGGTGAAATCAGGTCCTGTCGTAATGACGGCATCGGGCAGTTCGTCCACAAGCTGACGCTGATGCTCGGTGAATTCCTGGAGTTCACGCCGGGACGCTTCGACCTGCGCGCGCGTATATTTCAGTTTCTTCGCGAGAAAATCAGTCGCAACCGCGATAAGCACCATGGCGGAAAGGAGTCCGATGACCTGCAGAGCCATGCCGCCTCCTGGAAACTGAAGATTGGCCGATTTGTCGGGTACCGGAAGCCAGTTGCGCGTCATGGCGAAAACGACGGCCGCGTACACCAGCGTCGAAAAAACAGCGACACACAGCGCGGCACTTCTCGAACGAAGTATGGAAACTACCATTACGAGCGGAAGGTACAGGAAGAGGAACGGGCTTATGGGACCGCCGCTTCCGAAGATTATGGCCGTCGCAATAAACGTATCGATGACGAACTGCGAGTAAAGCGCCCATCTGCTCCGTTTGAGAAGCTTCGCATGCCTTATAGTGTGCCATGTGACGGCAAGAGAGACTATCGCACCCGCATAGAAAAGCCGGCAGTAAGTCTCGCTCAACGAGTGCTGGACGTACGTGAAAAAAGTGACCAGAGCAACCCCGGGGACCAGAACAATAACTCTCATAAGGAGGTAGTTCCTGAGTTCGGATAAACTCACTGTCGCCGGCCCGGCCGATTTTGTCATAGCTCTCAGTCTCGGAACGTCCATACAGCGCACCTCCTATCCAACAACGGACCCCATTTTGAAGATCGGAAGATACATCGAAATGATCAGTCCTCCGACAATTACGCCGAGGAAGAGAATCATGACCGGCTCGATAAGCTGCTTCATCGCGTTAACCGCGTTGTCCACCTCTTCTTCGTAAAAATCAGCTATCTTTTGAAGCATGGCGTCGAGAGCGCCTGTCTGTTCACCGACGCCGATCATCTGAGTGACCATTGGCGGAAATACCGGCGACTCCATAAGAGGCTCTGTCATTGATTTGCCTTCCGAGATGCTTATGCGGGCCCTGAACACGTCCTTTTCGACGACTTTATTGCCGGCGGTTTTCGCGCAGATGTTCAACGCTTCCAGAATGGGAACGCCCGAACTGAGCATGGTTCCAAGAGTCCGTGTAAACCTTGCGACCGAAACCTTCTTGATTATATCGCCGAAGATCGGCATGCGAAGCGCCATCGGATGAACGACTTCGCGTCCCCGATCTGTCCGCATGAAGCGGAAGAGAAAAATGATGATAGCCGCAGTGGCTCCGAGCAGGGCGATGATGTTATCCACCACGAAATTGGAGATGCTGATGACAATCTGAGTGGGGAGCGGAAGCGCCGCGCCAAAATCCTGGAAGAGTTCGGCGAACGTGGGGATAACGAAGATAAGGAGAACGGCCGTCACAATCACGGCCGCGGAAATAACGACCGAAGGGTAAATCATCGCGGTCTTTATTTCACGGCGAAGCTTGAGCGACTTCTCCAGATGGACAGCTATGCGCTCGAGAATAATATCGAGAATACCGCCGTTTTCACCCGCATCCACCATGTTCGTGTAAAGATCGTCGAATACTTTCGGATATTTTTTCAGAGCCTCGGCGAGCGTCCCGCCGGTCTCGACATGCTCTTTCACTCCGAACAGGACCTTTTGGAACGCGGGGTTGTCGCTCTGTTTTGCGAGAACATCGAGTCCCTGGACCAGAGGCAGGCCCGAGTCGATCATCGTGGCAAACTGACGGGTGAATATAACGACATCTTTCGCCTTGACCCTGGCGGCCATTCCAGGGAGCTTGATCTCCCGTTCCAGGCCCTTTCCCTTTTCGCGTATCCTGGACACGTTCGGCATTATGCGCTGGGCGCGAAGCGCATTGAAAACAGCCTGTGTATCGCGCGCTTCGAGTTCTCCTGACACCCGTTTTCCCGAAGCGTCTTTTCCTTCCCAGAGAAAAACAGACATTAGTCCTCCTAAAATGAATCAATCCGGTGCGGTTACCCGAACCACTTCTTCGATTGTCGTTACCCCTTCTTTCATTCTCATCAGAGCTGACGCCCGCAGAGTCATCATTCCTGCTTTCATCGCGACTCTCTTGATCTCTGCGGCCGATGCGCCGTTCAGCACGAGCTCTTTAATCTCCTCGTACATCGGCATCACTTCATACAGCGCAATGCGGCCCTTGTATCCCGTCCCGGAACATTTCTGACAGCCCTGTCCGCGTCTTGGACGGATATGCCCGGCTTCTGCCGCAGGAATTCCAAGGTTGATGAGAATTTCGGGATTTATTTCATAGTCTTCGGCGCACCCTTCGCACACCCGGCGCGCAAGCCGCTGCGCCAGCACAAGATTGACTGACGATGCGACGAGAAACGGCTCGACACCCATGTTCAGCAGACGGGTGACAGTCGCAGGCGCGTCATTGGTGTGGAGAGTTGAGAGCACAAGATGTCCGGTAAGAGAGGCCTTGATTGCTATCTCTGCCGTCTCATAGTCTCGTACCTCCCCGACCATTATTATATCCGGGTCCTGCCTGAGGAATGAGCGAAGCGCCGCTGCGAAGGTGAAACCGATGTCGTCGTGCATCTGAGCCTGATTAATTCCAGGCAGATTGAATTCGACAGGATCTTCCGCTGTGCTGATGTTGGTCACTACTTTGTTCAGTTCAGAAAGCGCAGAATAGAGAGTGGTCGTTTTTCCCGAGCCGGTGGGTCCTGTTACAAGAACCATGCCATGAGGCTTGAAGATGGCTTCCTTGAAGTGACCGAGTTGTCCGGTTTCGAAGCCGAGTTTGGTCATATCGAGCTGCAGATTGGATTTGTCGAGAAGCCTCAGTACTACCTTTTCGCCGAAAAGGGTCGGAAGGACATTCACCCGGAAGTCCATTTCCCTGCCGTTTCCAATCTTCAGCTTTATGCGTCCATCCTGAGGAAGCCGTCTTTCCGCAATATCGAGGTCCGCCATTATCTTCATTCTCGAAGTGATGGCGTTTTTCAGCTTCAGCGGGGGCTTCATTATCTCGTAGAGAATTCCATCGATCCTGAACCTCACGCGGAAGCTCTTCTCGTAGGGTTCAATGTGGATATCCGAAGATCCTTTCTTGATGGCATCGAGAAGAATCGCGTTCACAAGCTTCACAACAGGAGCATCCTCTGTTGCTTTCTCGAGTTCGCTGATATTGACGCTTTCTGACGTGTCAACTATCTCGACTTCTTCCTTGTCGATTCCGTCCATGATCGAGTCGTACGAGACTGAGTTTTCGTAGTACTTCTCATGGTTGAGCTTGAGGTCGGTTTCTGTTACCAGAACCACCTGAATGTCGAGACCGGTAATGAACTTAATATCGTTGAGCGCTACGATGTTTGATGGATCGAGCATTGCGACCGTCAGGCTCGAATCTTTCCTGATAATCGGAAGAATATTGTGCTTGTACGCAAGATTCTGAGGAATGAGTTCTATGACGGAGTGTTCGATCGTGTAATTGTCGAGTTCGACAATGGCGACCCCGTACTGCCTGCTCAACGCATCAGCGAGATCTCTTTCCGAGATGAACCCCATTTTGACCAGATGGGTGCCGATGAAGCCGCCGTTGTGCTTCTGCGTTTCAAACGCCTGGTCGAGCTGGTCCTGTGTTACACGACCGCTCTTGACAAGTAGCTCACCGACTCGCGCCGACATTTCCCTCTCTTCTGCTGCGCCGGTTTCGCGTTATAATCAACTGCGAACCGGTGCTTCCCTCTGCATGGCGGCGCAGTGCCAAAAATGGGTACTCCCCCGAAGTGGAGAGCCTGCGCCTGCAGTGACAATATTCGGCTCAAATGGATAAGAACTTGAATTGTTTGCCTGTATTGTTCCTTCCCCCGGCACGATGTATAAAATAACGCTTTGACACCGTTACGAAAATTAATTATGGGCCCGAAGAAAAGGCGAAATTCCAGGCAGAAAAACGAAGAGAATGAAAAGCCGGGGGAGGAAGCTCTGGAGCCGGAGCTTGTTGAGAACGAGCTGGAGGTTCCCGACGCACAACTGGGCCGTGAAGAAGGCGAACTTGAATCTGAAGCGCTCCCGGTCGTGAAAACGCCGGGGGAAATTGAGGAATGGGTGGATGCCGGTCCTCCATCTTCCTCCACAGACGTTGTTCCCTATGATGCACTGACAGCTTATCTCCGGGAGATAAGCCGGTACCGGCACCTTTCACGGGAAGAGGAATTCAAACTTGCGGTCCGTTACCGCGATCACAAGGATCTCGACGCCGCATACAGGCTTGTGCTTTGCAACTTATGGCTGGTCGTAAAGATTGCCCGTGATTATGAAGCGGCAGCCCGCAGTATCCTGGACCTCATTCAGGAAGGAAATATCGGCCTGATGGAGGCTGTGAAGAATTTTGATCCGTACAAAGAAGTGCGCTTTCCTTCATATGCGGTGTGGTGGGTGCGTGCCTATATAATCCGTTTTGTCATAGCCAACTGGCGCCTTGTAAAGCTGGGCACGACGCAGGCGCAGCGGAAGCTCTTTTTCAATCTCAAAAAGGAGAAAGAGCGGCTCGAACGTGAAGGATTCAGTCCGCAGCCAAAGCTCATCGCACAGAGGCTGAATGTGCGTGAAAGCGACGTGGTTGAAATGGAGCAGAGGCTCGGGTCGCCTGAAGTCAGCATGGACGCCCCTGTTCAACAGGACGATTCCGAGACGAGCATAGGGGCTCTTATGGCTTCCGATGCTCCTGATGCCGAGGAACTCCTGGGACGCAAACAGATGAAGAGGATGATTGTCGAAAGCATCGAAGAATTTGCGGCTGCTTTGAACAGCAAAGATGCGTCAATATTCCGGGAAAGGCTGATGGGCGAAGAAAAGGTCACACTGCAGGATCTTGCTGAACGGTTTTCTCTCAGTAAAGAGCGCATAAGGCAGATCGAGAACAGACTCAAGGATAGACTCAAAGAGTTTCTTGTCGCAAAGTTCGGGCCTGCCGTCGAACAGATGGATTTCGACGGGTAGAGCGCGCTGGATGCGTAAAGAAATGAACGCAGAGCAGGGGATGAAGGCAATCCGCAGGGCGGGGCGGAAGGAAAAGGCAAGGCATCTGTCGGCATTCTTCAAAACGGGCAAAGGGCAGTACGGAGAAGGGGATATTTTTCTCGGGGTCACTGTTCCTGAAGCGAGAAAAATAGCGCGGAGGTTTCTGCTGTTGCCGCTGCCCGAAGTGAAGAAGCTCCTGAAATCCCCGTATCATGAAGAAAGATTTCTGGCGCTGATAATTCTCGTGGAAAAGTTCAGGAGCGCCGGAGGCTGCGGGAAAGTTTTCAGGTTCTATATCAGCAATAAAAAGTGCGTCAACAATTGGGATCTGGTCGATATTTCAGCGCCGGTAATTGCCGGGGAATGGCTGCGGGACGGAAAGGGATCCGTATCGATGCTTTATGAACTTGCGCGTTCTGAAAGTCTCTGGGATCGGAGGATGGCAATTGTCGCCACTTTTGCGTTCATAAAATCGGGGAATCCCGGGCATACATTCGAACTCTCGAAACGACTGCTGAAGGACCGGGAGGATCTTATGCACAAGGCGTGCGGGTGGATGCTTCGCGAGGCCGGAAAGCGGGACAAAAAAGCGCTGATGGGTTTTCTCGACCGTTACGGCTCAAAGATGCCCCGTACCATGCTCAGGTATGCGATTGAGAGATTTTCTGAGACGGAAAGGATGGCGTACATGAATCCCCGGAAATTCGGGAAGGAAATGAAAAACAAGCGGAGTTAATGTTCGGAGGCATGATCCTGGTCATGTAATTTCGGCGCCATCAGGGGGAATTGTTCCACCTAACTTTCAGGCGAAGGCGTCGAGCCTGTTTTATCGATGGAATGAAACTATGAAAGTGATCGCAACTTTCTCGTTTTTTCTTTTATTCGCATTTTCCACTGCGTCAGCCGCACCCTTCTATCAGGAGAATTTTAACTTTGATTCTTTTGCCGTTCCCCAGAACGACGCGCTGAATCAAACGGGATGGAAGGGGCTCGTCTCAGGCCTGAGGGTGAGAAAATTCGGAAATCTCAAAGTGGCACCGGGCATTATCAGGAACGAAGCGTGCTACAACTCGTTTCCGTCAGGCCCGGAGGACGGTTACCCGCTCTGGACCAAGGGTATCACTGGTCTCACGGTTTTCACTGAGGAATATTCCTTCGGCGTAAGCACTCTCGCGAAGATTTCTTATCTTCAGAGACTTACGGGAGTCGCATCCGATCTCGAGACACTTGATGGAACAAAGCTTGCGCTGAAGATACGCACTCCTGAAAACTCGGAGAAATGGTACATCTCCGATGATGTCGTCAGGCAGCAGAAATACGGCGCGTGGGAAGAGGTGGTTCTCGAACCGCAGTCGATGACCTTCGCGATAGTAGTTCCGGATGAAGGCACTGGTCCATCAGTGCCAAAAAATGGAAACAGGGGAAACACGCTTCCAGCAGACGGAGTGGTAACCGGCTTCGGTGTTTTTGTGGACACAGTAAACGGAAGGATCCGCCTTGATAACTTCGCCTTGAGTGATAGTCTTGCGTCGAACGGCATCATGCCGCAGCCGACACCAACCCGGCGCCCCGGCGTGAATCCCACTGTAACAAATCCCGATGACGAGCCGGACGTAACGCCGACACCGGAAGGCACTGAAACAGTTCTGCCGACACCTTCCGCCACGCCCACAAGCGGGACTGGAATCACCAATGCAGGCTATAAGTTCTGCACCGCTTCAAAGCGGAAAGTCCGGAAAATCAGGCTGAGCAGTTCTGTCAAAAGAATTGTGCTGGCGAAGATGAAGGGACGTTCTGCAAGGGCGCTTCGCAACAGAGTTATTGCAGAGCTGGTTCTCCAACGGAAGGTGAACCCCGCTTCTCTGGAGAATATCCGCGTCTCAGACTTTTATCAGCAGGGCAAAACCTGGTATGTCAATGTGTATGGATCGGAGCGAAGACCCGTGAGGATCAGCAGGGCCCTTGCGGGAAGAATAAAGAATTATATGAAGATTACCGGCATCGCGTCAGAGTCTCAATCCCCGCTTCTCCGCGTTGTCGCCGGGAGGAAAGCAGTCACCAGGGCGGCAGTTTGCCAGGGAGCGCTGAACAAGGTGGTAACAAGAGCGATCCGGAAGGGGAGGGTGACGAGGTAGCCTGCCCGGAAGCATGAACAGTTGCGGGATAGGGAGGTCCATCGGCTCCTTGCGAAGGACCTCCTCCCGTTCGATTTGCCTCTGTCCGCCCGTATCCGCTAAGATGCACCCTTCTATGACCAGGGTAATCGATGCAAAATTCATAAAAGGAGTCCCCGCTCCCTCCCTCCTCGGTCTCAACGATATGCCGGTCATCGGAATAACCGGACGTTCGAACGTTGGAAAATCCACATTCATAAACAGAATAGCCGGACGCAGGAGCCTGGCCCGGACAAGCAGCACGCCGGGATGCACCCGAACCTTCAACGTATACGAAATCTGCATAGAACGCGGCCCAGGGAAGAGGGAAAATATCGCGCTCGTCGATCTGCCCGGATTCGGATATGCGAAGTTTTCCATGAAGGAGAGAAACCACCTCCGGAAGACGATTCTTCAGTTCGTAGAAAAGTCGGAACGCCTGGATCTTATCGCGCTCCTCAACGACGCCCGGAGAATGCCGGAGGAGGATGAACTGGCACTGCGGGATATGGCTTTTGAAGCCGACGTGCGAGTACTGGTTGTGCTCACAAAGGCCGACACACTCAGAAAAAACGATATTAAGAAACAGCTGGGAAAAATCGCTCTGGCGTACGGACTGGAACCCCAGGATCTGGTGCTGAGCGGAAGAAACATGAGTACTGAAGCTTTCTGGCGCCTTATTTAGCATTCACTCGATTGCTTTGAATCGCCGGGCGTGAGAGTCTTCCAGACAAATGCATGTACTTGTCGTAGGGAAGGATCTCGACCTTTGCGAGGCGCATATCTTCGCAGGACTCGCCCGCAAAGGAGTCTCGTTCGAGGTTCTGATAGATCCGGCCCTTTATAACAGTGAGATCCTCGAAAATGCCGGAGTTCATCCCGAAGCATTCGACCTGCGCATCCGAATCGATTTCAAGGCGGTCCGCGAACTGAGGCGGAGAATCAGGCAGGGCGGTTTTGATTTGATTCACTGTCTTACAAACCGGGCATTATCCAATGTTCTGCTTGCATCGGCCGGTATGGGGATAAAAAGGGTCGCATACAGGGGAACAGTCGGGCATCTGAGCAGACTCGATCCGTTCTCCTGGCTCGCGTATCTCAATCCCGGCGTCCACAAAATAATCTGCGTATCGAAGGCTGTAAGCGATTATCTGAACGCTTTTGTCCCGGCCTCGAGACTGATAACGATTTACAAAGGACACGATGTCTCCTGGTACTCCCCGGAGAGCGGCCAAAAGCTCTCCGATTTCGGGATTCCCGATGGCGCTTTTACGGTGACGTGTGTGGCAAACATGCGGCCGGTAAAGGGTGTGCCGTGTCTGATTGAAGCGATCCGCCGCATTCCGGCTGCAGAAAACGTCCACCTGCTTCTCATTGGACGAGTTGAAGATTCACACGTAAGCAGGCTCATGGAAGACAAGGATATTGCGGGCAGGGTTCATCTGACAGGTTTCCTGAAAAATGTCGCAGGTGTAGTGGCGCAGTCGGATGCATTTGTGATGCCGTCGGTCAATAGAGAGGGACTGCCTAAAGCGCTCATCGAAGCAATGGCTCTGGGCGTACCTTCAATAGTGAGCAGGGTAGGGGGGATGCCGGAAGTGGTTCTTGACGGGACGTGCGGTTTTGTGGTTCCTCCGAGAGACGCTGACGCAATCGCGGAAGCAATAAGAATTCTGAAACTCAATCCGGAGATGGCAAAGAGTTTCGGCGAAGCGGGAAGGCAGCGGATAATCAAATCCTTCAATGTCGAGACTTCGATTGAGGAAACATACAGGGTCTACGCGGAACTCACTTCTTGAATTCCATCCCCACTTTCCCCGCGAGAAAAGTTCTTTCATCCACGCAGGTGAGATTGCCGGCAATCCTGCGTGGAATCACCGGATAATGCCTGGTTCTGTCGAGCCGGGATCCCAGAACGTCCAGAGTCGCAGGAGTTGTGCGCCAGGAAAGATCTTCGGCGTTTCTGAGATCAAAAGGCGCCGAATATGCCCGCAATGTTCTCTGACGTCTCAGATTGAAGTATCCATCGAAGTACGACATCACCAGCTCACGGAGATCTTTGTAGACAGCCTCCCGGTATCTAAGTCCTGAGAAATTGGATTTTGCGATAGAACCAAAACGCCCGTGGATTTTGTATATCGCAATTACGTGATCGGTGTCGTGTTCTGAGCGAAGGTCGACGATCAGAGGAGGGAACCCGAGCATTTCGAGAGCCGCAGCGGAAAAAAGCGCGCCCTCAAAGCAGTGAGCCTCGCCGTGCTTCATAACTTCACGCGGGGATCGGGTGAAGTCATGGTGGCTGTACTTCAGGCTTTCAATGTGCTTCTGGATAATACAGGGCGAGCGGAGAGTTCTGAATAATTTTTTCTCGTCGGCGGTCCATGCTTCGTTCGATTCGGGCATCTGTTTTCTATATCATTCCCCGGGACCCGGTACCAGAGAACCTCCTCTGCGGCTTTCCCGAGCCACCTCTGAGCATCATTCCGCATCATGGCAGCATATTCCGGATTGATGTCGAACAGGACAAAACGGCGGCCGTTCAGAGCTGCAGATGCGCCAACTGTCCCCGACCCTGCAAAGGGATCCATGACGACATCTTCCTTGAACGAGTAATACGTGATGACCCTGTCTGCAAGTTCAACCGGGAATGCTGCCGGGTGTTTTGAATTTGTCCTGGGGTTTATCCGCCACAAATTTGTCTTCTCGTAACCATCCTTGATCTTCGAATCGGCAACCAGGGCTCTGTCAGGGTGATTGCGAATATGCCAGTCGATGAGCAGATCGGTGTGCTTGCGATAAACCAGGACATATTCTGTAACTGGAACCGCTTTGTACTGCAGGGGGTTTCGATCCGCTGCGAACCGCCGTCCCCGTCCGGTAGCCCAGCCGGCGCCTTCCGGTTTGACCCAGTGGATGTCGTCGATAAAGTCATAGCCTTCTTCCATGAATATCCTGTGCAGGTCGAATGGAACTGCAATACGTCTCGATGCTTCGTTTCTGCTCGCCCGGCGAAGCAGGACGGGTGAGCAGTTTATGACAAAGAAGCGGCCTTCCTTGAGGACTCTGTGACATTGCCTGATTACTTTTCGCATCCGAAAGAGGTATTCGTCATACTCCTGATACTCCGAGTATTCCGGCCGCGCATTGAAATAGGGCGGAGAGGTGAAGATGAGGTCCACGCTCTCTTTCGGCATATCCTTGATAAGTTCTGCCGCATCCCCGAGGCCTATCGTATTCCGGAGGTCTGACAGTTCACACGCAGGCCGCCGTTTCTTTTTCTTTCCAGCAGCAGCCGGATTCTTTCCGGGGAGCCGGGCTTCCAGAAGGGCCGGCGCTGTCGTTTTTTTCTTCAATATTTCTGTTGTGTATGCGTCTATTACCACTTCTCCAATTCTGGATTTTGAATGGTTTAGAAGGGGTACTCGCCACACATGGTAACGATCGTCAATTTCCGGAAGTCCGAACGCAACAGCTTTCTCGAGTTCGATTGTTATCAGCCATTGTTTCGCGATGCTCCTGGCCTGGGCGACTGTCTCGACCAGATAATTCCTTTTTTCGGCTATGGTTTTGCGCCTTATCTTTCGTAAATGATCTTTCCCGGGAGTTTTGTTCATGGCGGCGACTTCACATATCTGAAAAGTTTATTTTCCTCCCGTGCGGGCTGTCAAGCAATCACTCTGCATGAGGGAGTGAACTGGTGAAGGCTGAAGCTGCAAGGGCATCCGGGGCCGGATTCGTGCAATAAACGGGCCTAAAGCGTCAGTTGATATTCCTTCACTTTATTAAGAAGAGTCTTGTAGCTTACGCCCAGCAGCTGAGCAGCTTTTGATTTATTACCCAGAGTCTGCCGCAGAGTCTGCATGATGAGATCGATTTCAGCTTTGCGCACAGCCTGCTCAGCGATTGCAGGAAGCGTCATCCGGACTTCCCGAAGTGCCGCGAAGTTTATATCGATATTGAGCCCAAAATGCTCCGGCTGAATCGTATCGTCAGCAAGGATTACTGCCCGCTGTATGACGTTTTCAAGTTCGCGTATGTTTCCCGGAAGCGGGTGACGTCTGAGAAAATCCAGGGCTTCCTTCGATATTCGCGGCGGTGTTCGACCGTTTTTCTGCGCGAAATGAGCGATGAAATGCTCAGTCAGAAATTCAATATCGCAGGGACGCTGCCTTAGAGGAGGAAGCCGAAACGTCACAACGGCGATTCTGTAATAGAAGTCCTGGCGGATATGGCCTGCCTCAAGACCCTCTTCAAGATCGCGGTTGGTGGCGGCGATTATCCTTGGGTTCACTTTGATTGGGGTGTTGCTCCCGACTCTCCTGATTTCACCCTCCTGAAGGGCTCTCAGGAGTTTCACCTGGAGAGAAGGAGGCATATCGCCTATTTCATCCAGAAAAATGGTGCCCCTGGACGCGTATTCGAAGAGGCCCTTGCGATCCTGAGTCGCTCCGGTGAAAGCGCCGCGGACATGTCCGAACAGTTCGCTTTCGAGAAGTTCGGTGGGAATAGCGGCGCAGTTTATTCCGACAAAGGGGCCGTCTTTGCGCCTGCTGTTTTCATGAACGAATCGCGCCGTCAATTCTTTTCCTGTGCCGCTTTCACCCAGAAGAAGAACTGTAGAATCGACCTGGGCGACTTTCTCAGCCTGCTGAAGAATCCTGACGAATTCCGGGTCGCGCGTCTGAAGCCTGTCGCCATTTTTGAACTTCGCGGGTTCTCGTTCGATGATTCTGTGGTGCGCTATCACGTCTCTTATGTTGGCGCATAGAAATTCAGGCTCGAAAGGTTTTGTTATGAAGTCGTTTGCTCCATGCTTCATCGCATGAACTGCGAGTTCTATGGAACCATAGGCAGTCATTATGATGTAAGGGACGGAATTTAATGATGCACGGACAGCCTTAAGAAGATCGAGCCCGCTCATCCCCGGGAGTCTGAAATCAGCAAGAATGCAGTCGAAGTTTCCGGATGCCCCGAGCGTTTCCTGAGCAGCTTCAGCGCTTGCGACCGCAGTAGCCTGAAACCCCTCCTTTTGAAGAATTGTCTCGAGCACTTCGCGCAAAGAGTCTGAATCTTCGACTATGAGAATTCGATGCATGTGCGTGATATCGGTATTTCACCGGAGAAGCTTAAGACTGGTTTCGGGCCTGATTCGGCGAGCGGAGAAATGGCCACAGCGGCGAGCGGAGAAATGGCCACAGCGGCGAG
>CAYQVO010000025.1:0-1658 GCA_964421085.1 uncultured Bdellovibrionales bacterium | reverse complement strand
GCGGAGAAATGGCCACAGCGGCGAGCGGAGAAATGGCCACAGCGGCGAGCGGAGACACGGAGAGAGGGGGATTCGAACCCCCGATAGAGTTACCCCTATACACGCTTTCCAAGCGTGCGCCTTCAGCCGCTCGGCCATCTCTCCATTCTACCCTTTTTTGCACTGAACAGGCGGAGATACGGAGAGAGGGGGATTCGAACCCCCGGTACAGGGCTGAAACCCCGTACAACGGTTTAGCAAACCGCCGCCTTCAGCCGCTCGGCCATCTCTCCATTCTACCCTTTTTTGCACTGAAGAGACTGCCGTCGCTTTTGCAGTGCAAAAAACGGTAGAACCAGCAAGGTGGCGGAAGGAGAGGGATTCGAACCCCCGGACCCGTTGCCAGGTCTCTGGTTTTCAAGACCAGTGCCTTCAACCACTCGGCCATCCTTCCATCTTTCTACCCTTTTTTGCACTGCAAAAGCGACGGCGATTCCGGATCACTTCTCAGTGCAAAAAAGGGTAGAACGACACCGTAATTTGAAAGAGTAGCCCAAACACCGGGAGCTTTGCAATAAAAGGCCGATATCATGGAAAATAGGCGGCCCGTTTTTGATTATTAAGCGACAATCTGTTAATTGTTTTCATTCGGTGCGCCCTTAGCTCAGTTGGATAGAGCGTCTGGCTACGAACCAGAAGGTCGGGAGTTCGAATCTCTCAGGGCGCGCGCTCTTTTAATGCCCGCCTTTCATGGACCCTGCTTACCTCAATCGCATCATGTCCCTGGCGCTTGAAGAAGCTGAAAAAGGAGCTTTGGAGGGTGAAGTGCCGGTTGGCGCAGTAATTGCGAAGGGCGATGAGATCCTGAGTTCCGCCCACAATCTGACAGAGACCCTTCAGTGCTCAACCGCTCATGCCGAATGTCTGGCGATAGAAAAAGCTTCGCGGAAGACGGGAAACTGGCGGCTTCAGGATACCGTTCTCTGTGTGACTCTCGAGCCGTGCGTCATGTGCATGGGAGCTGTCAAGCTCGCACGGATTCCCGTTCTTGTGTTTGGAGCACATGATGAACAGCGCGGGGCAGCCGGGTCGCTTTTTGACTTGAGCGCAGAAAACGGAACTCCACGAATCATTTCAGGAATCGCTGAAGAGAGCTGTCGCCGTCTGCTGGACATTTTTTTTCAGCGGAGGAGATAGTCGAGATTTATATGCGAAATTACGGAATATCCCGCGAAGTCTTTTGCCGCCGTGACGCGGCCGGGTACTTGTGATTTCCACGATTTGTGAAAAGAGGCATTGACACTGAAACCTTTATCTCTGCTGAAGAAGCCTCCGTCAGCTTCCGCTGCGCATAGAGCGCTGTCGTTCGCAGGACCTGATAACGGAAAATGTTATGTGTTTGATTCTGCCCAGGCTCTTCGCGGGCTGCTTGCAGCTGAAAAAATAGCGCCCGGAGGAGATGACGCGGCCCGCCATGCTGCAGGTTATATACTGACTCAGTTGATTGATGAAGGACGGGGAGGCTTCGGGGAGGCGTACAACGGATCAATTCCTGAAAGCGTCCGCCTGGAGTTTTATGTTTCCCGCAGCGAGGCACTGAGCACTTCTTCTTTGACTCATTTCCCCGGTTACGAGCTCGAAGCGTTGATTGATCTTTACCCGTTTTTGTTGAGTCGTTA
>CAYQVO010000024.1:43003-52180 GCA_964421085.1 uncultured Bdellovibrionales bacterium | reverse complement strand
CGGCATGGCGGCAACGTCAGAGAGTCTCGGGGTGAGCAGCGGCCTTTTGTGTACACGGCGAAAATAGCTTCGGGAAGAGGGCGCAGCGTCGCCTGGTGCACCGGAAGGGCTCGCCCGTATTGACGACTGCAAGTTCGATTCCTTCAGCCTTGAGGTCGTCGACTGCTGTCTGCGCTCCCCGTTGTGACTGAGTGTCCCAGTGGACCATTCTGCCTGAAAGATCCGTTATCAGTCCTGTCTTGACGGGCCGTGCTGATGCGGGAGACGGAAAGAGAAGGAGAGGCGCAAGGAAAACACCGAGAGCAGCAGGCATGGCAGAACCTTTTTCCCCGCGCGTCTGAAGTATTGAAATGCCGATGTAAAGAACCACGCTTACAAACACGCCCGGGATGAATGAGTGGGAGGGCGCAAACGGGTACAGTCCGAGCGTCACAATGAGCCCCGAAAGAATGCTCCAGAACGAGGCTCCGGCTGATCCCCGCTTCCAGAGAAAGCCTCCTATAATTGCAGGGGACATAACTGAAAGAGTCCCCGCACTTATAATCTGCAGCCTCACAATGCTTGGAATAAGAAATGCGGCGACAATGCCGAGTATTCCATAGCAAAGAGTATAAAATCTGCCCCACCACAGTCTTTCCCGCTCGTTCAGGTCCTTTATGTATGTGATGTGAACGTCCTTGAGAATCGTGATGGAACCTACGAGTATCATGCTGTTCACGCAGCTCATGGCGATTGCGAGAACACCCGCAACCGAAAGGCCGAAAATTCCCGAAGGGAGATATGCTTTCATCATCTCGAAAAGCGCGAAATCAGGCGCAGTCTGAGGAATGAGTTTCCGTGCGATAAGCCCAAGCGCAAGAGCGGGAACGTAAAGAACAGTCAGAACGAGCGCTGCCCACAGAAAGACATTCCGGGCCTGTTTTCTCCCCGAAGCTGCGTATCCCCGCTGCCACACTTCCATGCATACGAGAAAAATTGGGAGGCCGAATATGAGACCGCCGAAGAAAAAGCTCGGGCCTCCAAACGCAAAGATGTCGAGATGGTCCAGAGGCAGTGATGAAACAAAGTCGCCGGCCTTGAAGAGTCCTGTTGGAAGCAGTACAAGATAAAGGGTAATGACAATTACGATAAACTGCATGGAGTCGGTGTAAAAGTCACTGCGAATTCCAGCCCAGGCGGTGTAAATCACGCACACCAGAGAAGAAAGCACGAGCGCAATCTTGAAATCCATGCCGCTTACAACCTGAACAAGTCCGCCGACACCCACAAACTGCAGCCCCATCCAGAAGAAATAGGCGATGAAAAGTATTGCCGCCACAAGAAGCTTATTGTGCCGGGAGTATCTGTGCTCGAACCAGTCTCCAAGTGTATGCGCCTTATGATTATCGCCGAACTCTTTGATCATCGGGGCGAAGAAGGAAACAAAGACGAGGCCGAGCACAGACGCCAGAATATAGGTTGTCCCGTAAGAAATTCCTGTTGAATAGGCGGTGGAACTCACCCCCAGGAAAGTTCCCATCCCCATTCCGGTGGACGCAATGGTGAACACCAGGAAGATGCTTTTTGTGCTTCGGTCGTTTACAAGATACTCCTCGCTGCTTTCGTTTCTGCCGAATAAGAACCCGATGTAAAGGACTATGATGAGGTACAACAGGACTACAAGGGTATCGAGAAGTGTCATACGCAAAAAAGTAGCACACTTTCCTGACGCTGTAAGCAGGAGCGGGTGGATTTATCGGGGGAACGGCCGGGACCAATCGCGCAGATCTTCAGACTGGCTCTCCGCTGTGACCGGGCATATCGCGTCATGGCGCGTTTCAAAGCTTAAACGTATACGAGAAATTCACAAGCACGACTGTATACAGGTCTGAATTTCTGCCGTACACGACCTGCCGGGCCCCGGCATCGATCCTGAAGTTCTCGATCGGATTCAGAATGAAACCTGCAGTTATCGCCAGTGTGTCGGAGTCGGTGCGATCGTGCGCATATCCATGCGCATAATTAAGCTCAACTTCCGGCTGCACCCAGGGTTTAAGCTGGTAACCAAACGCAACGTCCCCGACATAATCACCTCCAGCATCTTCTCTTTTGTCCCCGAACGGAAGCACATAGCCCGAATCCGCGTTCATCGTGAAGGCGCCGTTTATGTAAGTGAGAATCAGAAGCTGGTCCACGCTGTAGTATTCCTGACTCACACCCAGTCTTTCCGGCGTTCCCGAATCGCCCGTGGGAAAGACGACGGCAGGGTAGTACGAAAGAGAGATTCCGTTCTCTTCGCACGAATAGAAGTTCCACTTGACTCCGAGCCCGGTGTCGCCAGTTCCTTGTCCGTCGTGCGCTTCTTCTTCTGAATCAAGCAGACTCGCCCACCCATAGGACACCGCAACATCAAGGTTGTCGAGAATTCCATATGTAAGCCTGGCGCCGACCTCGTTATCAAGAGCGACCTTCCTGTTCTTCAAGTGATTATTCTGGTCGAAATATCTCGAAGCTTCCGTGCGGCCATATCCAACTTCAAGCTCGAACTCTCCGGCAGCAGTCGTAAATGCATCTTCCGTTCCAAGTTTCGTTGTTTCAACCCCGGCCTCCTCCTGGGCGGTTCCGGCTGAAGGCCGCAAAAAAAGCCCCGTCATGGCAAACAAGACGGCAAAAAAACCTGCCTTCACATTCTTCTTATTCATGTCCAGCTCCTGTGCCAGTATTTTCCTGCGAACTTAAGCCTGTGCCGTTTCATAAGCTCATCGTCCGAAAAAAGCGCGGCGGGATCGCCCTGCCCGCAAAGCTTTCCGTTGTTGAGCATCAACGCCCTTGACGCGGCGATCTGAACGGCATCCAGGTCGTGGCTTATGAACACTCGCGTATGTTTCAGGGACTTAATCACTTCGAGAAAGTGCCCCCTTGCATACGGATCGAGAAACGCGGTGGGTTCGTCCATCGCGATAATTTTCGGCTCCATAATCAGAATTCCGGCAAGAGCTGCCAGCCTTTTTTCACCTCCCGAAAGATGCCCGGGAAAACGCTTCTCGAGATGCCGTATTCCGAATGAATCGAGTATTGAAGAAGCCTTCTCTCTGACTGATTCTTTGTCTTCGCCGGAAACCAGGGGGCCGAAACAGATATCCTCGATCACTGTCGGCATAAAGAGCTGATCGTCGGGATTTTGAAAAGCAAAGCCGATATTCTTTCTCAGGAAGACATCATCCTGCCGGCTGATCGCCCTGCCGTAGACCTTGAATATTCCCGAAGCCGGGCGAAGAAATCCCGCAAGAATATTCAGAAGAGTGGTCTTTCCCGCTCCATTTCCCCCGACAACTGCGACACACTCTCCATCCTCGATTCCGGCAGTCAAGCTCTCAATCGCCAGGTTTCCGTCTTCATAGCTGAACGACAAATCTGTGAACTCAATCGCCTTCAAATCCCCAGCGCTCCCTGAACGCCGATGCCTGCCCACATGGCGAGGGGGAAAATCCTCGCAGCCAGACAGAACGAAGAAGACAATACCAGAAACGCGAAATCTCCCTTTGAAAACACCTCTTCATGGAGCGTGGGCACTTCTCCGTCGAATCCCCTCGCCTGCATGGAGAGAAAAACTCTTCTCGCGCGCTCCATGCTCCGGAACAGGAGAACGGAAAGAAGCTTTGAAGCCGTCGATACGGAGGGAAGTGCATGTGCCGGGTCTCTCAAGTTCCGCGCGTTATTCAGGTCCGCGCCCTCATCGATGAGCGCAAAGAGATAGCGGTAAAGAAAATCGAGGTGCAGTACCAAGGTTCGCGGCACTCTTAGAAGCACAAGAGCGTTGAATATCCGCGGCATGCTTGTTGTTCCAACGAGCAGAAGCGCCATTCCGGCGGAAAGAACAAAGCGGAGAAGAATCGAGAAGAAAGAAAGCACGCCCCCGCTTACCGGAACGCTTCCTATCATCATCGCCGGCTGTCTGTCGAGAAAAGGATTAAAAGCTCCCAGCAGGACGGCGCAAGGCGCAATAACGACCATTATTTTGAAGACGAGTTTATGGGGAACCTCCCCGAGGGTTCCCCATACCACAAGGAGCGCAAAAAACGGAATAAGAGCGCTTACGTCGTATTTCGGGAAGGACGCAACGCAGACAAGAAATACCAAAGCCGCAATAAGCTTGGCGCGGCTGTCTCTTCGGTGAATCCAGGTGTCGCCGTATCCAAGAAGATCCAGCCTTTTTACCGCGCTGCAGCTCATGAATGGGCCTCACTTTTGCTCTTTCTTATTGCTGCACCGAGAAGAAGCACAAGGAGAGCTGTGACCGCCCCTCCAATGACTCCGGAAAGTGAGGTCCCCGCGTCCGGCGAAGGCCAGGCAGGCTCATCGGCGGAAGCTTTCTCTTCCCGGGCCTCACTCCCGGATCCTTCGGGCAGGCTGTAATCCGGAAACATCGCGGTCATATCCTGAACACTGTTGAAAAACTTCTGAACGGGCTCTTCAGATTCTTTAAGCTCTTCTGCCTGCGTGACCTTAAAGACAGCCCACTCGAGACCATCAGGCTTTGATGAGGCAAACCACGCGCCGACACCGCCGATGAAAACAGCAATTATGCTGAAAAGGACATAGACTTTTTTCGAGGCAGCCTGCGGCACGCTTATCACCGGGATCCAGTATTCATTCGCCTGCTCAAGAATCGTGATTACCGCATATGTAAGAAAGCCTTCGATGACGGCAATTGGAAGATGAATCCCCAGCATGAAAACGGAGAAAGAGGAAAACGGAAGCTCTGATCGTCCTGAAAGCACAGTCTCCAGAACGACACTGAAGGCCCCAGCTTCAAGAGAAACTGCGACCGCAGAGACTGCCGCGAGCAGGCGAATGAATTTCGAGCTTCCGAGCTTCCGGATACCAAGAAAGACGGGAAGACCCACAAACGCCGGCTAGAAGCCCAGGTTGAAGATATTGCACCCCAGAGCAAGCAGTCCGCCATCCGCAAAGAGGAGACACTGAATAAGAAGAATGGATGACATGACAAGGACAGCAGCATACGGCCCGAGAAGAGCCGCAAGAAGCAGCCCGCCCCCGATGTGACCGCTGGATCCTGTGCCCGGAACCGCGAAATTAATCATCTGAGAGGTGAAAACGAAGGCTCCCATAATTCCGGCGAACGGAAGCCGTCGGGCAAAGTCGGGGTCTTCTGAGATCTTTTTCGATGAACAGGCGATAAGACCTCCCGTTGCGGCATACATGGCGCCCGCGACTTCAGGCGAGATCAGCGCATCACCCATGTGCATATTCGAATTCTCCTCGAGAAACTAAAGCTTAACTCCCGTGCTGGTCATTGAAAGATTTCCCGTTTTAACTCCCTTGAGAGCAGTCAATTTGTCCGCAAGATTTTTTATGTCCATGGAGCGTCCTTTAGTGATGATGCTTTCAAGGCAGTTGTGATGATCCAGGTGAATGTGTGTCGTGGATACGATATTTTGGTAATAGCCGTGCTGCACTTCCATTATGTTCTCGAGCAGTCTGCTGCTGTGATGATCGTATGTGAGGGTAATAATGCCCACCACGTCTTCAGTACCTGACCATTCTTCCTGCACGAAAGAAGCTCTGATCAGATCTCTTACCGCCTCGGACCGGGTCTTGTATTTCCGTTTCGTTACAAACGCATCAAACTTCCGAAGGAGTTGTTTTTCAATCGCTATGGAGAATCGTTCAAGCATTGGGTGTTACGTTTTTAATTTTCGTATTACTGCGTGCCTCAGTGTTTATCACCATTTCACCGGCGCGTCAAAAGGCCTGCGGAAGACAAGGGGGGAAGCGGTATTTTCAGAAAACCTTTCAAGTGCGCTGAGATGCGTCCGGCAGAAACCTCAAGGATCTTTGCGGCATTCGCAATCCTTATACAGGCTCGCTGCAACGACGCGCATTTTCACCGTTTCTTCACCAGATATCTCATAACCGCGGTCCCGCCTTTCTTCTCCACGCAGTCAAGATGAAGCCGGTTTTGTTTATTGAATGGATAGGAACCGGCTGTGACAAAACGCGGAGCGCCGGCGTCCCCCACGAAGAAAGGGCCCACTGCAAAAAGCAGTTCATCGACAAGGCCCGCCTGAATGAACATTGTGTTTATCTTCTCCCCTCCTTCGACAAGAAGGTTCCTTACCCCTCTTTTCAACAGATCGCCGAGCAGAAAAAGCGGCTCGATCCGCGCGGATTCATAAGAAACAATCGTCGCGATGGCTGAAAGCTTCCGCTCAAAGTAAGCAAGTCTCTCAGCAGGGCAGTACACGATCTTCTGCGCTTCACCGGTCGTGAAAAACCGGGCGGTCGCGTCCAGGTCTCCGCTGGAGACAACTGTCACCTTGCTCGGCCCGGCCGTGGTTCCCTTGACGGTAAGAGAAGGGTTGTCGCGCCTCACTGTTTCAGCGCCCACGAGAATTGCGTCATTGACCGCCCGAAGCTGATCCACATATTGGAAATGTTCCCCGCTTGAAATCAGCAGCCGTTCTCCGGACATGTCGTCAATGCACCCGTCAAGAGACGCGGCGATACTGCATGTAACATACGGTCTTTCCACAGCGTTCATCAGACCCCTTCAGAAAGGATTCAGGGAAAACGGAAGTGCGGCTTCGACCTTTCCTTCGAAATCCTGCGCCTGGAGCTGCCCGTACTCGTCCGCCCAGGTATCTATGACGGATCGTATATGAGCATACTGCTGATAATCTTTTATCGAGAAAAGGGCAGTTTTATCGCTTGCGCGATCTTTGAATTCGAACAGGACCTCGTCCGTGGCTCCGTCGACGACCTTTCCCTCCATCGCGATGGATCCTTTCGAAAGAAAAGAAGCTGCGCCCGCGCCGGGAAGGAAAACACCTCCAACCGTCCCCAGCACTCCAATGACTGCATTTGTGGGGATTACTTCGATAATTGCAAGCTTGAGAATGAGTGTGCCGGGCCCGGGCTCTTCGACCAGTTCAACGGGGCGTACCGCCTTCCCGGCGATACCCGCCTTGAACCGGACTTTCATATAACGCGCCATTTCCGCAAGCTCCTCCCTGCGGTACCTCTTGAACCTCTCGAAGCCCTGACTCTGGTCCACCTTCTTCAGCGCATTTTCGATATCCACATCGGCGACGAATACCTTCCCGGTCCTCTTCGAGGTTTCAATAAGCCGCTGCTCGTCGCCAATCCAGGTTCCATTGAAGGGGAGCTTACCGTCCTTTTTCAGTTCGCTTCCATGTGTCAGAAATGAAGTGCTCTCCGCAGCGATTGTGCACCCGGCAATTATCAGCAGAAGCGCGGGAAAAAAAGAAAATCTATGCGAATGCGAGGGCATTTTTTCCTTTCTATGGAGATTCCTTCAGCAGTTCATTCAGTTCGTCCTTAAGATGTGAACTCAAAGGATTTGTGAACGAACTGTGCCTTGCCCTCACATTTCCTTTCCGGTCGATCAAAAACTTCTCGAAATTCCATCCCACCTCACCCCGGAACTCTTCCGGGCTCTGATCCGTGAGAAACTCAAAGACCGCCTGCTTATGCTCGCCGATCACGGACTCCTTGCACATCAATGGGAAAGTGACGCCGAATTTCTGCGTGCAGAAACTTCTGATCTCCTCGTTTGTGCCCGGTTCCTGATTCGAAAAGTCGTTGCTGGGAAAACCGAGCACCACGAATCCCCTGTCCTTGTACTCCTCGTAAAGCTCCTCGAGCTCCCTGTACTGGGGGGTGAAGCCGCAACGTGACGCCGTGTTCACAATCAGCATCACCTGCCCCCGGAATTTCGAAAGGTCTATCTGCTCCCCTTCGAGCGTAATGACTGAAAAGTCATAAATTGTCCGCGCCGTCTCTGCGCTCGATGTGTTGAACGAAAGCGCTGCAAGGGCCGCAATGAACAGAACTGCCGGGATGCATGGACATTTCACAATCATGAGAAAAAAGTATCAGAAGACGCGAAAGTGGAAAACTGCCCGCGTTTTTGCGCGCTGAAACAGCGGTTGTTGATGAGGACGGCTTAAAACCGCTCTATCAGCTGCGAAGTTGAACGGGGCATTTTCATTCTGCTTCCGTTCGACAGGAAACGCTTGATGGAAGTGATGGAATCCGAGACAGAAGCAGACTGACTCCGGCTCATCGACGGCAGTGACGACATATGTCTTCTGTACACGCGGCCCGTATTCTCTTCGGCTTTGTTAAACCATGATGTCACGTTATCGAAGCCGGAAAATTCGACGCCCCATTTATCGTGAGTCGGAATAGCAAGAACCTGAGAAACCTTCCCCATGTAGTTCATGGCGCCCGGAGCGACTGTGTCAACTTCAGCGCAGATCCAGTTGAAAATCAGCATCGACACAAGGAATTTGAAAGCCAGAGAAAGCATGCGCCAACAACCTCCATAAAAACAGCTCTAAGTCGATTTTACCACCGGATTATCTCCTACTCAAAGGATCGGCATAAATGTTTTCACGCATTATCTCTTTGAGAAAGTGGAAAAATTTGTATGAAAAAGGCTGCCTTAAGGGGTATTTCATGCCGACAATACTCCCATGAAACTTCGATTCCCGGAATCCCCGCCCGGCATTGATTCCCTGAAACCACCCCGGGATCCCGGGGAGGAAGTGCAGGACCTTATCCCCCCGCACACCCCCAGTGTCCTTGATACTTCGATGCAGGCGCCCCAATCTGATAAGTCCGGCAACTCGTCCGCCGCCGCGGAAACTTCCGGAAAAAACATTCCTCCTGATTCAGGGAAGAAAACCTCCTCTGTTCTCACCGCACTGAAATGCGGCCCTTTCTGGGCTGGAACAGGCGCTGCAGTGGCATGCGCCGGCTCACTGCCGGGCGTTCTCCTGCACGCCGCCGCAACTCTGCTTTCACTCAGAAACGAACTCAGGACAAAGGAACCGGAGAGTCTTACCGATGCAGACGGGCCCTCATGGATCGGCCGCGGTTATCCCGGACTCATACGCGATCTTGTGCGGAGCCCGGGATTCAATATGGCCGTTGGAGCGCTCGCCTATGCTGTCACGGCCGTGCAGAAATATTCAACCGGGGATCCGCTCTATCCCGCATTCGTTTCATTTGTGATAGCGCATGCCGCAACCACTGCAGTCGCAAACCAGCTCTTTGCCGGCACAAGGACCAATCAGACCGTGCTGGAAAAGGTCTGGAGAATTCTCGAGAAGGGTGTGCCTGCGCGTATTCAGAATGTCTTAAAGAATC
>CAYQVO010000024.1:0-42993 GCA_964421085.1 uncultured Bdellovibrionales bacterium | reverse complement strand
ACCCTGGTTTTCCATCGGCAATATCATGCTGGTGCTTCCGAATGCGATTGAAACAGTCCCCGCAAAGCTGTTCACCTTGTCACCCTGGCATTTCTCAGCGGCCGGAGTTGCGCTCGCAGCCGGCAGCCTTATCACGGGATTGAGCGCTCTATTGAGCAGACGTGCCGGATCGAATCCTTCAGGTTCTGCGCAGTATTTGAACGCGCCGGGGAGTCTTTTCATGGGCATCGGCTGCCTTATGACCGGCGCCCCGAGCCTTCTTCCGATTGGAATCGCAAATCTGTGCTGGACAGTCAGCAACACGATCTGGGGACTTGGTCTTGATCGCCGGAAGAATGCCGAAAAGAAGAGCATGCGTCAGGAAGGCTGAGGCGGGGCGAAGTTGATGCTCATCATTCATTTCATGAACGCCTCGGCTTTAGCATCCAGCACATGCCTGCGCCGTTCGACAAGTACGCTGCCTATGTTAAATCTGTTCAGTCGCCGCACGAAGAAGCCTGTTTTCTCCGCGATATCTACACTGAACTGCGCGGCGAGAACCCGGCGATCTTGAGAGAGGACTACTGCGGAACGTTTTCGCTTTGCTGCGAATGGGTTAAACTCGGCCGAGACTTCGAAGCTCTTGGAATTGATATTGATCCTGAGCCGCTCTCGTACGGGATTCAAAGACATCTTTCAAAACTCGCTCCACATCAGAAAAGACGGGTCTCGCCGATAAAAAACAACGTCCTCAGTCCGAACTTGCCGGCTGCCGATATAATCTGCGCTCTTAATTTTTCGCATTTTCATCACATGACAAGCTCCGATATGGGCGCCTATTTCGCCCGGTGCAGACGCGCGCTTTTGAAGGGAGGCATTCTCATAACCGACTGTTTCGGCGGCGGACGTTACCAGGCAACGCACCGGGAGAGGAAAAAACTGCCGAGTTTCACCTATTACTGGGATCAGAAAAGCATGGATCCCGTGACCAACCGGGCGCGTTTCGAAATTCACTTCAAGCCGAAGAACGGTCCGATGAAGCGGAATGTATTTTCATACGACTGGCGAATGTGGAGCATCCCTGAGATCCGTGAAGTAATGCATGAAAGCGGATACAGAAAAACGCACGTGTACTGGGAGGGGACCGGAAGAGACGGTACAGGAAACGGCTTTTATGAAAAAAAGGAACACGGCGAGGAATGTGACTGCTGGATTGCGTATGTGGTCGGAGAGAAGTGACGCCCCAAAAACGGCCCGAGGGGCCGGCAAAGTAATGAATTCACATGCCGCACCCCCTCGTCCCCCCTGGTCTTTACAGTTTGCCCGGTTCCGCGCGCCATGTTACTCTGCAATCCGTGAGCGGCGAATCGAATACCAATATCAACGTCCTGATTGTCGACGATCAGCCTGTGGCCCGCGATATGGTGCGCGCAATCCTCAAAAGCGGCGGCTTCACCAGTGTCCTCGTAACAGAAGATGCCGCACAGGCCGAGATCGTGATGTCAAATACGGACATCGGCCTGATTATCTGTGACTGGAACATGCCGGGAACGACCGGCCTTGAACTTCTGAAGACAGTGCGAAGTTCGGAAAAGTACAGTCAGATTCCGTTCATGATGCTGACAGCGGAATCAGAGAGAAAAAAAGTTGAAGCGGCAATCCAGGCCGGCGTCAGCAACTACCTCGTCAAACCATTCACTGCTGAAACCCTGCTTGCCAAGGTCCGGCTGACCTTGAAACCGTAAGTGTTACGACGGCATCTGCGAACCCTCTATGTCTCCGTCAGAACGTACGCTACGAATCCAACGGCAAGTATGACTGCACAATAGACAAACGCCAGAAGATAGAATGTGTGGTTATTCTTCTTCGCCTCTTCCTTCTCGTCCTCCGTTACCGGGGCAGCCTGAGGCGCGCCGGCTTCTTCCGCCTGTGTGACCTTGAGAGCTTCGGCCATTATTGAATGGTACTCGGTTTTGTCGAAGAAAAACTCCGTCTTCGTGTCTTCAGGAGCAGTTGTGTGATTGAGTTCAGAATCCTCCATTCATCCTCTTAAGGCGCTTTATATTTCAGTCGGCAAATTTCGGAAAAATGTTTATAGACTATCCGCTCAACCGCCGATAAGGGAGAAGGAGGGGAATGCTGTAATGCATCGGAAAAAGGACATAATATTGCATGGCCGGACAGCAGCCGGGTTCACTCTTGTCGAGTACATGGTCGTGCTTTCGCTCAGCGCGATGCTGGTGGCGATTGCAGTTCCCAATTTCGCCGCGCTCGATGCATCCTTCCGCCGCATGCAGGGACGAAGCCAGGTGGAAGGCGACCTTCTGTATGCGAGAAGCCTGGCGTTGAAAGAAGGGGGGCGTGTTGCGATAATTCCTTCGGAAGGCGGCGCATCCTATACGATCAATGTCGGACGAGCTCCCTACGCAGCATACCCCGGCACAGGCGTCCGAATCCTGACCCGATCCTTCCCCTCGGGCGTTACTTTGGTGCGCCGCGATCCGCTTGTCTTTAATTCGAAAGGTCATCTGATAAATGAGGATGGAACGATGGTGAAGGCTTCGCTTGTGCTGTCATGGAAAGCAAAGCCTTTTGCAACGATTTCACTATGTCCAATGGGGTTCATACTGTGACGATGACCGGCGCCAACGGAAATGTGTCGGGCGCTCGCGAAGCGGGAGTGACCCTTATTGAGCTCGTTGTCGCAATAGTCCTGATGGAACTTGCCTTTCTCGCCATCGCGGATTCCATGAGAACATCGCTCATCCATTTCAAGCGATCCTTGAGAGAAACGTATGCAACGGAACTTGCAATAGAAAAGATGGAAGAACTAGCGGCAAAAGATCCTCTCGCGATTTCCTCGGATGGGGAAAGAGAGAATATCACGGTGCGCTCCGTGAAGTTCGTGCGATCTGTGGAAGTGACGGTCAGGCCTGACAAGTCGAGGCTCGTTACCGTGTCTGTAACGCCTGAACAGACCGAACTCGGAGGAAAATGCATCCTTTCCAATACCTTTCCCGCCAGGGAGGAAACCACAGAGTGACAGTGAATTCCACTCCATGCGGCGGCAGGCTTTCCCAGGGCGGATTTTCACTGCTCGAGATGCTTGCGGCGCTGGGCCTTCTTTCTGTTGTGATGAGCATGGTGGTAGTCTTTTTTTTCGACGTTACACATCACTCGAATGATCAGCAGCTCGAACTTCAGGCCAATCAGGCGGCGCGCGCGCTTATCGACGGACTGGGCGCCGAACTCCGACTGGCGGGAAACGGCCTTCCGCTCGGCCAGAGAGACTTTTCCTCGCTCAACGCGGATCTGGGCGATGCTCCGCTTCCGGTGCTCATTGAGTCGGATGAGGACCATGTGGTCTTTCGCTCGAACACAAAGGGCGACGTGTATATACTCTCTTCGGATTTCAAACCGGCGGAAGAGACAACTGTGAAACTCGTTTCCACCGATGGTCTTGCAGCGGGAATGGATGTATATATCACAAACGGACCCGTTTCAGGGTCGGGAGGCTTGAAAGCCGAAATTTCTTCGGTCACGACTGATTCGGTGGCTCTCCAGGGAATTACTGCCGCCCCTGAAGGATCGATATTTGCAGTCGGAAGCATTCTCGATCCCGTCTCTGAAATCGAGTTTAATTCTCCTGCGGACTGGACAGGCGTTCAGAGGATAACGGGCGACAGCAGTGAAATACTTCTTCCCAACTCTCAATTCTCGATCCAGTATCTGGATAGCAATGGAGCGGTATTTACTCCTCCGCTTTCCGCTGCTGAGATTGCCGGCGGTCTGTCCGCCGTTGAATTAACTATCCGTGTGCGGGCAAAACGCAGGCTTCGGTCAGGCGTCGAATACGTAGCGGAACTGCGCAGGATAATCGCTCTGAGGAATCTCTGCTTCAACAGGTGATGGTATGACTGGTGATCTTGTTCAATCAGGAAAAGAAAGGAAGCCCAACTGCAGAGGCGCAGCTATCATTGGCGCTATTATCGTCATACTTATTTCCACCATCGTCATAGGAACCATGCTGAGCCGAGTGGCGTATCAGACCAGGACTGCGTTCAATATGAAACAGCGGGATGTCTATTATTACACAGCCGAAAATACTGCAGGGAGAGCAGTCAACTGGCTTAAGGACAATCAGCTCAGACTCCTGCCGGCCTTTACTCAACCGGCATTCGACTCTCTTTTCGAAAGAGACGCCTTCACCGCCGGCGAGAACGATTCAGGTGATTTTCCTGTCATGACAAGAGTCAAGATTAAAGGGACACAGAACGCTTTCATCATTGCAAACACTGAATCATCATTTCAGCCGGCGGCGCCCGATATACCTCAAGGAGACGGCGTTTCTTTCTCGCCTCAACTATCTTTCGGTAATACTGATCTCGGCGCTGGGAAGGTCCGAATTACCCTTGTTGATGCGGTTCCAGTGCAATGAACAGGCGGGAACGCAAAAATGCGGGACGATTGCGGGGCATTCCGATGCTTGTCCTTCTGATTTTTTCTCTCGCTCCATCGGATATCTCGGCAGCGCCGAAACCGACAAAGAGACCGGTGGCGACATCGACCCCGATAAATACGAGCAGTCCGAGGGAAACGCCGCAGAAAAAGACCCCGAAACCGACAAAAACAGCGAAACCGAAAAAGACCCCGAAACCGACAAAGACAGCAAAACCGATAAAGACCCCGAAACCGACAAAGACCCCAAAACCGACAAGAACGCCGAAACAAGAGCCGACATCGGCGCCGACACTGCCTCCCACCTCAGTGCCAACCCTCGCGCCCACACAGGCGCCGACTCCTGTGGAGGTGAAAACCCCCGTTCCTCCTACCGTCACACCAGCGCCCCCGCCAACTGAGACTTCGGCGCCCCCGCCTCCTACCGCAACCATGCCGCCGCCTACGCCGCCACCTGCTCCAACATCGACCGACATTCCCAAAACACCTCTGCCCACTGCAGTTCCAACGGAATTTCCGACGTCCGCCGGCCCTCCGCCTGCAATACCCCCGTCGTCGAATGGCGCTATCTCGGTGCTTGCTCCGGTTTTTCGAATTGATGCGGTAACGGAGGAGAACAAAGGAAGTCACATTTACGCATATGCAACGGGAGAACCCCTGCTTTCGAGAGGCGGCTTTTTTGGAAACGATACGATGGAGATCCGTCACTCGTGCGATTCATTCAACTCATCACAGGGGTCATACTCCGAGGAAAATCGCCTGACCAACTGTCCCGTCTCGTCCGCTCGAACAGTGAAGATCCACAGAAGCGCCGTAATATATGGCAGCGCGCAGAGCGGAGGCGCCATCATATCCTCTCCCCCTTATGGCGGCGACGTCTGCGCAAATTTCGATGAGGACTGTCCCGAGAAGGGTAAAACATGTGAAGGCGCCGGATGTTCAATTCCCGTTATGGAGAAATACGAGTCCTTTGATACGTACTGCAGGCCGTCTGAACCCGATCAGGGAGATGTGAATGTTACCGGCGCCGTGACTCTTGTCTCAAACGGCAATGAAACCTGGCAGCGATGCTGGAAGAAAATAACAGTTGCAAAGGACGGGATGCTGACTCTCACTTCAACCGATCATCCTTATTTTTTCGATTCACTTCAGGTCTCGCCGGAGGGAACCCTCAAGATCCAACCGTTTCCTTCAGACGGATACGTTTCCGTTTTTGTGAGTGCACTTCACGGCAATAAGTTAAGCGGCGGCATAATCAATACAGGCAAACCATGTCAGTTCCATCTTCTTTATCTCGGAACACAAGAGCTTTCTCTGGAATCATCGACCGACCCGATGATGCGGATTACCGCTCCCTCCGCGGCGGTCGAGTTGAAATCGAAACTGGAATTCTTTGGAGCAATCCGCGCAAAACAGCTCACTGTACACAACATTAAGGGAATCCATTACGACGAATCGTGCAATGATCGAATGGTCCGCGGAATAAAGTTCAGGGTCCGGAAACAGGGAGAAGTGTACAGGTGAAGCTGCCTGGACGGCAGGGTCGCTCATTCTGCCGGACGAAACGCCGCCCCTCTATGTCATCAGGAGCATAAGGGAACCTCGCAATGACGGGGGCACCCTTTTTTCCGATGATTCGTCAAGCCAATTCGTCCACCGGGTAATGACGAGTTTGGCCGCTTTTTCCGCCAATTCGTCGTTGCGAGGGCGCTCCCCTGCGTCAAACCTGCATGACTCCACTGCATGGAGCCCGTGGCAATCTGATCTGTAGAATCTTAACGGATCCACCTGCGAATGAGTGTGGCCCCTTTGAGGAGCCATTGATGAAAAGCCGCCGGTTTTATCGGCGAATAATTACTGAGAGCGGACCTCTGCCAGCAAACCCCGGATGACATCCGCCAGTTCTCCGGGCGGCATGGCTTTATCGAGAAGAGCCACAGCGCCCGCCGCTTTCAGTTCATCTTCGAGTTCCCGCCCTTCATCCGCCGACAGAATAGCCATCGGTATGGCTCTGGTTTCTTCATTGCTTTTCATGTACTTGAGAAATTCAAGTCCATCCATTTCCGGCATGCTCAAATCGCAAAGAACGATATCCGGCCTCGCTTCTCCCAGCTTTTCGAGCGCTTCCTTCCCATGACCGGCCTCAAAAACGACAAAGCCCGCCTTCTCCAGCATCGTCACGATCAGTCTGCGGATAAGAGGAGCATCCTCCACCAGCAGAACTCTTGTGGGCTCTGCAGAATTATCTGTTCCCGCCGGGTTGTTCATTATTCTCTCCCTCAATGCAGCACTGAAGCGCCTTTTTTCATCCCTCCCGCGATGGCACGAAGTTTTATGATAAGTGGATCGAGATCCGCAGCGCAAGACGCCTCAGCCGCCGCCTGAAGACTTTTTGCCGCTTTTGCACAGAGAGGATAGCCATACATCGATGAAACTCCCGCCAGTTCATGGGCAACCGTCCTCAGTTTGCTCCAGGCAAGTTCGTTTGCCGCGTTTGTTATTCTTTCCATATACTCATCGAGACTTCCAAGAAACTCCACAATCAGAGGAACGAGCTCAGGTGAAGAACCCATCAGTTCCGACGCTATCGTTTCATACTCGGGCGCCTCGACAATACGCTCGGGTGAGGAACCGAATCGAGGCGGTGCTTTCTCCGGCACTTTCCGTTCCCCTTCTCCCAGACCTGCAAGCCGGGTCAGAGCTTCCGCTGCGTTGTCAAACTCGGAAGCCTTTGCCGCGTTTTCGATTTCGAGCAGTTCACACGCCTGTTCCTCGAATCCATAGAAGGATGCTGTGCCTCGAAGCTGATTCGCAAGGAACTGCAGCCGGTTCCAGTTTCGGCTTTCAAGAAGCTGCTGAAGTTCTTTAATTTCATCTTTCAGAGATGTGAGAAAATCGCTTATGCAGCTCATGAATTCACCGGCGTTTCCTGCAAGCACCGCACGTTCATGAACTTTCAGTGCGTCAGGCTTTGACTCTTCGATATCCCGTCTCGACGGAGGAGAGACCTCTTCGAGCGCGGAAATCATAAGATGGGCGACTGATCGAACTTTCTTGAATGCCGCGCCGATTTCATCGATTCCCTCGAACGCCACAGCGGCGGCGAGGTTTCCTGCGGAAACGGACAGCAGGGATAGTCCGAGCATATCGGCGGCGGATCGGAAATCTTCCACAAGCTTCCTTCCCCTGTCCATTTCCCCGGAACGCACCGCAGCCTCTACTTCCGCCAGTTCAGCATCAAAGCCATCGAAGAATTCCGAAAGCAGAGGAACAACAGCAGGGGTTTCGCTGACAATGTCCTTTATCTGTCCCGCTTCTTCCGACCCCTGATTCTCCGGAGGACTTTTCTCCGGAAGATCTATTTCGACGAGCTCTCCGGACCCTCTCTTCGCCAGTCGATCGGCCGATGCCTTCATAGCTTCCGCTGTGCGGAAAAGACAGGCGATAATACGGAGGAATTTAATCTCGTCGCACGGAACACGAACGATAAAATCAAAACCGCTTTCGATCGATTCTTCGACTGACTGGTCAAGGACAAGGGCCATAAATGGAACTTCTATTCCCATAGCTCTGGTCCTCTGGACAAAAAGGCACGACTCTTTCCACCGGCCGGTTGTGTCCACGAGAATAAGCTGAAAACGTCTGCTCATCGGGAGATAGCGATCGAACTCAAAATCTCCGGCATAGGTGACATCGAGCGATGTCTTGCCAAGCCACGAAGCGAGCACCTCCGAGAACAGGTGGCTCTGCTCATAAACAAGAAGAGTTCCCGTCATCGAGGTTGTATCAATACAGGCGGAACGCCCTTCCGTCACGGGTTCTTCATCGTCCGGAACCCATGCCAGCCTCTCTTCAGAGGCAAAGTGAACAGGACATGAACCGCGGTATGAGGTTCCGATGCCTTCAAGAGAGTGCACTTCGAAACTTCCATCGAGGCGGTCCGCCGCTTCCAGGGCTCCGAGCATTTCCAGCGCAAATTTCCCCTCGTTGTAATCTCTTTCAAGTTTTTCCTTGCTTGCCCCCGCGCCGGTGTTGTTTATGACGAACTGTACCTTTCCTTCCTCCTCACTGTAGCCAAGCTGAAGAGATATTTTGCCGGCATTTGTCTGCCTGAACGAATTTTCAATAAGAAGATTCACAAGGGTGGAGAATCCGTGCCTGTGATAGACGACTTTTTCGGGGAAAGTTGTGCTGAAATGAATTTCGAACACGAGAGATCGCGCTGATGCGCGGGATTCAAACCGCCGCCGCACTGAAGTCAGGAACTGTTGCGTAAGCACGCTCTCAGGCACATTGTCGTCCTCCTTCATTTCCCCGAAGCAGGAGGCCATATCTATCAACGCCCGCGCTTGAGCGGCAAGTTCATTCAGGACCTTTGCCTGTCTTTCCCGTCTCATATGCAGAAAAGCGGACCCATGGAGGGAGCTCAGAATCTCCACGGCGAGAAGCCGCAGTCTTTCGACCACTTCGTCTCCGGGTACAGCCGGATGGGCTTTTTCCGGAGCGGCGACGGGCAGCGCTTCCGCCGTTCTTTTTTCATCGCCGCCTTTTCCGCCTGCGTCCATGAATCTCTCCGCTAAAGCGCATCTATTATCGACCTGATCCTGGTGACCATAACCAGGGGCGAGGTCTTTTTGCTCAGGAAGGACCTTGCCCCAAGGGACAGAAGATCGATCTCACGGTCCTCCTCGTCATCTATCGTGAGCATAATAATCGGTATATCCCGGGTCTGGCGGTTCCGCTTCATCTTCTGGAGGAATTCACGCCCGTCCATCACCGGCATGGAAACATCGCACACGACAAGATGCGGGACGTTCTGGTAGACCATGTCCAGTCCTTCCATTCCGTTCTCAGCCTCGAATACTTTCTCACGCTCTTGTTATCATCGATCAGGAGAATTTTCGGTCTCTCGGGAACACCGCTTCCACCGCCTGCAGCGGACATGGCCTGACCGCCGGTGTCGAGCCGGATATGAATTTCCTGGCTTCCCGGCGAATTCCGGGACGTCGCGTCCGGCTGCGCTGTCTTTTTCGGAGAGGGATCCTTCTCATCAAGATATGGTCGGATCTCTTCGAAGGTCGTTACGCCCTCGGATGCAAGCCGCAGCGAGGATTCTTCGATGGACATGAACCCATCCTGAGCCGCGCAGGCGATCAGTCCGTCAAGACCAGCGTTGTCCGCAATTGCTTTTGCCACAGAATCGGTGACATGCAGATGGCTGTAGATTCCCACCCGGCCCCTGTATCCAGAGAACGAACAGTACTCACACCCCTGGCCCTTTGACACCTTTTCGGGGGAGAGAGAATATCGCTCGAGGTATCTGGCATACTTCGAGACAGTGCCTGCTGGAACACGCTGCCTGCACTCAGGGCAGATTTTTCTTACAAGTCTCTGCGCGAGGACTCCTATAAGGCAGGATGCAAGAACGCCTGTGTCGGCCCCAAGATTCTTGAGCCTCAGGACTGCGGACGGCGCATCGTTTGTATGAACGGTCGAAAGCACGAGGTGACCGGTCTGGGCGGCCTGCAGCACGCATTGGAGAGTTTCGCCGTCTCGTATTTCACCGACCATTATAACATCGGGATCCTGCCGGAGAAGAGAGCGAAGCACCGAAGCGAAGGTAATGCCGGCTTTCTCATTTATCTGAGTCTGATTGATGCCTTTGACCCTGTATTCGATAGGATCTTCAATCGTGCTGATATTTGTCGTTCCATCAATAAGCGAGTGCAGCCCGACGTAAAGTGTGGTTGATTTACCGGAGCCCGTGGGCCCGCTCACAAGGAAAAGCTTCCCGCGTTTGTGGAGAGATTCTTTTATCTTTGCCTCAATGTGAGGAGGAATCAAAAGCCCGGAGAAATCAGCAGTGGCGAAGGTGGAACTGAGCACTCTAAGAACGAGTTTTTCGCCGAATGTCGTGGGAATACTTGACACGCGGAGATCATATGACTTGCCGTTAATCTTGATGCGCATGCGGCCATCCTGCGGGCGCCGCTTCTCGGCGATATTCATTCCCGACATTATTTTCAGGCGCGCGGTGACATGTCCGAACAGCGCGCGCGGAATCGTGATAACCTCCTGCAGGATACCATCAATTCTGAAGCGTACGGACATACTGAGCTGCGATGGTTCGAGATGAATATCGCTTGCGCCGTAGCGTATGGCATCGCTCAGTATCTTGTTTGCAAGCCGGATGATCGGCGGGGCTGTTACATCAACTTTGTCGAGATCCTCCTCCTGTGCCGTGGGTGTTTCCAGCTCGACGTCAGCATCGCCCTCGGCGCCCTCCATCTCAAAAGTCTGAGGATGGAATCTCGCCAGAAGACGAACTATCTTGCTTTCCTCAGCAAGCACGCAGACTACTTTTTTCGATGAAGCGAATGAAAGCGCCTGAACGCCGTCCTGATTAAGGGGATTCGATGTCGCAACAACAAGCTCGCCTTCTTTTTCCCACAGCGGAAGCATATGATGCTCCCAGAGCAGACGGGGCATGATGTCGCGCGCGACTTTGTTCAGTTCTACAGTCTCAAGAAGAGACTTCTCTTCAAGATCAATATACGAGAGATCGAAGTGTCTTCCAAGATACTGGACCACCTCTTTCTCTTTGATCAGGCCCGCGGATGCAAGCGACCAAATCACCCCCTTCGAGGACCGCCCCAATAGATCCTCAGGGGGGCGTTCTTTGAGGAAGCCCTCGGCAAGAAGCAGTTTAATCATAGGCGCGGAAATATCCGCTGATGCGGAAGTTGCGCGCGCAGGTTTCTTCGTGTCTATTGCCATAGCGGTGGATAAGTGCTCGTGTTCGATAATAAAATCGGCAGGATCAGCAATTCCCTTAAGCCGGGAAAGAGATACCTAAATATTTTATCGGGTTGTTACGATAATTACTTCGGGGAAATTTAAGGTAAAACTCATGGAATCATCCGGCGAGGAACATCTCACCGATACGGAAGAGGCATGCGCGGAGGATGCGCAGTCCGAATTTTTTTTCGACAAAACAGAATATCACAGAATCATGGCCGAGGCGATTGCGGAGAACCCGTCGCCTGCTTTCACTGCCGGCGAGCACGGCCCTTTGGATCTTTCTCATTCCATTGCAAAAACAAAGGAACATCGACGACAGACCTTTTACACAGGCGCAATCCTTTTCGGCCTGCTCCTCCTTGTAGTTGGAGGAATCCTTTTTATTTTTGGATAAACCGGGCCTCGCGAGACTTACCGAATCAGGCCCCGGACCCGCTTTTCCAGAAATCCAACGCTTGCTCCAAAAAGGACGAGGAACAGATAATACATCTCCATAATGTAACGATAAGGGGAAAGCCTTTCCACATAAGAAGGAAGCGTTGCGTAAAGCAGATAGATCAGCACCAGATTCGCGACGATTATCCCCGCAATCCGGATCGAAGTTCTGTCAATGGCACCGGAAAGGAACGGCAACGTAAACGCGACCCCGTAGAACACGGTCACATTGATATGCCCGGGTGAAATCCAGAAGCTGAAAATCGGGACGGCAACTGAAGGATCAAAAGATCGTGGAATATACGGAATATGACGGGAAACCCTTCCGCTGAATTTGTACGAACAGATAGACCAGAGAACAGGGACGATCAACGCCGCAGAAAGAGCGCGGAAAACACCTCCAGGGCGCGACTGTTTTGCCAAAAATGGAACCAGGAGATAAAGGACGGATGCGAACGGCTTCGAAGCAAAGATGACCCCCGACAGCAGCCATTTAACGAAGGCCGAAGTGTTCCATTTATGATTGAGCAACTCGACGCAGAATACTGCGAAGAAAAGCGAAGTCACCCCTTCACCATGAAGGCTGTTAACGAGAAATTTTCCCGCAGTATCCATATAAAGATTGGTTATATGAAAAAAAAGAACTACCACGCCGGAGATAAGTCCGAACCGCAGCTCGAGGATGAAGTAAACCCCGATGAACAGGAGGACATGCGCAACAAAATGATACGAACCAGCCGGACTCGCCGGGCAGAGGCGTTTCAGAGTCACCCATACATGAGGCACGAAGAAGCCGTACCCACTGCTCCTCATTGGGGAATGAATGGCTTCAGCCATGCCGCGGTTAAAATAGTTGATAGTCGCCGGGCGCCAGAATCTGGGTTCATCGTTGAAAACCCGTTCGGGCGAAAATGCTTCGGATGGAAAAATATTGATTACTGCGAAAGCGGAAAGCGCAAGAAGAAATTTTCGAAAATCGACGCTTTTCGCCCGGCGGAAAAAAGAAAGGAGAATTATGCATACCAGCGCCGCTGATTCGGTGACGGGATTCGAGACTCCCATCAGGCACAATATTACATTGACGCAGAATGTGCCGGGGTTGACATCATGACTCCACGGACAATATCACTCATTTGCTGAACCTGCTGCAAGCCTGATTTCCGCCGATCTTATGCATGCTTTTGCACGTTTCATCGGGCTGAAAGAACGCGGCCGTCGGACGAATACCTCCGCCCGCAAAGAAGACATGAAAGACGAGGATATGTCCCGCCATCAAATCGCATGACCGCAATACAGCTGATTCGTGAAGCTCTGCAGCCTCTGTTGGTGAGCATTCCAGGTTTATGAAAGACCCGGATATGATTTCGTCCCCATCTTCCCGCGCCAATGACAAAGATGCCCTCACTCATAAAAATCTGCGATGCTTTGTATTACATAGTCCTGCTGCGCGCGCGTTAGAGAAGGGGAGACAGGGAGAGCCAGTGAGCATTCTGATAACGCTTCACTCGCCGGAAATGAGCCGCGTCCAACGCCAAGCCGCGACAAAAATGGTTGAAGATGGAGGGGTAAGGGATAATAAATTTCCGTTTCTATTCCCCGCTCTGCAAGATATCTCCTGAGATCATCCCGTCCGTAGTCGACCCTTAGAACGTACTGGTTATAAACATGGTTCTCGCGTTTCCATTGAAAAAATGGAGGAACGGCGGTTTCAGGGAGAAATCGGGAGAGTCTGGAATCGTAATAAGCCGCGTTTTCCTGCCTCTTCCGCTGCCATTGCTCCAGATGAGACGCCTTCACCATAAGCACAGCGGCTTGGATTTCATCCAGTCTGAAATTGCCTCCGATCGCGCCATAGATGCCTTTTTTCTCGATTCCGTGGTTTCTCATGGATCTGATCTTCCCTGCAAGTGCCGAATCATTCGTGAAGATCATTCCCCCATCGCCAATGCCTCCAAGGTTCTTAGTCGGAAAGAAAGAAACGCAGCCGCAGCGCCCGACTGTTCCGGCGTTTCGAATCGTCCCATCTCTCAGGGGGAACGATGCTCCGAGCGCCTGCGCCGCGTCCTCGATCACTGGAATGCCGTACCGGTCCGCCGCTGCAAGTATATCGCTCATTGCGGCGCACTGGCCGAACAAATGAACCGGAACGACAGCTTTTACCCTGGCTGCCGCAGCGGGGTGAGCGCGCAGCCACTCTTCCAGCCGCCCCGGGTCTAAATTAAATGTCCTTTTATCAACATCAACGAATACAGGCACGGCGCCGGCGCGGACGATCGCTTCGGCGGTGGCAACAAAAGTATAAGGAGTGGTAACAATCAGATCATTGCGGTCGATCCCCATCGCCATGAGCGACAAAAGCAGTGCGTCAGTGCCCGAGGATACCCCCACAGCATGACCCACGCCGTAGCGGGCGGCCATCTTCTTCTCGAATTCTTCGACGTGCGATCCAAGAATGTACGAGCCTGACGCGAGCACACTGGATACTGCTCCAAGTATTTCCTCCCGGAGATCCATTTCCAGAAGCGGGATGTTGACGAAAGGGACTTCCATTTACGCACAGGTGTTCACTTTATCCGGTTTCACTACTATGCTACATTAAATAGCGGGAATCCATGTCTTCGAGTTTTTTTTATCCTGCAGCAGTCTTTCACAGTCAACTGCGTGGTCAGAAAGAACCGTAATATCGGAACGGATGTCCGGATTGGAAGCGGCGTGAAGATCGGAATTCAGCATGAGTTTTAATCCTTTTCGCACCTGGTTCATTATCAAGTTTGTCGCCCCCCTCTGTTTTTCTTTCCAGTTTATTCTGCCTCATCTCTCCTGCTTTTTTTGCACTCATTTTCTGCTTCATCGGCAGGGAGAGATGGAAGAGAGAGGCGGCTATTGGAGTCACCGGGACAGCCAGTCTCATTTATTACCGGGGTCTCGTCTTTCCGTCTTCTTTCACATGTATCCTGGACAGAAACAAGTATTACTCTGATCCGGCTTCTTTCGGCCCGTATCCCCTCTGGTTGCGTCCATTCGCCGGCCCTGCACTGCCTGCATTTTTAAGTCACGTAACGGATGTCTTCATCTATGTCTCTTTTTCAGGATTCATGGCGGCCCGAGAGCACGACTTCGCGTTTCCGAAGAGAAAGAATAAACGCATAATTGTTCGCTTTTGCGGGAGCAAAATTCGTTTTCTTAAGCTGACCGGGGAATTTTTTCGCGGCGAGGCGAAGACTCTTCTGCAAATTATCATCCGAACGCCGGAAATGAATGTTTCGAGCGGTGGGTTAAAGAAACAGCGGAGAGCGCCGAAAGGTATGTGGATACGATATTCTGGCGGAGAATCGATCAGGCAAATTATCTCCAGTGCAGGACTTACCATCCATGGTATATTCTCCCTCTGGAAGAATTCAGCTTCGAATTCGTCCCGGTCTCGGAATGCGCCGGGATCAATGTCCTTCATGCGCCGACCGCCCCCTTCTGAAAGGGACTACTTTTGTCCGGGAAGCGGTGAACAGGCTGAAGGAGGAAGGATATGCGTTCAACTACATTGAAGTCCGCGACGTGCCTCGTCGCCGGATTCTGGACGAACTCGGCAGAAGTCATATAGTCCTGCAGGAATTCCACTTGCTGCCCCCTGGATACCTCTGTATTGAGGCACTTGCCAGGGGAAATGCCGTCCTTGCTTCGGCAACCAGCTCGGTGAATCCCGAACTTCCCCCTGACTGGGAGTCGGCATGGATACCCACCCGTTGCCGGCAGATTTACGACCATCTCAAGAGGCTTCCGGATAATCCGCCGCTGATTGAACACCAGGCCCGTGCCGGGAGAAGATTTGTAGAGGAAGACTTCACTGTAGAGAAGGCTCGAACATATTATCAATCAGTCCTCGCCCGGCGCGGCGGGAGTTGAATATGCCGGATTTCTTTCCGGGCGGCGCCTTTCCGGGCCTGGGATACTTCAGACGTTTTGCCATTCAGGCATTATCTCTTGCCGTCCGGCCGCGCGCGCCGGCGAACTGCTCCGCAATTTCACGCAGTTTTTCCCCCTCGATTTCAAAATTGAAAACCTGCCGCGCGGCAATCAGGGAGTTTCTCTGCATCTCGGCAATCGTTTTCTCATCAAGTCCGTTTATCAACCGCGCCAACGCCGTTTCGTCAGTCGCATCGTAGAAGACGCCGTTTTTATATGTTTCCACTATCCTGCGCAGTTCGGGACCCTTCCCAACGGCGATCGCGAGGCCTGACATCATATATTCGTACACCTTGTTGGGAGCGCAGTAATATGAGTTAAGGTTCCTCCCCTGGACAGGCACAATTCCTATATCAAACTCACTCTCACGAGCTGTCAGTCGCTCGGATGGGACCATCTCCAGAAAGATAACCTTGTCCTGCAGGTGAAGCAGTTCCACCAGTGAACGAAGCGGACGCTCGAGAATGCCTTTCCCTCGAATGAAAAGACACCCGTTGGCGACATGCCGCATGCCGCGCACAAGTATATCCAGATTCCGCCCTGGCAGCAGATATCCATGATATATAATTCTGATACGATCCGGATTGACTGGTTTCCTTGTTCCTGGAGGCTGATAGTATGGACAGTTGTGAATTACTGCCGGTTTTCGACGAAGACTATACCTTTCTTGAAGCATATTCGCGACGCCGTCGCTCACGGTCACGACTGCATCAGCCCGCCGTGCAAGAGGCCCCTCTACCATTCTCACCAAAATACGATATATAGCGGGAAAACTCTCGAGAATGTCGGCATAAAGTTCATGAGCGTCATATATCAGCGCGGCGCGTTTGCAGCGAGCGAGGAGAAAAGCGGCCGGCAAGGTATCGAAATCGTTGCTGTAGAACGCGTCTGCACTGAGTGAACGATACTTCGTCGCTGCATAAATGTTCGAAAGGATAATCCAGAAAAACCATCCCATGCAGAGAAATGTTCGCAATGCCCGTAACAGCAGATCGCGGGTGAACGCCGGACTTCGCGGCACAGGCCGAAATCCGCCGTTGTCATGCGCGAAAAAACTCAAAAAGCCTTTTAAAATTGGGCTTCGCGACGAGGTTGGTTTGAGAAATAAGTGCCGAAGAATCTCGACATTGTCGGGAGCGATTTCTCTTACGGGACGGTTCAGTTCCGGCACTCCGCAGCATACAGTGGTCAGAGAAAAAATCCGGCTGAGAACGGAAACACTCCTTCTGACCCGGTTGTCATCCAGGTATTCATTGTTGACAAACACTACAATCCGTCCCATAAATCTCACCTCGGACGTCGAAAAGCGGAATCACATAACCACATGCGGGCAGGACAATCAATGCTCACGGAATTTTGCTTGCGGATTGCCTCCTCGGGGAGGAGATATTGTGATCGAGGACCTCCTATGCCATTTCTCTCAATCATCGCGGGCGCCCGGCCGAATTTCATGAAGGTCGCTCCTGTACTCCAGGCGTGCGACAGGAGAGGAATAGACGCTCATTTTGTCCATACAGGCCAGCATTATGACATCAATATGTCCTCGGTTTTTCTGGAAGATCTGGGATTGAGGCAGCCTGACGTGAATCTGGCAGCGGGTTCGGGGACACACGCGCAGCAGACAGCTTCGATTATGACAGCATTCGAAAAATATTTTCTGAAAGAACACCCTGAATGGACCGTGGTCTTCGGAGATGTCAACTCGTCGCCGGCATGTGCTCTCGTGTCGGCAAAGCTGCACGGCAAGGTGTGTCATATAGAGGCGGGCCTCCGGTCAGGCGACTGGATCATGCCGGAAGAAGTGAACCGTATAGTCACTGATCGGTTGTCCAGCCTTCTCCTTACACCTTTGCCGGAGGCGGAAGCTAATCTTCTCCGAAGGAATACCCCAAAATCGCATCAAACTGGTCGGCAATGTTATGATTGACACGCTCCAGCGGTTTCTTCCGGCAATCCTCGGCAATCCGCATAACACCGGGGGAGGCGCCGCTTACGGCGTCGTGACGCTCCACCGGGCCGCGAATGTGGATACAGGGACGCAACTGAAAAGTGCTGTCGGTATAATCGAAAAGGCGGCGGATCTGATCCCGATTGTATTCCCCGTGCATCCCCGGACAAGAAATCGCCTGATCCTGCATGATCTTCTTTCACGTCTCGTTGGGAACAGCCGTATCAAGCTGACAGATCCGTCGGGTTACGTGGAATTTCTCACGCTGGTAAAGAACGCTGCTCTCGTGCTTACCGATTCTGGAGGAGTCCAGGTTGAGACATCGGTGCTTCAGGTGCCTTGTTTGACCATGCGTGAAAACACTGAATGGTCCATCACAGTGGAGAACGGAACCAATGAGCTCGTTGGTTTCTCTGAAGAGAAGATTCTTCACTGCGTTAAGTTGATACTTGATGGTCGCTGGAAACAGGGGACGATGAACACGTTCTGTGATGGCCGGGCCGCTGAGAGATGCATTGATGCGATCCTTTCCGCTTAAAATCCTCAACCAGCAGCACTGCCGATCATGCGGCGGTTCCGGCTTCTTCCAGGGCCTCAAGAAGTTCGGCAATATCGACCGGCTTTCGAAAGAAACGCGCTATTCCGTGCCGCCGGGCTGTTTCGGCAATATCGGCGGCTCCTGAGATGAGAACGGCGGGAATATTTACTCCCATGCTCTTCAGGGTCTCGTAAGCATCAGACCCTGACTGCCCGGGCATAAGCTGATCAAGCACCAGGACCGAGGGCTGCTCATCCTGCGCTTTGCTGACCACCTCCTCCCCCGAATGGGCTTCCACCACATCCCATCCTTCCTGACGCAGCAGGAAGGAGAAAAGGTCAAGTGTACCCCGGTCATCATCGGCGACCAAAGCCTTCTTTTTCCTTCTTTTCCAGAATATCAAAAAGTGGGTGTCCTTTTTTCACCAGGAAAAGGATTCTACCTTGTACCCGGAAGCTTTACGCGGAGGCTGAAGCTGATATCCATCACGACGCGGCGCTAGTTCTCCAAAAACCACTTCCAGAATCTGCTGAGGATCCCGTGCGCGGACTTCACACTCTCTCTCTCATTCATCAGCAGAAGAATATCCAGAAGCTCGTCGTAGATGCCGTTTCGATATCTCGGGGGCAGAAGCGAAGCGTCGCCAAATGCGGTCATGAGCATGGAAAATACCTTCCCCTGAGGAGGACACAAGGCAAGGAACTTTCGGGCGGACTCGCCGTACGCTGATGTGATGAAATCTACCAATGGCTCTGTTTCGCCTGTGACATGAGCCCTTCGGAGATCGTCCTTGAATTCCTGAAGTTTGTATAAGCTCCGATCCCGTGATGCATTTTCTACGAGCTTTTCGAGACAGCGAACAATATGGTCGTACCCAAGCTCGACTGCTGTACCGTCTTTCACAAAAAGGATTCGTTCGGACGGTATTCTCAGCTTGACATTCCGGAAGGGCCACCTGCCCTGCTCCATCAGTTTACAATCGTCTTTGCCATATATCCAGCCGAATACGTCATGCATCCTTCTGCCAATATTTCTTTCTGTTGTCAGTGTGCATCTTATATGTTGCGTTGTTCGTCTCCACCCCCTGCTCCGCGCAATTGCTTCCTCGTTCATGCAGCAGGCGCCTTCTTCGAAAGCCTGGAACGTATACCCCCCTGGTTGCCAGCGACTGGTGGTGGCTGCACGGGAAATAACTCCCGTTTCAGTCTTCATAAAACGAACGGCATGTGTTATCTCATGAGCAAGGTTCATAAGATCAATCATCTCGCCTGCTTTTTTTCTGTCGAACATTCCTTCTCTGGAAAACCCTTCCGCGAGATCAAGCAGCATATCCCGGGTTGTCGGCGAGAGGATCGCGAAACTTCTTGAAGTGACAAGACAAAAACCTCCCGTATTTCTTTCGTGTGCGTGAAACGGCCCGTGAACAGGGGGAAGGGACTTGACCCCAATTTCCGCGTACTCCTTCGCAAGAAATCCCGCAGCAGTATTTACAAGCTCATGTTCTCTCGGAAGAGTGAAGCATAAAAGTCGACTGAGATGAAACTGCACAAGGAACTTTATATATGCAGTTGGGTCCGCTCTCCCTTTTACTGATATTGACTTCCAGGTTTCGGGTCCATCACGGAAAACATTCGGGGGCTTTACCGCCAGAATAGATCGGTTCCGCGGAGCCGACAGGTCGGAGACTCGAGACTCCCCGGACGCACCAACGGGGCCCGGCGTTCGCCCAGGATCTTCATGCTGTCTTTGATCTCTCATTCTCTATATATAAACTCTCGAAGTTGTTTAAAGTTATGCGGACGCCGCCGGATTCGTTGCATTAAGAAAAGGGACACCCACTTTTTCCCGCGCGAGTCGCATCCGCGGGGGCTAAAACCGCCCGTACAGATCCGAACTCAAACGATCCCAAACGTCAACAAAACCCCTTCGAGATTTCGGGAATTATCTGGGTGTCCCTTTTCTCATCGCCCTTCGATGGTCCCTGTCATGGGTACAAAGCGGACGGGAAGCACCGATCGTGATGTCAATTTTCCATCCTTCTTCCTGAATACTTCCACCTCCTGAACTTCCCTGCCAAGCGGCACTACAAGGCGCCCCCCTTCAACAAGCTGGTCGACAAGAGGTTCAGGAACCAATGGCGCAGCAGCAGTTATCATTATCGCGCTGAAGGGAGCTGCTTCCTTCCATCCCAGATATCCATCCCCTGCCTTTACGTGCACGTTGCCGTATCCGAGCCGTCGCAGTGTCTCCTTCGAACTCTGAGCCAGGGCTTCAATGATTTCAACTGAATAAACTTCCGACGCGAGCTTTGAGAGAACTGCGGCCTGATAGCCGGAACCCGTGCCGACTTCAAGCACTTTGTCTTCTTGTTTAAGCTCCATGGCTTCCGTCATAACGCCCACGACAAGCGGCTGTGAAATTGTCTGATTATGTCCGATTGGAAGCGCCTGATTCAGGTACGCGAAGGCTCGGATTTCCTCCGGGATGAACTCATGCCTTGGCACCTGGCGCATGGCATCGAGTACTCGCCGATCTTTCACGTAGTACTCCACTTCCCGGATCAGCCTGTCGTGCTCGAGATCGTATGCCTGCTCGGCCTGCGCAGTGTTGACCGGAAACAAAAAGCGACAGCCTCCCCAGTTTCCAATCGGAATAGTCAGCAGACAACAGCTTATTAGCCACCCTCTCAAACGGACTGTCGAAAAATACTGAAAGAAAGCGACTGCAGGAACGAGCATCAGAAAGAGCAGGAAAGCGCCGCCTATGACCATCTGAAAATGCATAGCTCCCGCAAATGCTACCGCAGCGGCGATCGCAATGGGAAGAGGAAAAACGTCATTACCCGGGCGTCGGAGTGGAGAGAACAAGGGCCTCAACTTTTGCCGTTCCTTTCGCCCCGGGAATCCCGAGCTTTTCGGCGCTCTTTTTCGAAAGATCGAACTCACGCCCCTTTACAAAAGGACCCCGATCATTGATTCGCACATCAGCTTCCCGGCCCGTTTCAGGATTTATGAGCTTGACTTTTGATCCAAGGGGAAGCTCCTTATGAGCAGCGGTCGTATCTTCGGGATCGTATTTTTCTCCACTCGAAGTTTTTTTCCCCTCGAGGCTGGGATGATAAATGGAAGCATCTGCAATAGCCGGGGTCGCCGAAAAAGATGGGATTCCGAGAGTCGAAAGCAAAAGCGCATAGAAGACTGAAAATATCATCCGGCACTTCTACCCAATCGCGCCGGAATCTCACATGATCCTGCGCATCAAGACTCTTCTCGCCCCCGGCTCCACGGTTTTCCCGCAGCCATCCTCAGAAAATCCCCTGGTTTCAAATTCCCTGAAATACCGAGCGGTTTCAGCAGAAACACGATTTAGCCCGGTCACTAAAGTGTCGAGAGACACTCTACGAGTCGGAATCTGTAATGAACGGCTCGAATTTGAGCGGAAAGGCGGCAAATCATGTTTTTCAGGGAGCCTGAGGTCCATTTATGAACCATGAGAACACTGAGCCCGTCCTTCTTACGGTAAAAGAAGTATCCAAACTCCTCCGCATCCACCGCCCCAAAGTTTATGACTTGATCCGTGAAGAGGTAATTGATGGATTCAAAATCGGCTCCGACTGGCGAATCCGGCGGGAGTCGGTCGAAAAAATAGTGGGGAAGATTCCTCTGGACTTTTTTGGCGGCAACGGGAAGCTGAAAGCTGAGTAGATCAAAAAGAGTGCGTCAGGCAGTGTCCCTCCCCTGTCAGAAGTAATGCTTCGTCGCGCTGCCGTCTCTGTGATATTTCCCGAATTCAGTGAACGAAAGCGCCTTCTGTGCCGTAAAAACAGGACCTTCCTTGCAGATGCGCTCGCCAGTGGGATCGATACAGCAGCCCCCGCACACTCCGAATCCGCATTTCATGTGACGCTCGAGGCTGATATAACACCGCAGGTTTTCCCGGACTGCGAACTCGGCAATGCTTTTCTCCATCATCTCAGGGCCGCATACGTACACGGTATCAACCGGGCCTGCAGCGGCGATTTCTGAGAGTGCGTCGACCGTGAGGCCTTTCTTTCCATATGAGCCGTCGTCGGTCGTGAATACCGTTCGCAGTCCGAGTTTCTCGATACGCTTTCTGTAAAGAAGTTTCGACTCCGTCCTTGCGCCGATAATCATGGACACGTCAAGCCTCTTTGCAAGCGCCTCCTCGGCAAGCAGCATCAGTGAAGCTGCTCCATATCCTCCGCCGACAAGGATCACCCTGCGGCCTTCCAGCTCAAAACCGTTTCCGTAAGGTCCAAGCAGGCCAAGGTACTCTCCTTTTTTCATGCTGCAGACCTTTTCGGACCAGGTGCCGACCGGGCACACAGTCACCCCTATCCGATCCTTATCAAGATACGAGACTCCCACCGGTTTTGAGTCGACACCGGGAGCCCACACCATGACAAACTGACCGGGTGCAGCGTCGAAAATCCGCGGAAAGAGAATGCTCTTAATCCCGTCAGCTTCTTCAATTACTTCGGAAATCTTCACAGTCTGTGGAAGTTCAGTTTTCATGCGCACCACCTCTAATATCGGAAATTGACTTGATACCTTCTTCTTCCATGAAGGCTGACAGTTCGTCACTCACCAGTTTGAAAACATCGATTCCCCGATCATAGACCCCGGCGCCGATCCCGACCGCGCTTGCGCCGGCAAGTATCATCTCCACGGCATGGGCTCCCGTGCTCACACCACCGGTTCCAATGATGGGAATTTTGACAGCCTGGAAAATGTCGTAGACGCACCTTATCGCAATAGGCCTGAACGCTTCGCCTCCAAACCCGCCTATCTTCCCGCCAAGAACCGGTCTCCTCGCCCGTATGTCGATTATCATTCCAGGGCCGCCCGTGTTGACTGCTGTAATCCCGTCGGCTCCGGCAGCCTCAGCTGCTTTCGCAAGCTCAGTAATTGCCATCACGTTCGGAGAGAGCTTCACGAACATGGGCTTATTCACTATTTTCCGCACTGCCCGGGTGACTTTCTCCGTCATCTCAGGCGTGCTCAGGCCCGCCATTGTCCCATAGCCCGGAGTGTGCGGGCAGGAAAGGACTATCTCCAGAGCATCGAAATCAAGCGCCTCTGATTTTTCCGCAAGAGCTATGTAATCATCCACATCCCGCCCGGTAATGCTCCCGATCACCGGCGCACCGACAGACCGGAGATCCCCGTACTCATCTCCCACATTATCAATACCCGGATTCGAATATCCGACGGAGTTGAGCATTCCGCCGGGGAACGTAAGTATAATTGGCGCGGGATGGCCCTTCCTTGGTTCAATAGAGAGAGACTTTATGGTCGTTGCTCCTGCCCCGTTCTGCACCGCAAGAGAAATCGAAGCTTTGCTTATTCCCATTATTCCCGACGCAAGAACGGTTGGATTTTTCAGTTTAAGGCCGCACAGGGACACACTAATATCTGCCATGAATCACCCTCGGTAATGTTGAAATGTCCATCGGAGAACAGATTTAGTTAAGGGTTTATCCCGGAAGATGGACAAAATGCAATATCAGGGAGTTTTTTCAGGTATTTCCGAGGGTGCAGCCTTCAATCAGATATCCCTGCTTTCCCCCGAATTCCCTCCCATTTACCGCGCAGCCCCGGTTCTCCGCCATTTGCCGAAGCTTCGAAAATGAAGGGCCCGGCACCAGAATCAAAAGCACATCCTTCGGCCCTTTTGAGACTGCATCCAGGATCCCTGCTGCCGCAGCCTCCTGAAACTCCTGGTCCCGAATTGTATCAACCACCCGGGACTCAAAGGACTCATTGAATGAAGTGTTTGTCCTCCGGTTTTTTTCCACCATCTGCAGCTCGAGCCAGGAGCAGTTTCTGTGATCAGAACCGACAGCTATCTTTACCGGCCTTCGGTTTTCACCGCCGAAAGAGGCGATACTGCGTGTTGTCGAATCGAGCGTCGACCCGCTGTCCCCCCTGAGCATTACCAGAGGAAAAGCCAGGGCAAGGGAGAAGGCAGCGGCTCCCGCCGGCACCTTGAGAAAACCGGAACTCAAAAGCGGCGAGACTGCCGCGACAAAATCGTCGATTCCAGCCGCTGTAAGGAAGATGAAAGGGATAACAAGGACAAAAGTCCTGTGGATATCGACACGACTGGTAAGCAGAAGCACGAAAGTGACGCTTAGAATCCAGAATGCAAAAATCAGCCATTTCACCTGCCGGCGTTTGAAAGTCTCAAGAACGAATCCCCAGAGGAAAAAGGGAAGCAGCGGCCCGAAATAAAGAGGGAGCACGGGGGGATCGCCGACTGAGCTGATTCCGCTCCATTGAGATTCCAGGCCATTGAGCGGACCGGCCGCCTCTGTGAACTGGGATGTGGTAGTCTCTATCAGCTTCGCAAACAGGCGGATTTTCTGATCCGGATCCAGTTCAGGGAAGCTCTTCTCAACTCCTATCTGGTCATGTACCCATCGCGGCGACTTTCCCAGTAAAAAAATCTGCTCGCCTCTTGCGTTAAGAAAAAAATCCGCCGTTTCGAATCTGTATTGATGCGCAAAGACAAGAGCAATGGTCACGGCAAACATCACAAGAGCCGCAATCTTCTCTTTTGTCCATTCCCGTTTAAGAACCGCTGTGTGCGCAAAAATGAAACCTGCGAACAAAATAACGCACAGCCTTCCAGGACCGTAATGCAGGGTGGCCAGAAAAAAAAAGAGGCCTGTCACAACCCCCGTCCACCAGGGCGGTTTCCGCGACGACATCAGGAAAAGCGCCGCCCATAATGCCGGCAGCAGGCAGAGGACAGTCGAAGAAAGCGACGTTCCGTACCGTGAATAGTAAAGAACCGCGGGATTGGCGAGATAGAGCAGGCATGCGGTGAAGGCGATGGAAGCCCCGAAATAACGCCTTCCGATCTGCCAGATAAGCGGAACGCAGAGGAACGCTGCGACAAGAGGGACAATTCTAATCGACCATGTGGAAAATGCCGTGAAAAACAGGACAAGATGTGTGAAGACTCCGTAAATAAAGGATCGCTCCCCTGATGAGACAAGCCCATCCTCCCAGAGAAGCCGGGGAAAAAAAATCCTCCCCGGACTTGCGCCTGCATTCAGTTCGGCGGCGAACCCCCTGAGCACCTGTCCCTCCCAGGTGAGTACGATTTCCGAATATGTGGACAGGCCCAAGAGCAGATAAATAAAAAGCCCCGCCGCAAGCGCCAGGACGACAGCAGGCAGAATGCCGCTTTTCTTCGTGCATGCGGAGTCCGGTGTTTCGCTCTTTTGATCTGTTCCTGAGAGAGCTGCTGTCAGCGCTGCGAACGCAACTAACGCAAAGACATTTTGAGGAAGAGAAATCGGGAGGTCCTGAATGGCAAGGAGGAGGGAAGCTTCCGCACTGCCTGTTCCCGCGAGCAGGATCCATGTCCTTACCGATGCCCGCTCCGGATGCCGGAATCCCTGAACAGCCGCGATACAGAGAAGAACAAAGACAAGAAAGACACCCGCAATGATGATGTTCTGCGGAATCAAGAAATAGGTGCCCAGGAACGTCATCCCACTCAACTCTTATTGCTGCTCTGCGCGGCTCTTCAAAGCATTGCTCAAACGGGCAAATTCTTCAACTGAGAGAGTTTCAGCACGCCTTGCGGGGTCAATCCCTGCTGCTTCAAGCATATGGCGCGCTTCTGCCGCGTCTATTCTCAAAAGTCCTTTGATGCTGTTCGAAAGCATTTTTCGTCTCTCTGAAAAGGCGGCCCGCACCACGCTTCTGAACCAGCGCTGATCCTCGACATGACATCGCGGGCTGTCAAAGAAGCGCAGTTCAACAAGCCGTGAGTCCACGTGCGCAGGCGGATGAAACGAGGTTCCGCTCACAACAGGACCCTCGTTTATATCTGCCCACAGTTGACATCCGATTGAGAGGGCGCCATAAGTTCGGCTCCCGGGGTCTGCCGCCATCCTTTCAACGAACTCGCGCTGCAGAAGAAGGACAGCACGGCGGAGACTGGATGCATGGGACACCAGATGGAAAACGATATCTGTGGAATAAGAATAGGGAAGATTTCCGAATATCGTCAGATTCGTCCCGAGTGACGCCAGATCGACTCTTCTTACATCTTCACACATCACTCTGATCTCCGGAAACCGTGCGGAAAGTTCCTCACAGAAAGCGCGTTCGATCTCGATTACAGTAATGGGCGAAGAAGCGTTTTCCCGGAGCCGTTCTGTCAGAGCGCCAAGCCCCGGACCGATCTCGACGATCTCCTCATCCGCGCCCGGGGAGGCGAAAGCGAGGATCTCCTGAATGACACCTGGATCAATGACGAAGTTCTGACCCCGTTCTTTACGGGGCGCGACGTTCAAATCACGAAGAGTCTGCTTCACCCGTGTCACTTGAGCGACATCTCCTCCACGGGCCAGCGACTGTGGATCTCGAGAGAATCGTGAATCGGGGCACCCGCCAGAAAGCGCTGGAGTCCGGCAAAGGCAATCATCACTCCATTGTCAGTGCAGTATTGAGGAGGGGGAAAATAGACATCAATACCCGGGATCTTCCGAAGAGATTCTCTGAGCGCAGTATTTGCAGCGACCCCGCCTGAGACAGAAAGCGTGTGAATACCCGTCGCTCTCACAGCTCCTTTAACCTTGAACTGGATTGCGTCGATTATCGAGTCCTGCACCGCCGCCGCAAGCTTCGCCTTTATCTTCGGATCGCGCCTCATACTCTCTTCATTTTTCTTCACGAGGAGGGAAATCGCGGTTTTCAAGCCGGAAAAACTGAACCCTTCAGCTTCCCGCATGACTTTGGGAAGCGTGAAAGCATCGTTCCTCACCCCGGCTGCAAGCGCCGCAAGAGCGGGCCCTCCAGGATAGGGCAGATCAAGAAGGGCGGCGGCTTTGTCGAACGCCTCGCCTGCAGCATCATCAGTGGTTCTTGCGAAACACGAATACTTCCCGGCTCCTTCGACGACAATTATTTCTGTGTGCCCCCCGGAGACGACAAGACCAAGATACGGGAGGCCCAGCTCAGGATGCTCAAACCGCGGCGAAAGAAGGTGCCCCTCGATATGGTTCACTCCACAGAGTGGAATCCCCCCGGCAGCCGACAATCCCTTCGCAAAGCACACGCCTACAAGCAGGCATCCTTTGAGTCCCGGCCCCTGTGTCACGCATATGAGATCGACACTCTCACGCCTGCCGGTCATGATTTGATCGAATATAACCGGGAGGTTCGAAAGATGTTCCCGCGACGCAAGTTCGGGAACTACACCCCCATATGCCTCATGAAGCCGGACCTGAGATGAAACTTCCTCAGCCGCAACCGTGCACTTCGTGCCGTCATAATCAAGCAGCGCAACTCCTGTTTCGTCACAGCTTGTTTCAATACCAAGAATCCGCATCAGGGAGCTGGAACCGTTTTCAGATACGCAGCGACGGCACCGAGATCCGCGTCGCCTGCGTTTCGATAAAAATTCGTCGGACAGAACCGCGGATCCACCTGCTTTCCAGCCGGCGTTATTCCCGTCTTGAGATACTGAACAATATTGCCTTCGCCCCATGAAGCAATGGCCGATACCGGCGAACCATCGAGAGCGGGTCCGGCCTTTTCCTCATCACCGGCGACAGTACGCTTGCCGCCCGCAAGGTAGCCTTCTCCGCTGAGTAGCGTCGACGGCGAATTGTGGCAGAAACCGCACTGGGCGACATGATCCACAAGGTAGCCGCCGTACGCCGCGCGTTCGCGCCGGGGTACTGGAGGGACCACTCCACTCACTTTCTTTCTTGTCTCCCAGAATCCGGTTGTATTCCTCGAAATGAATGAGACATGCCGGCGATCGACTTCGTTTTCGAAAGGCTGCAGAGACCGCAGATATCCAACAATGCTGAGAAGGTCTTCATCAGCCATCCAGAGATATCCCCGGTGCACATCCTGAGAAAGATCGTTTTCGTCGCGGTCAACAGAGTTGCGGACACCCTGCATGATGTCAGTTGTAGTCCAGCCGGCGATACCTGTTTTCGACGCCGTAATGTTCGGCGCGTTCACTTCACCATAGCGATCAATGACAGCGCGCCCGCCAGTAAGGGGAGCTTCAGGTGAGGATGTCTGTCCATGACAATACCCGCAGGCCGCGAGTCCTTTGACGAGCATTTCCCCGCGCTTCGAGTACATCTCGCCTTCGACCTGGCGAAGAACAGGCGGTTTTTCCTCTGAACATCCGAGGATCGCAAGAGAAATCAGGCAAAGCAGGAGCTTCTTCATGCGGAAATAGTAACTTCCGGTCCGGGGGAAAGGCAAGGGTTACGAATTCACCGCTCTTCGCCTGTCCTCTCCTTCGGCCGCAGTCCTGTATTCCCTGTAAAAAGGCATCAAACGCCTCCTGAGCAGAAGCCTTGATCGATGAAGTCTTGATTTGACCGCCGGGATACTGATGTTGAGCGCGCGGCCAACCTCACGGCTCGAGAGTCCATCCACATCTCTGAGGATAAAAACCGGTCTGTACTCGGCCGGAAGTTCTTCAATTGCTGAAGAAAGCATGTCCAGAACTTCCTTTCTCATCGTATTGTGCTCTCCCTCCGTGCCCACATGACTCCGGACAAAGAGCGAGTTCTCAAATTCGGGCAGGGTATCTTCGAGCAGGACACTTTGATCCTGCCGGCGTTTCCTGAGCTTCATTAACGCACTGTTGACTGTGACTCTGTAGAGCCAGCTTGAAAACGTCGACTTTCCTTCGAAGCCTCTTATTTTGCGGAATACTGTGACGAATACATCCTGGAGAACTTCTTCCGCATCGTCCTCGTTTCGAGTAAGCCTGTATGCAAGGTGATACGCCTTCTGACCGTACCGGTTGATTATCTCCTCGAAGCATTCTTCTTCGCCGTTCCTGCACCCTGCGACCAGTTCGGGATCAGTTCGCTTCCGTTCCATATAAAACCTCCTTTCTCTCCCTTTCCGCCTGATCACTGTTGCGAAAAGCTTGCCAGGGAGTCACGCTGCCTATGCCTCAATAGATACACGGTGTTATAAAGCCGCCGGCAGGCGCACCTGATCTGTTTCAAGACACCATGCTGAATGAAATCAGTTGATTAATTGAATCTCCTGGAGCGGCCCCGCGAGCGTCCTTTGTCAAAGAACCGACTGTTAGTTGAGTCGAAGAGTCAAAAACCTGGTTCCCTTCTTCCTTTGGACAAGAATCAGGATTGGTTTGTCCTTCGGCAATGCCTTGAAGAACTCCTTGACCTGCCCGGCACTCGTCACCTTTGTTCCGGAAAGCTCCAGCAGACGATCTTTCATCATGAAGCCGGCCTTTTCCGCCACCGATCCCGGCAGAATCCTTGAGACAGTCACTTTCTTTCCTGATTCGACTCCTTCCTTCGTATGCACGCGGATGCCCTTTTCAGTGAGTGAAAGCCCGATCTCTTCGATCGCGGTGAACTCCTCTTTCTTTGCAACCTGCTCATCTTTGAGTTCCTCAATTACCACCTTGAGGTTCATCGGCTTTCCATCGCGTATTACTTCAAGATCGACTGTTGTGCCGACCGGAGTATCGGCGACAAGCATTGGAAGCTGATTGTAGTCTTCAATCTTCTTTCCGTTGAATTTTGTGATGATGTCTTTTCTCCTGAATCCGGCCCGCTTTGCGGGGCTGTCGGCCACGACATCGGCAACCAGAGCGCCCTCGGCAGCGGACAGCCCGAGGACTTGAGCGACATCCGCGTCCACCTGCTGGATGATTACACCGAGAAGGCCCCGCGTGATCTTTCCCTTGTTCTTGAGCTCAGGCAGCACCCTTTTGACCGTGTTTACCGGAACGGCAAATCCTATTCCGATATTGAAACCTGTTTCATTCATGCTTCGACGGCTCGGGGTGAATATGGCCGTATTTACCCCTATTACCTGCCCTTTGCTGTTTACAAGGGGACCGCCGGAACTGCCGGGATTAATGGAAGCGTCTGTCTGGATGTAGACATCGTACGGGCTTCCGCCTGTAGAAGGCACCCGGCGGGATCTCGCAGAAACGATTCCAACTGTGATGGTCTGTCCAAGTTCAAACTGGTTTCCAATTGCCATCACCCACTCACCGACTTCAACCTTGTCGGAATCTCCGAGAAACACAGCTGGAAGCGGCCGCCCCACGTCGATTTTTAAAAGCGCGATATCGGTTTTTGGATCTTTGCCGATGACGGTAGCCGTGTACTCATTCCTGTCGTCGAGAAGCCTGACAACGATACGCTCTGCTTTGTCGACAACATGATTGCTCGTAGTGATAAGTCCGTCAGAACTGATTATGAACCCCGATCCAGTCGAGCGTGCAGGCGGCTCCTGCGGCTGCTTGAAGGGGAACGGCAGGGCGCCGTCATCATCCTCCTCAGCTTCAGCAGCACCTTCGACTGAAATGTTGGCGACTGACGGGCTGACGACTTTTGCCAGCTCTATGAAATCCGGCATCTGATGCGGGGCGGTTTTCTGCTCCTTTATATGAGGAGCTCCCTCTCTGTACAGCGAAGGTTCAGGGGTGACCGGGGACTGTGCGGCAGCAGATAAGGCACAAATCAAAATCACAACTGCCTGTACGGCTGCCAGCCGGCGCTTCGTCATCATATTCCAAAACTCCTTCGCTTTAATTCATTTCCGCGTTGCCTGGCGCACAAAGCTGATCTGCGCGCTGTGAAGAACTTCTTCGAGAAGATCTTCCTCGGACTGATCGAGATTTCCCTTTGTCTTGTCACGCAGCATCAAAAGAAGATCAATCGACTGCCTTGCCGCCACTTTGTCTGTTCCGATGCTGACCCCGGGCGGCGGCGGAATCTCACCGAGCTGCATCAGAGCCTGCGTACCGAGCGACACGACAAAAGAACTGAAAGTGATCTCATGCGCCGCATGCTCCTCCCCTTTTTCCGGCTTCAATTCGAAATCCGGCCCGGAACCAGCTCCTGTTTCGGCGTGCTTCTCCCCGGGCGATTCGCCTTCGTCACGTTTCTGGCCCTCTGAGGTGAATCGCCGTTTGTCGGAAACCTTGAAACCTTTTTCATCCGGTTTATCTTCCATGTGCGCTCCTTCGAAGAGTCTTCAGATGCATCGTAAACAATTAGCACTTGCCGGACCAGCATGCAACGAAAGTCCCGGATTTCCCGGGCATTCCCGCTTTTCTTCTTCCAGTGTTCAGGCGATATTAAAGGAATGAAAATTACGGTACTCGGCTCAGGGACTTCGACTGGAGTACCTGTGCCGGCATGTGAATGCGGCATCTGCACGTCGGAAAACCCCCGGAATTTCCGGAACAGATCTTCCATCCTTGTTTCTACCGATCGGGGCGCCAATATTCTTGTCGACACTTCTCCTGACCTCCGCATTCAGGCACTGACTTTCAAAATTAAGCGGCTGGATGCGGTTCTTTTGACCCACTCTCACGCAGATCATATTTTCGGACTCGACGATATCCGCAGCTTCAATTTTCCTGCGGGTCTCCCTGTCCCCGTTTATGCCACTGCTCCGACTCTCGACGTGATCACTCACCGGTTCCATTACATATTCGAACCTGATGAGAATTACGAAGGCGGGGCCCTTCCGCAGCTGGAGCTGCTGGAGATTCACGATGGAATCGAATTTACAGCGGCAGATATCAGGATTCTTCCCCTTACCGTATTTCACGGCCAGATGCCTGTCACAGGTTTCCGGTTCGGAAACTTCGCATATGCCACTGACTGCAACAGAATTCCTCCAGCATCAATGGATATGCTTCGCGGTCTCGATGTCCTTATGCTGGATGGTCTGCGGTATGAACCCCGGCATCAGACGCATTTTACGATTCCTGAAGCTGCAGCTGTTGCGCGCGAACTCGGAGCAAAGATCACATATCTTACGCATCTTACTCACACCGTCGATCATGACATCGTGAACGCAGAACTCCCCGACGGTATTTTTCTTGCTTATGACGGGCTGGAGATCGCCGTTTAATTCAGAAAGTCACTCCGGCATTCTCCGGACCTTTCATTAAAACGAGAGCAGCTACGTCCAGATCACCGCGTGATGTGATCTTAATGTTGGTGTAGTCGCCCCGGACCATGAATACCGGAGAAATGGCTTCAACAAGGCCCGCATCATCAGTAGCGCCCGTTTCCCCCCGGCTGTGAGCATCTTTCAGCAGGCCGAATCTGAACACCTGCGGAGTCTGGACTATCCAGAGTTTTTCCCGGTCAAGGGAGGCGACAACCGCGCCCTCTTCATTTACCTCCTTTATGCTGTCTGTAAGGGGAACTCCGGCACTGGCAGCCCCCCGTTCCCGGGCTGCACGCACGGTTGCTTCAAACACGAGGGGGGTTATGCAGCAGCGCGCTCCGTCGTGGACGGCCACAATGTCATCATCCTGAACTCCTTCAGCTTCAGCCCTCACCAGTGCATTTTTCACTGATTCCTGACGCGTGCTGCCTCCGTCAATCAGCAGCACTTCAGAGTATGTGTCGAAGATTCCCTCGAATACACTTCTGCCGTCACGGGGACATGGAACGATTATGCGCGAAACACCCCGGACCTTTCTTATCCGGTCGACTGTATGCTGGATTACGGGCTTTTCGAGGATCTCTTCAAGGAGCTTCGACCTGCCGCTTCCAAAGCGGACACTTGCTCCGCCGGCCGGCACGATCACGGTAATTCCGGTTCTCATGCAAAGAGAGACTGAATCTCGCTCATCACCTTTTCCTGCGTTTTCGATTTCGCTACCGCGATTTCGGAAACGAGAAGATTCTGCGCGGTTTCGAACATCTTTTTCTCGCCGAACGAAAGTTCTTTGTCGGCGCTCAATATGCACAGATCACGAAGCACTTCCGCGATTTCGAACGGGGAACCTGTCTTTATCTTCTGATTATATTCGCGGAAGCGGCGATTCCAGGTCTGAGTGTCGATCTTCTTCGTCTTGCGGTCCTGCAGGATGGCGTAGACTTTTTCAATCGATTTCTTGTCGATGACGCGCCTGAGGCCGACTGCTTTCGCCTGAGGAAGGGGCACGAGGATTTTCATCCCGGTGTCGACGATTGTTATGTTGAAAAATGTCTGCTCTGTCCCGGCTATGCTCTTGCAGATAACCGACTCTATTCTTCCTACTCCGTGCCCGGGATATACGACCTTATCACCAACATTGAAAGCATCTAATGCCAAGGTTTCTCCTCCATGATTAGCAGCCACCTTTTCCGAGCGTCGAACTCCCCGATCGGAACAGCGAGCCACAGGACGTTTGCTCGATTCCCCTTTCAGAAAAATCGTTTCAGAGATTTCCTCAACAAGGTCTCCAGGAAAGTCTCTCGAGCGTGAGCACTGAAGCAGTGGCCGAAACTGCCACTCGCAAAGTATACCGCAACCCAGGATCCAGGTCAAACAAACGCAAGGTCTTCATGATGATTTTGACGGCAGGAATGGCGGATTCATCACATAAAAAGCATAATTTTGCTCCCCTGACTGTTGACAAGGAAGAGGATTCTTTCTGGAGTTCTCAGAAGCTCTGCGCTTCATCTGCTCCATCGTCTTTTTCCAGCTTCAACATCATAAGGACCGCATTCTCTTTATTGCTGTAATACTGCTCGCGATGTCCAACAGCATCAAAACCTACTGAGCGATACAGAGCCTGTGCCGGAAGATTGCTCTCCCGCACTTCGAGCATGACAACGCTCATCCTTTGAGTTCTGAATTCAGCAAGAGCGTTCAGCATGAATGTCTTTCCCAGGCCTCGACGGCGAAGCTGCCTCCCGACTCCGAAGTTCAGGATGTGCACTTCGTCAAGTACGGTTTGATAAACAAGGTATGCGATGAGCTTTCCGTCGATAAGCATCCCTTCGACAGTTGTCCTCGAATTTTTCAGCTCTTTCGCGATAAGAGAAGTGCTCCAGGGATCCTGCTGGCACTGGCGCTCAAGCGCAATGAGAGGCTCAAGATACGACGCATCGAGCACCTTGTATTCGATCATGCCTGCACGACACTCTAGATTGCCTGACGCGCCCGCTCGACAATCGCCGCGAATGCGGCCTTGTCACGTACTGCCAGATCTGCCAGCACTTTTCGATCCAGTTCGATATTTGCCTTCTTGAGTCCGTGAATAAAGACGCTGTAGCTCATTCCAGATGCCCGGACTCCCGCGTTAATCCGCGCGATCCAGAGCTTTCTGAAATCACGCTTGCGGACCCGCCTGTCACGGTATGCGAACTGCATCGCCTTCTGAGTCGCCAGCTTGGCGAACTTGAAGACGTTCTTTCTTCTGCCTTTGAAGCCCTCGGCACGTTTCATCACTTTGTTGTGCCTGCGGCGGGATATATATCCTCTTTTTACTCTCATCTGTTACTCCTCGGCCACGTCCCCTCGACTTCGCTCGGGGCTGACCCTCTATCATTTGTTCGGCAGCATCTGCCGCACTGCACGTTCATTGGAACCATCGACTACGGGATATTTCCTGTAGCGCCTGCACTGCTTCGCAGATTTTTTTCCTGTGTTATGGTTTCCCCGTGCTGTGCCCCGCTTCACTGTTCCGGTGCCGCCTACACGGAATTTCTTTGCCGCCATTCTGTTTGTCTTGATCTTCGGCATAAATACGACCTTCTTATAAGATAATAGGCACGAGTGGACTCGAACCACCGACTTCTTGCCTGTCAAGCAAGCGCTCTAACCAACTGAGCTACGTGCCTGCATCCAGTACAGATGCCTTCTCGAGCTATGCGGTTTACACAACGCGCGAGACGGTGAAGAATATCAATTTGGAGAACGAATTGCAACTTTTCGGAATTATTCAGGAATGACAGCGATTCCTGTTTTTACCCCATCAACTCCGCCCGCTGCTCCGGCGCTTTCTGCACGTTGAACTGAACGAGGCCCTTCAGGACTTCAAGAGCTTTTGCGAACTGAAGATCCCGTTTCTGCCATTCTTCCAGGCTTGCCTTCATCGGATCGAAGACGTCTTCTTTGGGAATCGAAAGGGGCGCCCTGATGTCGTCACTCTCTCTCCTTCCCCCGTTGCCATTTGGATTTCCAATGGCGCCGGGGAAATCTCCCTCCCGAAGATGCGGCAGCGGAGTGTTCCTGCCGGCGTTTTCTTCGGGAATGACCGGCGGGTTTTCAATCTGGATGTCCGGCTTTACTCCGGTTATCTGAATCGATTCTCCGCTCTTCGTGTAGTAAAGAGCCGTTGTCAGTGTAAGAGCTCCGCCGTTCTTGAGCGGAATCACAGTTTGAACAGAGCCCTTGCCGAATGTCTGTGAGCCGACTACCACCGCCCGTCCGTGGTCTTTGAGCGCGGCTGCGACGATCTCCGCGGCTGAAGCTGAGCCTCCGTTGACCATGACCACAAGCGGATAATCAGGCTCCGTGCCGCGCTCGTGAGCAAAGAACTTCTGTTTCTGCGATTCAATCCGGCCGTCGGTGTAAACAATCACACCCTCATGCAGGAAGAGATCGCTGAAGGATACCGCCTGATTGAGAAGACCGCCGGGATTGTTGCGAAGATCAATAATGAGGCCCCTGATCCCTTTACCGGAAGAGGAACCGGCAAGCTCCTTCAGCGCCTTTTTCGCAGCGTCCGTAGTTTTCTCCATGAACTGCGACACCCGCATGTAACCAAGCCCTTCTCCGAGGGAACGATCGGTCACACTTTCGACGACTATGTTGTCGCGCATAATCGCAAATTCCAGCAGGCCCTTCGCACCCTGGCGCTGGACGGCAATTGTCACAGTGCTCCCCTTCGGACCTCGAAGCTTACGAACCGCGTCGACGAGCGTGAGGTCGCGCGTATAATCGCCATCTATCTTGATGATCAGATCCCCCGACTTCACCCCGGCTTTATCTGCGGGCGAACCTGCCATCGGGGACACGACAACGAGAACACCTTCACGAATCGTAATCTCGATTCCAAGTCCTCCAAATTCTCCTGTCGTCTGAACCTGAAGTTCTTTGTAGAATTCCGGATCCAGGTACCCGCTGTGCGGATCCATGCTTCCAAGGAGACCCTTGATTGCACCCTCTACGAGCTTCTTTGGATTAACTTCCGATACGTAATCACGCTGAACGATAGCGAGGACATCGGTGAAAAGCTTCAGCTCATCGAAAAGCGAACTTCCGTCGTTCTCGCGCGCTCCGACTTCCGGGAGTATCTGCGTGAGACAGATGAGAATCACGAACAGAGCCGAAAGCGGGGAAAAAAATCTTCTGAAACTCCGGGGGCGCGCTCGACGCTCTGAGTTTGAGCCTGATTGTCCTGAACTCGTATGATGTGAATTTGAATTATGGAGTGAATTCTCCCGTTCCCGGGACGCAGATCCAGACGGCTTCCAGGATAATCCTGACATGAGCAAAACCTCGAAATACGCAGTCGTGTAAATAAGATAGCAGGAAATCAGTCGAAGTTTCAAGATTCGCAGGACAAATCATCGAGTCCTGACGATATTAATTGGTTTCCTTCGCGTTGCGCAGATACGTTTGCGGATCCTGAGGCCTGCTCCCCTTTCGAATTTCAAGATAGAGCCCCGGCCGGCCGTTGTCCCTTTCTGCACACAGAGCTACCGGCGCGCCTGCACCGTGCACATCGTCTCTGTTTACAAGAACATCGCCCAGCCTTCCATAAAGGCTGTACCAGCGCTTCCCATGGTCAACGATGACGACTCTTCCAAACCCCGCCATTGCCCCCGCAAACGCGACTTTCCCTCCGGCGACAGTTCGTATCTCATCCCCAGGGACGCATGCTATCTCAATTCCATTTGAGAACACGAAATCCTCAAAGGAGCCGGTGGCCTTTTCTCCGTATTTCCTCAAAATCCTTCCCTGATACGGCCAGACAAGGGTGTCTTTAAGCTCTTCAATACCGGGTCCCTCTTCATATGGCAGCGCAAGTCCCCGGCTGGTGTCTTCTTTTATCCGCCTGGTCCTCGGTTTCGCGGGGACAAGCATTGAGCGAAGCACAACTTCCAGGCGAAGCGCCTCAGCCCTGAGGGAGGTAAGCAGCCGTTCAATCGACACCTTTCGCTTCTTAAGCTCAACCGAAACTTTCTCCTGCTCCCTCAGCTTAGTGTCCAGTTTTCTGCGCCGTTCCTGAATTTCGTCGTACAAAGTCTGTTTCTCATGGCCAAGCCTCACAAGTTCCTGCCGTCTTTCTTCGTGGAGACCCTGAAGTAACGAAAGTTCATGCATGAGCGACAGGTCCGATTCCCGCATCTTCCGCAGATAGAGACGGTCACGGGAAAAGTCCGAACTGCTGCCTACAAGGTTCGACATGATTTCGGCGTCGCGCTCTCCCCACATGTACATCGCCTTTATGCGGAGCATGGACAGTTTTTCCAGCCGCTCCTCCCGTTCTTTTATCTCCTGAACAGCCAGGATTGTCAGAGTTTCCTGTTCCCGCAATGCGGCAAGTTCATCAATCATGCGGGATTCCTGTTCTTCAAGGGCGGCTATCTGTTCTCTCAGTTCCTCCAGCTTCTTTTCGAGCCGTGCCTGCTGCGAACGCAGCGACTGGAGGTTTGCCGACTCGGACTGCACCCGCTCCCCGAGCGCGGCCAGACGCGGATCTCCTTCCTGAGCATGGAGAGGCAGGGACGCTGCAATGACCAGTATCGCGGCAGGAAATGCTCTCATATCTCGCGATGTTCCCGAAGGAAACTTCCTGCCGCAAAAAAACTGCTGAGCAGCGCAATCCCCGCTCCCGCTCCGGGAATCAGCATCGCCGCCTTAAACGATATGTGCTGAAGAGCCGGCAGAAATTCGCCGAATTCAGCAGCGTCGGTAATCAGCTGAGGGATCGCCGCCGTGCACCCTTCGAGAAGCAGCAGAGCCATAACACCTGCGCACAGGCCTTCAATGAAACCTTCGAGCACGTATGGAAGGGAAATGGCGAGGTCTGTGGCACCAAGCAGTTTGAGAACAGTGAGTTCTTCGCGGCGTGTAAAAAGCGCGAGTTTTATGGTGTTCCATATTATGAAAGCGGTGATAACGAGCATGAACGAACTTCCGGCGATTGCGGCCCACCTGAAACTGGCGAGCGCGCCGCTCAGCCGATCGAGGAGACTCTGATTGTAATGAATCTGCTCCACCACAGCTTCCTGCTCGATCTCGTTTCTCAGTGCGAGTATGCGATGGGGCTCAATCCGTCCCTCTCTAAAATCGACTTCAAGAGACGCTGGAAGCGGATTTCTGGATTCTATGCCTTCAAGAACTGCGCCGTCCCTGCCAAGACGCTGCCGAAAGGCCTGAAGAGCTTCATCCTTCGACAGGCTCGATACGGAATTAACTTCAGCGAGAGACGCGAGCCGGGATTCCAATGCGCGAACATCCTCTTCTCCAGCCGCATCCTTGAGATAGACCGTGAGAGTAACTTTGGACTGCACGGAAATAAGAAGGCGCTCCACTGTTTCGATAGTGAAAATAAAAAGCGCGAAAAGAAAGAGCGCTGTTGCGAGAGTCAGAACGCTGAGCATCGTCGTGAAAATGGATCTGAGAAGCGACGATCCGACGCGTGCGGCTGTATGGATTATACGTTCACCTGAAGAAGCGCGCGGAGAATTTTCGCACTCCGACCACACTTCAAGCAGCCGGTTATATGCGGGAGGAGACGAGCCCCCGTTCATATCGGGATTATCAGCAGGGAAATAAGTCTGCTCGTCCTTCATGCTGCTCCCCGGCTCCTTTCGAAATCACCTATGATCTTTCCGCGGTCCAGCACTACGGTTCTCATGCCCAGCTCTTCGATTATGGAAAGATTATGGCTCGCCACAATGACAGTCACTCCAGCCCTGTTTGCCTGGAGCACGAGGTCAAAAACCACGCGTGTCATATGAACATCGAGGTTACCTGTCGGCTCATCGGCGAGAATCAAACGAGGTTTATGTATGAGAGCCCTGGCAATCGCAACTCGCTGCTGCTCGCCGCCCGAAAGCATTCTCGGAAATGCGTTCGCCCTATCCTCGAGTTTCATGGCTCTCAGGATCTCCCTGGAAAGGCGCGTTCTTGCAGCACGCGCCACGCCCCGGATCTCCAGCGCCATCGCGACGTTTTCAATGACGGTCCACTGCGAAAGGAGTTTGTAATCCTGAAAGACCACTCCAATGTCCCGTCTGGCAAGCGCTCTTTTTCCCGGAGAAAGGTTGCGCGAGTTTTCCCCAAGTACCAGAAGTTCGCCCTCAGACACCCTCTCAGCTCCAAGGATAAGCTTCAAAAGGGTCGATTTTCCTGCACCGCTTGCACCGGCAATAAAAACGAACTCCCCCTCGCTGAATTTGAGAGTGACCTGCTTCAGGGCAACCTGATCGGGAGGGTAGATCTTTTGGACATTGCGAAATTCAATCACGGCAAGACATAATTTCTACATGCATATGGTTGCACGCATAATAAGAAAATTCTTCTTTCTGGCGATTCCCGCCAGTCTACCTTTCCTTATTTCCTGCTCTTTTTCAAGGTCGACAACCACTCTCTCGACTCCGGCAATCATCACTGAAAACGCGCCTTTCGAGCTTGAGCAGGTCTCCAGCAACCCTTCGATATATCTGATCAAGGATTCGGCGCTCGGCGAAAAAAGAGTGTTTGTCAGTATATTCAAGGAATGCAGGGTGAAGGAGGGCAGAGATTTGACTGCTTCCACGCGGTCGCTGTTTGTGGGCCTTGAAAAGCTCGATATAACCGGACAGTCTGCGTTCCAGTATCAGGACTCGACAATTCTCGAATCAGAAGCTTCGGGAACTGTGGATGGCCGGCCTGTTTCACTGCTGGTTTACTCGGAACGGACAAAGGACTGCGTGCGGGATCTCCTGGTGTGGACGCTCAAACAGGATGAGGAAGACGGCGGCAGGTGGAAAGAGATTCTGCGGGACAGAGACAGAATTGTGGATCTGCTGCGTAAACAATGACGGACTCTTTCAGGTTCATTTCGAATTATGTTTTGATTCCGGTCGGCGAGTACGGAATCATGCTGCGGGATCTGTGTTCCGATCTTGTGCGCAGGAAGACAAACTTCGGGGAAATTTCAAGGCAGATTGTCAAGATCGGGATTGAGTCGATGCCGATAATCCTTCTCACCTCGATTTTTACGGGCATGGTGCTCGCCCTTCAGACGGCGTACGGGCTTCAGCGGTTCGGGGCAAAGAACTATGTCGGAAATATCGTAGGCCTCGCGATGCTGCGCGAACTGGGACCGGTGCTTTCAGCTATCGTGCTGTGCGGGAGAGTAGGCGCCGGGATCGCCGCTGAAATAGGATCCATGGTCGTTACGGAGCAGGTGGATGCGATGCGCGCGCTCGGGGCGAGTCCTGTCAACAAGCTTGTCGCGCCGCGCGTGATTGCAGCGATTATCGTGATGCCGCTCCTTGTTGTCTTCTCGAATTACATCGGAATCGTCGGAGGGATTCTGGTTGCAATCTACGAGCTCAACATCACGCTCTACACTTATTATCGATCCCTGGTGTACACGATATACATCGTTGACTTCGTTCACGGGATGATAAAGGCGGGGGTCTTCGGTTTTCTTGTCGTTAGCATAGCGTGCTACAAGGGCCTCCAGTGCAGAGGCGGCACTGAGGGCGTGGGACGGGCGACGACATCTGCGGTCGTTGTCGGCTCGATGGTGATTTTCGTGGCTGACTATCTGATGACGAAACTTCTCATTTTGATCGGGTGATGGACACAGTTATCAGTTTTCAACATGTGGAGATGGCTTTTGATAACTACACAGTTCATCAAGATATCAGCTTCACCATCGGTCCCGGGGAAGTTGTTACGCTCCTTGGTCCAAGCGGAGCAGGCAAAACTGTCATTCTCAAGCTCTGCATCGGTCTTCTCAGACCCACCGCGGGAGAGATTCATGTCTACGGAACCCGCATAAACGACCTGCCGGAGCAGGCGTTCGGGGATATCAGAAAACGTATCGGGATGCTTTTTCAGGGGGCTGCTTTGTTTGACTCGCTCTCGGTGCGCGAGAACGTGGCATATTCACTTCGTGAACGCGAGCAGTATTCAGAAGAAGAAATCTCGAGGATTGTGCATGAGAAGCTTTCAATTGTGGGACTGCCGGGAGTTGAACACAAATTTCCTCCGGAGCTTTCGGGCGGCCAGAAAAAAAGAGTCGGTCTTGCACGCGCGCTTGCAAGCTCGCCTAAGGTAATACTCTTTGACGAGCCGACGACAGGGCTTGATCCCACCGCAATCCGGCTGATTGACGATCTCATCTTGAAACTGAAAAGAGATTTCAAGATTACTTCTATAGTGGTGACTCACGATGTTGAGAGCGCCCGGACCGTTTCGGATCGCTGGCTGCTTGTCAACGATGGGCGTATTATTGCAGACGGTCCCGCGGGGGAGCTCGCGTCATCAAATGAAGCAGTAAAGGAATTTATCAGCGGCAAGTGGAGGTATGAATAATGCGGCATGGAGCTGAGATCAAGGCCGGCGTTTTTGTGCTGATTGCGCTTGTGCTCTTCACTCTTTTTGTGTGGACGCTCGGAAGCGAAAGGCAGATGTTTTCGAAGCAGTCGGAATATCATGCGAATTTCAAGGACGTGAAGGGTCTTGCGGAAGGAGCACCAGTGCGAATGGGCGGCATTATGGTCGGGCGCGTCTCGAGGATTTCATTCGCGCGCGATTACAAGAATCCTTATATCGATGTGACTCTTCTGATAAATGAAACGTATATTGAAAGAATCCGGGCGGATTCTCTTGTAAGCATTGATACGCAGGGTCTGCTTGGAGATCGGTTCGTCAACATTTCAATGGCGGCAGGACAACAGCTCCTGGCGCCGGGGCCAAAGACGGTTCTGAGAAGTGTTGAACCTGCAGACATTGCGGAGGTGATGCAAAAGGCCGGGCAGATTGTCGATAATACGGTAAAGATCTCGGAAAATGTGAACAAGTTCCTGGGCGAAAAGGGAGAGGACCTGCTTGGGAATCTTTCGCGGGGCGCAAGAAACCTCGCCGATGTGATGCAGGAAGTGCAGTCAGGTGACGGGGCTCTCCACAATTTCATCTATCAGGAAGATGATGGGGCTTTTGTAAAGGGGCTTACGAGCGCTTCGACCGATCTTGGCGAAATAATGAAAGAGATCAGGAGCGGCAAAGGCATCCTTCATTCGCTGGTTTTTGAAGAGGACAAAGGCGAGATTCAGGCTGCTGCCAGGAATGTCGCCGAGCTTGCTGCAAATCTGGGCGCTGTTGCTGCTCAAGTCAGGGATGGACGCGGCCTTCTGCACGAACTTATTTACGCGAAGAGCCCGCAGTCTGTGGGTGATCTGTTTGTTAAATTCAACCAGTCGGCGGATAACATCAGGAAGGCAACCGACGCGCTTGCAAGCGGAAAAGGAACGCTCGGTGCGCTGCTTATTGATCCTCAGCTGTACGATAATCTCGTTGAGATTACCGACGGAGCCAGGCGGAGTTTTTTGCTGCGGCAGGCAATAAGGTCGTCGTTGAACAAGTAGGAGAGTGTGCGACGGGAACTGTGTAAACGGCTGGAGCGTTGAAAAAACTCTTTTCAGCCACCCTGTACCCCAGCCACCCTGTACCCCAGCTACTTTCAGCCACCCTGTACCCCAGCTACTTTCAGCCCCCCTGTACCCCAGCCCCCCTGTACCAGCCCCCCTGTACCCCAGCTACTTTTTTTGCGCCAGGACGCAACTTTCACCAGAATTCGTCGAATACCTTACATGCTTTCACCAGAGCGAAGAAAACGCATCAGGAGAATGAAATACCACCCGCACGGGAGCGTTCTCTTTATTACCTTCAGCCTTGAGGAAGGCCTTCTGCTTCAGTGCAATCCGCTTTGTGAGGTAATAATTAAAAGCTGCCTTGCAAGAGCTCAGTTCCTGTACCCCGTCACAATTTGCGGCATCCTTGTAGAGCCCAACCATGTTCATCTTCTGCTCGTTGTGGACAACCCAGACGATGTGCCGGCATTC
>CAYQVO010000023.1:39643-52376 GCA_964421085.1 uncultured Bdellovibrionales bacterium | reverse complement strand
CCAACTTCACATTTTTTCGGAAATTATAGTACCCTTGATCAGAGCTTCCCTAGAGCGTAAAGGACTTCTCCTGCAGCGTTACCTCCCTGTACCCTTCCCCCAGAGTCCTTGGCGACATCACACTGATGCTCCGGTTGTTCCAGGCAGCCGAAAGAATCTCCCCCACCTTCCTGAAGTCCTCATTCGTCGTTCCCAGCACCTCCTCGCGCTCTTTCTGGCGCTGCTCGTGAGTGATTCCCAGAAGATGCCTGTTTCGGATACGGACACCTTTCGCGTAAGGCGAGAGGGGCCTGTCGAGGGTTCCAACGGTCCCGATGATATTCCGGCCGATCTCACTTTCGGGAAGCGAAAGGTTTCTGAGATGATCCGCGGTACGGCCTATTACATCGATTGTGTTGAGGGGATTCGGATCATCCCAGGAGAAAAATCCGAGAATATTTGTTGTCTCATCGTATGCGCACCCCCCGCCATAGGCTCCTCCCCTCACCCGGATCTGTTCCCAGAGCCAGGTGTCGCGCAGGTAGTTCAAAACCACAGAAAGAGAGCCCTTATTTTTGAAATCAGCAGCGCCGATGTCCACACTCACGGCGACATATGAGACCTGAACCGGCACTATGACACTTTCAGCGATACCCGCTTTTCTGAAATCTCCTGGCGCAAGCGGCACTTCTCTATCTGCAATGCTCAAACCGTATTCATCAATCAGCGGCAGAACGGCGTCGTGGTGATCTCTGTCGAAGGTCGCATTTATGATTGTACGTCCCCTTGAAAAAAGAAGGTCTCTGATCTGTTCGAGTTTCCTCTGCACGGCGGACCAGTCCTGCTCGATCTCTGTGACCAGTGACCGGAGAAAGATAAGCTGAGAGATCCCTGACATGCTCTCTTCAAGGGCTGAACTTTCAGCGAGAGATGCGTTTGCCCGCTTGATGGCCAGGCCTATCGGGCGTGAAACCAGGCTTTCCTCGAAAGAAGCTTTCATTATGCGGGCAAGCTGCGCGCATCTTTCTTTGTTATCGAGCCAGGCCCGGTGAGTGATGTCTCCAAGAAGCGCGAACAGGGCGTCTTTCTCACGAAGAAGAGCCGACGACTCGATAATTAGCCAGATGGCAAGTTCACCGGTGTCTTTGACTGAACCGCAGACACGGCTTGTACCAACTCCGCCTGTTTTTCCCATCGTGAAATGGGTGAGCTTTACATAATCCATGTCTCCAGCACCAGTGCCCGTAAGGGCGCGCATGAAAAGGGGGACATACGGAAGCAGATTCCGAGGGAGCACACGCAGATCAAAACCAGCCTGCAGGTAAACCAGGCCTGCTGTTGAAAGAGGCTGGTAAAGGCGCTCATATCCTCTTCCGCCATCGCTTTCAGAAGGCGTTTTCTTTTCATTCGGATCGATCGAAGATACCTTGAGCACAGGAATTCTGCTTACAAGTTCTTCAGGCTCGTCTTTTGCCGCGCTTTCTTCGAGATCTTTCTGCGCTTTCAGAATACCGGTTTTTTGATCGTCGGAAAGTTTTTCCAGCACCTGCAGACACCGGGTCTGTTCTTCGTGCGCCTTTTCCATCGCATGTGTGCCGGATGCCTCGAGCTGAACGCGCAACCTGTGACGGTTGAGGATAAGGCATTCCGAGACGAGTTCTTCGAAGAATCTCTCGCCTCTATCAAACCTTTTCCTTACTTTCTCGAGCGACTGGAATATTTCAAGTTCGTGAAACGGCCGATCTCTGAAGAGCCACGGCCCCATGATATGACTCATCATATTGATGCCGCGCGATGGAGAATTTGCAATCTGTTCGCGAAGCCCGAACTCAAAGGAGTTGAGGGCAGATTCTATCTCGTCCATCGACACGGAATTCATGGCGATCTCTTTCAGAGACTCATCAATAACATCATCAACCCTGGTCAGATTCTCCTTCCGCACCCCGCGAAGTCCTGCGGAAAATATCCCCCCTCCTTCCACATCAAAAAGACCGAATCCTGCAGGTTTTTTCCCAAGTCCCGACTCCACAAGGGCGCGGGTAAGACGGGCTGCCTGGCTTCCAAAAAGGAGTCGTGAAAGAAGGGCCAGACCGAGCTCACGCTCCAGATCTTCCCGGTACGGAATGAACCAGGCTCGCACGATTACATCGCCCGAATCTTCCGCGCTCTCACCTGCGGGAGTGAAAGGAAGAACAACCTCGCCATCGACTGTCCGGGACTGAACGACGTTCGGCAGTTCGCAGTCCTTCCGGGAGTATTCAGAAAAAAGCGAATCAAGCTGCGGGAGGTGCCATTCGAGATCGATTTTGCCGTAAAGATACAGAAACGAGTTGGAAGGATGATAGTACGTGGAGTAAAATTGCTTCAGTTGATCGTATGTAAGATCTGGAATTTCATCCGGATTACCTCCAGAATCGAACCGGTACGCCGTGTCCGCAAGCAGATTCTGCAGCAAGGCCCTGTAAAGAATGCTGTCACTCTCTCCATACCTGCCGCGCATTTCGTTCAAAACGACCCCCTTCCGCGTAAGAGCGATTCCGTCCGGGTCAAGTTCGTAATGCCACGCCTGGCGGAGAAAAGTTTCTTCAGTCAGGAGCGGATGAAGAACTGCGTCCAGATATACAGTGACAAGATTCCGGAAGTCCTCTTCATTCTGGCTCGCAACCGGATATGACGTATAAAGGGAAGCTGTAAAAGCGTTAAGGTAAGTATTGAGGGAACTTTTCAGCAGAACAGCAAAGGGATCTCTGAGGGGAAAAGACCGCGAACCGCAGAGCACCGAGTGCTCGAGAATATGAGGCTCGCCTTTTGAATCAGGAGGCGGCGTGCGGAAAGATATCGAAAAAGTGCGGTTTTCGTCCTCATTCAAAAGTGCGACAAGCTTCGCATCCGTACGCTCATGAATCATGAGCATTGCTTCGACCTTGAAGTCGTCGAAATACTCACGCCGAATAATTTTGAACCCGTTCATTACAGGGAACAAGTATAGTCCACGAATCATCAAGGTGAAAGAGCGGGAGTCTGCGCTTTCACACTTCCGCCAGGCGCCGCTGAGTGCTGTGCCTCTGTCCCGCAGGCAGCTTTATGAGGAATCTCGCTCCGCGGGGATAATTATCAAAAACTCTTATCTGGCCGTTATGATCCGCAATGATGGTATTTACTATTGCAAGTCCAAGTCCCGTTCCCTTCGGCTTTGTGGTGAAATACGGCTCGAAAATCCGGAACTTGTCGGATGAAGGAATACCGGGTCCATTGTCCGCAACTTCAAGCTCCACCAGTCTTTCTTTCCTGTTATATGAAGTGCGGACTACTATTTTCGGCCTGTCTGCTCCTTCGGGCCGCTCTTCGGTGTGCATGGCGGATACCGCGTTGTCGATCAGATTTACAAGCACTCCACGCATGAGAAGGGAATCGAGCATTATCTCGGGCAGTTTGGTGTCGGCGATAAACTGAAAAACAATATCAGGCGTGGTGCCGGCGAATTTTGAGACGATATCGGAGATCGCGTTGTCGAGGTTTACACTTTTGAATTCTGCGGTGGGCATCCGGGCGAATTTGGAGAACTCGTTAGCCAGCCTGGTAATCGTCTCAACATTCTCCACAATCGTCTCCGCACTCTCGATCATGTCCGTGCGGCCTGGGACGTCCCCGATAAGCTTCTTCAGGCGCTGGGCAGAAAGCTGGATTGGGGTAAGGGGATTCTTAATCTCATGCGCTATACGCTGCGCCACTTCGCGCCATGCTGACATTGCCTGTGCGCGGGCAAGGTCCGTAATATCATCGAACAGCAAAAGTGTCCCAAGAAGAGATTTATCCGGATTTCTGATAACCCCCGCAGTGCACAGAACTCTGTGTTCCTCATCGTCTGAAACCGTATGAAGTTCCGCTTCAGATGCGTTGACTGCGGCATTGTCGCCGGCGGTTGCGACATCCCGCGCGACGCCCTCGACGACTTCGGCCTGCTCCGGAGTCAGCACAGAGGAGAGAGGCTTACCGAGGGCCTGCCCGGGGTCTTCCAGGTGGAAAAGGCGGCCTGCGATTTTGTTTATCGAGGTAATCCTCATTTCACGATCCACCCCTATAACACCTACGGCCAGATTCGAGAGAATAGTCTCTATAAAAAGGCGGCGCTTCTCAGCTTCAGATCTCGACTGTTTCAAATCTGATACCATCAGGTTGAACGACGACACGAGATACCCGAGTTCATCATCCGCCGGTTTTCTGATCTGAAAATCATAATCCCCTCTTGCGATTGCCCGCGTTCCTTCGGCGAGCTTCTGAATGGGAACTACTATCTGCTTTGCTATATAGAACGCAATCCAGATCGCTCCAAAAATCACAAGCCCCGTGATCATGGCAAGAGTGAGGGTGTATCCGGACGCAAGAGGGTTCTTGAAAAGCTTCAACTGCTCATACTCTCTGTAAGAGTCTGTTACTGATGCTATTGCCGATACCAGATCGGAACCGACCCGGAGCGTTGAAACCACGACATAGGTCCTGCCATCCGCGATAACCCGGTTGTACGCCCGCACAAACTGGTTGGCCCCGCGCTCCTCGAACAGCACTGTGTTTTCTCCCTTGAGAACTTTGCTGATGACTTCCTTTGCCGGAGTCGGTTCCTGGAAGGGATCGACATATGCCGCGGCATTATGCACCTCGAGGATCTGAGTCTTGCCATCCTCCAGCACACTGATTCCGTAAAGGTCCGCATCTTTCCTGAGATCCTCGAGATGCGACTCGATGGAACGGCGATCCCTGAAGATCGCGGGACGCGACCCGAGCGACTTTGCAGTCAAATCACCTGCCCGTGCGACATCCTGTTTAAGGTACTCAAAATGCTGTTGAGCGACTTCGACCGCTGCAGCAACGGATGTTTCAACCTGCGTGTTGAACCAACCTTCCACCGCCCTGTTCAGGAAACCGCTGGCCATTATGAACACAAAAGTGGATGGGACAAGCGTCAGGCCAACGAAGATAATCATGAGCTTCGTTCGCAGTTTTGACCCCAGAAGCTTCTTTCGCCGATCAAAAACAAGCTTGGTGATGTTCCTGCCGATTAGAAAAATCAGGACGCAGAGTATGGCTACGTTGAGGTTGACAAGGGCAAAGACGAGAACATTCTGCCCCGCGGTAACCGTTTCTTCATCTCCACTACGCTGCCACAGCATGAGGAGAAAAAACAGTCCCATGCCGATGAGGAACAGGACGAGACGGAGCGTCATCCCCCAGCGCCTCCACCATGCAGCAAATCGAATTCGTCGGCTTACCATTTCTCAATTATCGACCACGACCATCGTGGCCCTTCTATTCGAGCTTGAAGTCGCTCCAGCCGCTTCTCTTGTCCTGCAGATCGACCAGGCCAAAGCTGAGAAACTGCGAGAGCCTTCTTACGGTCGGACTGATATCTCCCCTGCACGCGGATGTCGCCCGCACCCTGAGATACGCCTTCCGGTTTGCCATCATGCCCGGGTCCTGCATCCCGAGCTTCTGGAACGAGAGATCGATTGGACTGAGCATGGCGGAAAGCCCTTCGCCATAGCTCTCGAATCCCTGCGCTTCCGGCTCAGAAGTATCGTTCAGGAAATCTTCGGATACCTTGAACATTCCACTCACCGGATCTTTTTCCATACTTCTGGACGCCTTCTCAGAGTCAAGACATGCGTCGAACCACATGCTTCTCTTTCTGCACAGCTTGACCTCGATCCTGTACTGCGCCTGAAGACCGCTGTCCACGCACTTCTCCCACCGGGAATCGATCCCCTCGATGGAAAGCGCAATCGCCTGGCGATCATTCTCAGCCCATCTGACGCCGACGGACGGGAACGCAAATATCACCGGAACGAGAAGAAAGAGACGGCTGAACATCATGGCTCCTGTTGAAAATTCACAGGGATCTGCCGGGGATTGCGGCTCCCTTGAGGTTTCTTCCCTCTGTGGGCGAAGCCCAGGTCTGTGACCTCGCGTCCCCGTCGGGTTCGTATGATAAAACCTTCCTGTATCAGAAAAGGCTCGTAGACATCTTCAAGCGTATCTCTGTCCTCTCCGATTGCGGCGGCTATCGTCTCGATTCCCACCGGCCCTCCTTCAAACGTGTCGAGAATCATGCGATCCATTTCATCAAGGCCCCTTTCGTCGACTGCGAGAAGGTTCAATGCCTGACGCGCTATTTCAACGTCAATCTCTCCCTGCGCTCTCTCCTGCGCGAAATCGCGGACCCGCTTGAGCATTCTGTTCGCCACCCGTGGTGTACCGCGGGCCCGCGTGCCGATCTCCGTCGCAGCCTCAGGATCGATCTGAACTTTCAGTATTGCTGCGGCGCGAGTGATTATCTCTGTCAGTTCTTCCGGAGAATAGAATCCGAGGCGAAGCACCATTCCAAAACGATCCCGAAGCGGAGATGTGAGAAGTCCCGTACGCGTCGTCGCTCCAACAAGCGTGAAAGGTTTGAGGTCGATCTTTATGGATTTTGCCGCCGCGCCGCTTCCAATCAGAATATCAATCTGAAAGTCTTCCATAGCCGGATACAGCACTTCTTCGACAACCCGGGGGAGGCGGTGAATTTCATCGATAAAAAGCACGTCCTTTGCGCTCAAAGAACTCAAAATCGCGGCCAGATCCCCCGGCCTTTCTATTACAGGTCCGGATGTCCCTTTAAAACCCACTCCAAGCTCGTGGGAGATGATTCTTGCAAGAGAGGTTTTTCCAAGTCCGGGTGGACCGTGCAGAAGAATATGATCAAGAGGCTCGCCCCTTGTCTGCGCAGCCTGACATGCGATCATGAGATTTTCCTTGATAGCACGCTGGCCTGTATAATCGGCGAAATAGTCGGGCCTGAGACTTGCGACAAGAGGGTCCGATGCCGTCGACTCATCGTCGTCACGCGTCAGCGCAGCGAGATTCCACATCTCTTTCTCGTCGTCCCCGTAATCAGACACTAAATATACCTCAAAGATTCCCGGACTATTTCACCCGGACTCATCGAACTGCGAATCGATCCCTTCGCGCCTGCAAGAGCTCTCTCGGCATCCCGCTTCGAAAACCCAAGCGCCTGAAGCGCTGCCAGCGCGTCTCTCACCGCTTCAGGAAGTTCCGATGGTTCCGCCCGGTACATTCCTGCGGTGTTTTCTGCAAACTCGGAGACTTTGTCCTTCAACTCCACGATGATCCGGGCGGCCGTTTTCTTTCCTATCCCCTTTACCTGCTCGAGCCTCGTGGCATCTCCTGCTCCTATTATACGGAGAAGTTCGAGCTTATCGATACGGGAAAGAATATCCACGCCCGTCCTCGCACCAACGCCCGTCACTTTCAGCAGAAGGAGGAAAACCTGACGTTCAGTCCGGTCTTTGAAGCCATACAGGCGGATCGAGTCCTCTTTTACATCGGTATAAACCACCACATGCGCGTCCTTTCCGGCTGTAAGAGCGCCGGCGCAGCTCTGTGTGCACTGCACCTCGTAACCCACACCGTTCACAACAACGGTGGCGATATCAAGGGAGAGATCCTCCACTCTTCCTGTGAGACTTGCTATCATCGTTGACTGAGCCGCTCCATCTCCGAGTTGTCGATCTCGAAGTTGGCGACAACTGTCTGCACATCGTCAAGATCATCGAGCAAATCCATCATTTTCAGCACCATTTCCGCGTCATGCCCGTCTATATTGACTGTCGTTTCGGGCACAAGCCGAATCTCGCCCTCGACCTCACTGGTGAGCTTCTCGACAGCCTCTCTGACTGCAGGATAGTCGCGCGGATCTGTCACAATTTCCCAGTCTTCATCCTCGTCGTTTATGTCTCTCGCACCTGCGTCGAGAGCCGCCTCATAAAGTCTGTCCTCTGACACTGCTTTTTTCGGCACATTAATCATTCCAAGCTCTTTAAACAGGTACGCGACCGCGTTGCCGCCTGCAAGATTGCCGTTGCACTTGGTGAAGACGTGGCGGACTTCCGCCGCCGTTCTGTTCTTGTTGTCGGTGAGTGTTCTCACGAGAACGGCGACACCTCCAGGTGCGTAACCTTCATAGGTGATCTCTTCGTATTGAGTCGCCGAATCTTCCCCGCTCCCGCGCCTGATCGCGCGTTCAATGGTATCATTGGGGACACCAGCCGATTTTGCGGCCTGAACGGCCGAGCGCAGACGGGGATTTGAATCCACGTTACCGCCTGATTTTGCTGCAACTTGGACTTCCTTCAGACAGCGCGTGAAGAGCTTTCCTCTCTTTGCGTCGGTGGCCGCCTTTTTCCTTTTTATAGTTGCCCACTTGGAATGACCTGACATTGCGAAGATCCTGTAGAGACAATAGTATACTTTCTGCGTTGGCCTTTTAAAGCGATGGCGCGTCCAGTAAAGTACCCTATTCGCCTGATATTATTCAACTACATAGAAATGGGCAGGCGAATATCCGGGTTAAGGGTTGGGAAAAGTTGACCAAAGGCAGAAAAAGAACCGAAAGCAGGAAGAAGAAAAACACACCCGTGCAGCCTGACAGGACCGGGTTCCGGCGCGGGATTTACCGGCTCCTTCCTGCTGCACTGGTCGCGGGTGTTGTCGTGTCGGTTTTCCTTTACGGGTACATAGATCGGAAGGTCGAGCAGCGGCTTACCTCCGCCCCGCACCGGGTCCTTTCCGGCATTTACTCGAGCGCGCTTTCCGTCCTGCAGGGCGACAAGATCACCACTCCTTCCCTTCGAAATGCGCTTCTCGAACGAAAATACACAGAAGCGCCCGAGGGGGTCAGGAATCCGGGCGAGTTTCAGCAGCAGGAAGACCGGCTTCACTTCATAACCCGGTCTTTTCCCTCTCCATCAGGCGGATTGATCAATCCGTCCGATATCATTTTTGATGGACGCTCAGGGAAGATTGAGAACAGAACAGATCCGCACAAGCAGTCCTTCACACTCGAGCCTGTTCTTGTCGCGCCGCTTGGGAGCGGCGATCAGCGGGTGAGCAGACAGAAACGGCTTGCCGATCTTCCGAAGCATCTGAAAGACGCCGTCATTGCTGTCGAAGATCAGAGATTCTACTCGCACTCCGGAATAGATATTTACGGTATTGGGCGGGCGGCCGTCGCCAATATTCTTGCCACGCGTGTGGTGCAGGGCGGAAGCACGATTACCCAGCAGCTCGCAAAAAACATACTCTTTACCTCGCGCAAATCAATCGTGAGGAAAATTCTGGAGATGTTCGCGGCATTCAGCCTTGAACAGAGACTGTCGAAGGATCAGATTCTCGAAATGTACCTGAACGAAGTTTACTTCGGGCAGTTCGGGTCGATAGCAGTACACGGCGTTGGAGAAGCGTCCATGACGTTTTTTGGAAAGAAAGTCGAATCAATTACGGTATCCGAGGGCGCTCTTCTCGCCGGCCTTGTGCGCGCACCCTCGTATTTTTCGCCGCGGAAACATTTCAAGAGGTCAATAGAACGGCGCGACCTGGTGCTGGACGAAATGTTCGAGCAGAATTTTATCGATGCGGCCGCAAGAGATGCCGCAAAAGCGGAGAAGCCTGTTATCGGGAAAACTTCCCCCTTTCAGCGCACGGCGCCTCATTTGGCCGCGTCGTTACGGGCCGAGCTGAGAGGCGACATGGATGTCGACAATGCCATATTGTCCGGCCTTGCGGTTTATACGGGGATCGACAGCGGGATGCAGCAGTGCGCCGAAAACGCGGTGGCAGCGGGTCTGGAACAGATCGAAAAAGGGTATCCTGGTCTGAAGCGGAAGAAAAAACCACTGGAAGCGGCGCTTGTGGCGATTGAACCTTTCACCGGTCTTGTTAAAGCCTGGGCAGGCGGAAGGGATTACAGCAAAAATCAGTTCGATCATGCTTATCAGGGATTCAGACAGATCGGGTCCGCCATAAAGCCGTTTCTCTACCTTACTGCATTCGACGGGACTCTCAATCAGTACAAAGTCGCCACTCCTGTAAATATACTGCGGGATGAGCCTGTCCAGATGAAACTCGTGACAAAACAGACCTGGGTCCCGGAAAACTACGACAGGCAGTTCAGGGGAGATGTTACTGTCCGCTACGCTCTGGAGAATTCGTTGAACATGCCCTCTCTTTACATTGAAGAGCGTGTCGGTGTTCCCGCGTTCGCCCGCACGGTGCAGTCTTTCCGTTTAAGTGATAATCCTCCGAAAGTGCCCGCGCTCGCGCTCGGCGCCCTCGATACGACGCTGCTCAGGGTTGCAGCCGCGTACGCCGGGCTTGCAAACGGAGGCAGATATGTCGAGCCGAGGCTTTTCAGCTCCGCTATCGACAGTGAGGGCGCTCTCCTTGCGGGCCGCACGATGCGTGAGAGCACAGAGGCATCAGAAGATGCGGTGTTTGTGCTCACGCATGTTCTGCAGGGTGTGCTTGATCGGGGCACTGCGAAAGGGGCACGCAGGATGGGCTACACGGGCAAAGCTGCCGGAAAGACCGGTACATCAGACGAAGCCAGGGATGCCTGGTTCGCGGGCTTCACACCGGATCTTGCCGCCGCGGTATGGGTCGGGTTTGACGACAACACTCCTGTCGGGCTTACAGGCGCTGCTGCTGCTCTGCCTGTGTGGGTGAACTTCAAAAAGTGCATAAGTTCCTTTCATGAGGAGCTCGAGTTCATTCCCCCTTCCGGCGTGGTGTTCGTGGAAATTGACCAAATGACAAACGAAGTCGCAGGTGAGGAATCACTTCCGGAGAATGTGATTCGTGAGGCGTTCGTGCGCGGCACCGAACCATCTCCGGTTCAGCGGCGGCTCGAACCGACGGTGGAACCACTTCCGGAAGACGTCCGACCGGAGTCCCGGCCCTTCTGGGAAGGATGGTTCGAGTAAACGGCAGCGCGGGCAGATTCGGGGAAACGCGCAACGCGCCCGCCCTCAGGATGACGTGCGTTCTTTATCCGCGTTGCAGGATCCCCTTTAATTGAATTTCTCGATATCAACGCCCCTGAACTTCTTCAGGAATTTCTGACGATTCACATCCTGATATACCTTCATCCCCTTCATGGTTGAACTTCCCGCGGAGCTTCCCTCATGATGAACGGCGACACAGCCGGGGGTATAAATCGTCCTGAACCCGTGCGTGTGAAGATTATACTGCCACGCAGCATCCTCGTAGTACATCGGACAGAAATCTTCATCGAGAGCCCCGCACACGGTTATTGCCTCGCGTTTCATGTAAAGAAGGCAGCCGGAAACAAATCCAACATACCTCGGAACTGAAAACGGCTGCGCATCCATCGGGAAACCCCGCCCCAGATTATTACCCGAACCGTCCCGGTACAGTTCTGCACCAGCCTCGGATATCAGCCCTGACGGAGACAGCATCTTCCCCCCTGCTGCGCCGATACGGGGAGAACTATATGCGGCATCAAAAAGGTTCGTGAGCCAGTCAGAGTTCGCCACCACCAGATCGTCGTTTACCATGACGATATCTGAATCAGGATAATGCCGGATTATCATGTTATTAGGCAGCACGAAGAACTCGTTTTCGGCATTGCAGAACAGGTCCAGCTTGTCCGGATATTCCGCCTTGAACCTTTCCACTATCTTCTTTTGCTGCTCTCCGGACCCGTTCAACACGACGGCAATCCTGTAATCCGGATAATCTGTCTTCTCGAGAACGGCTCTGAGACATGCATCCAGGAGATCTGTCTGCTGGAACGTCACTATTCCGAGCACTATCTTTTTCGGGTGGAAACTGCTTTCCAGGTTTTTCCACACAGCCTCCGGGCCTGTCGCTTTCATCACCTTGTCAGCTGCCGCTTTCCGGATATCTGAAAGGTCCGCCTTTCCTGAAAAGATGCCTGCAAGGTGTTCAACGAAATCCTCTGTTGTATCGGCAATGAAAGCTTCCTGCCCTGATGAAAAATCAAAACCCTCGTTTCCTGTCGGCGTGGTCAGGACAGGCACACCTTCGAGGACCGCGTCGAGTATTTTGCCCTTCATTCCAGCGCCGTACTTCAGCGGAGCCAGAAGAACGCGCGATGCTCGAAGGAACGGCCGCACATCGGGAACGTCCCCGAAGACGAAGGTATCAACTCCGTTCTCAAGAGCCAGAATGCCGGGTCCAGGATTGCTTCCCACGACATGATACTTCACGCAGATTCCCGTCCTCTCCCTGAAAGCCCTGCATATCTCCGCCCCCCACAACGCCGCGCTTTCGTTAGGAGGATGCCTGAATCCGCCGACAAAAGTGACGATCATTGAATCATCGGCTCCGTGGACATCAGTCCCTGGTTCAGAAATGAGAGGGACAACCCGGCAGCAGCAGTCGGGCAGTTCTTCGATGAGCGATTCTCGATCCGCGTCGGTGACTACCCACACGACGTCGGCTTTAGAATAAACATTTACCTCTGCCCGCTTCCTTTCCGCCAGTTCCTGGTCGTTAAAGAAAAGAAGTCCCTCTTCGGCCCCCCGCTGCTCGCGTCTCCAGTGAATATCGACTGTATCCATCACGACGACCGCAGCCGGCAGCACGCGGCGGACGATATCAATATAAGCCTGTGCGCACTCGTGCCATGCCAGGATGCAGATATCGAATTCATCCTGCACAATCTGCCCGAGGCATGCGAGAGGATCGGCGTTCGCTTCGATTCCGAGACTACTGAGTTCGTTCAGGTACTTCACCGGTTCTTCAGTCACACCTGTCGATTCAAAAAGGTAAGAAACCTCGTACTCCTTTTCTCTGAAGAGTCTCAGCAGGCGGAGCAGCCTCAAGCCCCCGGCGGACTGATCAAACAGCGGGAGAGTCGGGGCTATGATGAGTATGC
>CAYQVO010000023.1:1868-39633 GCA_964421085.1 uncultured Bdellovibrionales bacterium | reverse complement strand
GGCTGGGCATGTTTCTTCCGGACGAAACGACGGACTTTTTCTTCTTTTCTTTCGTGCTGGGGCGCTCTGGGCGGAATGGTGTGCCTCATTATGCACGGAGGCATGCCCACCCCCTCAAACCAGAAGCATCTCTCCTTCACGACATCGACGTGTATTTCATAATCCCCCGGTTCGATCTTGAGAGTGTCGATATTGAAAGTGAACGGACATTTCGTCCCGGGGGCGACACATCCAGACGGAAGTTCACATCTTGCTTCATATACCCGCTCTTCGGACCCGGCAGGGTTGATGCAGAGAGCGATCCTGTAGGGAGTTTCAGATTCCGGATCGCTGTTGTCCCACATGTCAGTGCCCGTGTTTGTTACTGTGCCGGTAACAGTGAGCAGGAATCCATGCCGCAGTTCGACCGGTTCTATCTCGATATCCCTGGACACTCCCGAAATGACGCACTCCGCATAAACTGGAACGCTTCCCACGTCCTGGAACCAGAACTCGTTTTCCTTGACCAGGTCTATTTCGATCCTGTATTCGCCGGATCTGAGCCCGGTAAAATCAGCCTCCGCATGAAATGGTATCTCTTCTTTCGGCTGCACAACATATTGGGAGAGTTGCTGACGGCCCTCCCGGCATATCACATTCCGGACACCACCCGCAGTCCACGCCCGGATTCCAATATTGATTCTGTTTTCCGTGCTGCCGGTATTGTCCCATGCGCGATTCCCGATGTTCCTCACGGCTCCCGACACCTTGAGCCTGGAGTCGCCGGTCACATGGAGCCTGTCGATCCGGAAATAAGCCGCCCACTCGACTGATGGCTCTTCGCTGTCGAACTCAAATCTCTCCATCAGGTTCCCGTTTGTTTCATGAAACCAGAAGGCTCCCTCTTTGAGCACATCGAGCTCGAGAAAAAACCTCACTCCGGTATATAAGGGAAGCTCTGCCGTGATCTCAAAAGGCAGTTCGCCATCAGGATTTACTGTAACACCTTCGAATCGGGCACGGCCTTCCCAGACGGGCTTCGGCACAGTCGCGACGTAAATTTTTGCGCCGATCCTGTAAGGAGAGGCGTTATCAGTCGATGAATTGTCCCAGGGTTGCGTGCCGGTGTTGCGGGCATAACCGCGCGCAACAAGTTTTCCGCGGGAGGGAAATTCGAAAGAATGCATCCGGAACGAGCATGAAAACGGTGGCGCTTTATCCGGAGGACATGTATCCATTGGGCATGACGTGAACGGTAATCTTATCTTTTGATGCCCGGCAAAAACGAGTTGATTCAAAAGGTTACGTTTTCAGAATAACAGTGCCGTTTTATGAAGGCTCGCCGCACACCAAAGCATCATAATCACTATGGATTCAAGGAACGACTTCGAGCAGGACAGGCTCCTGGGGCACGTGGACCGCGCGCTCCATCACCCGACCTTGCCCGGAAAGCGTCTCGTCCGGGTGGAGGGATGGATTCTCTGCCCATCACGTCCTGTTACGCGACTCACCCTTAACATCACAGGCCTTCCGGCGATTACGCCGGAAAAAATAATCAGACCGGATGTTGCCGCCCGCATTCCCGATATCCCGCACGCGTCAGGCTCGGGGTTTTCAGCGGTATTCGAAGCTCCGGAAGCGTTGGGGGACATACTTGCTGTTCACTGCGCGGCCACACTCGATGATGGAAGAATACTCGAAAGTCTCCTCCATATAAAACTGATCGACGAATCCGAGCTTCTGACCTTCGGAATGGAAAAGAACGGTTCCCGTTTTTACGACAGTTCAAGAGCGGGAAAAATCGACGTCGAAGGACCCGGAAGGACCGCCAGAACAAACCTCCGGGCATTCCTCGAGACGCCGAATTTGCTCAGATTCAAGACTCCCGCACAACCGCTCGTGTCGGTCATCCTCGTTCTGTATAACAAGGCTGAAGTGACTATTGCATGCCTTGAAAGACTTCTTATCCAGGAAGACGTTCCTTTTGAAGTTATCCTTCTTGATAACGCCTCGTCAGACGAGACCCCGGAACTCCTTGACAGAATCGAAGGCGCCCACATCATAAGGAGCGAGGTGAACCTTCACTACCTGAAGGGTGCGAACCTCGCAGCGAAGGCTGCGAAAGGAGAATACCTTCTCTTCCTCAATAACGATGTACTCATGTGCCGGGGTGCGATAGGAGCAGCAGTGCGGGTATTCGAGTCCGGCGGAGCTGGTGTTGCGGGAGGGAGACTCGTTCATCCTGATGGATTTCTGCAGGAGGCAGGCGGAATCATATTCAGTGATGGCTCTGCTCAGGGCCGTGGAGTACGCGACGATCCGTTCGATCCATCATACGCGTCCCTGCGGAGCGTGGATTACTGTTCGGGCGCTTTCCTGATGACTCCTCGCAGCCTCTTCGATGATCTCGGAGGGTTTGATCCGGCATTTTCTCCCGCATATTACGAAGACGTCGACTACTGTATAAGGGTCAGGGAAAAGGGGCTTGATGTGGTCTACACTCCCGGGGCCACTCTCATTCACTCTGAATCCTCCAGCTTCGCTTCCCGCAATGAAGCTGAACTCCTGATGCATCAACATCAGAAAATCCTTACTGCCCGCCATCCATCGTTTCTTTCGAAACGTCCGGTACCGGACATGGAAGCCCGCCAGTTCACCGCATCGTTCCTCTGCCGCCGGAAGCGCCTCCTGTTTATCGACGATCTGCTGCCGCAGCCCGAACTCGGACAGGGTCTCCCAAGAACGTCACTGATATTTCAGCACCTTCTTTATAAAGGCTTTGACATCTCGTTTCTGTCCTTCAACGAACAGACCTCGACACCCGGGTCCGCGCCGGAAATCCCTTCCCACGTTGAGATTCTTTCAGGATTCCCGGAAGAGCGGCTGAAATCATTCTTTGAACAGAGAGGCGGTGAACTGGGCATTGTTCTGGTTTCACGCCCTCACAATATGCAGCGCATACAGACCGTTCTCGAGGAGCTTCCAGCGCTGAAGTCCCGGTTACGGATCATTTATGACGCCGAGGCGGTTTTTGCGAAACGCGAACTTTTCAAGCGTGAGCTCCGGGACGGCACGCAGTTCCTTGATGCGGAACTCAAGGAGATTTTCGGCCTTGAACTGAGAGTCGCGAAAAATGCCGATATCGTACTGTGCGTCTCCGAACAGGAAGCGTCCCTCTTCCGGAAAGCCGGTCATCCGCGCGTTTTCGTCCTGGCCCATGGAGTTCTCCTCAATCCTACCCCTTCGGATTTTACGGAACGTTCAGGTTTTCTGATGGTCGGCCCGACAGTGCGGCCGGATTCTCCCAATACCGACGCTGTGCGGTGGTTTCTCGATCAGGTGCAGCCTTCGCTCATCAGCGAACTTGGAAGCGAGGACGCATGCTTTACCCTTGCCGGCAAGAGCAGCATGAACAGGCTCCTCGACAAAGGTACCTCTTGTTTTCGAATGCCCGGACTCGTCCCCGGTCTGTATCCGTTCTATGATTCACACAGGATATTTGTCGCGCCCCTGCGATTTGGGGCCGGTATTCCGCTGAAGATAATCGAGGCCTCTGCTCACGGAATTCCTGTGGTCACAACTCCCCTGCCGGCATCGCAGCTTGGGTGGGAGAATGAAAAGGAACTGCTTGTGGGAGCGGATGCAGTTGAATTTTCGAAACAATGCGTAAGGCTTTATCAGGACAAAGCCCTGTGGGAATCACTGAGGACTGCCGCGATCGACCGGGTCCGCAAAGGGTATCTGAAGAGCAGCTTCATCCAGGCGCTCGATGCGATTCTCTTTTCCCTGTGCAACAGCAGCATTGCCGGCTGATTTCGTTTCAACTTCAACTCAAAGAGATCCACACAAATAAAAAAAAACACTCCCCGAATATGGCGAGAACCTCCTGCGAGAAGGCTCCCGCCGCAACAGGGAGTGTCCTGTGTCACACACACTCGCCGCAGAAAGCGCACTGGCTTCCCGGCCGTCAGGAACAGTTACTTCCTGAAGTCGAGAAGCTGTAGTGCAATCTGAGGCATTGCGTTGCTGTGCGAAAGCAACGAAACAGCTGCGTTCTGCAGAATCTGATGCTTCACGAGATTCGCGGTCTCCTGAGCTACATCAACATCAGTTATTCTGTCCGCGGCCGCCGCGAAGTTTTCGGAAGCGACAGACAGGTTATCTATGGCATGCGAAAGCCGACTGTCGCATGCCCCCAGCGCACCTCGCTGGGCCGACACCTGATCCATCGCCGCCTCCACCGCGGCGAGCGCAGTAAGCGCGTTCGCCTGAGCATCCCCGACCGTCGAGCCGTTGACTGAATGCTTCAACGCCGACGATCCGGGTGAGGCCAGGTTCATACCCTGAAGCAGCCCGTTCACGGTATTCACCTGCAGTTGTGAGGTTGAGTAGGAATCAAATCCTACCTGGAAGGTTATACTACGTGAGGATGAAAGAAGATTTATCCCGTTGAATCTGGTCGTCAGTGCGATCCGTTCAATCTCGGACCCCAGTGCCATGAACTCCGCCTGCATCGGTGATCTTTGAGTGGTCGAATATATACCGTTGGCGGATTGAGTGGCCAGTTCGGCCATTCGCGTTAAAACAGAATGGATTGCCCCCAGAGCAGCATCGGAAATGCTTATTAGAGAAATAGCATCAGTGGCGTTACGGGTCGCAACAATGGCGAGCCGCGCCTGATTTTTCAGACCGGAAGCTGCCGCAAGACCAGCCGGATCATCAGCCGGCGTGTTGATCCGCAGTCCTGACGACAGCCGTTGAATACTGGTATTCACCAGGCCTGTCTGCTCGCCTATTCGCTTCGTAAGCTGCAAGGCGAGTATATTCGCGCCAATCGTAATGGCCACGGCTGGAAAACCTTCCTTGTCTTCTTTTCACACGAATCATCCTCGCAGGAAGAGTCGTGCTATCATCCTCAACTTCACGAAAGCTGCATCAGTCCTCACAACCGATGCGCTTCCAACCTCAAATAGAATATCGGCGAATGAGAGCCCGACTTTAACTGTTTTCTTATTACCCACTTGAGCCGCGGCAGATTTCGTAGTACTTCTCAGGGAGTTATGATACTGAAAAAATCCCTGCGGCTTGCGGTTTTTCTTCTACTTTGTTCCTGCATCAAGACCGGTCCTGATTACGTTCCTCCCGAGACCGCTGTTCCTGACGGGTGGCAGCAGGCGGCTGACAAAGCGTATCTCCGTCAGCCGGGAGATCTGTCGCGATGGTGGAACATATTTAATGATCCCATCCTTAACCGGCTTATAGATGAGACTTTACAGAGCAGTCTCGATCTGAAGCTGGCAGCTCTTCGGATTGAACAGGCCAGAGCAGCTCTTGCGATATCTTACAGCAGTTACTTTCCGGCCGGAGATCTTCAGCCTTCGATCAGCTGGACCCAGCAGAGCCGGCAGATGTCTTCAATCTCCACAAAGAGGCGCACTCACAGCCAGACGAATCTCAATCTCAGCACGTCATGGGAGCTCGATCTATTCGGCCGCATAGCACGATCAGTTGAAGCTGCTACGGCCGACCTTCAGTCAGGCGAAGAGGCACGCAACGCGATGCAGGTTCTTGTCGTCTCGGAAGTGGCCTCCACATATCTGCAGCTCCGTACGACCCAGGCGCGGCTGGAGGTTGCGGTCAACAATATCCGTGCACAGAAAGACATCCTTGACCTGACAAGGACGCGACAGGAAAGCGGGCTTGCGAGCGGACTGGATGTAGCTCAAGCCGAACGCGTTCTTGCCGCTTCGGAATCGGATGTCCCCCCGCTTCGCGCAGGGATTGTCCAGTCAGTAAACGCACTGGCGCTTCTGCTGGGAAAGCAGCCGGGCTTTCTTGCAGATGAACTGGGAATCACGAAGCCCATTCCCCTCCCTCCCGTTGAAATAATGGTTGGTGTGCCGGCAGATATCATCCGGCAGCGCCCTGACATTCGCCAGGCCGAGAGAATTCTGGCGGCAGAAACTGCGCTCATAGGTGTTCAGCGCGCCGACCTTTATCCGACCCTGAGCCTTTCAGGAATCTTCGGGTTTGGTGCGCTTGATTTCTCCCGGATCTGGAACTGGAACAGCTCTGGTTTTTCCGCGGGACCCGGCTTTCTGTGGAATGTTTTCGACGGCGGCCGCATAAGGGCGCAGATAGAGCAGCAGGAAATTCTGACGGCAGAGGCTTATGTTCAGTACGAACAGACTGTGCTCAATGCCCTTTCAGAGGTCGAGAATGCGCTCAAAGCATACATAGAAGAGAGAGAACGAGTCGCAGCTCTTGAGAGAGCAGTTACCGCATCACAGAAGACGTTGCAGCTCTCCTCCGATCTTTACAAGGACGGTCTTGCAGACTTTCAGAATGTTCTCGATGCGGAAACCGCTCTTTTTGACAACGAAAGTCTCCTTGCTTCGGCAAGAGGAACAGCTGTTTCAAATCTTGTGGTACTGTACAAGTCCCTGGGCGGCGGATGGAACGTCGAAGACGCATCCGCACAGGTGTGCCCGGCACCTTGACACTGTAAGCCTGCGGCCACGGCGTTACATTCGAGTTTCGATACTGTACCCGGGCTACTTTGTGCAGAGGGGCCGTAGCGCCCAACTGAATGCATAAGTTGTCGTTCTTCTTTCCCTTATTACTTCAAGCTACTTGAAATATGACATTCATCACGCGCGACGAGCCGCGAGAATTCAGCAAATGCGACAAGGTTTTATAATATTGCATAACGAATAGTAGAACCAGGGACTGATCCCCAGGGAGGTTTTAAAAGCTATGGAGGCTTGGATATGGCAAAGCATGCGCCCAATCGGGAAGAGCGAAACGAGTTTTCGGGATTGAGGAAAGGCTGGAAAAAAAGACCGGAGCAGAAGAGACTCGCGAAGACAAAAAAGAAAGCTGACCCAAAACGGGCGGAAAAGAAGAACCCACGAGACAGAAGTTCCCGGGGCGACTCACCCCCGGCGTCACGTCCGGATACCAAAAAGGCCCTTCAAAGGGCAGCAGGATACATCAGTGTCACGAAAAACGGCCGTGAAGTCACACTAAAGAGGAGCCGGCTTCGCGATACCGTTCCCGATCCTCAAAAATATAATTCCGAGGAAGTCATCTTTCAGGGCCAGAAACGGTATTATATCACCCCTAAATCGGGAGCAAAGGAAAAAAGCGCACCGGAAAAGGTCACCGTCAAGGGCAACAGCGGCAACACCTATGAAGTGAATCGAAATCTTCTGAGAGAAAATGACAAAAATGAGGGCTACACTTACGAACGCGTGAACCTAAACGGCGAGACTCGGTACATGATTACAGGGGAAAAAGCAGCGAACACCGGCGTAAGAGAATTTGACGCTCTGATTACAGAAGTTCAGGCTAAAAGACCTGACATGAGCCAGGGTGATATACGGAAAGCGTTGAGGACGAATCCCGATTCTCTCAGATCCACACTGCACGGAATTGCCGCCGAAGAATGCAGCCGCCGGACATCAGGCACATTATTGCGCGTTCTGAGCTGGGTATCGAAGGATCCAAAGCAGAAAAATCTGCCCGACAGCACCACTCTTTCTAAGATGAACGGCCGGGAACTGTTATGCACAATCCTCGCATTGCGGTCCTCGGGCGATGAGACTCTTAAACCCGGCGTCACAAGAGTCTCGCTTGGCAATGCGGAACTGGTATTGGGTGCAGAAAAAGGAGAGCAATGGCATACGGCAGCAGGCCCGTCAATTCAAACTGAAAAAGGTCAAATAGTCACGCCTGTCTACCGAAACCCTGAGGGTTCACAGATAGCTGCCCTTGTCGGAAATGGTACTCCGGTCGCCTCCATACAGCCCGCGGGAGTGATTGTCGAGGCTGCAGCATCCGGAACCGTTCTTCCTGACGGCAAGCAGAAACTGATAAGGCCTGCGCAGGATGGAAATGTCGTAATCGAAGGAGCGACGGCAAGGGTCTATGATGCCGGAAATGGCAACATAGCGCGTGAATACGTTCAGGGAGAAGCTGCTCCAGTAAGGATTGATTACCGGGACCAGCAGCCAGTCGCCAAGACACTTCCACCGGAAGAAATCATGGCGAGGGGTTCTATAACAGTCGAAGAAGCATTCAGGCTCCGGGAAAACCAGGATTTGAAGGCTCTTGCCGCTGACGCATGGAGAGATGCGGGTTCTGTAAGCCGGCGTTACTGCCTCGGCGAAGTCACGAACAGGCTTATCGAAAATGGTTTTCGCGGCAGCAGGATTGCGCCCTCTGCCATTGAAGGAGCCGAGGTGCTGAGAAAGGACCCGAGGTTCATAGAAATCAAAGACGTAGACATCGACGACGTGAAGCATCTCCCGCGCGGGACAGTAGTAATTTACGAAAAGCCGGGATTCGGATTGAATGCGGCAGGACATGCGGAAATCGTTACCGGCGAAAACCAGGCAGCTTCTGATTTCCGGCATCGCGCCAATATTTATGGAGGAAAGCCGGGAATGGTATTCGCCTTTCTCCCAGTGAAACCCAACGGCCACGGCGTCACATTCGAGTTCAAATGAAGCCGGGGTGATCAGGTTAATTGATTCGCCGCCTGGATTCCCCTGAGGCGTTAAATTTCCGCGGGTTGCGCTGCGGCCGGCATTGTCGTCGGAACTGAATGCCTCCTCATCACTTCTATCCTGCTGAAATTTTGCTTATCGCTTGCTCTTCATGAAGTTTCGATTATGCTGCATGAGATCACGAGAGGACACTCACATGAAAAAGAAACGCACGCTTCCGACTGTCGCATATTTCTGCATGGAATTCGGCCTTCACGAAGAACTCAAAACTTATTCGGGAGGTCTTGGTATACTTGCGGGGGACACACTGAAGGCTGCGCGCGATCTCAAGTACCCCGTTGTCGGCATAGGTATCCTCTGGCGCCAGGGATATGTGAAACAGACCTTCGGCCCGGATGGAAGACTTTACGACAGCTACACAGACTACAATTACGATTTTCTCCGTGACACCAGGGCTGAAGCGTATGTGAGAATCCGCGGGCGGCAGCTCAGGCTCAAAGTCTGGAAGTGCACGCGCTTTCACAATGCTCCTCTTTATCTTCTCGATGCGAATCTCCCCGAAAACCGCGACAAGCTTATTACCGGGCAGCTTTACGGATGGTTCAATGAAGAGCGCATCGCACAGGAGATCATTCTCGGCATCGGCGGGGTGCGCGCTCTTCGGGCGCTCAGGATTCCTGTCGATATTTATCACTTCAACGACAGCCACCCCGTGCTGGCCGCAACTGAGCTCCTCCGCGAAAAGATGGACAACGACCACGTTTCGTTCAGCGAGGCATGGCGGCAGGTCAAGAAGAGCGTTGTCTTCACGACTCATACACCGGTTCCCGCCGGAAACGAAGTGCACGAACACGAGCTTCTGCGGTATATGGGCGCTTATAACGGCCTTACCTACGGACAGATGCTGAAGATCGGTGGCGATCCTTTCGGAATGACGGTTGCGGGCCTGAGGCTTTCGAAGCGCGCAAATGGCGTCGCGGAACTTCACGGGAAAACCGCGAGATCAATGTGGGCAGATGTTTCCGGAGCCGCCCCCATAATTTCGATTACGAATGGAGTGCATAGTGGAACCTGGCAGGACCCGCGCATCGCAAAAGCCTCGCGCGCAGGCGGCGATCTCCGGAAAGCGCACACAGCGGCAAAGCTGGAGCTTATTAAAGAGGTGAAAGCAAGGACCGGCATGGAACTGGATCCGGATGTGCTTACGATTGGGTTCGGAAGGCGCTCTACCGGCTATAAACGACCCGATCTCATTTTTAGAAAAAAGAAAATAATCGAGCCTCTCCTGCTGAATGGAAAACTGCAGCTGATCTTTTCCGGCAAAGCTCATCCGCATGATGCCGCCGGCAAGGAGAACCTCTACAGGCTCAAACACCTCGAGAAGCAGTATCCAGGCCGCGTGATTCTCCTGGAGAACTACGATATGCGCATAGCCCGATTCCTCACCCGGGGGGCGGACGTATGGCTGAACAATCCGAAGCGGCCGATGGAAGCAAGCGGAACATCGGGCATGAAAGCAGCGATGAATGGAGTCCTCAACCTGAGCGTCCTTGATGGCTGGTGGCCGGAAGGCTGCAGGCACGGCATAAACGGCTGGCAGATTGGAAACGGGTACGAAGGGGATGACGCAGACAGGATTGACTCGGATTCTCTTTACAGGGTTCTCACCAGAGAGGTGATCCCCGCCTTCTACAATAACCGCACCAAATGGATCTCAATGATGCGGGCGAGTATAAAGATGGCATCCGGCCGTTTTTCAGCGGAAACGATGGTGAAGAATTATTATCGACTGCTGTACAGGAGGTAACTTCCTCCCGTTTTCCTCTCTCTTCGCAGGGCTTTCAGTATCTCCCCTATTCCCATGCTGGCGAGGATAATCATCTCTATCTCAAAGGGCTGACGGTACCTGGTTTCAGTGAATGTGATGGAAAACGATACCGCAAACATGGCGATGATGAAGAGTGAAAGGAAAACGAAATACCTCGCGTCTCCGGAGAATCTCCTGACGCATGACAGAGAAACCACGACGCCTGCGAACAGCACAAGGAGAAAAGGTGTTCCGACAACAATAGCGGGCAGATTAGGCCTGAAGTCCAGAATTCCGAGTCCCGACGCCGTCTGGATAAGTTCCCCGCTGCCGAACGGAGTGGGGACCGGAAGAAAGAAGACGACGAATTTATAAAGGAAGCGCAAAGGCATGATGGCGGGTCTCTTCCTGACATTCTCCTCCGCGAGTGCGATGAAATGGTCGTCAATTTCATCGTCTCTCAGATGCAGCCGCTGGACTTCTTCGGCCGCAATCGAATCCAGGATATCCATGTCAACCCATGGAAAAAACTTTTCCATCTCCGGATGATTGCCTTTCCATAGACCTATTCCGGCGGACTCAGCGGATGCCAGTGTCGGAGAGCCTGCGAGCTGAGACAGGTGAACCTGCCACGGCAGGACAAAGAGAAGGAATGTTCCGGCAAACGCACCCATTCTGTGGATAAGCATTTTTAAAGGCCCATCCCTCAGCACGAAGAAGAGATAAACAGCGATGCAGAAGACAAGAACGAATCCATTCGGACGGATCAGATGACCGACGGCGCAAAGCAGACCGATTCCGGAATACCAGAGAAGCGAACGATAACGCCTTGCGGCAACCGCCATTGCTATAACCAGAAGGAGGACTGTCGAGAAATATATCGTCTCGCGCTGCGCCAGAGATTCACGGGCGAACAGCACATCGGCGGCGTAGAGGGCGCCCGCAATCATGGCGATAGCTCTGGACCCGCTCAAACGGCACGTGAGCACCATCGTCAACAGCCCGAGGAAGACAAAACCTGCGCCTTGAATCAGCAGAGCAAGTATCTGCCACCTTGAACCGGAAAGTCCAATCAACGACGCGAGTATTGCGGGATAAAGAGGCGGGCGCGAAACGAAATTTACACCTCCGTTTCCGGCAATCTCTTCGGCAAGCCTGCCGTACGTCTCACTTCCGGAGAACAATGGTCCCGGTGAAAAGGTCTTGAGAAAGACCAGCATGGCATACTCCAGTGCGAGTATGACCGCTGCAAAAAGTAATATTCTGCTGTTAAGTTTCTTCACTCCGAATACATCAGCGAGGCCGGGAGTATCCTCCCAGGGGAAAGTACGGTTTTTACCTGATAATCCCGGCACGAAAATGAGGAGGATCATCCTGAATCATCGAATCGCCGCCCCCAACCGCAGAAACTGCAGAAAAAATGAGTTGATGAGGCGTCAGCGGGACTGGCCGAATACAGGGGCCGACAGAAGCTCGATCTGCGGGATCTGCCGGCGCCGCAATGCCTTACCGAATTTCGAGGAACTCCTCCCTCATCTCACCGCACAGGGGGCAGGTGTCGAGGTCCTGATCAGTGGTTGTATATCCGCATTTGGGGCAGACAAGGAAAGTTGTATCCGATGTCTTCCAGTCTTCCAGGTTGTTCATTGCCTCCTCGTACATCCTGGCATGATCAGCTTCTGCTTTGAGTGCCCACCTGAAAGATCGGAGAGCCGCTCTATTGCTGTCTTCTTCGGCAACCTTGATAAACTCAGGATACATCACGTCTCTTTCGCAGCATTCGCCCTCATATGCTGCCTTGAGGTTTTCGAGAGTAGTCTTAACCTCAATATCCGCGATTGCCGCCGCCGGCTCGGCGCCGAGAGAGCGGATAACCTTCCCATGTTCACGCGCATGAATCTCTTCTGCGGCGGCGGCGGCGTTGAATAAGGCCGCAGCTTTATTGTAACCGTCCTGCGCCGCCTTCTTCGCAAACGCAAGATAGCGCGCGCGCGCGTTTGATTCGCCGTTGAATGCAGCCTGAAGATTTTCAAGGGTACTGCCCACTTTCAATGATCCAGCATCCATTTGTGGTCTCCGCAAAGGTGATTAGGTTGTCAAGGACGAGAAGTATGCCTTGAACAAGGCGCCATGTCTACTGCGTGAACCGGTTTTAACGGTAATTTAAATCGCACACCGCTCTCACGGAAATTTTTGCATACACATCAAACCTCCGATTCCCTTTTCTGCTGCGTGCATCTCAATAATCTCCCGGAAAAACGCGCGGCATATTTTTTGCCTGCTTTTTTCAACCCCTATGTCCTCATTTGTTCGGACCGAACCCCATCCGGTCTTTTTCAACATAGCAAGTCTGATGCTTGTACTCGGGTCACTTGCTGCAATCGGTGTTTTCAATGTCAAAGAACGGGATAACCCCGAGCATGGCGCCGTAAGGGCGGTGACCTCCTTCGTGTCGGGCATACGCGATCGGGCGCTCCGATCCGGCGGATCTTACCGCATCGTTCCGGTTTCCCACGGCAGAATCATCGTTTCGTGGGCATTGAACTGCGCCACTGAAAAGAGAGTCGTAAAGAGCGATCTGTCGCTCGATCTCCCGTCGAGCGTCCTTTTCGCCGACACATCATGGCAACTGTGTTTCAACGACCGCGGAAATTCTTCCGGCACTTCCGAGATCACCATAAAAAGAGGCAACAACGTCCGGAAGGTCGTGATAGGACCCGAAAATTCAATCAGAGCGCGATGAAGTCCTCATTCCTCGAGCCCCCGCGATAATCAGCTGCTCAGTCTCTTCCCATCCAATGCATGCGTCCGTCACCGATACACCGTAGCTAAGTTTCGATGGTCCCTCCGCAATGTTCTGCTTCCCGGCACAAAGATTACTCTCAAGCATCAGCCCAATGAGCGATTGACGCCCGCCGGCCGCTTCTGCGATGCAGTATTCGAACACGCCTTTCTGCTTTGTCGCGTCTTTCCGGGAATTCCCGTGACTGCAGTCCACCATCATATTCGGGAAGAGTTCTGCCCGTTTCAGCGCCTCTTCGCAGGCGTTGAGGCTTTCCCTTTCGTAATTCGGTTTTTTTCCTCCCCTCAGAACTATATGTCCGTACTTGTTTCCTGCTGTTTCGAATACAGCACTCTGCGCGTCCTGAGTAATTCCAAGAAAACGATGAGGCCTGGACGCCGCTTTTATTCCATTAATTGCGACATCCAGATTCCCGTCCGTTCCATTCTTCATGCCGACAGGTGTCGATAGACCACTTGCCATCTCCCGGTGCGTCTGGGACTCGATTGTTCTGGCCCCTATTGCAGTCCATGAAATGAGATCGCCCAGATACTGGGGCATTATCGGATCAAGCGCCTCCGTTGCGGCGGGCATGCCGAGCTCCGCCAGATCGAGAAGAAGCTTTCGTGCCAGAAAAAGTCCTTCCCCTATCAGGAAAGACTCGTCGAGAAACGGGTCGTTTATAAAACCTTTCCAGCCGGTTGTGGTTCTGGGCTTCTCGAAGTAAACCCTCATCACAAGCATGAACTTATCTTCAACCTTCCGGGCCAGCTCCCGGAATTTCAATGCATACTCGAGCGCCGCTTTTACATCATGAATCGAGCACGGACCTGCCACGATGAGCATTCGATTGTCTTTGTGATCCAGTATATTTCTTATGGTTGCGCGCGCTTCGGTGACAAACCGCGCTGCCGCTTCCGTAATCCGAATTTGTTCCTTAACCTTCCGGGGAGTCGGAATAGGCTCCTCGGAAACTATGTTGATGTTTTCTGTCTTTCTCAATTGTACTCAAAAGTCCCGAATTCGCTGTTTATCGTGAGTTTTGATCTGTCCGATGCCTCGACCCGGCCGACGATGCGGCAGTCGACACCAAAATTCCTGACAGCCCCGATCAGATTATCCGCGTGCCGGGGATCCAGATAGATTTCAAGACGATGACCCATGTTGAATACCTGGTACATTTCACGCCATTCAGTCCCGCTTTCCTCCTGAATAAGACGGAACAGAGGCGGGCACGGGAAAAGATTGTCTTTCACCACATGGAGTCCCGTCGTATTGTGCAGAACCTTGAGCTGGCCTCCGCCTGAGCAGTGCACGATCCCGTGTATATGAGACCGGAATTCCCTGAGCAACTTTGCGACTACCGGCGCAAATGTCCTTGTCGGAGACAGAATCGCTCTTCCCACGTTCAGAGGCGTCCCTGGCAGAGGATCAAGCAGACGGCGGGACCCTGAATATGCAAGATCTGCAGGCATGGCAGGGTCAAAGCTCTCCGGATATTTTTCGGCGTAATATCTGCTGAGAACATCGTGCCTCGCGGATGTGAGGCCGTTGCTTCCCATTCCCGCGTTGTATTCACTCTCATACGAAGCCTGACCAAACGAGGCAAACCCCGCGATTACGTCACCGGCCTGAATCAGGCCGTTGTCAATCACTTCAGAACGTCTCATCCTTGCGATGACAGTGCAGTCGACAATTGCAGTGCGGACCACATCTCCGACATCGGCCGTTTCTCCTCCGCCGCTTATGATGTTGATTCCGTTTTCCCTCAGCATTTGAAGTGTCTCTTCACTTCCCGTGATTAGTTCGGCGAGAACTTCACCTGGAATATGCCGCTTGTTTCTTCCAATGGTCGACGAAAGGATCATTGGACCGACTGCGCCGACGCAGAGCAGATCATCGACGTTCATTATCACTGCGTCTTTTGCAATGCCTCTCCAGACGGATATATCGCCCGTTTCTTTCCAGTAGATATACGCAAGCGCGGATTTGGTTCCGGTCCCGTCGGCATGGATGATGTTGCAGCAGTCCGGATCGCCGGAGAGAATGTCAGGGAGGACTTTGCAGAATCCTTTCGGGAATATGCCCTTGTCGAGATTTGCTATCGCTGCCTTGACTTCTTTCTTGGAGCTCGAAACCCCTCTGTTTTCGTACCTGTTCTTTTCATCCATGAAGGATACGATAGCCAGTATCGCTGGAATTTGGAAGACGGGAGGTCCAGCTCCCTCCATTCATCACCCCATTTCCCGCGCTACCCCTGCCACTTCAGCAGGCAGTCAATGAGGGTAAATAAATCTGAGAGAGGGTAAGGTTTGCTGATAAAGGCGCTGTACTCAATGCCTCTCAGAGCCTCTTCGCTTTCCGGTATGTCCGAAGAGCCGGTGAGTATGACCCGGAGTCCCGGCTTCATGGTGCTCGCTGTTTTTGCAAGCGAAACTCCGCTCAGGCGGGGCAGGGAAGCGTCCACAAACAGAAGCTCCACATCGTCTTTGCTCTCCTCAAAAGTCTCCAGCGCCTTCTTTCCATCCGGCGCCGCCAGCACGGAATATCCCTTGAGGCGGAGTCCCGACTCGAGAAAACTCAGCACAGCCGGATCGCTGTCCGCGACCATTATCGTATGAGGCTTGACATTGTCAGGAGTGACAATCTTTTCAATTTTGCCGGCCGATGCCTGGGCAGCCGGAAGAATGAACATGTAATGGGCCTCTTCATCATCGCTCGTCGCGATAAGAGATCCGTTTTCCTTCCTGATGATGGATGAGATGAGCCGCAGCATCAAAGGAGCACCTTCTCCGCCTGCAAAATAGTCCTTCCGCCTTGCCGCGAACTTCTCATTGAAGACAGCTGACAGGATAAACTCGACATAAGTCCCTGCAGGCGCGCTGTAGGGATTGCTCTTTTTTTGACTATTGAAGAACCGGCGATTGGCAATCTCGAGAGAGATATGACTTCCTGCAGCTTCGCTTCTCAGAACCCGAATGAGCTGAAGAAGTATGCGGCAGCACTTCCCGAGATTTGCCTGCACCTTCGGGCTCCCGGAGTGGACTATTACAGAAAAAGGCAGGCGGCCTCCGTTACGTTCTTCGAATATCGCACACAAGTTCGCCAGAAGTTCCTGGACAGAAAACTTTGTTCCCGCGCTGCCTGAGCGCAGACATCGGTCCATACCATTCCCCGCTGCATCGAAGATTGAGGGCGTCTTCTCACTTCCCTGGTTTTCTTCCAGGTTCATTCTAGTCCGATTCACCTTTCTTCCGAAAAGAAACCTTAAAACATTCCGGAAAAACCCGTAAAAATGCAATAATGCGTTGAAGTGAATCGGTTTTTTTATGTAACGTTGATTCTAGAGCGGTCCTCAAAAATAATGTCGGGTATTACTGGGGAGACATTTATTCTGCGTATTGCTCTATCGGTTCCTGAAAAGCATAAATCCGCAGGGGGCCTGAGGTGAGAAGAACCTGATCCCGGAGTGATAAATGGACAATCGCATACCCGAGGAAGAGTATTACATGCGAATCGCCATGGCAGTGAGGGCACGGGCCAACTGTATGGGAAACCGCGTAGGCGCGATCATAGTAAAAGAGAATCGCATAATTTCCACCGGATATAACGGCACTCCATCGGGAATGGAAAACTGCCTGGCAGGCGGTTGTCACCGGTGCAGCTGCCGTGAAGAGTATCCTGCCGGCGTCGGTTACGATCTCTGCATCTGCGTTCACGCCGAGCAGAATGTGCTTCTTTCAGCAGCACGGTTTGGAATTTCAGTCCAGGGCGGGACCGTTTATTCAACGCTTCAACCCTGTTTCGGGTGCATGAAAGAGATGCTTCAGGCAAAAATAGAAAAGGTTTACTATCTGCACGCCTGGAAACCGTCCGATAGAAGTCAGGCGGAATATGACAGACTGCTGAATGCTTTTCCCGGCGGTGTGCAGCAGTACGTCGTCGACGATCCGGATGCCGAGTGGGCCATTTCTACTCTGAGGCGCACCGCCGCCTGTGAACAGGAAGGCGATGAGACAGGTCACGGTGCATAAAGCAGTTCGCTTGCGATGAACATTATCTTCTGCGCAAATGAGTGTATTCCAGTCCATGCGAGGCTTGCCGACGAGCGCCCGCTTGGAGGAACCGAGACGGGCGTTATCCGCCTTGCCCGGGCGCTTCATGAACTTGGCCACACCGTGCGTGTTCTCACGGCGCTTGAAAACCCTCCTCTTTCGCTTCCGCTTTACCTTCCGATAAGCGCGCTCAATCAGCTTGGGCCGGCTGATCTGCTGATATCCATCAGGGACTGGAAGCCGCTTTTTCTTCCTGTCAAGGCTGCAAAAAGAATGCTCTGGACAGGTGACGCCTTTGACCAGCCTGTCACAGTCGGCATAGGCGACAGCCGGATTGTCGAGCAGACGGACCTCCTTCTGTGTGTCAGCAAGTGGCATGCTGACACTCTCTGCGCGGAATCCGGATTTCCCAGGGAAAAGGCCTGGGTTATTCGCAACGGCGTGAGCCTGTCGCTTTTCGACGGCACGGAGAAACGTGTTCGAAAGAGACTTGTTTATTCTTCGACACCATACCGGGGACTCGCGCATCTGCTGAAGATATTCCCCGCCGTTCTCGAGAGACATCCCGACGCCGAGCTTCACATCTTCAGCGGGTTCGATGTATACAAGGGAACCGATCCTGTTCCCGCGCGCGAGATGAACGAGTTCAGGGCTGTCATGCAGGGATTTCAGCGGATACCGAACGTCTTCATGCGCGGAAACCTGATTCAACGCGACCTCGCCAGAGAGTTCATGTCGGCGAGTGTTCTTGCGTATCCAAACACTTTTGCCGAAACGAGCTGCATCACTGCGATGGAAGCTCAGGCTGCAGGATGCGCAGTGGTCACCACAAAAAAAGCAGGCCTCATCGAAACCGTCGCCGACGCGGGAATCCTGATTGAAGGAGAACCGGGAACGGAAGCGTATAACCATGCGTTCGTCGATGCTGTAGATAAACTGCTCGTCGACGACGATCTTTTCGCTTCCCTCTCACAGCGAGGCAGAGAACGGGCTTTACGCGAGTTTGACTGGCGCGCCGTTGCTGAGATATTCTGCGGGGAAATCAAGCGCAGGTTTCACCAGGGAGAATAAAATATGGGCTGGAAGGCCGCTGTTCTGGACAGAACGGACCCGGAGGTCTGCATCACCTACCGGATCGACGAGATTCTTTATCGCGAAAAATCGAAATATCAGGAAGTCGCTGTCGGAAAACTTGGCCGCTATGGCAGGGCGCTTTTTCTCGATGGAGTCATCCAGTTTGTGGAGTGCGATGAACGCATCTACCATGAGCACCTTGTGTGGCCCGCTCTTCTGTATCATACGAATCCGGAGCGCGTAATAATTCTGGGCGGCGGCGATGGACTTGCGCTCCGGGAGGCGCTTAGGGATGACAGAGTCAGGGAGGCCGTTCTCTGCGAGCTCGATCAGGGAGTAATCGACGGATGCAGAGCCGGTATGCCTGACATGATTGAGGGAGCTTTCGACGATCCACGCTCCAGAATCGTGGTCGATGACGCTCTCAAGTACCTCAAGGGCGGCATCGAAAAATTCGACGTCATCATAATTGATCTCGTGGACCCGTACGGCGAGGAGGGTGAGCAGCTTTACAGAGAGTGTTTCGAGCTTCTGCGCCCCGTCATGAAGCCTGACACTATCATCTCCACCCATGGTGAAAGCGCCGGCCCGCCGGCATATCTTGCTCTCAGGGTTGCTGCTGTCGCTTCGAAGCATTTCCCGGCTGTCAAATGTCACCGTGCTTTTGTGGAGAGCTTCGCGGCCCAGTGGGGCTTCATGCTGATGTCGGACAATATGGAGTTCGCTGATCTTCCCCGGGATGTCATTCAGGAGCGGCTTGCGCATTTTTCACAAAAACCGCGGCAATTCGTGCCTGAAACGCTCCCCGTGTGCCATATCCTGCCGCCGGCCCTTCAGGCGCAGTTAGATCGATTCAAGAGCCTGCCGAAGGTGGTCTTCGATCGCGAGCCGGATATAAAATGGTTCGATGAAGGGGAGATACCGGAGGGACTGAGGTAACAGGACGTATTCTCGTGAAGGATCTATTCCCGTTCTGCATTGCTGAAAGTCGTGAGTCAGATCCTGCGCCTTTGAAAACGATGCTCATGAATATGCTCCCTGGCGCACAACCTTCTCTCTCTGATCGAACCTTGACCGCAGATGATCCATGTCAGGCTGTCCTCCGGGGCGGATCTCCCCTGATGCATGAAATCAAGGATGGTTCGCTGCGTTGAGACTGGGTGCAATCGTATGTCCAGACGTATATTCAGCGTGACGTGAGGGATCTGAGCAATGTGCAGAGTCTCGGTGTCTTCAGCAGGTTTGCAGGCCTGACAGCAGGAAGGAGCGCTCATATTGTCAACTTTTCCGAACTCGGCCGGTACACAGGGGTGAGTTTCAAAACAGCACAAAGTCACCTGTCTCTTCTCGAGACGTCATATCTGTGGAAATCAATACCGACGTATTTCGGAAATTCAGAGAAACCCATTGTGAAGCATTTGAAGGGCGTTCTGCAGGACTCCGGCCTCGCGTGCTTTCTCGATACATTCAGAAAAAAGACGGCTGGAACAGCGTAAGTTGTCTGGTTGCCGCCCGAAGTGCGAAACATTACAAAGAATGCGGTATATATTCCTGTTCAAATGTTCGGATAGGGCCGCACATCACAGACAAAGCTTTTCTTAACAAACACCGAAAAGCCCTTCATCTTCTCCCCGGAATCGAAAGCTCTTCGCGACCCTCCCGCAATGCCGCGATCTCCTGCCTTAACGCCCTGATCTGCGCTTCCCTTCCGGGAGCTGCCGCTGCACCGTGCTTTTCTTCAATCTCGCAGAATTTTTCGAGTGCATCAGCTGCCTCGGCCCGTCTATTGCGTCTCTTGTAAAGAGCAGACAGATTGAAAAATGCGCGGGAGCATGAGGGATCCAGCCTCACGGCCTGCTCCAGCATCCGCTCCGCTTCATCGAGTTCTCCCGAGGTCAGCATGAGCACACCGATGTCGGCATGCGCGGTTACGCAGTGCGGCATCGCTTCAATTGCGCGGTAATAAGCACTTGCCGCTTCTGAAAAACGGCCGAGATGCACAAGAGAATTTCCGAGATTGCACAGCGCATTGACGTACTTCGGCTGAATCGTGACGGCGCGGATAAGAACTTCTGCGGCCTTTTGAAACACTCCTCTCCGCATGCAGACGACTCCAAGATTGCACCATGCTTCCTCGTTGTCCGGATTGAGCGCGAGAGCCCTTTTGAGAGCATTTTCTGCTTCATCATGGCGCCCGAGTTCGCACAGGACGTAGCCGAAGTTCACCCAGGTTTCGATGTGGTCTGGATTGAGCGCGACCGACTTTGTAAACGCTTCCGCGCTTTCTGCATGTCGTCCGTTGCAGTTATGTTCCACTCCCAGCTCGAAATAAGCTTTCCAGTCCCGCGGCTGCTCTTTTGTCTTGGCTTCCCCGAGCGGCGAATAGATCTCCGATTTCGTCTTTTTGCGTTTTACTTCAGGGGTATGGCCATAATGGTGTATGCGCTCGTTAATGCGCCTGATGCGAAGGCCTGGTATCTCCTTTATTGAGTGCTCGACGAGCTCATGAATCCTCCCGCGGTAATGGATACCTTTGTGATTGGGGAAGAGCCTGCAGAGGCTGCTTTCGAAGTATCCGGGATAATGCCTCTCCCATTCAGGAAACTCTCCGCTGCATGGAATAAAATTGCTGAGCCTGTGATCATTCGTGTAATGCCGCTGAGACATTTCGCAGCAGACGCCTTCGGCAAGAGTCTTTTCCTGCAGCGATTTGAGATCCCGCGCTGCGATTGCCTCGTCAGGATCGAGCACGAAAATCCAGTCCCCGGCAGCCTGCTGAAGAGAAAAATTGCGCGCTGCCGAAAAATCGTCGGTCCACTCGAACGTGTATATTTTCGCGCCGAAATTCCGCGCTATTTCAACGCTCCTGTCCGTCGAGCCGGTATCGACAAAGATAATCTCGGAAATAATGGGGCGCACGCTTTTCAGACACTGCTCGAGCCAGTCCTCTTCGTTTTTCACGATCATGCACAGTGAGATGGCGGGGTACCGGTTCATCTGTCATCCAAGAACTTTCTTTCGGGCCGATCGGTACTCCTCCTCCGTCAACCGCCGGAGCTGCCCGGGCTTGAGTTTGCCCAGCTTGAAAGGCCCGTGGCTTATGCGCTGAAGCTTGAGCACCGGGTGATGAATATGCTCCATCATCCGGCGTACGATGCGGTTTCTCCCCTCGGCAAGGCTGAGCTCCAGCCATGTGGAATCACCTTCGCTCTTTACGAAATGCACGTCGGCGCGCGCCGTTCCATCCTTGAGATTAATCCCCCTTTCGATGCGCCGCAGCTCCTTGTCCTGAACTCTGCCGGAAACTCTGACTTTGTATCTCCGCTCGAATCCGTAGCGCGGATGAAGAAGCTTTTCCGCAAGTTCGCCGTCATTCGTGAGGACAACAAGACCTGTAGATTCCCAATCGAGACGACCGACAGGAAAATAGGACCGGTAAGGTCTGGTGAGGAAATCAGCGAGGCATTTGCGGCCCCGGGGATCGGACATCGTGGAGACCACCTCTTTCGGCTTGCTGAGAAGGATAATGCCCTTATGCGCGGGCTTTACTATTTTTTCCCGGACCTGAATCTTGTCGCGGTCGGGATTGATCCGCGTGCCGAGCTGCGTCACGACATCGCCGTTTACCTTGACTTTTCCCTCCTGAATGAGCAGTTCCGCGGCGCGGCGGGAGGCGACTCCGCATTCAGACAGATACTTCTGGAGACGCATCATTTTCTTCCTCCACCTCTTCTTCCGGATTTTCCTGTTCCCCCGGATCACTCTCGATCTGTTTCAATTCACGAAGCTCTGGAAGTTCGGCAAGGGAGTTGAGGCCGAACAGATGAAGAAATTTTTCCGTAGTTCCGTAGAGACCTGGCTGGCCCACGCTTTCTTTATACCCTACAAGCGTAATCAGTTCTCTCTCGAGCAGCGTTTTCAGCGTGGGGGTCGGATCGACTCCCCTGATTTTTTCGATCTCGTGCCGGGTAACAGGCTGGCGGTAAGCGATCACGGAAAGTGTCTCAATTGCCGCGGTGCTGAGTCTTCTTCCCCTGCTTTCTTTCAGCATCCGGACAAACGGGGCGAACGCCGCTTTTGTTCTGAACTGATACTTGCCGGCTACCACGACAAGCTCAATCCCGAATGTCTCATCCTGATATTTCTCAGAAAGTGTCTGAAGTTCCTCCTTCGCGGTCTCTTCGCTGCACGACATAACCTCGCAGATGCGGTTCAAGCTGAGAGGCTCTCCATAAGCGAAGATCAAAGCTTCGATTATCGCTGCATTCCGGCTCATGCGTTGGCTGTTCCTTCAATTTCCCGTTCGCCGGCGTCTTCGTCGAAATCCGAGCGGAGTCCGGCGGCATCAAACTGAGTGCCCGTCAACGCAATGAAGATCGAATCGGCCGCCGTTTCCTGCACGACTTTGATCGCGCCGCGTTTGCAGAGTTCAAGCAGGGCCACGAAAGTGGCGACTATCGATATTCGGCTGGTGATATCGGGGATAAGCGCAAAAAACACGACCGGTCCTTCCTCTGATTCAAGGCGCCTGAGGACCGACATCATGCGTTCAGTGATCGAGACGGAGTCAAACTGTATCGTGAGGCATGTTCCGCTTTCGGATGCTTTCTGAAGAAGGCGGACAATCGCCTTTCCAAGAAGAGTCGGGTCGTGCTTCTGATATTCCCGAGGTGCGGCATCGACGTAACGAAGAAGGGAAGGAGCATCGAATACTTCCTCACCGAGCATGTTCCGCTGTCCAAGCATTACGGCTGCATCCTGGTAAATCGCAGCCTCCCGCAGCTGCTGGAGAAGGGCCTCGTAGGGGTCGTAGAGGTTACCGTCTTCATCGGGGATAAGTTCGACAGGCTCATTCAGGAGTACGTGTGACTTTATGGAAAGAAGATTCGCCGCAATTACGAGGTATTCCCCGGCGACTTCAAGATCAAAGCTCCGCATAAGATCGAGACAGTTAAGATACTGCTCGGCAACCTCAGCCAGGGCGACTTTCGCGATTGGCAGCTCATTGGTCTTGACCAGGTGAAGGAGCAAATCGATAGGTCCATCGAAAAGCGGGGTCGTAACACTGAAGAGCTGTGAAATTCCTTTGAATTCAGGGACTTCCGCCGGCAAATCTGACTGCACGTTAACCTCACACTACGCGGGTGGAAAAACGAATACTTACGAGAGATCTATGATTTAACGTACTTTAAGTGAGAGGTTATAACAAGGCCTGTTGGAATATCAGGAGCCTCTCAGCGTTTTTTTGGGTGTCCTTTTTCGCCCTCAATCCCCTCAAAATCCTCTCCGAGGAAGGATTTCACCCCGGACTTGCATTCTCCACTGTATGGATTGACTCTGCACTCCTCCCGGAGATAGGAGCAGATTCCCTCTGCCCCGCCCGCCCTGGTAATCCCCTTTCCGAGAATAGTCGTAACCGCGTCCTTGAAGTCCTCCCTGGCGCCAGTTCCTTCAGCCATAGTGTTCACCTGCACTTTCAACTGCTCCCGCACCGAAACCAGGCACTTTTCATAAAGGAGATTCAAGTCGTCCGGGGTCAGTGATGGAGCCGAAAGATGGTACATTACGAGCCGGAAAAAAAGAAAAAGCGCAATGACGGTACAACAGAGAACGAGGACTGTCTTCTGATCAAAGGCAAACCGCTCAAACGCCCTGTCGAACGTTCCCGTCTGGTGTTTACGGCCGGCGTGCCGGCGGAGCCGTTCCGGCACTTTTCCCTCTGCAAGACCAGCACGCTCAACCCTTCTGATCTGGGCGCACGTGGGGCAGAGCTGGCTGTCAGAGCCTTCGTCAGAACCGCACCGGTAACAACTGCCCATATATCTGCTTCCTCATTAGAACGGTCGTTTTCCCCAGGGGTCAAATAATAACCCATGCTGAAATAAAGGAAAACGCGTTGAATTCTCACTTCTCCCCGGTCTGCAGCCGATAGTTTATTATATAAGAAGAAGCCACTGCGTGCGACCGCTTTCCCCGCAGCAGCATCAATAGTGGTATCTATGCTTCACTCGTTTTCCGGACACGGACCGGAATATGTCGGCCTCGAAGAGAATACCGGGGGCGTAAAGCCCGCCGCTCCGGTACGGGGTCCTGTTGCGGCCGAGCCCATCACCCAGGCAAATATAAACGCTGCTACCCTCATTCTCCACCGGTGCTTCAGGGACAAAATTTCCAAACGAGAGATTGATGAGTGCCTGCGTGTGCACCTGCAGGGCGAACATCATGTGCCGGCAAACCCGAAAATGAACCTTCCCGGCTTTGAGATTCTGGACATGTTCATATTCAGAAACAGCATTAAGCAGCCGGTCGCTGTGGGCGGACTGCGCAGGACACAGGGCCGGAATGCGGCCGATGTTTCATTCCTGTGGCTCGGTGTTGCTCCTGAGCACAGGCGGAAGGGTTATGGCATCGCAATGCTCGCCCAGCTCGAACGCCTTGCGATTGAGAGGTACGCCGCCAAATGGGTAAGTCTCTGCACCGATTACGAATGGGAAGGTTCAGCTCCTGCGCGCGCCATGTATGAGAAGTATGGATTTCAGGTCGAGTATACTTTCCCGATTTTCTGGGGAAAAGAAGAGTGCATGCAGGTGTGGTATATGAAGGCCGCGGGTTGATCTTAAAGATATTGCCGCGGCCTTTGTTCGGAGCATTTGTGCGAATGCAGAACAGGGGAGCGCCGCTGCATGAAGCCGGTGGCTGTCTCAAATACCGGATATCCGCTTTCGGAGTTCATACAGCAGCACAGCCGTCGCCTGCGAAACATTGAGCGACTGGATCGAGCCGTGCAGCGGAATATAAAGCAGATAGTCGGAAACTTCCGTAAGAAGCTTCCCAATCCCCTCGCCTTCCGAGCCCATGATAAGCGCGATTTTCTTCGGAGCGTCAAGCTTATCCAGAGGGACAGCGCGATCGTCTATCACAGATGCCGCAACCCAGTACCCGGCGCTTTTCAGTTTTCGCGCCGCATCGGCAAGATTCGACACTCTTATAATGGGAACAAGCTCGGACGCTCCCACGCTTGCCTTGCTTACGACAGGCGTAAGATCAACGCCCCTGTTTTTCGACCAGATTACGGCGTCGACGCCGAAACATTCCGCAGCGCGAAGGATAGTCCCAAGATTATGAGGATCCGTAATCTCGTCGAGAAGAAGCACGATGCCCGATTCTTTCTCCTCATTTTCATCGATGAACTCCGAGAGATCCTGAAAATGCCTCTCACGGACAATGGCGGCAAAGCCTTGATGAGACGAAGTTCCTACTGTGGCCGTCAGTTCATCAAGTGTCATGTACTGAACTGCAATCCTCTTCTCCTGAAGGGATCTGATCAGGTCCTTCCTTCGCGCGCCTTCTCCTTTCTGCGCAAAAGGCGCTGATTCAACCACAAATACACGCTCCATCCGCTCCGAGGAGTGCTCGAGGAGCTCCTCAACAACGTGACGGCCCGTAACATACCTGCGCCCTCTGGAGAGGGGCTTTCCCGCCGTATTCTTCTTTTCGGGTGATTTGAACCTGCCTCGTTTCATAAGACTCTGCTCTCGAACAGACCGGGCGCGAGCTTTCTGTAAAGCTTCATGAGCTCGCGGGTCATATACTCCTCGCTCAGCGCGGTGCGCACGGCCTCCGCGGCAATGGTGCGGTCCTCGCTGTCGACACGGAGCGAAGCCACACGATCAAGCGCCCGCGCAATTGCGGAAGGCGTAAGGGGGTGGCACTCCACTATCGAATTTCTCACATATTCCGCGAGTGGGCCAATCACGCTGTCTCTCCCGCAGAGAACCGCAGTTCCCTGTGAAATTGCCTCATAGACCGGATACCCGAAGCCTTCGGCAACAGAAGGAAAAAGAAGCGCGTGCGCAGTTTCGTAAAGCAGAGGCATTTCCCATTGAGGAACCCCGCTCAAAAAATCGATGGAATCGAGAATGCCCTTTGACTCGGCGAGACCACGGAGTTGCTCCGTCATTTCATCCGAATTCGAGACTATTTTCAGCCGCCACTCTTTGTGCGAAGGCCACGCGGCGAAGCCGTGGAGAAGACTGTCGATATTTTTTCTCGGGTCTCTGCCGGCAAATGCAAGAAGATTCCTGGACGGCTCTTTCTGCCTCGGCAGGGGCGTTTCCAGATATATCTGTTCAAGAGGAGGGTAAATGACTCTGATTTTTCCGCCGCACTTCAGCCGGCGTTCGAGTTCTTCGCGGTTCTGATCGTGATCAGTGAGAATTGCGTGAGCATATCTGCACTGAATCCTCAAAAGAACGGTGTAGAATATCCTTCGCAGGCGGATATACCACGATGAAGAGGGAACCGGCGACCATGCCTGAAGAATGTCGTGCAGTGTCAGCACTCGCTTTGCCGACAGCGAAAGAGGAATAAGATTCGCAGTTCCATGCACGAGCGTAGCGCGGCCGCTGCTTCTGAAAAGATCCGCTATCATGCTGAATCTTCGGCTCTGAAGTGCAACTGGAAGCAGTCGAAGTTCGATATCAACGTGATGAGACGCGAAGACTTCGAGCAGTTCTTTCTCGAAATTTTCATCTCCGCCGCAGCTCACCCTGAGGAGGGGCGCTTTAAGGCCCGCATCTTCGAGCGATTCGATAAAACCAAGGAGCGCCTTGAGCACCGTTTTCCCGTAAATCCACAGGCCCGATGCCGTCGTTTTGTGCCTCCCGAGATAGAGATGTATTATCTGCCGTCGACCTGTCGTCATCGGAAAAGTTGTAAGATAAACTCGACGCAAATAACAGCCCCCCTGGGAGATTACATGGCACCTGGAACTTCTTATGTAGTAATTCTGCTTGTTACTGGAATTTCCGCCGGAATGCTGGGCGGTCTTGTGGGAATTGGCGGAGGAATTATCGTCATCCCGGCACTCATAGCGTTTCTCGGATTTTCCCAGCACATGGCGCAGGGAACATCATTAACCATGATGCTCCCGCCGATTGGAATTATTGCCGTGCTCGCCTACAACCGGCAGGGCTTCGTCGACTGGAAGGCGGCAGTGTTATTGTGCCTCGGCTTTCTGCTCGGGAGCATCCTCGGCGCGAAAATGGCGATCTCCGCGCCTCAGGCTGTCCTTTCCCGGATATTCGGAGTGTTTCTTGTGGTGGTGGGGTTGAGGATGTTTTTCAAGGGGTGAGTTTTCCGGTCTAAAATAAAGGTATATTGTCCGCGCTCTGAAATGGTATATCTTAAAGGAACCATTGTCGGAGAATAAGTAGTGGCAGGACAGCGCCTTGTTCGTAACGGGAGGAGTTCGGGGGCAAATATAAAAGTGGGATCAAACACATCCATCATCCAGTGCCCATCTTGTCAGACCAAATTTGCGGTAAGGACAGCTCAGATTGAAGAGGTCAAAAATCCCCGTTTCCACTGCTCGCGCTGCGATCCCCTCTTCACGCTTGAAGAAGTACTTGTCGCCTCCACACCGGCCCCGCTGAGAAAAACGGCCGCGTTCAGACCCGAAAGCTTCATCCCGCCCGCCCCGCCGACGCCCTCGGGGCCGCATTTGGCGCCGCCTGCTCCTGAATTCCCGCATTATTCACAGTCTGATCCCCTGCAGCCCGATGATGCATTCGTGGAGGAAGAAGAGGAAGACTACGACCAGGAAGAAGCGGCCGAAGGCGCATACGAAGATCCCGCCGATGAAGCCGGGAAAGAAGACTACAGGTTCGAAGCTGATGAAGAAGGAAAGAAGATAGAAGAGGAGGATCGGACCTTTGAACCATGGCGGTTTGAAGCGCCGGCGACTGAGCAAACGCGGCCTGAGAAACAGCCGAACTACGAAAAAGAACAGATAGCGTTTCCCTTTGAAGACTCGGAAGAGGAAATCCCCTTCCTTGACAGCGACGAAGATGATGAAGAAGAGGAATACATGGGAAGCCCTGTTTCGTGGATGGACAAAGTGCTTCCTCTCGAGAAAAAGGCGAGACCCGAGCCGGTACAGCAGCCCGACGAAGATGAAGACTGGCTCTCCGGGCTGCAAGGCAAACGAAACGATCATGAGCTGTCGCCGCAGGAATCTCCCCGGATATTCAGGAAAGGGCCGGAGTATGCGGAAGCATCGCCGCTGCCTCCGTCTATCCAGCCGCAGCATGCCGATATGGAAGCAACGCGACGGCCCACAGAAAGGCGGCCTCTGTTCCGTGAAGTTTCATCAAGTCCTCAGCATGACTACCGGGCAGCTGTCCAGACTTCGCTCACCGATGCCCCTGTTGAAGAGACAACAGTGAGGAAGTGGAAGACGGTGCTTTTTATCATCACTCCGCTGCTTGCCGGACTCATTGGTCTTGGCGTGCTCAGTTTCAGGGCTCTCTCAAATCCGGATATTATTCAGGACGTTTTCTCAGGCACTCTCCCGGCCGGACCTGCCGTCCCTCCCCCCGGGCTTTTCATTGCTGATGTCCAGTTCAAAAATATTTCGCTTGAAGGCGGAGTCGAGATTCCGGCATTGACCGGAAAAGTTGTGAACAGTACGAACCAGACGTTCAGAGAAGTTACCGTGATAGGCGGCCTTTTCGACAGGAACGGCTCTCCTCTTGTTGAAGTAAAGAGCAATCTTTCATCGCCGCTTCACAAGAGCAGAATTAAATCGCTTTCAGCCGAAATGCTTCAGAGACTCATGACGGAAGGAAGCAGCAGCGCATTCAAGGTCAAGCCTGGAGAGGAAGCGAAGTTTGTTCTTCCGTTTACGGAGACGAATACCGGCGGGAGCAAAATTACGAAGACACCGGCGCACTTTGCGGCAAAGGTGTTTTCGGCGAGGGAGTGAATCTTTTCAATCCAAACACAGAGACACAGTATCTGTGGCCGGGTCAAGAAAACTACTTCGACTCTTCCCCGCCCTTACTTTCCACCTCTTTCTTTTCCTCCGTCGGAGTAGCGTCAATTGCCTGGCCGTCCTTGTATGCCTTGCGGAAATTTGAAATAGCCTGGCCAAGGCCCGAGCCCAGCTCCGGCAAACGCTTGACGCCGAAGAGCAGGACAATAACAACAGCAACAACGATGATTTCAGTTAAGCCTAGATTTCCCATGCGAGATGCGCCTTTCTTAATTTCCTACGACATTCTACACGCCCATATCATAAAGATCCAAGCCTCTCCGCCAGAAAGTCTCCCTGGTAGAACTGCGGCAGAATCCCTCCAGGCCGGCTAAAATGACGGACTGTGCCTTTCCGGTCTGCCTCTTCAAGACTCCGGGGATCAACGAAGCCTCGTCTTGAGGGAGAATAATATAAACATCCGGCTTCCTCGTGAAGCTGCCCGCGGATAAATTCTTCAGCAGATAGGAGCGCATCGAGCCATTCTTTTTTCAGGCCTTGAAGATCAACAGGCTTGCGCAGCATCAACGCGTCGAAATCCTCCTGCCGGTACTTGCCTCTTCGCTTCAGCAACTCGAGAAGAGAAAGCGGATTGAAGCCCGGATCTTTGCCGACAGCCGCCCAGCATAACGGACCAAGCGGGAGGACCTCCCTGTTAATAAAAATCATATCCAGAAAGTCCCGCGCTTCATCGCGGCCCGCTATAGTCAGCGCTTTGTTCACGGCAACATCGATTGGGTGAAGAAGGTACCCGCTTTCCCTGGTCAATACTGCAGGCATAAACCGCCATGCTGAATCGCTTGCCCATTCTATCTTTGTCGACTCTGCGCCCTTGGATATCAGAGCCCGAATATATCCGGGCTGTGACATCTCAATATTCACAGCGTAGCCGCGATCCTCAAGAACACGTGTATCCTCTTCAAATGCCTCCGCAACCCGTTGGACCCAGTCGTGAAAGAAATCGAGGTCATTACTAAACCGGTGTGAATTCGGAGAAAAATTAAGTGCCGCGCCGCCTGCGAGATGACTGTCAGGCGTCCGGTTTCCCGCCAGCAACATGGCAAGCTCTTTCTGAAATCTGGTCAGCGGCATAGGCGCACTGCCGCCTCCCACGCTTCACGATTGCCGTTTCTCATCAAGGCCTCCGCAACCCACTGCACATCAGATGTCCTTACTGTGTAGTCAGGATCATATGACCAGAAGCAAAGGGTCCGGAAGCGTCTGAATGCCTTCCGTGCCTCACGAACTTTAACCATTTGCCTTGCTTCCTCTGAATTAAGCCTTCGCCGACTCGCGCGTCCGCCCCTCCTGCCTATTTCAGAGAGGTATTTTCTAACCGTGCGATTCATGGATCTATCATAAGCCGCTTATGTTAGCATGTCAAAACAAATCGGCTCGGAGGCCCCTTCAATGGTGAACACAGCCGAATTCCGGTATCCTGTCGCCACTCGATGCACCGTGTTGAAGTTGAAAATAGCCCCTTGATTGGGCTCCCCCTGGCATTTGGACTCCTCCTCTCGGCAATAGTCCACTTTGCTGTCTTCTTTGCTTTTGTGCGTGTCCCGAATTTCGAAACGGGCAAGGCGCTGATAACAGACGTGACATTTGAGCTCCCGAGGATCCTTGAAGCCCACAAGCCCCAGCCGCCGGTTCCTGCTATTGAGACAAAGCAGATGGTCTCAAGCCCCGATAATGACGCCGACCGGGGAGTTGATGCTAAGCCAAAGCGCCTTTTTGAATCGGATAAGGATGCGCGCACCGAGAAGGAACAGGTAAAAAGAGGAGATGATAAAGCAGCAGGTATTCCGGGACCTCCCGTGCCGCAGTCCCAGCCTCGAGCGGCTTCCAGACCCCAGCAGCAGCAAAAACCTCAATCACAATCTGAGCCGGCTCCGGCAGGTGATAAGCCTATTAAGCACCTGAAGCTTGATGATTCTACAACGCTTCAAAAGTTTGCAATGAACCAGGAACGGCAGAATCCGCTGAACGAGCGGCTCAACACAGAGCAGTCAAAGATGGGGCTTTCGAATTACGAGCCGTTTTCCCGCCCGATGGGATCGGGGGCGCGGCTGCTTGGCCGCCCCGGCATAAATGATTACCTTCCCGATCTTCCTGACGGCGACATTACGCTTCTGAACGCAAAGGCTAACAAGTTTGCGACATTCGTAAAACGCATTGCCACTCAGGTCTTCAGCCAGATGCGGGCATCAGGCCTTGAATCTTTAAATGTGTCAGAGATCATGAAGGTGGGGGGCTTCTGTACAGTGCGCGCTCAGCTTTCAACAAAAGGACAGCTTCTGAACGTTGCTGTCGAAGATTCTTCAGGGAGCAGGCGATTCGACGGCATTCTTGAGTCATCGACCCGCGCCGGCGCGCGCGATCCAAATCCCCCGCCCGAGGCTGTCGCCGCGGATGGAACAATACATTTTGTTTTCCAGTCAAAGATGTGGGCTCAGACAGAATCCGGCAGAAGCGGCATGCCGTTTACGAGAGTGTGGCTGCTGCTTGCGACGGGGCTGGAGTAAGGCAATAACTTCGATGAGGACCTGAAGGAGTTCAATGCGTAAGAAGACTACGCCGCTGGTTTCGCAACAGCCACTTGCTGCGCTACTATTTTATTCCATTCCTCAAGTTCCGAAATGTACCTGGCAACTAATGGTCGTTGCCGCTTATGTCTTTTCATTATTTCCGGAGTGGTCATTACTCCGGTTGATTCTATAGCTGCTTCCATTTCTTCAAATTCAGTCAATGCCCGTACGGTGCTTTCAACATTGAACTCTGATCCGTTTCCTCCAAGTTCCTGTATCTGTCGCAGAAGCTTGATTCGTTGGTTTCTCATTCGAGCGCCTTCTGCAGATATAAGGCATGAAGCGAATTCCTCCCGAGCCGCCCTCACTAATGCCGATTCCTGATGCACCGGAGCTGAACCAGGCTCGGGGGTCCTCGCCGCTTGTTCATTAGAAATGATTTGATCCCCTGTTGCCTCCAGAGTGTTATCTGATTCAGCCGGAGCTATGCTGTGCACTTTTGCAGAATTGGTTCGCACGTTGGAAAGATGCTCGATATCCCCCATTAACTTTTGAAGATCTTTCTCCTTGAATTGTTCCCACCGCGCAGTTTTGGCAATCTCGCGCAGGATATTCAATTTCTTTCGATCGGATTCCTCATTTAGATCGACACTTTCTGCGCACAGTTTTACCCGTGCAAATTTGTCCCAGATTCTCGATTCGTAAGCTTCTTTGACTTCTTGAGCTGTAATAACCATGGGAAAACCTTACTTCATAGCTGATAATCAAGCTGCTTTCTTCACGGTACCGCGCCTAACAACCGCCCGCAGTGTGCCCGGCTCTGAGACGGCTGCCGGCGCATCATTGCCGGCTCTGACTTCCGCATCGGCCCTTCTCCGCACAACTCTTGCTCTCGTGGGACCAACTGTTGGATCCTCTATGGCGTCCTGCTTCACTCGTCGCGGTCCTCTGAGATCTGCAAGACTTTGCGGCTCTGCAAATCTTCCCTGCGCGTCAACCACATCCGGGGCCACCATGTCCCCATGGTAATCACCCTCGTCCGCCACTCCATCAAGCCTGGTATCCTTCACGAGGAAGCTCTCGCAATGCATACCTCGGTCTTTATGCCTCTCAAGCCTCGCGTCCGCAACCACTGCCTCATCAGCTCTTCGCCGCGCTCCGCCGCCGGTTGTTTCATCAATTACCTGGTCAAAACTACCACCTCTCCCCGCAGCATTTGCCTGGGCAGCCATTTCAACTTCGGTTATATCTTCCGCCGATCTCTTCGCTTCCGGAGTGACGTACGAGGGGCACATCGGCACTCTTCGTCTCGAACGCATGCCTTCAACCGCGCGCCGCACGCCTTTTTCAATTACTTCCTTCAAATACTTCTGTGCAAAGTCATCGAAAGACTTCTCGAAAATCTTTTTCCAGCGCTTCACAAAATCATCCTCGAGCCCGTATCGCCTGCCGAGATCATCTATTGCAGAAGAAAACACCTCCCGTAGATTGCGCTTCTCAATGTCCTGGAGCATTTCTTTGTGGATGCCCTCAGAGAGCTCTTTTATGAAACGCTCGTCATACTTTCGACCGAGTTTTCCGCGGACAAATCCCCGAATCCCTCTCGCCATTTTCTTCAGTTCGCGGTCGGTTCCTTCCACGCCCAGGGCCCGCAGTTCCCGAACTATTTCGTCGAACTTCATGGTGCCGAATTTTCCTATTCGCTCGGTGACAAGTTTCTCGACACCTTCAACAGTCAGGCCCTGTTTCTCAGCCATTTCGAGCAGGTTCCGCGTGGCGATCTCCTCAACCTGCTTGGTGGTAATTTTCTTAGCGGCTCCATTTGTCATGTTCCTGAGACACTTGATGACGGCCTCCTCTCCCATTTCGGCAAGTTCCTGCTGAAGTTTCTTCAGGGCCACGTCTTCAGTTGTCTTTGTCATCAAGTTGCGGACAAACCCCTCGAGTGTCGCATCTTTTCCAAGGTCGGCCAGTTCCCGCCGCATTACAACCATGGCCTCACGGCTCAACATGCTGCCCATTTCCTTCTGGGCAAGCCGGATTGCTCCCTCTCCAACCGCTTCTCCCAATTCCCCTGCAGCTTTTCTACCGCATGCCTCCACTGCTTCTGTTGTCAGTTTCTCTGCGAGCTCTTTACCCATGCTCTTCGCCAGAAGTTGAACGCCGCCTCGTTGAATAAGTTTCTTGAATCCCATGGCTGCAACAATTGATTCAGCTGCCGCGCCGCCGGTGAGAATAGTACCGACAACCGCGGCGGTCTGGATGAGGCCGCCTAATGCGCATGCGAAATAAATCCCTGCTCCCACCATATCGCCCTTCGAAAAGGCCACCAACGCCCGCCCGAGATCGGCAAGACCGGTAAAGTCAAGTAAGAGCGTCTTCACGCCATTCAACAACGTCACAAATCCTTTTAGCGGCTTCAGTGCAAGTTCCGCTGCGCCCTTCAGATCCCCCTGGGCAAGCTTGACAAGAGCCTCTGCGAAATAAACGGGGTTCAGCAACATATCCTTCAACCCCATTACTATGTCCTTAAGGCCCATGTCTTTGAAAATTTCCCCCAGGAAGCGCCCGATAGTTTTCCAGGTTTTAGGGTCTGTTATCACCTTCCAGGCGCCTGCTGCCCCTGCTTTGATGGCCTCCCACGCTCTGGCTCGCACATTCGGATCACTCAAGAGTTTCAGGCCGTATTTTCCCGCAGCAAGAAGTCCATTTCCCGCTGCGCTGAGCAGATTCCATGTTCCATTTCCGATTTTGCAGGCTATCTTCCAGCATTTCTCTCTTACTTCAGGCTTTTCCGCGAAGTCTTTGGCAAATCCGTACAGTGCACAGCCAATTTTCCAGCCCTGCTTCAGACAACCTTTTCCCACGGCCCACCCGAATTTCGCAACTCCCGCGATTCCATTGCCTACTGTGCCTGCAATATGGCAGGTATTTCTCCGGACGTTTTCTCGGAATTCTTTGTCAGTTGCCAGCTTGTAACCAAGCTGCAATGGAAGGAAGTTGAGCATGAAAGCTCCCTGCAGCAAGCGGCCGCCCATCTTTAGACCATCCAAGCAGCCGAGGCCGAAATCTTTTGTCGAACCGAAAGGATCGGGAGTGGAGATGCTTGCGCATGCAGATTGAGAAGCCCCGGAATTCTGAACATCAGCAGCGGATGGTGTTGCTGCCTGCGGCAATCGGGTGGTTGTTTCTGCCGGCGCTGAAGTGTTTCCCCGATACGCTGATGGCATATATGTCCCCGCAAGACTCGCCGGGCTTCCTGCCAGACCAGTCGAAGTGTCCATTCTTGGAGGGGTGATGCAAGCTTCAGTGGTTGCCATATGATAAACCTGAAAAAATCGGGAGAAGAACCTAATTCTCTGTCTCTACTTGATATTATGCGGTGAACGGAAGCACTTGTGACGTATAATAGGGGTTTTTCCTAAAATTGCGGGCTCGAAGACTGGAAGGCCAAAAGAATCAGCCACATAACGCTGCTATATCACCGAGAAAGATTAGTGGGTTGCGAAAAAACTGGAGCATTCCCCGTCTTCAACGCGATCACAGATCAGTGCTGCAAGAGTAGCAGCCTGCATTCCGGTTAGTAGCGTAAAAGCAGCAGGCTGGCATTTTCAATAGGAAGGTTTTGAAATGACTGATTTAGCACAAGCACCTGCACCGACTGCTCCGGCCCCCGCCCCGCAGCCCCAACAACCTGTCTCTCCCCTGGCGGGTGCTACTATAGGAGGAGGTCCACCCACTGCAGCCGTCTCACCTGAGCAGGCATTTGAGAACGCCCTTAAGGCCTTCATTGTCTCGAACTCCCGTGCAATTCCGCGTCTGACAAGCACAGATCCGGTTACCGATAAAGATCGTGCAGCCGCCGTCCGTGAGGATGCGAAGGTTATTCTTATTCAATCCGGCACCCAGGACGCTGTTGATCTGTTAAAAGCACTATCCCAGCTTCAGCCTGCGCTAGGTGTTGTATTCGTACCTTCAAATACATCAGATTCCGATATAGCAGCAATGAGGCTCGCCCCCGGTATGGGCTCCCTCCGGATCGAAAAACTGCCTCAGGCAAAGGAAGGCGAAGGAGCGGACGTGTGCGCGGTAAGAGCCATAAAGGAGAGTTTCACGCGTTTTCCCGGCCAACGCGTCATTGCACTGCAGGACGGAACAGACCCCGGAATAATTCAAGGACTGAGTAAGGTGGAAAATCCCTCTGGGGCTGGCGCAACTGACGACAAAGCCCCTTTCTGGCTTCCCTTTGCTGTTCTCAGCAGCCCACCTACTTTGGCGGAGAAGATATCAGACTTGCTCGCAGAACACTTCTTCTTCCAATCCCCCGCAGTTCAAAGCGTGATTGGCGAAATCTTGATGGAGAACTTCTCCCGCCTGGCTGGTTCGCAAGCGCTGCAGGAAGGAGGTGAGCAGATTGACAACCTGAATACTGACATAAAAATGCTTCATCTTGAGAGGCTGGATCTCAGCAATAAAGATGTCAGGGCGCAGGCCCGGGCTCAAATACTCGAAGCTTTCAAAATGAATCTCCCGGAAGCCTTTTCCGAGGATGCGCCAAAATAAAAGCAAGCCCTGTATAACCAGCTTATATCGCTATGCTTTTTTCAGCTAAGGTTTCTTTCTGAAAAAACCAAATATATGGAAGCACCAATCTGCAAGCGCAGGATCAGATATCGAATAGATTTTTTTTATCGACACCGATGGCCGAGTCTGTTGCAACTACATCTGTGCGCGAAGTAAATCCTGCCCAGGATAAAGGGGCGAGTCTCGCTGAACATGGCAGCATGATTCTTCATCAGATTGGAGAGTCACTTCTCGGCCTGATTGACGGTGACCGCCGTACATATGCTGGCTACGAGAAAATTGTCCTGGATATAAAAAGTTATGAAGGTGAATTGGGAAGGCTGTCTGATCTGGACCTCAGGAGAAAAACTAAAGAATTCCGTGATAGAATCGATCTGGTACTCTCTGCAGAGAGCGAGGCGCTTGAAAGAACAGGCGCGACACCTGAACAAAAAAAAGAGCACCTTGATAAGGCGCTCGATGACGTGCTCGAGAAGATTCTTCCCGAAGCTTATGCAGTCGTGAAAGAGGCTATCGCGCGGCGGCTGAAGACAATGGACCCTGACACCGGAGAGTCAAAACCACTTGTTCTCCACGACGAACAGCTGATTGGCGGAATCGTGATGTTCAAGGGTGGAGTTGCCGAGATGCTTACCGGCGAGGGCAAGACTTTGGCGGCCACATTGCCCTTATACCTGCGAGCATTGGCAAAACGCGGCGCACATCTGGTAACTACAAATGATTATCTCGCGGAAGTCGGCGCTATTTCCATGGGGCCGATTTTCGATTCCCTGGGAATGACCGTCGGCTTCATTCAGGAACCAGAAGAAGACTCGCCAGGAGAAGGAAAGTCATTCCGATATACTTCTTATGCCAAATTGCCGCACCTTCGTGAAAATCCTGATGACACGGGGTGTGCCCAAGTAGACCGTGATGTTGTTTACGCATACGATATTACTTACGTAAACGCCAAAGAACTTGCTTTCGACTACCTGAACGACAATCTTGTCCTGGACCCGGACGGCCTCGTACTGAGACCGTTCTACTTCGCGATCGTCGACGAGGCTGACAGTATATTGATTGATGACGCCACTGATCCCCTGGTTATTTCCCATCCTCGGGAGACTACTGAAGAAGAGGCGGTTCTTTGCGATTACATGAACATTTACAGATTGATAGAATCTCTTAGAGGCACAGATGCAGAGACTTGCGACCCTTCAGCTCATTATACTGTCCACCAGAAGGAGCGGGCAGTGGTTCTGGAAGACGAGGGGATCATGGAACTACAGAGGGCTCTCAAGATCCGGGATCTGACACTTAACCCCCGATTGTTTCGCACCATAAACGCCTGCCTGCGAGCTCATGTCCTTTATCACGATGAAAAACAATATATTGTTCAGAATGATGAAATAGTGATCATCGATCCTTTCACCGGATTTCCCTCCTTTGGGCGGCGATATCAGAACGGAATTCACCAGGCGCTGGAGGCCAAGCACGGACTGACGGTGCATCCCGAGAGGCAGGTTGTTGCCTCAACAACCTTCCAGAATTTTTTCCGCCTTTATGACAGGCTCGCGGGCATGACCGGCACCGCTAAAAGCGAGGAAGCTGAGTTTAAAGATATTTATAGAATGTTCGTAACCGAGCTCCCCCC
>CAYQVO010000023.1:0-1858 GCA_964421085.1 uncultured Bdellovibrionales bacterium | reverse complement strand
TCATGAGGAAGTGAAACGCCGGGATCTCCCTGACACATTCTTCCGGACCAAGGAGCAGAAATTCCGCGGTATTGTGTCGGATGTGCTATTGCGCCATGCAACAGGCCAGCCTGTTCTTATTGCAACAACAACTATTGCGGAATCAGAGGAGCTTCACAGCAGGCTGCAAAAGGAGAACATCCAGGCCCTCATTATGATTGATCTTCTGAAGAGAGATGCGGCTGACAGCAATGATCCGGTATGGACTGCCAGTCTGTATCAACAACTGAAACGCCCCCTGAAGGATATATCGATTGTCAAGCTTGAAGCTGTAATGGCAAGCCGCGGGCTGGATCCCTGTCCATGGTCAAGGGCGAATCTCGCTCACTTTGCCTCACTGCACCGTTTCGTTATCGACGAATCCATGCTGACTCATCTCGAATCAGCAGTCAGAAACGGGATCGAAGCACCCGTTCTGAATGCCAGGCAGTACAGAAGAGCAGGCGAGATAATCAAATGCGCGGGAAAGCCATATGCCGGTACAGTTGCGACAAATATGGCAGGACGGGGAGTCGACATAATGCTTGGAGGATACGAGTGCACGGTCGAGGATGCAGAGCTGGCGCGAAGGTCCGGCGGTCTATATGTACTCGGCACTGAACGTCAAACCTGCCGAAGAATGGACAATCAGTTGAAGGGACGATCCGGGCGTCAGGGAGATCCTGGTGAAAGCAGGTTCTACGTGTCGTTAGAGGATGAACTCTTGCAGCCCTTCATTGAGCTTCTCAATGGGACAGAACGACTGAAACGCAGCGGTCCCATAGCTTCTCTGGTGGACAGGCTGAGCGGCACAGCCAACAATATACTGGATGACTGTGATTCAATGGTCGATCCATTGCTCAGCCGCAGCGTTGAAAATCTGCAGAAGATAATACAGGGAAAAACCTTCGAGCGCCGCAAGATTTCCTTGAAATTTGACGATGTGCTCAATATACATCGTAGATTCATATACGGGGATCGGAGAGCCATTCTTAAAGGGCAAGATCTCCGGCCGACAATAACAGGATATCTGCATTCCACAATTGATACGATGCTCGATTCTTCACACACATCACTGGTAGAGTTTCCAGCCGAGACCGATCCGGAGAACGCAAGTGCCCTGCATGTTCTTCGCGATGAATTCGACTCCTTCTTTCCTGTTTCGGATTATCTGTCGGACGAAGACTGGGATCTTGACAGACATGATCTTTCGCGGAAGTTGCACGAGGCAATTGACCAGGCTTACGAGGGGAATGCTCCGGACCCCGAAAGGATAGAATATCTGCATCAGAGAATTGAGTCGCTAATGGCGGAATCGGAGATGACTCCTGAAGGGCAAAGAAACGATCATGACGCTTGTTGGATAGTCGAACATACCTACCTTGAAAGATTGTACAAAAAGCTTGGGAGTATCTTCGACATATCCAGGCACGTGTCTCTTGCTGATTTGAATGCGATGGGATCCGAAGAGTGGGCGCCCGCACTTCATCAGGCAGTCGATGCTGCATATTCAGAGAGAGAGCAGGAGATCATAGACTCGGGGAAATCCCCCCGGCTAGTGGAACAGCACGAGGCCCTTAAGATAATAAACGAGGCGTGGGCAGAACACCTCCTCCGGTTCGAAGAACTGCGAGAGAGAGCTGAACTGAGAGCTTTCGCGAAAGATCCGAACCTCTGGTTCGTCTTCCATCGGGAAGCTTTCGACTGCTTCAACGCTCTCAAGGAGACAATCGTCGATACTCTGGCCCGCCGAATGTTTGAACCAGGTGTTCTCGAACACGGAACGTAAATATCCTCCGGCAAAGCCGGAGGCTTTAAATTATGAACCGCTCAAAGCGGT
>CAYQVO010000022.1:54767-55422 GCA_964421085.1 uncultured Bdellovibrionales bacterium | reverse complement strand
GGGCGCCGGCCCACCGTTTTGAAGGCGGAAGGCGGAAGGCGGAAGAAGAGAGCTATCCACGATCGACTATCCACCATCTACTATCCACAATGCGGTGGGCCGGCGCCCGCTGCGCGGTCTGGTCCCACCCTACAGTGTGCATGATCAGGCCATGATCTCGGGCACCTCAAAGGGCGGACGATAGTAGCCCTTGACCAACTCGTTGGCCTGGGGATTGTCCTTGATGCACTCGCGTTGAGTGTCGCACTCTAGCCAGGGTCCGAGCGTGGACGTGCTCGGATCGACGCCGATGTCGTCGAAGTCGGGTGTATCGGGCTTTGTTCTCTCGAACCTCTTGTCGATGTCCAGATTCCCGGAAGGCCGCGCATTTCATTCCATTCGGTGACGCCGGGTGGTGTGGCGCCGCTTCTGGACGGAGTTCTCTCGCAGACCCCGCCATCCGATCTGATTTTTGGACAGTTCGTGAACGGCAGTCTGCCCGAAGGGGTGAGTCCCTGGAACAACGTGGCAAAGATTCAGGACACTCCATTTTTCAAGATGCAGACAAGGTGGGTGCTTGCAAACTGCGGTGTAATCAATCCGTCTTCGATAGATGAGTACCTTGCACACGGCGGATGCAGAGCCCTTGCCGCGGCTTTGAAGAGCCGCACGCCGG
>CAYQVO010000022.1:35778-54681 GCA_964421085.1 uncultured Bdellovibrionales bacterium | reverse complement strand
CAGAAATATCTGATCTGCCACGCTGACGAGGGCGACCCCGGCGCCTTTATGGACCGTGCCGTTATCGAAGGCAATCCGCATCGTCTTCTGGAAGGTATGGTTCTCGCTGCGTATGCGATAGGGGCTTCAAAAGCGTATGTTTACATCAGAGCGGAGTATCCCCTGGCAATTGAAAGGCTCAAGGAGGCAATCGAGCAGGCCAGGGCCTGCAGGCTCCTCGGGCAGAACATCCTCGACAGCGGGGTCAGTGTCGAGATTGCAATCAAGAAGGGCGCCGGCGCCTTCGTCTGCGGTGAAGAGACAGCTCTCATCAACAGCATTGAAGGCAGGCGCGGGATGCCCAGGCCGCGGCCTCCATTCCCCGCAATAAGCGGAGTTCACGGGAAACCCACTGTAATCAATAATGTCGAAAGCCTTGCGAACGTTCCCGGAATCGTGCTCAACGGAGCCGAAGCTTTCGCAGCCGTCGGGACGAAAAGCAGCAAAGGGACGAAGGTTTTTGCTCTGTCCGGAAAAGTGGAGAGAACCGGACTTGTCGAAGTCGCAATGGGAACGACACTCCGTCAGGTCGTGTTCGATATCGGAGGCGGGATTCCAGACGGCAAAAAGTACAAAGCGGTTCAAATCGGCGGTCCTTCCGGCGGCTGTATTCCTGAGGAGCACCTTGATATCGATGTAGACTACGAATCGCTGAAAACAGTGGGCGCCATGATGGGCTCCGGGGGCCTTGTGGTCATGGATGAAGACACGTGCATGGTCGATGTGGCGAAGTTCTTCATGGATTTCATTCAGCGAGAAAGCTGCGGCAAGTGCATTCCGTGCCGTGAAGGAACCCGCAGAATGCTCGACACTCTCGAAAGAATCACAGCGGGCCGGGGAAGGAAAGAAGAGCACGCGGCTCTCGAACGGTTCCACGGTGTCATGTATCTCAACCGGCTCGCGGAAGCCATACGCGATACAAGTCTGTGCGGTCTCGGCCAGACAGCTCCCAATCCCGTCCTGAGCACTCTTCGCTTCTTCAGGGATGAGTACGAAGCTCATGTGTTCGAGCGGAAATGTCCTGCCGGAGTCTGCACTGAACTCCTTCGTTATTCGATTATCGAAGATATCTGCACAGGCTGCGGATTGTGCCGACGGAAGTGCCCGTCGAACGCGATCATGGGCGCTGCAAAGAGTCCGCATTACATCATCGATGAGAAGTGCATAAGCTGCGGGGTGTGCATGGAGTCCTGCCGCTTTAAAGCCATAGTGAGACATTAGAGGAAGAGAAGACGATGAAAATTGAAGTTAATGATCGCGTAGTGGAAGCTGAAGAAGGAGAGACTCTTCTGTCTGCTCTGCAGCGCGCCGGGGAGAGCGTGCCGACACTGTGTCATCTCAAGGGACTCATACCTACCGGCGCGTGCAGAATGTGCGTAGTCGAGGTGGAAGGCCAGCGCGGTCTTGTTCCAAGCTGCGCCTATCCTGTCGTTCCCGGCATGAAAGTGAAGACCCATTCACCAAGAGCAATCAGGGCCAGGAAGACCATTGTGGAGCTTCTGCTCGCCAACCATCCGGATGACTGTCTTTACTGTGTCCGGAACGGGAACTGCCATCTTCAGCATCTTGCCGAGGAGCTTGGAGTCAGAGAGAGGAGATTTCACGGATCGAGAAGCAGGCATAATCTCGACGTCTCGAGTCCTTCAATCGTGCGCGACCCCGAGAAATGCATCCTTTGTGGAAAGTGCGTACGGGTGTGCGAAGAGATTCAGACGGTGGGCTGCATCGATTTTCTCCACCGGGGAAGCAGGGCGATAGTCGGAACGGCATTCGACGCCGGCATCAACATTTCGAGCTGCATTTTCTGCGGACAGTGCGTCAATGTCTGTCCGACAGGAGCCCTGCGTGAACAGAGCTACCTGAAGGAAGTGACTGATGCCCTGAACGATCCGATGAAGTATGTGGTGGTTCAGCATGCGCCCGCGGTCTCTGTCACGCTTGGAGAGGAGTTCGGCGTGAAAGCGGGAACGGATTCCGCGGGAGTCATGACAGCGGCTCTGAAACGTCTCGGATTCAGTAAAGTCTTTGATACGGGCTTTTCGGCGGACCTTACAATCATGGAAGAAGCGTCCGAGCTTGTCGACCGGATTAAGAACGGCGGGACGCTTCCGATGATGACGAGCTGCTCTCCTGGATGGATTAAATTCGTGGAGCAGTTCTATCCGGATTTCATCGGGAATCTTTCGACATGCAAGAGTCCTCAGCAGATGCTTGGGGCCGTGATCAAGACTTATTTCGCTGAAAAAGAGGGAATTGATCCGAGAAATGTCTTCTCTGTCAGCATAATGCCGTGCATCGCAAAGAAGTTCGAGGCGGGGAGGCCTGAGATGGGAAGAGGCGGGCTGCCGGACGTGGACGCAGTGCTTACAACCCGTGAGCTTGCGCGCCTTATTCGCATGCGCGGGATCGATCTCACGGCGCTGGAACCTGATGCCGCGGATAATCCTTTCGGGGAGCGGTCTTCCGCGGGCAAGCTTTTCGGCGCTACAGGCGGTGTCATGGAAGCAGCTCTCCGCACGGCGCACTATCTTATCACGGGCAAAGAGCTTGGAGATCTCACCGTGAACCCGGTGAGAGGACTCGAGGGCATCAAGGAAGCCAAAGTCGAAGTCGATGGTCTTACCGTGGGGGTGGCAGTGGCTAACGGAGTCGGAAACGCGAGAAAGCTTCTCGAACAGATAAAAAACGGCCGGGACGATCTTCACTTCATCGAAGTAATGACCTGTCCCGGGGGGTGCATTTCAGGCGGCGGCCAGCCGTGGAAAACGGACCTCGTTCAGATCAAGTCCCGTATGCAGGCGCTTTACAAAATCGACAGAGAATCGGGAATCCGTGTCAGTCACCGGAACGAATCGGTTCAGAAGCTTTACGAAGAATTTCTCGGCAGGCCTTTGAGCGAGAAGAGCCATCACCTCCTGCACACGCACTATCATGTTCGCGATGCCGCCTTTTAGGAGAATCGAGTGGAAATACAGCCGCCCAGAGCATTCATCAACACATTAGAGTCTCTCTGCCGGATGTGTTACACGTGCGTTCGTGAATGCCCGGCGAAGGCGATCAGGATCTCTGAAGGTCAGGCTGCCGTAATTCCAGAACGGTGCATAGCGTGCGGAAACTGCGTTAAAGTGTGCAGCCAGGGAGCCAAGCGGTGGGTCAGCAGTCTTCCGCAGCTTGACGCTCTGTTAGCATCGGGCCGGAGAACGGCTATGTGCATCGCCCCGAGTTTTCCGGCTGAGTTCGTCGAATATCCGGCCGAAGTCCTGGTCGGAATGCTCCGCAGGCTCGGGTTCGATCTCGTCACCGAGGTCGCTTTTGGAGCAGAAGTCGTTGCGAGGGCATATTCACAGCTCTTCAGGAAGCCGAGCAAAACCCGTTTCATCAGCACATGCTGCCCGGCGATAATCGGCTACGTCGAACGCTACTACCCCGACTGTGTGGAATCTCTTGCGCCGATAGTCTCTCCGATGATTGCAATGAGCCGGATTCTTCACAAAATTCACGGGCCGGATCTCAAGATAGTCTTCGCCGGGCCGTGTATTGCGAAAAAAGTGGAGGCTGCAAGCAGGCATCTTCCCGGGGAGATCGATGTCGCGCTCACGTTTACGGAGCTTCGAACTGCGCTCAGAGAGAGGGGCATAACTCCGGGGAGCGTCGAGCCGTCACAGTTCGATCCTCCGGTAGCCGGACTCGGGAGTCTTTTTCCAATCACGCACGGAATGCTTCAGACCGCGGGAATCGAGGAAGACCTCGTTGCCGCCGAAGTAGTTTCGACTGAGGGCCGCAATAATTTCATGGAAGCGATACGGGAGTTTGCCGAAGGAAATCTCGACGCCAAACTTCTCGAGGTGCTGTGCTGCCAGGGATGCATTATGGGGCCCGGCATGACGACAAAGGACCCTCTTTTCAGGCGGCGGTCGATCGTCAGCCGTTATACCAGAAGACGGGTTGCGGTCCTGGACGAATGGATACGGGAAAAAGAACGGGCCCGTTATGACGAAATCGATCTTCGCCGGAACTTTTCGGTTTACGATCAGCGTATCCGGACGCCCGGGCGCGACGAACTCGAGGAGATTCTCGAGAGAATGGGGAAGGCCGGCCCGCAGGACGAGTTGAACTGCGGAGCATGCGGGTACGACACCTGCATGGAACATGCGATTGCGATTTACAAGGGCCTTGCTGAAAGCGAAATGTGCCTGCCATACATGATAGACAGGCTCCGGAACGCCATCGGAGAGCTTGGAATATCCAACCAGCGGCTGGCATCGGCCCAGGAGGCGCTGATGCAGTCTGAGAAGCTTGCGAGCATGGGCCAGCTCGCCGCCGGGGTCGCGCACGAAGTCAATAACCCGCTCGCGGTTGTCCTGATGTACGCCCATATTCTTCTCGATGAATGCCCCGAAGGAACTCCGATGAGGGAGGATCTTGCGACTATCGTCAAGGAAGCGGACAGGTGCAAAAAAATTGTCGCGGGTCTGCTTAACTTCGCGCGCCAGAACAGGGTGCTTCGGCAGAACTCAGATGTGCCTGAACTTGCGGCAGCCGCGGCAAAGCTTGTGCCGGACCATCCCGGTATAACCGTGACTGTTTCGAACAGAATGAAGGATCCGAACGCGGCGATTGACGCCGATCAGATCACGCAGGTTCTTACGAACCTGATAAGCAACGCATACCAGGCGATGCCGCGCGGAGGCGCTCTTACTCTTTCCACCTGGGATGAAGAGGAGTCTGTATATATAGAAATAAGGGACACCGGCAGCGGGATCCCTCAGGAGAACCGCAAAAAGATTTTTGAACCTTTCTTTACAACGAAGCCGCTGGGTAAAGGAGTGGGACTTGGACTGGCAGTGAGTTACGGTATTATGAAAATGCACAACGGGGAGATATGCCTCGACTCGAACGCCGACCCTGAGGCAGGTCCTACAGGGACTACATTCATCCTGAAATTACCGAGGGGCGAAACTGAGGAGCTATAAGTGAACGAAGAGAAAAAAAAGAAGATATATCTTTACGATGACGACACGGATTTTCTGTATCAGAACAAAATTCAGCTCGAAGCCGCGGGGTTCGAAGTGTTCGAGACTGAAATCCGGCAGAAACTCGAGGACAGGCTGGCCGAGGCAAAGCCCGACCTTGTCATTGTCGATCTCATGACAGATCACGAGGATACCGGGTTCACCGTGTGCTACAGGATTAAACAGATGTATCCGGATGTTCCTGTCATCATTGCCACGGCGATGGCGTCGGAGACGGGAATGGAGTTCGACGCGGTGACGAACGAAGAGAGGAGATGGATCAAGGCGGACAAGCTTCTTGCCAAGCCTCTCCGGTTCGAGCAGCTTCTTGACGAAGTGTACAAGCTTCTGGGGATGATCGAGGAGGACGAGGGGCAGCCGTAATGGAAGAAATCAGGGTGCTGGTCATAGACGACGAAGAGCACATGCGGACGGCGATTGACCGGGTGCTTTCGATGTACACCTTTTATTCTCCCGAAGTGGAGGGGGAAGTGGCTTTTTCGCTGCAGCAGGCAGGAAGCGGCGAGGACGGCCTTGCCCTGTGCGAAAAGGGTTATCCGGATCTGATGCTGGTCGATCACAAGCTTCCCGGGATGAACGGGCTTGAAGTCCTCGAACATGTCATGCCGAAGGCCCCTGACATGCTTGCCATAATGATCACAGCCTATGCCTCAATTGAAACGGCAGTTAGGGCCACAAAGAAAGGCGCATATGATTTTCTTCCAAAGCCGTTTGCGCCTGCGGAGCTTAAGTATGTCGTGCAGAAAGCCGCAGGGAGAATTCTCCTTGCCCGGAGCGCAAAGCGGCTTGCGGAAGAGAAAAAAAGAATTCGATTCGAGTTTATCCGGGTGCTCGGGCATGAACTCAAAGCGCCGATCGGCGCAGTCGCAAGCTACCTTTCGCTGATGCGGAAAAAGACGCTGGGCGGCGAGCTTGAATCCTATGCGAACGTAATCGAGCGGAGCCAGCTCAGACTGGAACAGATGCAGAAGCTCGTCACTGATCTGCTCGATATGACGCGTATTGAATCGGGCCAGCGCGTGAGAGAGCTTGTCGATCTCGATGTCCGCGAGGCTGCTGAACGCGCAATCGAATTGATTGAAAACCAGGCCCGGGCAAGGGGCATAACTGTGACGCTGGAGTGTGCTCCTTCGCTTCACATGAAGGGCGATCGCGCTGAACTCGACATGATTTTGAACAACCTTATCTCCAATGCCGTGAAATACAACAGGGAAAACGGGACGGTGGATGTCAGGCTGACTGAAGGAGATGGAGAGACAAGGATAGCAGTCGCCGACACCGGAATTGGAATGACGGACAAGGAAAGAGAGAAGCTCTTCGACGAGTTTGTAAGGATAAAGAACGAAAAGACGGTTAACGTGCTTGGAAGCGGACTGGGACTTTCGATTGTCAAGCGGCTTGCCGAGCTGAATAACGGGCATGTGGAAGTCGCGAGCGAGCCGGATGTCGGCACGACATTTACCGTGATAATGAGGCTGCAATGATTGATGAACATAAAATAGCTGAAAGGCTGGAGCGGAAACCGGCGGAGCGGCCGGAGGTGCTGGAGGTGATAGCAAAAGCCCGCGAAGAAAAAGGGCTGGGTTTTGAGGACATTTCGGTCCTTTCCGGCGTGACTGACCCGGAACTTCTCGAAGAGATGTTCAGGGCGGCGCGCGACGTCAAGGAGCATATATACGGGAAACGTCTGGTGTTGTTCGCTCCTCTCTATGTCTCGAACTTGTGCGCCAACGAGTGTCTTTACTGCGCATTCAGAGTCCGCAACAAACATCTCACGAGGAGGGTCCTCGATCAGCGGGAGATCGCAGCTGAAACACTTGAACTGGTGCGTCAGGGCCACAAGCGTGTGCTGCTTGTGGCCGGCGAGTCATATCCGGAAGAAGGCTTTGATTATATTCTCAACGCCATTGACACAGTCTATTCAGTAAAGGAAGGAAACGGCGAGATTCGCCGTGTGAACGTAAACATAGCCCCGCTCTCGGTTGACGAGTTCAGGCTTTTAAAATCGCATCACATCGGGACATTTCAGCTTTTTCAGGAGACATACCACCGCGAAACATATGCGAAAGTTCATCTTGCCGGCAGAAAGAAAGACTATGACTGGCGTGTGTCCGCCATGGACAGGGCCTTTGAGGCCGGGATTAACGACGTTGGTATCGGAATTCTTTTTGGTCTTTGTGACTGGCGGTTCGAAGTTCATGCAATGATGCAGCATATAAGGGGACTCGAGGAACGTCATGGCTGTGGTCCGCACACCATAAGCGTTCCGCGCCTGGAACCTGCAGCAGGTTCCGACCTGGCGTCTCATGCCCCCTGTCCGGTCTCCGACCAGGATTTCAAAAAGCTGGTCGCAATCCTCAGGCTGGCGGTACCGTATACCGGAATCATCATGTCTACAAGGGAAACCCCCGCGATGAGGAGAGAGACGTTCGGGCTCGGCGTGTCCCAGATATCGGCGGGAAGCAGGACTAATCCGGGCGGGTATGCAGAAACGACGGAAGGCGAGGCTTCTCAGTTTTCGCTTGGAGATCACCGGCCGCTCGACGAGGTCATACGGGATATTTCCGAATTGGGTTATGTTCCTTCCTTCTGCACCGCCTGTTACCGGCTCGGGAGGACGGGGGGAGACTTCATGGATCTGGCAAAGCCAGGAGCGATAAAAAATCACTGCGACCCGAATGCGCTCTGCACATTCATGGAATACCTCATCGATTACGCGCCTGAGGAGACGAAAGCGGCTGGAGAGAAGGTTGTGAAGAAGATCCTCGGCGGAATGGGGAATGGCGCGGCCTCAAGAGCGGAAAAAATGCTCGAACAGGTGCGGCAGGGAAAGAGAGATGTTTACTGCTGACCGGTGCGCACATGCCTGAGAGACTTCAGGAGATACTCCGGCTGCTGCGGTCCGGAGACGAGTCGCTTTACAGGGAGGCAGATGAGGTCCGCCGGAAAGTTGTGGGCGACGAGATCCATCTCAGAGGCCTTATTGAAATTTCCGGCAACTGCGTGAGGAACTGCCGGTACTGCGGATTGAGGCGGGGTAACGCGAAGATCAACCGTTACAGAATGCCTTTTGAGGAGATTATCGGCGCAGCAGAGCAGGCTGAGGAATGCGGCTGCGGTACTGTGGTTCTTCAGTCCGGCGAGGATCCGTGGTTCACGAAAGAACGGATGTGTTCGCTGATAAGCGCAATCAAAGAGAAGACAGGGCTTGCTGTAACACTCTCGATAGGGGAGCGCCCGCATGCGGAGTACAGGGCGTTCAGAGAGTCGGGATGTGATCGGTATCTGCTGCGTTTCGAAACGTCGAACCGGGATCTATTCAGAGAAATGCACCCTGACGGCGACTTTGACAGGCGAACAGGGTGTCTCGAAGCGATAAGGAGCGCGGGAATTCAGGTCGGAAGCGGGTTCATGATTGGACTGCCTGCAGGAATTGAGACAATTGCGGGTGATATTCTCTTTGCGACATCGCTTGAACTCGACATGATTGGTGCCGGCCCTTTCATTCCGAATCCCTCCACCCCTATGGGCGGAGAGCGGGTTCAGGAAGATTATGACGTGTATTTCCGCACGATGGCCATTCTGAGGATTCTTAATCCTCATGCGCATATTCCCGCGACTACGGCGTTTGACGTGCTTTATCCCGGCGCGCGCGAGCGAGTGCTTGATGCCGGAGCAAACGTGTTCATGCCGAATCTTACTCCTGCGAAATACAAGCGGGAGTATGCTCTTTACCCGAAGAAAGCCTCTGTCGACTGCGAGGCGTCGAAAGCAATCCGGGAGTTCACTGAACGGATGGCAAAGTCGGGAAGGGGAATCGCAGAGGGGCCGGGGCATGCCTGCCGCCTTCAGGCTGAAGGCATTCATCATGGCGTCCGCCGGGATCTGTGTGCAAAAAGTTGAAACATCAGCAGTGTCACAGGAATAACCACCATCAGCTTATCGAGCGACATGTAAGTATCGATGCTTATCCGGTATTGAAGCGCGGCAAAAACTGTTATCACTGCATAGAATAAAGGCCGGGAGCTTCGCATTATTCTCTCCCCTGCCAGGAGATACGGAATCAAAAGCGGAAGATAAACATGGCTCCAGGAGTAAGGCGCCACAGTCAGCGAAATTGCAAGCAGCAAAGGAATGTCGCGGAGAAGATCTCCTTCACGCTTCAGTCCCATCCATATCCCCGCGATCAGTCCGGCCGCCGGTATGATACCTCGAATTGCAGGCAGACCGGACCAGGCGGATAGAATAATCGGGATGGATGGCATGGAAAAGTTCCGGGTTGCTTCAATTGTTCTGGTGTATTCCGCGGGATAATTGATGAATGCAGCGGGACTTAGAGCAAGCGTCATAAGGCATTGAAGCAGTAACCCTGCAATGCACCAGAGCGCGACGCGGCAGTCTTTTTCGCGAAGTGAGGCTGCCGCAATAAATCCGAACAGAGGAAGAAAGAGGTGGGGTTTGAAGAGCAGAAAAGAAAGCGAGAGTCCGGCTGCTTTCCTGTCGCCGCTCATGGTGTAATGCACAAACCCCATAAGCCCGAGGCAGAGAAGGAAGTTTGCCTGCCCCCACCGTATATTGTTGAGAACAGGCGAAAAGGAAAGAATCAGGATAAGACGCACTGCAGGCCCGGTCCGACTCTGAAGATGAGTTGAGCAGGCCCACCAGCAGAAACAGACGACGCCGGACGCCACTGTGATGCCCCACAGGGCCCGGGCAATGCTGAAGGGGAAGAGTGCATATAACGCGTACATCCACATGGTCCAGGGCGGATGGCCGCTCAGGGGATCGTTGAACACAATGCCGAGTGAAGAAAGCCCTTCGCGCACCGCCGGCTGATCGTATGGACTGGCGCCCTGAAGAGCCAGTCTCCCCCAGACCCACAGAGGGTAATAGTCAAAGAGATAGCCGGTGTCCATTTATCAGGAGATTAACGCGAAGATCGAGTGAAGGGCAATCCGGAGGAACCTGCAGGTCCGGAAGCCGGTACGATGAATACGGATGCCGGATTACGAAATATCAGTATTTCCCGATGGTGCCGAAAGTTTTTTTAAAGTGGCCTCTTTTTTCGTCGATATTTTGTCCACAGAAGTAGAGGTTGCGTACGTTTTCCAAGGAGGTTGTATTAGTTATGGATAACGCCGGAAATGCAGGCCCCGCACGTCTTTCAAACAATAAAAGTCTTGTTGAAATTCTTTTAAGCGAACCGGCTGCCGCCCGCACAAAAGGAAAAGGCGGAGGCAGGCAGGCTTCAGAGATGACATTCGAAGATCGAATGGCGGAAGCCGCGGAACTGCTTGCGCCATCGCAGGATGCGGTTGTCTTTGGAGGGTCGCAGGCCGCTCAGGCTTCAGAAAATCCCGACGCATCAGGGCAGGTGGCAGGGGATGTTGCTTCGATGACTTCCGACGACATACTCGCTTATGCGTCCGGGATGCTCCAGAAAAAGGCGGGAGCGGGTTCGATGAGGATTACATCGATTTCAGTCGATATCGAGATTACCGAAATAATGATCCAGAACGGTCAGGGAGACGGTCAGCAGGTTAATACCGCCGACCCCGTGGTGCTTGATCTCAACCGCGATGGAAGAATATCCATGACTACTGCGGAAGACGGAGTGCGGTTCGATATTACAGGAGACGGGCGCGCTGAGCAGACCGCTTTTGTCTCTGAGGGAGATGGAGTGCTCGCGCTCGACCGCGACGGCGACGGCAGAATAACCAGCGGACTCGAGCTATTCGGAGATCAGCACGGGAGCGCCGACGGTTTCCTTGAACTTGGGAAGTTCGATGATAATGGAGACGGGGTCATCAACAGCAGCGATTCGGTCTTTTCAAAACTCAGCGTTATGACCCGTTCGGCGGACGGCTCACTTAATGTGAGGGGGCTTGCGGAGTACGGCATTTCCCAGTTGAACCTGGCAAACACTTCGACCTGTGAGGCTGTCGAAGGCGGAAGCTTTATTTCCGCAACCAGCACGGCAGTAGACAGCCAGGGAAGACAGATGCTCACAGCAGACGCCAACTTCGCGTATATTGCGTAGGAGTGGAATCCTTTTTTCGGCCGCACTTCGCGGCCGAGTATTCCCCTGACCCTGGTTTCCCGCTACAATCCCCCAATGCGGAAACCAACCTTCGAAGACATCATACTTGGTCTACATAATTACTGGCGGAGTCACGGCTGCCTTATATGGAACCCTTATCATGAGATGGTGGGAGCAGGAACAGGAAATCCTGCCACAGTTCTCCGTGTGCTCGGTCCCGAACCCTGGGCTGTCGGTTATGTTGAGCCGTCATTTCGCCCCGACGACGGCCGCTTCGGCGACAATCCAAACCGGGTTCAGATGCACCATCAGTATCAGGTGATTTTGAAGCCTTCGCCGGAAAATGTTCAGGATCTTTATCTTGGAAGCCTCGAAGCTATCGGCCTGAAACTGACCGATCACGACGTGCGTTTCGTCGAAGACAACTGGGAATCCCCGGCTCTCGGCGCCTGGGGACTCGGATGGGAGGTGTGGCTCGATGGAATGGAGATTACACAGTACACCTACTTCCAGCAGTCGGCGGGGCAGAAACTCGATCCTCCTGCATGCGAATTGACATATGGCCTCGAACGGATCGCAATGTACCTCCAGGAAGCAAACACAATCTGGGACATCAGCTGGAACGAGAAGCTGACGTACGGGCAGCTTCTGAAAACGCAGGAGATTGAATTCTGTGAATACGATTTCAATTCCGCCGACGTAAAGCGGATGGAAGAACTGATCGAGATCTTCCGGGCAGAAGCCGAAAGCTGCCTTTCAAAGGGTCTCGTCATTCCCGCCCATGATCTTGTGCTTCGCTGCTCGCACACATTCAACATTCTCGACGCCAGGGGGGTTGTGGGTCTGAGCGAGCGCGTCAAGTATTTCGGCGTGATGCGGGACCTGTCGAGAAAGGTTGCGGAAGCTTTCCTCAAGCAGCGCGAGGAACAGGGTTTTCCTCTGAGGCCGAAGGATGTTCCTGTTATTGAAGAGGCAAAGGTTGTTCCCACTACGAGCGCAAAGAAAGAAACCTTTGCTTTTGAAATCGGATTCGAAGAACTTGCCTCTGGTGAGGTCCCGGTTCTGATTGAGCAGATCAGCTCGAGTCTTCCGGGGCTCCTTGAAAAGGAGAGGCTGAGTTTTGGAGAAATCAGCGTTGGGGGGACTCCGAGGCGCCTCTCGGTGACGGTAGAGAGCGTGCAGCCGAAGCAGGATGCCGTGAAAAAGGAGATATGGGGACCGCCGCGCGATGTCTGCTCGAAAAATCCTGCAGCTCTTGCAGGTTTCTGCAGAAAATTCGGGCTTGATGCGTCGCAGGTCGAGTTTAGAGTCGACGCCCGCGGCGGTGAGTGCGCATGTGCTGTGGTCGATGTCCCGGGTCTATCAGCAGGAGAAGTGCTTGCCGGGGTGTGTGTGGAGCTTCTGTCGGGGCTGAAATGCGGCAGTTCGATGCGGTGGCTCGATTCAGCGATTTATGGAGCTCAGGCCAAATCCTCCCTCAATCGTCCGCTGCGGTGGCTTATGGCGCTTTTCGGAAAGGAAGCAGTGCCGTTTTCGTTTGCCGGAGTTGTTTCCGGAAGGACCATCAGGGCGGGCCGGTGGGAGAAGTCCGTGACCCTGGAGATATCCGATGCCGCGGAATATCGGGGAATTCTTTCAGAACACGGCGTTGAGATAGATCCTGAGAAAAGAAGGGCGGCGATTGAAGAGGGGATACGGAAAATCGCGGCCATAAACGGCGACCAACTGACAATCAACGAAAAGATCCTCGATGAAGTTACGCAGCTTGTCGAGTGTCCTGTCGCATTCGAGTGCTCTTTTGACGAGAGGTTCCTGCCCCTTCCCGACCCTGTGCGGGTGGCCGTTCTCGAAAAGCATATCCGCTGCTTCGCGCTCAAAGATACAGAGGGAAATCCAAGGCCGCGCTTTGTCGGCGTCGCAAACGGAATGCCCGGAAATCCCGGCCTTGTCCGCCAGGGCTATGAGAGAGTGGCGACTGCCCGTTTCAGTGATGCCGAATTCTTTTACAACCGTGACAAGCGAAGACCGTTCGAAGAATTCAGGGAGACGATCAAGCGCCTCCTCTTTCACGCGAAGATTGGCTCGATGTACGACAAGTCGGTGCGGCTTGTATCGCTTGTCGGCCGCCTTCTCGAAAAATGGCCTCATTCAGTCGACCGCGAATCGGTTCTCCGGGCAGCTGCGCTTTCGAAAAACGACCTTGGCACTCAGATGGTGACCGAGATGACAAGTCTCGCCGGCCGGATGGGCGCCATTTATGCTCTCGAGTCCGGAGAGGAAAAGGAAGTGGCCGACGCCATTGAGGAGCAGTACCTTCCGGCAGCACCCGGAGGAAAGCATGCAGAGGGTGCGGAAGGGCTTCTTCTCGGCGTCGCGGACAGGCTTGATACACTTGCCGCGCTTTTTTCGATCGGGGTCGAGCCCACAGGAAGCGCTGATCCTTATGCGCTTCGCCGGGAGGGTCTGAACCTTCTGTCATCCCTTATCGGCCGGGGGATAGATGTTTCCATGACGGAAGCTTTCGTTCAGGCGCTCGCTCCATTTCCCGACGCGCCTGCGGATACTGTGTCGCGTCTCCTTGATTTCATCGAGAAGCGTCTCGAAGTGATGCTGAGAGAGCAGGGGTACAGGCATGATGTCGTCGCTGCCGTTCTTGAGCGCGCGGTTGACAGACCGGCGCGTGCGGTCGAGACAGTGAAGCAGCTTGGCGATATTCTCTCCGATTCAGTGAACGCTCAGAAAACGAGGCTTGCAGTGCAGGCATATCTTCGATCCGCACGGATAATTGCGCATGCGGCGAAACAGGGAATAAAGCCGGCAGCATCGATTGAAGCGGCGCTTTTTCAGGAGAGCGAAGAGAAGTCTCTCCAGGCTGAATACTCCGGTGTTATGCAGGCGGGAAAAGCGGATGAGGACTTTCCTGCCGCTTTTGCCAAAGTAAGAAAGCTTACTCCCGCCATTACCCGATATTTCGACAAGGTTCTTGTGATGGCGGAGGATGAAAAACTTCGCGCTAATCGGCTTGCACTTGTGAGCGCAATAGTGAATATCCTTGCGCCGTTTGCGGACCTGATGAAGCTCGAGGGTTTTGCGGACTGATGGAGGAAGAGGAACAGTGTATCTGCTCGGAATAGTGGCGGTACTTCTCATTACATTCAGCGGCTGCTCGGACGGATTCGGAAAAAAGGTCGTGGGAGGAGTCGACGTAAAAGACAGCCAGGTCCTTCCCGAAAAGAACGTTCATGCCCCCCGGATTGTTTACGTTACGGACTTTCGGCTGTTTACCGGGGACCTCGAGCGTGAGAAAGGAGTGCGGGGAGTTCTGCCCGGGGGACTCGGGGAGAGGATTGGGCGGATTGGAGAACGGCTTCCCCATCCGCTTGCAGACAATGATCCCCGTGCAAAGTCGCGCGAGATTGTCGATTCGCTTTCCTCGGGAATCGTGGAAGCCCTGCAGGATAAAGGAATTGAAGCGAAGCGATATGTGATCGTGAATGACCGCCTGCCGCGGGACGGGTGGCTTGTCCGCGGAGTATTCACGGAAGTAGACGAAGGCAGCCGGATCAAACGCGCAGGTGCCGGCTTCGGGTCCGGGGATACGAAAATGAATGTGCAGGTCGGAATCTGCGATCTGGCGGGAGATGAACCGCACAAAGCTTTTGCCGTGTTTGGAACAGTCAAGGAACCTGACCGGATTCCCGGCGCTGCTGTGACGAGAAATCCCTACGTGGCGGCTGCGAAGTTTGTGATGGAGAAGAACTCAACCGCCCGTGATGTAAAAAAAACGGCGAAACAGATTGCGGATGAGATTGCGAAGTTCCGGGACAGATTCAGCTGACGCCGGGGACTGTGAACCAGAAGGTCGACCCGAGCCCGTAAGTGGATTCAACTCCCATTGTGCCGCCGAGACGTTCTATCAGGCGTTTGCAGTGCGCAAGTCCTACGCCAAGTCCCTCGATGCGGCTGCTGTCATGAAGCCGGGCGAACATTTTGAAAAGCTTCGGGATATCTTCCTCCTTGATGCCTTTGCCGTTATCCATGACCTTGACGCGCACTGCGCCGCTGGAATTTCTTTTCGACACGATTGCTATTTTGACATCCCGGTCAGGACTCCTGTACTTCACCGCATTTTCAACCAGATTCTGGACGACTGTCCCGAGAAATCCTTCATCTCCTCTGACTTCCCCGAGAGGAGATTCAATATCGACAGCAGCGCCGTGTTCCACAAGCGACTCTTTCAAAGCGCCTCTGGTCAAGTCACTCACCAGTCTGTCGAGATCAACCGGGACGATACGCATTGTGCCGGTTTCGAGCTTCGACATTCTGTAAAGTGTGGAGACCTGTCCGCTCATCCGCCTGAGGTTTCTCGACAGAATTTCAAAAACGTCCTTTTCTTCCGCTCCCAACCGTTCGCGAAGGCGCTCTTTGAGCAGATCAACCGCTGTGCACAGATTAGTAAGAGGAGTTCTGAGGTCGTGCGCGGCGACTGAAGCGAATCCCGAAAGCTCCTGGTATGACTGCTCGAGACCTCTATTGATGGTTTCCAGCGCGTCGACATTGTCTTCGAGCGATCTCTGAACACGTTCACGCTCATCAATGTTCCCTTTGAGACTGGTGGTGAGTCCGGTCAACGCCGCCGCCAGATCGCCCATCTCGTCTTTCGATTTCACTTCGAGATCTGCAGCAGGAAACGGCTCTCCCCGCTTTTCTCCTCCCGTCAGCCACCCCTGGACACCGGCCGCGAACGAAGCCATTTTCCTCACGCGGTACACGAACTTTTCCGTGAACAACCACGAAAGAAAAAGGAGGACAACGAAGCTGCCGAAACTCACAAGAACAATATTTCTCACCTCGTCGCGATGACGTTCCTCTGCGTCGAGAATCGTCTGTTCAAGCCGCATCATCACCTGCATATGAAATCTGTCGAGGCCCTGGCCCAGAGCGTCAAGCGGCGCAAGAAAAGATTCGAGGTAGAGCTCGCGCGCAAGAGGTCTATTTTCGGCTTTCAGGGCCGAAAAAATGCTTTCCTTGACTCTCTGCAGCCGGGACCAGTCATGGGTCATTCCCCGGACAGATTTCTTTTCGGATTCCGAGAGAGATGCACCCGACTCCAGTGTCGAAAGAGACTGTTCGAACCGTCCGGAGGAAACTGAAATTCCCTCATCGGCTTTCGACCTGCGTTCCTCTGTCGACGCAAGAAGGAAGTTGTCAACCTCACGGTTCCAGTCCTCGAGAGCCCGCCTCGCGCCTGCCAGAACCCTTTCCTGCTCAACAAAATCGGAATTAACATTTTTGACGAGCCGGGTTACCACTTCCATTTCGGCAAACATCCTCAGGCTGATAAAACCGGTCGCGGCAAGGAGAAGCAGGAAAATCAGGAGCACTTTTGTGCGGACAGGCAGGCGTATCATACTTCTCTCTCTACACTTTAAAGGCGATTCCAGAAAGATCGGTTTTTTGAACTGATCAGCGGGCCTTTTTTTCCCAAAATTGACCCGCATCAAGGATTTGGCCTTGTTTCCAGGCCACAACAATGTGACAAAATTAAGACTTAACCGATGTGGAAGGAGGTTGCGAAATGGGAATGTTTTGTTACCAGTGTGAGCAGACCGCGCGCGGCACGGGGTGCGATTATCTTGGAATCTGCGGAAAAGACCCGAAAACAGCCGCTCTTCAGGATCTTCTGCTCCATGCCGTAAAGGGAATCAGCAGGTATGCCTGCCGTCTGAGAAAGGCAGGAATCGAGAACAGCGACATAGATGATTTCGTAATTGACGCACTGTTCACCACAGTTACCAATGTCAACTTTGATCCGGCGAGACTCGCAACACAGATTCAGCATGCCTATAAGGTAAAAAAAGACGCAGAAACGCTATATCTCGAAAAGGCGGGATCCGACGCGGCGCTGGAGAGTAAAGGAACTCAGTCCTGGGTTCCTGCGGAAGATCTGGAAGGACTCATCAGGCAGGGTTCTGCGGTTTCGATCCTCGAACGAGTTTCGACCGATGGACCCGACGTCACGGGTCTCGAGGAACTCCTTACATACGGCATCAAAGGAATGGCCGCATATCTCCACCATGCGCAGATTCTCGGGTATCGAAGACCGGAGGCGGCAGCTTTTATTTACGAGGCCTTTGAATATATGAGCGCCGGAGACAGGGATATTCAGACTCTTCTTGGCCTCAATCTGAGGTGCGGAGAGGTGAATCTCGGCGTTCTTGAACTGCTTGATGGTGCTCATACGGCCTCATTCGGCGTTCCCACACCCGCGGAAGTACGGGTCACTCCGGTGAAAGGAAAAGCGATACTTGTCTCCGGGCACGACCTGAAAGACCTCGAGGTGCTTCTCCAGCAGACGGAAGGGAAGGGGATCAACATCTATACTCATGGAGAGATGCTCCCGGCGCACGGGTATCCGAATCTGAAGAAGTATCCTCACCTCGCGGGCAACTATGGAGGCGCGTGGCAGGATCAGGCCGCTGAGTTCGCGGCATTTCCAGGCGCGATTCTCATGACCACAAACTGCATTCAGGCCCCGAGGTCCAGCTATATTCACCGCATCTTTACCTGCGGGCTGGTCGCATGGCCGGGTGTCCGGCACATTGAGAACAGGGATTTCAATCCTGTGATCGAAGCGGCGCTTGCCGAGGAAGGATTCAGCAGCGACGCTCCTGAGAAGAAGATAACCGTGGGCTTTGGTCACGGAAGCGTGCTTGGAGTCGCGGATGCGGTGATTGCAGCAGTGAATCAGAAACAGATCCGGCACTTTTACGTGATCGGCGGCTGTGACGGGGCAAAACCGGGAAGAAACTACTTCACGGATTTCGCCTGCAACGTGCCGAAGGACTGCGTGGTGCTTACGCTGGGATGCGGCAAGTACCGCTTCAACAAGGAAGATTTCGGGACAATCGGCGGAATTCCCAGGCTTCTCGATCTTGGACAGTGCAACGATGCCTATTCAGCGATAAAGATTGCGGGATCTCTGGCGGGCGCCCTCGGGTGCGGAGTAAATGATCTTCCGCTGTCTCTTGTGATTTCCTGGTACGAGCAGAAAGCGGTGTGCGTGCTTCTTTCGCTGCTTCATCTGGGGATCAGGAACATCAGGCTTGGCCCCACCCTTCCGGCGTTTCTGACGGAGTCTGTCCGCAGGGTCCTGAACGAGCAGTTCGGGTTGAGACAGACAGGAGCGGCTGCGGAGGATATAGAAGCGACGCTGGCTGCTTGATTTTTCGAGAGGTCCTTCGGGGCTCACGATGATAATCTTCCTGTGAGATTCGAAGGACCTCTTTTTCATGCGCCTCCCATTTGACTGCGGCCCGGGAAACCCTGTATATTAGCCCCCCCGCATTCTTTTCCCCCGGAAAACAATGACCAAACAAAAGGCCTTAAGCAGCCATCTTCGCAATATTGCAATCATCGCTCATGTCGATCACGGAAAGACGACGCTCGTAGACCACATGTTCCGCCAGAGCGGGCTTTTCAGGGCGAATCAGGACGTCGGCGAGCGCATCATGGACAACATGGATCTCGAGCGTGAAAGAGGCATCACCATTTCCGCGAAGAACTGCTCGATAAAATGGCGGGATACAAAGATCAATATTATCGATACGCCTGGTCACGCCGATTTCGGAGGCGAAGTTGAACGCGCGCTCATGATGGCCCAGGGAGCTGTTCTGCTCGTGGATTCGTCGGAAGGCCCCCTGCCGCAGACGAGATTCGTTCTCAGCAAAGCTCTTCAGGCAAAGCTCAGGATAATAGTGGTTATCAACAAGATCGACCGGAAGGACGCGA
>CAYQVO010000022.1:21114-35768 GCA_964421085.1 uncultured Bdellovibrionales bacterium | reverse complement strand
GCCTGCGGAAGTCCTGAATGAAATCTATGACCTCTTCATCGATCTCGACGCGACGGAAGGTCAGATCGAATTTCCGGTTCTCTACGCGATAGGCCGCGAAGGGGTTGTCAAGCGGACTCTCCAGGAGGAGGGTGGGAGCCTTGAGGTTCTTTTCGACACAATTCTCGAAGAAATTCCGGCGCCGGTATACCATCCGGGCGAACCCTTCCAGATGCAGGTCCTGAATATATCGTACTCAGATTATCTGGGGCGGCTTGCTGTCGGCCGCGTAGTGGAAGGAACGGCAAAACAGAACCAAAAGCTTGCGTGCATGAGAGAGGGCGGCGACGTTGTTCCGCTCCGTGTCACCAAACTTCAGGTATACGAAGGTGTCGCTTATAAAGAGATTGAAGAGACGATCCCGGGCGATATAGTCATACTCTCGGGCGTCGAAGACGTTCAGATAGGCGATACCATCTGCACAGCAGACGCGCCAAAGGCGCTGAAACGAGTCGTTGTCGACGAACCGACGATTTCGATGAAGTTCACGATAAACAGCTCGCCTTTTTCCGGCCGCGAAGGCCGCTATGTGCAGTCACAGAGGCTGAGGGAGCGGCTTCTGAAGGAGGCGTTGTACAATGTGGCGCTTCGCGTTGAGGACTCTTCGGATTCGGACACGTTCATCGTTAAGGGCCGCGGCGAGTTTCAGATGGCGATACTTATCGAAACCATGCGGCGTGAAGGGTACGAGCTCAGTGTCGGCCGTCCGGAGGTTATTCTCCGCAGGAAAAACGGAAAAACACTCGAACCTGTCGAGCATCTGCTCATTGACTGTGAGGAGCAGTTTCTTGGAGCGATAACGCAGAAGCTTGCGTTCAGAAAGGGACGGATGATCAGCCTGATTAATCACGGGACGGGGAGAATACGGGCCGATTTCTCTATTCCATCGCGGGGGCTTATCGGGTATCGCAATGAGTTCCTCACAGACACGCGCGGAACAGGACTGATGAACTCAATTCTCAGTGGTTATGAGGAGTACCGCGGCGATTTTCCAAAGCGGCTTTCCGGTTCGCTTGTCTCGGACAGGGAAGGGGAAACGGTGGCCTATGCGGTTTTCCATCTCGAGCCGCGGGGGCGGATTTTTGTCGTCCCCGGAGATCCTGTTTACGAAGGCATGATTGTCGGCGAGCATAACCGTGATAACGACTTGAATGTGAACCCCTGCAAAACGAAAAAACTCACGAATATCCGGGCAGCGGGGAAAGACGAGAATGTAATTCTCACGCCGGTGGTGCCGATGTCGCTGGAAAGCGCCATCGAGTTTATTAGAGACGATGAGCTTGTCGAGATTACTCCGAAGTCGATCAGGTTGAGAAAAAAAATTCTGGCGGCTGACAGGAGGTAGCGCCGCGGCCGAACACCGCGGCCCGTGGTTATCTGTCTATCGCCCGGTCAATTGCATCGCCGACACTGTCGCCGACGCTCGGCTGTCGCCGCTCGTCGGTCGGCCCATGGCCTCTGCCGTATCCGCGATCATGATAATCTCCCCGTTGACTGTCCGGGTCGAACCGTCCTCGGGCGGAATAATCGGGGTCATTGCGCAGATCCTGCACAAAGCAGGTGCTGCCTTCTCTCCAGTTACGGCAGTGCTCGACTGGGATTCCAGCCGATGCACAGTTGAAAGGGCAGGGGTTTGCCATTACCGGGGCATCGGCGTATACAGCAGGGACGGCCAGGAGAATGCCTGGTAAAGTATAACGGAATACTATTCGCATCATGGTAAATCCTCCTTGTTTTCCCCGAATATTGAATTGTCAGGGGCTGCGGAAGCCATGAGGAGGATCCGGCCTTGGCGCAATAATGGACAGGAAATATGAAAGCTTTCGTCTGCTGTTTTATGGTCATGATGTTTTTTATCGCACACGACTGTTCTGCGGATGAGAATTACAAAGTCGAAGGGCTTCTGAAACCCGATAATGACGGCGTACTTCAATCGGACGAATATGAAGTGCTCACGGAGAACGGAGCCCTGACCCGCAGACCGTGCCCGCACAAGTGCGAGGACCGTGGAATTCCCCGGCAGTTCTGCAGGGAGTGGGTCTCCAGAAAGGGCGACGAGTGTTATATATGGGACACAAGACTGCCGCAGGATGCCGTACCGTTTGATGGTGGAAGCGATAACACTACTTCGGTATCTCGATGAAAGTTGCCTTCCCGCCTGCCGGTTCCAGAACGGCGAGCGAATAAACCGGCGCGCGGTATAGCGCCCCAGGATTGATAATCCTTGTTCGGCCCCGGTATTCATCCCTTTTCTCATGACTATGGCCGTGAAAAACAAAGTCATAGTCGCCGCTGTCGATCCTTTCTTCAAGCAGTGTCCATTCCGTTCCGTGATACGCGAAGAAACGGAGTCCTGAGACGCTGAATTCGAGTTCGTCCTTTATCGCGTCGAATCCGAGTTCAGATGCGCGCGCATTCAGGGCTTTTCTATGAAGGTCGCAATTTCCAAAAACAAAACGGATCGGCAGGCCCTTAAACCCGTCCAGTGTCCGTGGTGAAACTATATCGCCGCAGTGAATTACAGCCTCCGGCTCTTCTGCTTCGATAATCCTGAGCGCCCTGCGGATGGCGGCACCGTTGTCGTGAGTATCAGACAGGATGATCAATTTTCCGGTCATTATATGGAGTTTAGACTTCATGGCGGGCTATGACCAGATCATATACCCCACCACCTCGGGACGGCCCGCAGGAGCCGCCGAAGTCGTGGTGACTGAGAACAGCCACCACATGAGAATCATGGCAATGATTTTGCCGCCAATCCGGGACACTGCCTGACCAGGCCGGAGTTCTCGGAATGAACTGTCTCTGAACATCAGCGGCGAGTCTCGGGTCATGCGTGAATTCCCAGGCCTTCTCTGAACGCAGCATTTTCAGTATGGACGCCATAGCGGCGATTGCGGATATGCGGGTTTGGGGTTATACAGTAGTGATGGAAAACTTCCTGGAGTTTCAGGATACAACGAAGGCGGGTATTCAGATTGTTTCGTTGTCGGGCAGGCTTGAAGCCGGCAGCGCTCAATCATTTGAAGATCACATCACTTCTTTAACAGGTTCCGGAAATCGAAAAATTCTCGTGGATCTGTCGGGCCTTGAATATCTGAGCAGCGCGGGTCTTCGAAGCATGCTCAGTCTTGCAAGAATTCTTTCATCGCTTGACGGGAAGCTGGCAGTTTGCTCCGCAAAGGGAATAGTGAAGGAGGTATTTACCATATCCGGGTTTGCTGCCGCCATGAATCTGATGGAGAGTCAGGAAGAGGCGGTGGAGAGCTTCTGATTCTCGTATATCCCTGAAACCATTAATGATTTTCCCGATGTCCAACATTCTCAACCATAGCCCGTCCCCATCGCATCTTATCACCTTGGAGGAAATGCCAGATGTCAAGTGATGCACCGCGGGCATCCGAACCTTTTATCGTGCCTCAATACCGTGCACGTTTCATGCTCGAGGAGCCTGTTCTGCTCGAAGATTCTGTACTTTTCATCCAGGGAAGGGTCGAAAACACAGGTGTTGCTCCCTGGGACAACACCAGGTGCGGGGAAGGAGAGCAGTTTGCTGTCGGCGTGAAGATTGTGAAAACTGGCCGTCCCCCGGAAACGATCAGGGAACTTAGAAGCGGGTTCCCGGATGCATGTGTATTTCCCGGAAGTTCAGCGCCGGTGGACTGTCTGTGTGATCTGAGGGAATTCGCGGGGCAGGAACTGCTCGTCATTATAGATGTCGTTAAAGAGCAGGAATTCTGGTTCGAAAACCGGGGTGGTTCGGCGCTCTGGCTCACCGTCAGGATTCCGGAAAACGCAGATGAACGGAAAGAGCAGCCCTTGTTTGCAGCTGCTATCGAGCTTTCTTCAGCTGATGTATCGAAACAGATTCTGCAGGTCAGCGGTAGGGTCACGAACACAGGATATCTTCCCTGGATGAGCAGCAGCTTCAGCCGGGAGCCGTTTGCGCTGGCCGTGCGAATTCTTGATTCGCAGGCTCCGGATCGTGAGATGATGGAAGAGCGATTTCCCTTTGCGTCGTCATGCATCGCGCCGGGAGCGAGTGCCCCTTTTGAGATCTTTATCGACGTATCATCTCTTCCGGAAGGCGCCTGGGAAGCAGAACTTGATGTGGCCGGACATGCCTGGTTCCATGGACAGGTGGAACGAAAGAGGACAACCTTCCACATGCAATCCGTGGATTCAGGCGAAATTATTTTGTCGAGAAAACCGCGATTTTCTCTTCCCGGCTTTCCCTTTAAAGTTCTTGTCCTGACTCAGAATGCTCCGCCTCAGATACCGGACGAGAGCGAGGAAAGACTCGAGCATATTCTCCGGATTCTGACAGGGCTGGGTTGCGAAATAACGCTTGTTCGTGACATCCAAAAAGTGTGCGCTGCCGACTCGAGCTCGTCCGGACCCGGGCCGCTCGAATTTCTGCTGAGAACAACGACGCCGTTTGACGCATGCGTTTGCAGCAGCAGGACTGGCGCAAAATTTCTTCCTGTGCTTCTTCGGCTGCAGCCTCAGGCAAGAATGGTTCTGGACGCCTTTGATGCGTCCTCGTTCAATCCCCGCGAACTTAAGACGCTCGAAAATGCTGACGTGGTGTGGGTATCTTCTTACGGAAGAAAAAAAGAACTCCTTTCCCGGATGCCGGAGGTGTCGGTTCGTGTTACCGGAAACGCTCTTTCGGAGGCGGCAGATGTCGCTGAATCCGCCGGTATACGGGCCCATGAGAAGGGGCCGGGAGTCGATGCTCTTCAGCTCAACAGTTCAGTTGAACAGTTTGCCACAACCTTTTTTTACAAACCTGTTCAGGTGTTCATTGCGGGCGACGAATTCGACAGCCCTTCTCTGCGAAGCACCCTGTTTTCAATCTTTTTCCATTCCGGACATGCATCAGTCACTGCAAGGGTGGTTTCGAGTACCGGGAAGAGCTCTCTTTTTGAGAAGGTTAACCAGGACTTCACCGCCGGTTTCCCGGGTCGCTTCGGGTCTGTCCATGTCAACGAGGGCGAGGTGCTGGAGCATATATCGGATGTGATTGCGTCATCCAGTCACTTTGACAGTGTCGTTCTGCACAGTCCGCTCGAAACCACAGATTCTGCCTGGTTTGCGCGGCTGTATGATGCCGCGTATTCATGCTTGATTGAAGGAGAAGCAGCATCCAGGCAGAAGAACATATCATGTCTCTCTATCGATCCTCACACATGCGAGGTGCGCGAAGGCTCATGGCAGCAGGCCCGCAATACCGATATCCTCTACTTCCGCCACACCCGTCCGGTTTCCGCAATTCCAGTGGCGACGCATACAGCGTAAACTTGAACGACTGAATTCACGCGTTCCATCCGAACAGCCGGGAAAGCGCAAGGAGCACAAAAAAAACGCCCCACACAATCAGACACGGGCTGCATCGCCACGGGGACCTTGGGCCGCAGGCGGTTGTCTTACCCGCGGATTCCTGAAGTTTATCCTCTATCCCGATTTTTCCTTCTGAATTTGAGATAGAGACGCTTGAAAAGACCCGCACCAATCAGGCCCGGAGCAGCCACAGCGCATAAGGGACAGGCGGCGCCCGCAAGGGCTGCACCTATCCCGGCCACACCAACGCCGGCCCCGATCATCATGCACTGATTCGCGTCTTTCACTTCTTTTTTGACAGCGTCCGCCTGCGACAAATCAGGCTTGTTTTCTTTCATGATCACAATGATAGGCCTTTCCCCCCGGAAAGACCAATGAAAGAAGGCTGTCTTATGAAACAAAAGGCATCAGACGCTTCACCTCTTTCCGGTCGAGATCCGGGGGGATAAGAGTCTCCGCGCCTGCGCCTGCCGCCGCAGGCACGCTCCTGAATAAGCTTTTCGTCAGGACGTGGCGCGACGATGAGGATGTATGAGCCGGCTTTCATTTCGGATTCAGGCCGGCAGTATGATGTCTCATCGAACACGATTCCAGCAAAGGCCGCTGCTCAGGAATCCCAGAAATTCCTCCCCGTCCGTAACGCATCGAGATACGATGGTATGGTGCAGAACAGAGGTTCAGGCAGTCTGTCCGGATCGTACCACGCCCAGCTCTCACAGCGATCAGGTTCAAGCACTTCCGGCTCGCCGCTTTTCCAGTCGGCAACCAGACCAACATCGACATAGTGCTTCGGCGCGTGTTCCTTCAGATTATAAAGGCGGAGGAACCGGACGTTTTGAATCTCCATGCCCGTTTCTTCACGCACCTCACGTTTAGCGGCTTCTTCGAAACTCTCCATATACTCCATGTGTCCGCCGGGCCATGCGAAGTCTCCTTCGCCGTGGGAACCGAGACGTCTGCCAAGAAGAACCTGTCCGTCTTTTATCACCATTACTCCGATGCCGACTCTGGGGCGGTTATTCTCATTCATTGCGATGCTGTCCTCCTTTCGGGCAGAAACCCCAGCCCGATAATGATCAACTGACTTAAAGTGAAAATCACAATCGACGTCAGCGCCTGATCCATGAAGCCGTACGAATGCAGGCCCACGCCGAGCATATTGACGCCGAACCACGACATCACAGTCACGACGTTTCCGAAAACCGCCATCTGCATGACGCGGATAGTGGAAGCAAATTTCGTCCATCTCGCGTGCAGTATGAATGCGTTCCAGAGAACGACTAAAAGCGCCCCGTTCTCCTTGGGGTCCCACCCCCAGAAGCGGCCCCATGACTGGTCGGCCCAGATGCCTCCGAGAATAGTGCCGAGGAAACTGAAGAACAGGCTGAAGCAGACGATTCCGTAAACCATTCCCGCGAAGACTTCGTCATCCTGCATGTTCCAGTTCCGGTCCAGGCGGCGCCTGACAAGATAAACGACTGCAATAAAGCCGGAGAGAAAAGTCGAACTGTAGCCTATCGTAATGGTTATCACATGAGCAGCGAGCCAGAGGTTCGAATCGAGAACTGCCCGCATCATTTCCATTGTGTCGCCCTGACTGGAGAGGTGATGCGCAATGATAAGCGTGGCGCTTCCTATAGCGGCTGCAACAATGCTGCCGATTCCTTTCCGGAAGAGCCGCTCTAAAATGATTCCGGAGAACACAGCTCCCCAGCCCACAAATACGGCGGATGAATATAGATTTGTGACAGGGGGCCTGCCTTGAAGAACCATGCGCGCGGTCAGTCCAAGCGTGTGCACGGCAAAGGCGAGAATGAGCAGCCAGTATGCCGAGCGGTTAAGGGCAGGGGGGAGATCTTTTGTCCCCCCAATCCACGAGAGAAAAGCAAGCAAAAGCACGACGACATAAAGAAGGATGCTTTTATAAAACGGCTGAGAGTAATTGAAGATCTCTTCGAAACTCACTTTCTTCATCAGCCGGGGCATTTCGTGCCTCACCGAGTCGTCGTATTTCCGGAGAATCCCATTGAAGCGGACTGCGTCGTCTTTCCTGTAAGCATCACCCATTTCGAGATACGATATCACCGGCACGGACAAGCCGCTCTCGCGTATCGTCGCTTTAACTGCTTCTCCCATGTCCATCCAGGCTGCAGGATCCGCCCCTCTGTCCGGCGACGGTACCGGCCGGAATTCAGCGGCTTCGTGCACAAGTTCATAATTCCGGAGAATTTTCGCCAGCAAGAGGACGCTCTCGTCTTTAAGGTCGATTAATATGCCTGTTTGTCTCTTCTCTTCAAGCGCCCGGATTCCGGCCTCGAAGGCCCGCGCCTCTGCGGCCGCATCCTCACTTCCGGGGGGCTGTATTGTGTGCTGAAGCTTCTGATAGAGATCAATCCGTCTGTAAAGAGCAAGGAGAGCAACCTGAAATCTCGTGCGGTCTTTTATCTGCATCGCATACGATACCTGCTTCTCTATCTCTCCGAGGAATGGTTCGAGTGCGCGGTACGGAAAGAGCCTCTGATCTGTCTGCTCGATCCTGAGAAGGCCGAGAACATCCGGGTCGTTTATTTCGAACACGTTATATTCATCTGCTCTTCCCGGCGCATATATCATTTCGAGAAGCCAGAATATGGCGGGCTTTCCGCCGTCGGCAGTCTTCAGGGTCTGCTTCCCCGAGATCATGAGAAGAGATGTGCGGGCGACTGTGTCAACGGGCTTGATCCGGCCCCGGTGCAGAACGGGGAGCCCGCTGAATCTGTCAAGATCAAAAGGAGAGCCTGCCTCTGGAGGCCTCACCGATCCGGCAATCCATATGAGACAGATTGCGAGCAGAACATGCGGAAGATACTTTGTTCTGACGAGACTCGCGGTATTCACGGCTGCTTCCTCAAAAATTGAAGCAGGTGACCGGCAAACTGCACAGTCAGGCCGGTCAGGATAACTGTGCAGGACACGTATGGAGCAAGCCACGCCGGGTTGCGGACTACCTGAAGAATTGAAACAGTACCTTCCTTTCCGTAGCTTGCCTGATAGAATGCGTACCCTCCGTAGCGAAGAGGATGATTCATGAAAATCAGCACCTGCCGGTTTTCATTTTTCGAGGGATCGTGAAGACGCACCAGGCTCGAGAAGTTTTTGGGAATATCGGTGCCCGGATAAACATCGTGAGAGAATTCTGCGAGTGTAAGAGAGAAGGGAAAGATATGCCTTGAAGGCCGCAGGGCAAACTGGTACGCCCCGGTTTCTGCATGTACCGTCTGCGAATGTTTAAAACCAGTGGAGAAAAGCCAGGTGCCGAGGCTCTTTCCTCCATCAATTACTTCCACGACTGCAGAGGCTGTATCACGGACTTCGTCCGACCTTGAAGGGCGGGCTTCCTTCAGGGCTGTTCTGGTTCCGGCGCCCTGAGTTGCGAAGACATCTCTCGCGCCTGTTTCTGCCGGGACAAGCCTCGAGTTTGCGTAAGCCTTTCTGATCCGGAGCGTAAATGGAAGCAGAGGGGTCCGGACCTCTTCTCTTCGGGCCAGCGCCCGCCATGGAATGCTTACGACATGCTCCCTGCCTTCGCCGGCATCCCGGCTCACTGCAAGCTCCACATCCCGGGGGCTCATCGAATAGTTGACGGTACGGCCTTCCTCGAGCACCATCTGCGTTTCCTCGGAAAGGATCTGGGTGAAAATCTGCCCGAGAAGCAGCATCAGCACGCCAACGTGGGCAATGACGATGCCGATATGCCGCCTGTCATAACGGGCGCGCACAAAAAGCGACGCAGTCAGGCTCACAAGCCAGAGAATTCCGATGGTGAGACCTCCGGGAAATACGGGAACCGCGAAGCCGGATGCAATCCGGGTGTAAAGCCAGAAACTGTTGAAGTACTCCTGCTGCGCGGCAAAGCTTCCGATGTCCGCCTGGGCAAGCGAGCCGAGCACGACGAGAATCATCATCAGCAGCATGCAGAAAAGGATGAACCTGACGTTTGAAAGAAACAGGAGAGACTGCCGGAAAATCTGCATGATCATGACGCGGCGGGCCTTGCACTTTTCACGAACTTTTTGAATGCATCTTTTGCGGAAGCTGCAACAGAGTCCTCCCCGGCCATCTTGAAGAACCAGGTCGTACCACCTTTCGGCAGGATTGCAGCGATTACCCGCGCTCTGTTCACGTTAGCGAGATTTCCTCCGGCGTTTCCACTGAGAGGAACAATAGAGATATCAGCCTTTCTTCCATCATCGCCCTCTACCACGAAGCTTCCAGCCTGCATGGGATTTGCAGGCGCTTCCTTCCATCCTTCCGGCGCCGTCCATGTGATTTCGGGGCGGAATGCCCGGGTTCCCGGAACCGGTACTTCTTCTTTCGCCGCGACGCAGGCTTTGATCTCATCGTTTCTGCAGCTGACCATGGAAAGCAGAGACAGTGTAATCAGGGCCGCGGCAAGGAGGCACTGCCGTGAAAATTGAATCATTTCTCCTCCACCGTCACCGTCATCAGCTCCCGTACACCCACTGATAACCGACACTCCGTACAGAGCGGATGAACTCCTCATCTGAAAACTTCCTGAACATGGTCCTGAGACGGAGTACTGAGTTGTCGATACTGCGGAATGTCCCTGTTTCAGGATCGTTCGACCACACCTTTTGATGGATGCTCTCGCGGCTCAGCACGCATGGCGCCGATCGCACGAGGCAGCAGAGCAGTTCAAAGTCGCGCACCTGAGGCTGCTCCACCAGGTCTCCAGGCAGCCTGACAGTCATGGACTCAAGCTCTATTACTATGTCGCCGGTTTCTATTGTCCGGTTTATGCCGCGGGCCTTAAGAACGCGATCGATTCTCAAAAGAAGCTCCTTGAGGTGAAACGGCTTCGGAATGTAGTCGTCAGCGCCGATCTCAAAGCCTTCGAGCCGGTACTCAGCCGAGTTCATGGCAGTAAGAAAAACAAGAGGAATGCCGCTTTTCTCTTTCACATGTCTGCCGAAAGCGAATCCCTTGCCGTCGGGCAGCCCAATATCGAGTATTACCAGATCAAATTTTTCCCCTGCAAATGCCGCTTCCGCATCGTCGCGTCTGGTCACCCACTTCGCTGCATAGCCCTCTTCCTTGAGCCTTTCGCAGAGCGTGCTTCCCAGTGCCGGATCGTCTTCCACGAGCAGTATCCTTGTCATGTCCGGGCGTGCTCCGCTTTTCCGGGAATTTCCAGCGCCACCTGAAAACCGCCGTCCATCGGCTTGAATTCTGCCGTTCCTCCCATTCTTCCGCACAGCATCTTTATGAGATAGAGCCCTATGCCCGAGCCGCTCTCCGAAGAAGGTCTGGCGAAGAGTCTGCCGAGAAGCTTCGGCTCCCCTCTGTAGCCCCTGCCGTTGTCCGTGAATTCCATCCGCACGAGGCCGCTTCCGGAATCTTTGACTTCGATGCGGATCTGTGACGCATTTCCATGAACTGCCGCGTTCTGGAGAATGTTTCCGGCGATAACTTCCACAGCGCGACTGTCTCCACGAATTTCGCAGTCGCCGCCCCGCAGAAGTTCGATGGAGGGCCACCCCATTTTCACCAGATCCAGAAGGGCGGAAAGACGGATATGCTCGTTCAGGAGTTTCAGATTCGACCGGGCCGAAAGAAAAAGCGAATTCTCAAGTCTGAGATTAAGTCTTTCCAGATCGGCAAGGAGCATGGCCGCCTTCCGCCGGCCGGAATCATCAAAAATTTTCTCCTGCAGAACTTCCGCCTGAAGCTTCATGCTTGCTATGGGCGTTTTAAGCTCGTGGGTAAACGCAGCCATGAACTCCTGAAAGCGGTTCTTCTCCCTCGTTTCCCTGTGCATAAGGAAGGCAAGCCAGGCAGCGCCTCCTGTAAGGCAGAGGAAAAGAGTGGCGCCTTCCCAGACGAGCATTCTGTGGTAGCGCGAAATGCTTTCAATGTGTTCGACGTCCAGGCGGGCAAGTTCATTAAGCTGCCGGAATGCGAAGTATGCCCACCAGGCGGTAAGAGCGAGGGTAAAGACAAGCCATGCAGCAAGCACTGCATAGCGCAGGACATTACCTGCCCGCATCTTTTTCACGAATGCGCGAATGACGGCCACTTTAACTTCCTCCTGGTGTGCCTGAAAAAATAGCGCCCGGTGGCCGAAAAAGCAATCGGACGGTCATTCGGCAACGCCGGGTTTCGCTTTGGAGAGAAGGTTTCGCCCGGCCTTGGCTATTCTCGCTTCAATAACCGCGGTGTCGTGCGAATTTCCTCAGCATGAAACAGGAAAAATCGAAATCATGGAAAGAATCAAAGTTCTTTTCTTCATATTGCTTCATCGACCCATGCGTTAATAAGTGTGTATGTGACCGCGAGTATGACAGGCCCTATAAAGAGCCCGAGAATGCCGAAACTTATCAGGCCCCCTATTACTCCGGCAAAAATCAGAAGAAGAGGAAGATTTGCGCCGCGCTTGATGAGATACGGCCGCAGGAGGTTGTCGACGCCCATGACAAGGAGCGACCAGATCAAAATGAATGTTCCCCAGCCCGCATCTCCGCTCCAGTACAGCCAGATGATCGTGGGGACGAGCACAGGGGCCGCTCCCACCTGTATTACGCTAAGAACAAAAATAATCGCAGTGAGAAGAATCGAGTATGGAATGCCTGCAATAACAAATCCTGACCATGCGACGGCAGCCTGAACAAGAGCTGTCACGATTATTCCCATCGCCACAGCTTTTACCGCCTGTGCGGCCAGTATCACCGCCTGATCGCCCCTGTCGGCGGCAATGCGCCGTGCAAATGCGCGCACTCCCTTTGCCGCAGACTCGCCTTTGAAATAGAGAACAATCGAAACAATCAGGGTGATAAGAAAATGAATGAAAATCACTCCCGCGTTTCCAAGCTGCGCGGGCAGGAACTTTATGAAATTCACGAAGTAGGGAGTGAGTCTGGCCATTATGTCCTTCTGCTCGGCAACGGCCAGTCCGGACCAGGCCGCCGCTATCTTCTCACCCACCAGAGGTATCCCCCATACCCAGACGGGCGCCTCCGGAATCTCGAACTGCATGACCACTGTCGTCCATTCCGTGAGAGTGTCCGTGTTTGCGATAATCGTTCTTATCACGAGCCAGACAGGGACAAACACGAGAACGCTGAGGAACAGAACCATGACGAGGACCGCAAGAATGCGACTGCCCCACAGACGATCCTTCATCCAGAGCATCAGAGGCCAGGTGGGAATTACAATCATGGTCGCCCATACGACAGCCGAGATGAACGGCCTCAATATCCAGAAGCTTCCGATCATGAGGATGCCGATAAAGAGCCCTGCGAACATGATTCGAATGATGTCCGGCGATCCGCTTCTTTCCGGCATAAGTTTCTTTTCCCGTTTCAGATATTTGAATCTATCAAAAAAAGGGGACGGTTCCTATTATTAATAATAGGAACCGTCCCCTTTATTAAAGGTATGTTATAAGGAAGCGCTGCAGACCTTCAAATCGGGATAAAGGCGTGCAATAAAGATACTTCAATGGTCGAGACGGCTCATCTGAAATATATGAAGAAAGCGCTCGAAGCCGCCGGGAACTGCCGCAATATCAAATGGTATGGGGTTGGTTGTGTCATCGTCGACAAGGGGGGCGCCGTTCTTTCGACCGGATTCACGGGAGAATTGAAAGAACCCGATGGGAGACTTCGACACGCCGAAGACGTCGCGATACACAAAGCAGTAATAGCCGGCCGCGACCTTACTGGCGCGGTGCTTTACTCGACGCTCGAGCCTTGTTCAATCAGGGCTTCTGGGAAGACTCCCTGTGTTGATCATATCATTCATTCCGGAATCAAGACGGTCGTATTTGGAGCGAAGGAGCCTTACGATCCCGCACTTGACATTAAATGCGAGGGCGTTCGAGTCCTCACAGATGCAGGCGTCGACGTAGTCTGCATCGAGGACATGGAAACGCAGTGCCTTCAGTCTGCAGTCGGCGGAAGAACTGCTAATGCTTGAATTCTTCCCGATTGCATCCATGCCGGACGGTGTAATAAGGCTTGCCGTCGGGAAACAGGTATACGCCGCCGTTGTCCTGGTCGAACACCTCCACCTTCACATTTGCCCCGAAGTCGCACCCTGTTTTGGAGTTCGAACGTCCCAGTGAGCACCGGCCGTTCGATGGACCGTCATACTGGAGATGTTCGCCGTTCACCACAATATCCGCATTGCATGCTGAGAGGAGCACCACCAGTTTCCCGGGTGTCTTCTGGCCGTCGGATTCCGGTTTCCAGAGGAAATCGTCTATCATACCGAGAATCCGGGGTGAGCTCTCCATGAGGGCTTCCATGCATGATGAAACGAGATTTTCACCGCAGGCTGATCCTGAATCTATGTATTGAACAAGTCCTCTGTGAATGAGTTCTTCCGCAAGGCTGATGCCCCCGCCTGTAATTATGGTGCCTCCGGAAGCATTACCACCATCAACACTTATCGAACACGCAGGATCAGCGGGGAAAAAGGTCACTCCTCCGGCTGAAAGTTCCTGTATGGTGGACGCAACGGCCGGGCGAAGATCATGGTCAATAGAGCCGATACCAAGGAGCTTGACAAGAATATCTCCTTCAGCTGTCGAAACGATGACTGTATTGCCGTTCGAACTCTTCACGGTGGCGGGCTTTCCATCGGCAAGCGCCACGGGGTTTTTCAGTTTTCCTCCGGTTACCACGCCGCAGTCAGTTTGAACCTCGCCTGGTACGGGCTCGTCCCCTCCGCCTCCGCCGTCATCTCCCGATTTCGTGCAGCCGCCGACCGAGAACAAAACCAGAAGAAAACACGCAAGAATTCGCAGACTCATAAACCTCCTTTACCGGGGATGTGTATTTTTCTGTATACTGAATTACTATCGGCAGTGACAGATGGAAAATTCACCCTTTTTAGTAGAACGAAAGTGGAGAATCGAAATGCCGGACGTATGGACCCATCATCCTGAGATGCTTAGGGACTTTCTTGTTGAAGCAGGTCTTCCGTGCGGGGTAGAGCCGAGAGTTCTTCACCCCCGCGACCCTTACTGGACCTGCCATATAGATGGAAAGGGATGGATTGGAGATATATACATCCATAACGCATCCTCGCCATTGAGCGGAAGCCCGTTCTTTGACTGCCTTTTTGCTCTCCTTCTTGTGACATTTGCTTCCGGGTACCTGCTGGGACGGCTGATGCAGCGGAAAATGCAGTCGGGGCAGATGTGCCGGACGTGATACAGGGATTGATGATGGAAGAGCGGGCGAAAAGATTACGGGAAGACTCGCGGGTTT
>CAYQVO010000022.1:3605-21104 GCA_964421085.1 uncultured Bdellovibrionales bacterium | reverse complement strand
CGCATTGCGACCTCCCACGTGATCGCGCGAGCGGAGCTGCGCCTTCGCCTGTCGGCTGGACCGCTGGGCGTACTCCGTCGCGCGGGTTTCCGCTGATGCAAGGCTTGCGATACGCGCAGCCCTGACGGCCGGAACTTTTGTCGCATCAGAGTTTGCGCGGAGTGAACGCCTGGAGTTCGAAGTCAAAAAGGACAAGGGTATCGTCACCCGGGTGGATCGCGAATCGGAGAGAATCATTCGCAGCATCCTGAAAGAATGCGCCGCATGTTCTTTCCTCGGAGAAGAAGGAGGCTCAGAGGGCACTGGCGCCGAACGACGGTGGATTGTCGATCCGATTGATGGAACGACAAATTTTGCGCGCGGCATCCCCGAGTTTTCCATCTCTATCGGTCTGGAGAAATCCGGAAAACTGTGTGCAGGAGTTGTCGTCAATCCGGTGACCGGGGACTGTTATTATGCCGAGACCGGGCGGGGAGCATACAGAAACGGGGACGTGCTGAAGGTTTCCTCCCCGGATCAGTATGATCGCCCTGTAGTCATCGTCGAGAGCGGGTATTCGAGTCAATCCATCGAGAGAGCAGGGAGGCAGATAGGGAGTCTTGCGAGCTTCGCCGGTTTCAGAAATTTCGGGACAACAGCACTGGAGCTCTGTTACGTGGCGCAGGGGAGTGCTGATGCATTTGTGGTTTCGGAAGATGAAATCTGGGACTATGCGGCCGGGATCGTGATTGTCGAAGAAGCGGGGGGAAAGGTGACGGACTGGACCGGGGCGCCCTTGAAGCCGGATAATTCGTTCATGGCGGCCTCCAACGGGCATATTCACCCGGAACTGATTTCCCTGCTGGCAGCGGCCGGCAATAAAATTTGAAAAAGTTTCTCCATGTTTTTCGGGGAGAAACCCGGAGAATTCCCCGAAATACTGTCCATGCTCATGGAAGCCCGGGACGCGCGCATCCGGAGAACATTGACGGAATGCGCGAAGGATGACGTAAAGGAAGCGGGGCCATTTGAGGAATGGTATCAGTGCAGGGAAATGCCCGCATGGAACAGGGCCGTTGGTTGCATCCCGCCGGAACGGATTGAGATGCGGCTGGAAAATGGAATTCAGAACGCCTTCTTCACCCGCGGTCCCTCTGCAGTGACTTTACCGAAAGCCCGCCATTTTTCCTTGCGGCTGCAATACCGTCAGCGGCTGCGGAGGCCGCCGTTACCGTCAAAATATACGGAATTCTGTACTTCACGGCGGTCTTCCTGATGTAGGAATCATCCTGCTTGCCAAGCCTTCCGATTGGAGTATTCACCACGAGCTGAATCTCGCCGTTCTTTATCGCATCCACGATGTTCGGGCGCCCATCATGAAGTTTCATTATGAGCTCTGACTCAATGCCGGATTCTTTCAGGAAGGCATGCGTTCCCGTTGTTGCCCTGATCTTGAAGCCGAGATCCCTGAACTTCCCGGCAACCTCGAGAACCGCGGGCCGATCTACCTCGGACACAGTGATGAGCACGGTCCCCTGGAGCGGAAGGTTCTGCTTCGCTCCAAGCTGCGCCTTGTAGTATGCAAGGCCGAAGGTGTGGCCAAGTCCAAGTACTTCGCCCGTTGAGCGCATCTCCGGGCCGAGCATCGGGTCGACTTCGGGGAACATTGCAAAGGGAAACACTGCGTTCTTGACCCCGAAGCGCCCGGGGCGTCCCTCCTTGAGACCAAACTCGCTCAACTTTTTTCCCAGCATGACCTGTGTCGCGATGCGTGCCAGAGGTATACCGCATACTTTCGAGACAAGAGGCACGGTGCGCGATGCGCGGGGATTTGCCTCGAGTACGTACACTTCATCGTTGGTGATTGCGTACTGCATGTTCATGACGCCTATGACGCCGAGTTCCCTGGCGATCTTTTCCGTGTACTCCCGGATCGTGTTCACGTGTTTTTCAGGAACACTGACAGTTGGAATCACACATGCGGAATCGCCTGAATGAATGCCTGCAAGTTCGATGTGCTCCATTATTGCGGGAATGAAGACTTCATTTCCGTCGCTGACAGCGTCAGTTTCGACTTCGAGGGCGTTCTCGAGAAACTTGTCGATAAGGATAGGCCTTTCAGGAGTCACCCCTGTCGCCGCCCTTACATACCGGACAAGCATGTCGTCATCGTAAATCACCTCCATTCCGCGTCCGCCAAGAACAAACGAAGGACGGAGCATCAGAGGATAGCCGATTGCCTCAGCAGCAGCTCTTGCTTCTTCGATGTTGCTTGCCATTGCGGCTTTGGGCATCGGGATTCCGAGAAGATCCATGGTTTTGCGGAAAAGATCGCGATCCTCCGCAAGCTCGATGGTCGAGGGCTGCGTCCCGAGAATCTTTACGCCGTTTCTCTCGAGCTCCATCGCTATATTCAGAGGAGTCTGGCCTCCAAACTGCACAATAACTCCGTCGGGATTCTCTTTGCGGTAGATGCTGAGCACATCCTCGACAGTCAGGGGCTCGAAATACAGCTTGTCCGACGTATCATAGTCGGTCGACACTGTCTCAGGGTTGCAGTTGACCATGATGGTCTCATACCCTGCGTCCTTGACTGCAAAGGCGGCATGTACGCAGCAGTAATCGAACTCGATTCCCTGTCCAATCCTGTTTGGTCCGCCCCCAAGCACCATGATTTTCTTCCGGCTGGCCGCAACTACCTTGTCGGGGGCGTTGTAGGTCGAGAAATAATACGCGGCATCTTCCACTCCGGATACAAGCACGGGTTCCCAGCCCTCCTCAACTCGGAGGCGATGCCGTCTTTCACGAATCGACTTTTCCGTGACTCCGAGAATCGATGCAAGATACCTGTCCGCAAACCCGTCGCGTTTGGCTTCAATAAGGAGTTCATCAGGGAGTTCTCCGCCCTTGAATGAGAGGATCTTCTCTTCAAGCTGAACAAGCTCTTTCATCTGCTGAATGAACCATGCCTTGATCTTCGTTTTTTCGTGAAGAAGGGAGACGGAAGCTCCCTTGCGAAGCGCTTCGTACATCACGAACTGCCGCTCGCTCGATGGCTGCGCGAGCATTGCGAGAAGTTCCTCAATGCTCTTTTTATTGTAATCTTTCGCGAAACCGAGGCCGTATCTTCCGTTTTCGAGGGAACGAATGGCTTTCTGAAGCGCCTCCTTGTAGTTTTTCCCGATGGACATGACTTCGCCGACTGCGCGCATCTGCGTGCCGAGCCTGTCTTTCACGCCCTTGAACTTTTCAAACGCCCAGCGGGGAAACTTCACGACGACGTACTCGCCCGATGGAGTATATTTTTCAAGGGTGCCGTCCCGCCAGTAGGGAATCTCGTCAAGTGTGAGTCCCGCCGCAAGCTTTGCAGAGATAAGAGCGATTGGAAATCCTGTGGCTTTCGAAGCAAGAGCGGAGCTCCGCGATGTGCGCGGATTGATCTCGATGATCACGACGCGGCCTGTCTTCGGGTCGTGCGCGAACTGTACGTTGGTTCCGCCGATCACCTGAATTGCTTCCACCACTTTGTATGAATACTCCTGCAGGCGGGACTGCAGCGCAGGGGCGATTGTCAGCATTGGCGCTGTGCAGTAGCTGTCGCCTGTGTGGATACCCATCGGATCGACGTTCTCGATGAAGCACACGGTGATCATCTGGTTTTTACTGTCCCGGACGACCTCCAGTTCGAGTTCTTCCCAGCCAAGAACCGATTCCTCAATCAGGATCTGGTGAATAAGGCTCGCTCCAAGTCCCCGTTCCGCCACAGTCCTGAGTTCCTCGACGTTATATACAAGTCCTCCGCCCGTTCCGCCCATTGTATAAGCGGGCCTGACGACGACCGGGTATCCAAGCTCGGCCGCAAACTTCTCGGCGTCTTCGACAGTGTATACTGACTGGCTCCGAGGCATCTCGATGCCGAGCCGGTTCATGGTCTCTTTGAACGCAGTGCGGTCCTCTCCACGTTCAATTGCATCAACCTGTACGCCGATAACCTGCACACCATACTTTTCAAGAACTCCCTCTTTGTGAAGGTCGGACGTCAGGTTGAGACCAGTCTGGCCGCCGAGATTCGGAAGGAGGGCGTCCGGCCGCTCTTTTTCAATGATTTCGGTAATGGCTTCGACTGTCAGGGGTTCTATGTACGTCGCATCCGCCATCCCGGGGTCGGTCATGATGGTGGCGGGATTTGAGTTGACCAGGACTATTTCGTATCCAAGCTCCCGCAGCGCCTTGCATGCCTGAGTCCCGGAATAGTCGAACTCACACGCCTGGCCGATTACAATCGGGCCGGAGCCGATGATGAGTATCTTGTGAATATCTGACCGCTTAGCCATGAATCATCCCCTGCAATGAATCGAATACAGGCCCGCAGCCCGAACATCTTCACCAGGAAATTTTCGGAGGCAGAGGACCCCCGAAGATATACCGCGTTTTGAATTGAATTTGAAGAGGGAGGGGAATTGCGGCTGAATGTTTTTTCATATGCAACATCGGCGGCAAACCCTCTATATCTCATAAAGAGCACATTAATTTTTAAAAGGTTATTCATATGGTTTCCGGCCCCTCACATGGACCTTCAAGAGCCTCTCTAGACAGCGCAACTGCAACCCGACCATCCGAAGCTGAAACTGATGCAGCCCGGCGCATTCCAGGATTGAAAGCGGAATTCCTCAAGGTGATGGAAGAAGACGTAATAAACAGGATGGGTGTCAGCGGCCTGCGCAGCGACGATAACTGGTCTTCCATGATAAAGCCCGAAGCGGTCGCTGAAATGCAGCGAAAGCTTGCCGGGTGCGGCCTGACTGACGCCGGCTTTCGAAATCAGTGGATCGATTACCTTCTTGGGCGGTTCAAAAACAGGGATCTGCCCGGGGACCCTCAGACTCTTCAAACGATGATCCGCGTGGCAAGAGATCTGGGCGGGCTTGCGGATTATGTCTGCGCGAACCCGAAAGATGTGGTCGGTCAGGTAATGCAGGAAATCAAAGGATCTTTGAGCGCGAACCAGCGCGCTTCGGCAAGGAAAATTCTGGGACTCATGGTGGAACAGCATGGTATCACCGAGCTTCCTGTCCTGAGAGCGGTACTGGCTTACGCATACGCTGAATCCGGCTTTCAGATGAACTGCATTTCAGACGGCGGCCAGTCCATCGGATGGTTTCAGCTTGGGCCCGAAGTTGGAATCAAAAGAGGCCATCGCGATGGGGCGGCGCAGCTCAGAGCTCTCCTGGAAAAACGCAGGCTTGACCGACGGGCGGCCCGATGGCTCGGAAACTACTATGCGAAGGGGAGGCACGGTTTTGAGACTTTCCGGGACTGGCTCAACGACAACAGGGGCGCTCCTGGATCAAAGATTGCGCAGGTATTCGGCCTTTGCGTCAATCCTTCAATGGCGACGCTCAGGGGCACTGGCCGGCCATATGCAGATGCGTTCAGGCATCTGTTCGGGCATCAGTAAAACGGAGCGATTCGCAAAAACGAATCACCGTACGTAAAACCTGACCTTCCCGCTTTTAACAGGTGATTCAACGCCCTTGAGGGAAACGACCGCCGCGAATTCGTGCTTTCCGCGGACAGGCTGCCAGTTCAAATGTGTGACTCCCTCGCCGGTTGAAGCAATTGTTTTCCCGTTCAGTGTCCACTCGACATTAGTCACCGGCAAAGCGGTTCTGATACGGAAAGGAAACCGTTCGAATGAATCAGGAATGCGGGGATCTTCAGCAAGGTGCAGTCCGTTGGATGGAAGCTCGACATCCACAAGTTTCTGAAATGCTCTCCGGCTGATTTCACGAGATTCGCCGGTTCCCGGCACGAACCACTCGTCCTTTCTGGCGCAGTCATGGATGTCCTCTCCAGGCGCCCTGCATATCTCCTTCTTCTCGAGCATAGGCGTGAAATACAGAGGCTTTGGTTCCTTCAGCAGCTCCAGGCCCGCAAAAACGCCGCGCAGAAGAATGGCGGCGCCGTTTGCGCCGGTAACTTCGTTCATCGGCTCGCGTTCGAAGTTCCCGAGCCACACGCCGCAGGTATAGCGGGCTGAGTAACCGACAGCCCAGGCATCCGTGTAATCAGTGGAGGTACCGGTCTTGACTGCGGTCTGAGTCGGGAAATTGAGAAGGGATCCCGGGCCGAACTCGAGCGTCCGGGCATCCGGATCGGAAAGAATGTGCCCTGTTATCGAAGTAATTTCAGGAGAAAAAGCGGCGAAGGCGCCGCCTCCTGCAGGCGTTCCTGTTTGAAGCGTTATGGGCCGGAAAACTCCTCTGCCTGCAAGCGCTGAGTAAGCCTGCACCAGTTCAAAAAGAGTGACCTCTCCGTTTCCAAGCGCGAGCCCGTCGCCATACTGCCCCGCCTCTTTCTGCAGGCTCGCAAACCCGAGTTCCTTCAGCTTCGACAGAAACACGCCCGCGCCCACGAACCGGATCGTTTCAACAGCCGGGATGTTGAGGGAATTTCCAAGCGCCTCTCTCAGTCTGACAGGCCCGTAATTTCTCCCGCTGTAATTCCGGAACTCCTTCAACCCCGCTCCCACCGGAAGAAAAAGCGGATTGTCCTCGATAACTGTCGCAGGAGTCCATCCTTTTTCGAGCGCAAGCGCGTAAAGAAATGGCTTGAGAGTGGAACCAGGCTGGCGCGGCGTGAGTATTCCGTCGAAAAAGCTGTGCTTTCCTTTCCTGCCCGCATGTCCGTTCACCCAGGCGAGCGCTTCACCGCTCTCATTGTCGACTACGAGCACGGCGCCGTTTCGAGCGCCGCGCTTTTCGAGATCCGTGAGGCGGGAGTCGAGAAGGGACTGGATCTGTTTCTGAAGAGATGCATCAAGAGAGGTATAAATCCTCCCATCAGGAGTCGGAGTTTCAAAATTCTTCCCGCTTTCGATGAACCTGACAAAATGACCTGCTTCTGTCAGAGGCGGGGGCGTTTTGAGAACCGGATTCTGCCTCTGAAACTCTCCGTATTGTTTTTGATCGATTACACCGGCCTCGAAAAGTCTTCGTCCCAGATTTTCAATCCGCGCTTCAATCGCCCTGGTCCTGCCTTTTTCCAGGGCTTTGAGAAAGGTGTCGGGGGCCCGCACAATTACTGCAAGCGCGATCATCTCCCTTACAGAAAGGGTGGAGAGATCTCTGTCGAAAAAATCTCTCGAAGCCTGAAGTATACCCCGGCGGTTTCTCGCGTATGGCACCTGGTTCAGATAAAAGCGGAGAATCTCGTTTTTTGTGAAGTCCCGCTCGAGCCGGATCGCATCGATGATCTCTTTGCCTCTGTTGACAACTGTCCGCACCCTCGGATTGAAAATTCTTACGACCTGTTCGCTGATTGTACTCCCGCCCCGTATAACCCGGAGCGCTGACAGGTTCTGAAGAAAGGCATGAGCAATCGCCAGTGGATCGAACCCGGGGTGAGAGAAGAATCGCGAGTCTTCTGAAACAATGAAAGCTTTGAGAAGTATTTCAGGCACTTTTTCGAGATCGACCTGCCACTGATAATTGAAGTCGTTCTCATAAGTGACCGAGAGCCTTTCACCGTATCTGTCGATATAGAGGTATCTCCTGATGCCGTCATCCGGAAGGAGGGACGGGGAAAACGGCTCTGCCCGAAGCGCGTAAATACAGAGGAGAACGATTATAATTCCGCCAGAGAACCCGGCAGCGCAGGCAAAGCACTTCCTGCAGCTGAACCCGCCCCTCATATCTCCCCTCAATTCTTCAATCTCTCCACTTCAATCACCGCAGCAGCACTCTTCCCGAAGACATCCGGATCATACAGCTCTTCCGCGTGAGACGGCGCGGCAGTGAACTCGCCTGCTGCTATCGCCTGGGCAGTGTAAGCGAGGTGGTAATTGCCCGGCGCAAGGTAGTCGGAATAAAAACGCGCAGAATCGTTCCGAAGCTCCCTGTGATAAAAGCTCCACCGGGTGGACGCGTAATCAATCCAGTCGAGGCGCCGGTACCAGTATGCCCCTTCGCTCAAAGTAATCCCCGTTGCAGCATCGACCTTTGACGCAGTGGCGAGGTCTGTATTGACAGTCTCGAGAGCTCCGGGCACCGGGTCGTCAACTACGAGGAAATTCCTCCGGGAAGGAATGGAAACGTAGAGATCCACCCGGACAAGCTCGCCCTGCGACACTTTGAGCGGGCTGTGAATGATCTGCCATCTTCCGTTCCGTCGCACGCTGTATTCGCGGCGCAGTTCCACGCCGGCGTTTACAGGCTCTGTCCGAGGTTTCAGGGGCGAATACTGAAGCTGTGCGCTGTAGTAAATGCGGCCGGCGCCGTTCCGGAAAATGGACATTAATGCCTGGGATCCGGGATCTCCGTTTTGAACCGGCCGTGTCAATTCCACAGGCGCGTCTTTTACGCTCGAAAAAGACGCTTCTCCCAGAGGCTGTGCCGCCTCCTGTCCTCTCGAGAAGAGAGCCTTCCAGGCGCCTTTCGGAACTTCCGCCTCGAACACCCGGCTGTAGTCGACTATTGAATTCATGCAGAACATGTTCTCCTGTGTATTCTCCCAGTGGTCCCTGTTTTTTCTCGTTTGAGAGATCGAGCGAACAAGACCTGCCGGCATATGTTCCAGCGACTGAATTACAGGGGCGGGAAGGCCCGGCGTTTCCCGGGCGGCCGTGAGGGCCGACAGGACAGCGCAGTTATCTCTGAGGGGCGTTGTCAGTATCCTTTCAAAGTCCACTGTGTCTATCGACTCATTGAACATTATCTTTCCCCCGGTTTCATTCGAATGGGCAAGGATATCAGTCAGCACTGCGGGCGCCACTTGAGCGGCGCCTTCGGGTACTTTCAGCGCAGCCATCAGGAAATGAGCTTTTCCGAAAAGACTCATGGCCTTTACATGCGGCTCATGGCGCTGAAGCTCGTCAAGGGTTATCCCCTTCGATGAGGCGAGAGCGGCAAGAGCAACAGCCCGGGTGGTGGACGTCATTCCGGCAGAATAAAACGAGGGCAGCTCGTCCTTTTTGAGGATCTCTCTCAGGTACTCGTGCAGTTTGTACTGTACCCCTTCAGGAATGGAGTGGCCCCGCTCTTTCAGCCACGCGAACGCAAGCGCCGTATAGGAGGAGAGATAGGGATCCGTATATTCGTTTCTCGCAACATAGTATGTCATTCCGCCGTTCGGCGCCTGGTGATACTGCGCTTCTTCGAGCGTCGCCGCAGTTATCTTCCCGGCATCGTTCCATGCAACGTCCGTCGACAGATACTCCTTAAGGGCGGCATAATGCGCAGCCATCACTCCTTTCGACAATTTCTGCTCCCAGCAGGTATAGGGGTAATCCCTCATATAGCGGAAAGCGCCGTCGACAGAAGAGATGATTGAGGGCGAGAGGATCAATTTGACAGCCCCGGCATCGGGCCGCATGTCCCGGGGGAAAAGGAACTTGTTCTTTATTTCATTTTCAATTGACGAGCCGTACGCGGCGGACGTTTCAAGCGCGATGTTTTTCAGCACAGGCATCGTGAAGCGAGCGGCATCAGAATCAAAAGCATCCCCCGCAGAGGCTGAGAAGGTTATTTCTCCATCACGAAGCGCTTTTACAGGGAGCCTCGCAGCCGCCCTTTCAAAGGGCTTTACGTCAAAGCTCACTGTCTTCGGCTGAACCGGCTCGATGGGACCCGCCGCAGACATGTGGAGTGATATTTTGCGACTGCGGTCCGTTCTGTTCATTACAGTAAATGCAGCTTCGAATGAATCTCCCTCCCTCACCTGGTTTGGAAGGGCCTGCTGAATTTCCGTCGGTTTGTTGACGCGGAATGTCCCTTGTCCGAGTCCCATCCGGTCGCTTTCTGTGACTGCAAGGGCGAGGACGCGCCAGCCCGTGAGATTATCGGGCGCGTCGAATTCAATTCGCGCTCTACCGCGGGAATCCGGAATTACAGACGGGTTCCAGTAGCTCACGTACTTGAAGAGCGAGCGGAATGCGAAGCCTCCGTCGCCGCCTGAATTTGCGCCTTTCTTCTCGTATTTTCTCCGGCCGATGAGACTTGCGAGTATATTGTAGTTGTCGAGATCGAGGGGATCGAGCTTGTAGAACCCTTTGCAGGGATCGAAATAATCCCGGCCGCTCTGAATCAGGTCGAACACGGATTCGTCCAGCACCGCGACAGCGAATTCCAATGGAGGTTTTGCCTGGAGATCGACTGTCACCTTGTCACCGGGCTTGTAAGTTTCATCTGCCGGTTTCACTGTTATCTCGAGTTCCTTTGCGACATCCTTTACCGTCACTTCCCGGTAACCCATTCTTGTTTCCGGTTTGCCGAGATCCACCTGTCCCTCTCCCATAGGCTGCTTTACACGCGGCGACGTTATGACAACGCTGAGGTAGAAACCCGGAATGTAGTCTTTCTCTATTGGAATCTCGAGGATGTGAGTCGCAGTGGAAAAAGTCTCACTCCAGCTCTTCAGGATTCCGTAACGCTCGACTGTCACAAGGGCCTCGGCGCCGGGAAAAGGATTCTTCACGAGAAATCGGGCTTTCTCTCCGACCTTGTATTCTTCTCTGTCTCCAATGATATCGACGGACTGCGATCCTGCGCCTGATGACCAGAGAACGGGATCATTTCCCGAGACCCATGTGCCTCTCTGCGCTGCGACTTCCTGATTCTTGGTGTCCTTGATCGAGCCCGTTGCCCTGTAGTGACCGGCTTTTTCCGGAGTGAATCCGCATGCGACAGCGCCGGAATCAAGAGACGTCAGGTCACACTCCTGAATGGTCTTCCAGCTGCGCTCGAAATGCTTCTCGTACGCATTGCCTGCGCCTTTTACCCTCGATGCAACGAGTTCTTCTCTCTCTATTACAACCTTGACCGGGACGCCTTCGGTAAGTTTTCCGAAGTCATTTATCACAACGACCTTGACCGCTGCGGGCTTTCCCTTTGGATACACCCAGTCCTCAAAGCGAAGCCCGACATACCGATCCCGGCCCCGGTAGTCGACGGTTGTCCCGCCGGCAATGGATTTACCGCGGTCGTCCTGAACAGCGCTTTCCACGGACAGCTTGCCTGCCTTAAACGCGGTTGAGGGGACATCAAAGCGCGTTTCCAGTTTTCCAGCCCCGTCGAGTTCCGCCTCCGCCTGATGAATGACCTGCCCTTCGTTCCATGAATTTGATTCGTCGATATCGCTGGAAAATTTGAAATTCCTCGCCCGTTCTTCGACGAAATCGAAGAGTCCCGGTATTACTGTCGCAGTTATCCGGGCTCCGGCCCTGGTGTAAGGCCCCCCTGAATGCAGTTTAGCCTGGGTGATCACCTGCACCTTGTCTCCAGGCTTGAATATCGTCCCGTTCAGATCTGTCGTGACCTTGAAAGTTGCGGGAGTGAAATCGCTCACCAGCACGCGAAGGGCTTCCAGCTTTCTCCGCGGGGGGGACTTCTTCGAATCCCAGCTCTTTTCCCTGACGAGATCCGATGACAGCATGAAACGGTACCATCCAACCGCGCCGTTTTTCGGGACTGTAAATTCCCCCTGAAGTGCTCCGAAGCGGGAAAGGGAAGCGTCGGTTATTTCGTGAACGACCTTGTCCAGAGGATCTATAACCCGGAGGGAGTATCCCCGGGCCGGCGCCGGAACGAAGCTCCGGACATCCTGATCGCGGACATAAAGCTTGTATTGAATCGTCTGGCCAAGCCTGTAAATTCCCTGCGGGGTCGTTCCCCAGGCCCGCAAGTGCCCGTGTTCAAGCCGTCTTTCGGACGATATATATGTGTCATTGACGCCGAATGGATATTTCTTGATTTCAGTGATTGCCGGAACCATGGCGATATCATCGCCTCTCCTGACAAAGGCTTTGAAAACGGGCTTCTGAGCGGAGATCTCGGGACTCCAGTACTGTTCAACCTCGAGCCCGGGATCCAGTTCCGCATCGCCCTTGAGATATGCGATGCCGTCCCTGTCGGTTCTGCCGGAGGATAATACTGCGGAATCGGCGGACACTTCATGCATCGTTTCCTTCACAATGCTGACATTCGCGCCTTCGACCGCTTTTCCCGTCGCAAGGTCCGTTACCCAGACAAGAGTGTTGAAATGCCCTTTTTTCAGGTGGACATGGAAAGGCGTCACTTCGCTCAGGAAGTATTTCGGTACGCGGCCAAATGCCGCCTTTGGAGTCGAAGAAAGAGAGCCGACAAGGATGCCAGGTTTTCCCTCAAGAAGATCCCGGATCTTAAGCGGGAAATAATAGGAAAGGTTGGGAGGATTATCCACCGGAATCCTGCGCTGTAAGTCTTTCTGCACTTGTGACGGAGTCAGGATGGAATACTTCAGGTCAAGAGAATCGACGTGCTGGACTGCAACGGGAAGGTGTGTTTCCTCACTTTTTTCGAGGATGGAAAATTCATGATCGAGAACGACTCTCGGGCTTCTGGGGCCCACTGAGAACGTGACTTTGAGATCTTCAGCAAGAGGGCGATTGAAAATGTCACGCGCCTTGTCCGCGGAAGCGCTGAGTGAATACACCGATTCCGCCTTGAGCCCGTACGGAAGGTAAACGTCGAACTCCTGTCCCTTTCTGTACTCGCGGCGCCGCATCCATTGAACATCGCAATCATAGTCTTCCCCGCCGTCTTTCGGCATTTTCAGTGGAGGGGATGCCCGTAAAGCGTCCGCCAGGCCGCACCGGCCGACAGGCGCCGAGAAGACCAGTTTTATCCAGTTCTGCGGCTCGCAACTGTCGTCGGATCCTCGAGTGTCTGAAGGCTGTATAAGACGTTTTTCCCCATGGCAGCTCTTCACCTCGCCGGGCCTGCAGCATCGCACCCCCAGAAATCGCGGCTTCGGAAATGTGCGGAACGACACAAGAGTCACATCCTGAAACCCGGGAAGGGGGCCGGCACTTGATGAAAGTCCCGGACGAATCACCAGTTCCACTGCTGTGTCCTCCGGCAGGTCTTTTTTCGGCGCCAGCATGAAGGCGATACCTTCTTTCCCCGGATCCGCAATGTTGCGCGTTGAAATATCGATGACCTCCGCGGGGGATGAATAACCCCCTGCGGCGGTAAAGGAGATCGTTTCGGCTGCCGACGTGGCGGTCACGGGAATATTGAATACAAGGTTGATGAGCGGCTTTTTTTCTGTGATCCACTCTTCAAAGTCCCTGCTTGTGACAACCGGACGCTCGGTGCTGAATTCAAAAATGGAATACGGCTGGGATTTGAAAAAAGATTCCGAAGCGCGAAGCAGAGTCCGGGCATCGGTTCCTTCCGCGTCCGTCGTCAGTTTAATACTGTACCTGGTCGCCGGCTTCATCGCCTCCTTCTCGCCGAGCTGACACGAAAGAGTTCCCGTATTGAGCCACCGCCACTGGCATGCGGGCGCCGGAGTGATATTGAACGGTATCTCCTCCGGAGCGCGCTCCATCCTGCCTGCCGGGACCACAGGGGCGCTGAAATGAAAGGTAATCTCCCTCCCCGCCGGGACATCGATTCCGGCGGGCGTAATCCTGAGAAGTGTCATCGGCGCAGTTTCATCGGCCGGGTGTGCCGTTGACGATGCAAGGAGAACAAACGCGAGTAGAAACTGAAGGCGGCTGTGTCGCGGCATGATTGGAAGCCTCCGGACAGGGTAAATGACTCGAAGGGTGGTATACCACAAAGAGCGTAAGGATTGGTATTATCGCGTAAAGGCGGGAGACGCCCCCGATCTGATTCGACTTTCGCGAAATAACAACGCCATTTCCGCGCTTACTTATGCCGTGTGCACTTATCCTGAAGACAGGTGCCCGGAAGCCTCGCTCCGCTGCCTCCATAGAGCGATTCCCGAAAGAAATGTCGCGAGACAATTTTTTCGGGGAGCTCGTGGAGCGCGATGAGCGCCACCAGACAATAAGGCTGTAGCGGTCCGGAAAAAAAGTATCATGCACTCCTTCCGAAAGAGGCTTTCTTTTAAAGTATTCATCCTGGCGCCGGGATTTTCTCTGCCATTCTCTGTTTGTCATCGAAGCACTGGGACAGCCGTTTCCCCCCATTCAAATCATTGATTCCGATGGACAGGGGCATTGCAGCCTTTTTCGCACTCAGACTTCAAAAAGACCCTGATGACTCGGCAGAATATCATGCTCAACAATTGATCTCAGAGCATGGCGAGGTCACCCGCCCTTTAACGCCGGTAATGAAGGCAGTGCGTCATATCATCACAGCGGTTGATGGACGTTCCCATCCCGGGCGAGAGTCCATAACGTTCCGCTAAGCTTGCCCCGCATCCTTACAGAGCCATTCAAGAAGCTTTCGGCAGCGGATAGCCGAGGTCTTTTTGCACTGATTCCGAAAGAGAACGGGCGAGTTCATTTACTGCGGAGGAAAAGTTTCCGGCTCTTCCAAACCGGGAAGGCCTCAGGCTGATCTCCCCGCTCTGCTCGTCATAGTCGATGATGCCGTCGGCTTTGAGGTCGCGCGCGACCTTTTCATCTCCTCCCGGTCCGTAAAGGGAGATTTCTTTGCCCTGTGCCTGAGCGAATCGAAGCAGGTATGCGAGAACAACTTTTTTCATCTCGGAAGTCCTCTGAAACTCGACCCCACATTTGAATGCTGATAGGGTGATTTCTGTGGCAATCTGTTGCGCATCCGCACTTGCTTTGCCAAGGGTGTAAGTCTGCCCGCGCCTGGAGTCGCAAGAAAAGAAGTGTCTGAATGTGGGGCTTTCTTTCTTGAGTGCGTGCTTCACCAGTTCCGCCCGAGCGTCAGGCATCTCGCATACCGTCGAGTTTTGATTCAACAAGAGATCGAAGAGGTACACACCGACGAACTCACTTCCACGCTGAGGATTGACCGGATCGTACTCGGTAAGCTCCAGCCGTCTTTGCATCGCCCCAGGAGTCTCTTCGGCAGGAACGCCGAGATCCGCGAGCATCTCTAATCCATCGTCGCCCATTTGATTGACTATCAGGGCGATGTTGTCATGCCCGAGTTCCCTCCAAAAGCACTTCTGCATCCTTTCTGCTTCCGGGTTCCCCCGATCCACTTCGGCCTGCAACCGTTTGGCCGTGTTAACGAGGCTGTTGAACTCCTCCTCGTCAGATAGAGGATGGGGTGTGCCGCCGCGGCTGAAGACTGAAAAAACGGTTCCTAATAAACTCATGGCGTTCTCCTGTGCTGCAATCTCTATATGGTTATTATGCAGCAGCGACACGGATGTGCAACATAACTGACTAAAATTCCGGGATCTCTTCGATAAGCCGCGGATTGCGGCGAAGAGAGGCAAAAAGCGCGCAATGGTGGCTATTGGACGTGAATTTGGAGGTCGAGTTCGTGCTGCCTTCCGGGCACAGAAGATGTACGAGATGGAATACAGGAAAGCGGCGTAAGTTTTTGCGGTGTTTCCACTTGTGCCGATATGCGTCCAGTTTACACTGCTCCCATCATCGGCGCTGCCGAAGCCGCGCTGGAGGAGTCTGCCGGAAAATGGTAAGCGCGAAGTCCCGCTTTCATCGGCTTTTGGCGCACAAACTGGTCAAGGCTTTCGACTTTCCACAGGTATACTGTGGAGCTTCGAATGATTAAGCAGTCATCAAGATCCTGTTCCTGAACGCTCGTAATTTCTCCAACAGGTGGACAGAGCGACAGGGATGGAGCAGTGCAACGACCAGTGAAATGACTGGTGAATGCTCCAGCCGTTTGCACAGTTCCTGTTGCAGACTCAAGCGCATCGAAGAACGGATCAGCGGCAACTGCAGCGCCTTCGAATGCGACGAAGAAGGTCAAGTGAATAAACGTTAAATATCAGAAGGGTCGCGTTCCCGCAGCTTTTGCTTCTGTCGCGATATTCCTGCGGCCCTTTGACCAGATAAAATCAATTTCTTTCTCCGTCCCAGTCTTCTTGTTCCCCGGTTGTCAATTACTTTGACGTCATCAAATCCTCCCGGCGGTGGCGACGGTTCATCGCGGGCAAAAGAGAGACATAATCCTTCGAGATAACGGTCAAGGTTGGAAAACTCTGCGTCTGTCAAAGTGCGGTTTTGCCCGGAGGGCTCGTCATAGACTTTTCGTCGTGCCTCCTTTTTACGCCGGTTAAATGAGATGTTCTGGTAAATGCTTCTGGAAGCAGGCACAGCATCCGGATCCGTCCAGACCTTTTCACAATTCGAAGAAGCATCTGCCCTGGCTTCGAAATATTTCGAGTCAGAGAGCGGGCATGAGAGCATGACAACAGCTGCGAACACAGGAATACATCTGATGAGTGAGGTCATCTCAGCGTCTCCACCTTTCCATTCACAATTCTTCGAATCACAAACGAGGGTCCCTGATATGCGCCATCTGCATCGAAAGAAAATGGTCCGAGCAGACCGCCCTCGAACTTCCTTTCCTTCAGAAACTGCGGCACAGGCTTCCCGCTCTGAATTGCAGCATCAAGGATCCGGAATGCTTCAATCGTTGCAGGAACTATCAGCGGAATAGACTGGGGTTCGCCGAAGCGTGCAGTAAATTCCTTCATGAGCTCTTTTCCGCGCGGGCTCAGGGTATCATCGAGCGGAGGCAGATCGGCAAACGTCACCGACTCTATCTGTTTCCCGAGAAGCTGTTGAATGCGGGGTGATGCCGGATAATAGATACCATAAAGATCTTTCGTCCAGTGAAGCTCATGCATTTCCTTCACAAGCTGCACGAAACTGCCGTCCCCCAGCGCATTGAGGAAAATCCCATCAGGGTTCTTTGCAATCAGATTCATCAGCGCGGGGCGCAGGTTTGTCTCATTGTCATAAATCGTTGAGATTACGAGTTCGACAGGTCTGCCTGCTGCCTGGTTCAGCTTCTCCATCGTCCTCTGCAGCAGCTCCGTATATTCATTCTCCTCAGTCAGAATGCCCAGCTTTTTGTGACGCGTTTTGACGAAGCTATAAAGAGCAATCGCGGAGAAACTGTCCGAAGGGAAAAGACGAAAGATGCGATCCCCGACGTTCGCTGCATCGCCTGTTGTTGCAGAGGAAGTAATTACAGTGACATCGCCATTCTGATAAATGCGGGCCGCGGGAAGAAGGGCTTCATTGCACGTAAACCCGAGGGCGTAATGTATTTTGTCGATATTTACAAGTTTTTGTGCGGCACTTACAGCGTCTGCACCAAGACACTTGTCATCTTCGATAATGACCTTGTATTTGCCGCCGCCGAACCTGTTGACGGCAAAAAGAAGCGCGTTTCTCTGGTCTTCGCCCATGGGAACATTTTTGCCGGTAAGAGCAAGAGAAGCTCCAATTTTTATTCTGTTTTCCTGCGCGTGAGCGGTCAGCACAGTAAATAAAAGGACAAGTATCGCTGAAAATCTCACCATCGTTCACTCCCTGTTCATGTCAGCAGGAATACGCATGCCCTGAAGAGAAAGTGCCGGCTCGTGAACACTTTTCTTTTTCGAATGCTTTTTCGCCGTCGAAACAGCCGAAGACTGTATTTGTTTCTCCAATATCAATTGTCAGAAGCATTTATCCCCGCAATATGTCCGGTTGCAGTCTCCCGCGTAATTTCTCCGTCGCGGCATGATTGGAAGCCTCCGGACAGGGTAAATGACTCGAAGGGTGGTATA
>CAYQVO010000022.1:0-3505 GCA_964421085.1 uncultured Bdellovibrionales bacterium | reverse complement strand
CCACAAAGAGCGTAAGGATTGGTATTATCGCGTAAAGGCGGGAGACGCCTCTTTCGGCAGGAAATGAGCAGACGGCGTAAAGATTCACCAGTTCGTCGGCATGCGACGATATGACCACAAAAACATCTATGTCCTGTGGCATGGCATCACGGACGGAGCTGACGCTGTCGATCCCCTTCGCCATCCCGCCTCCGCTGTTACCCCGAAGAGAATCTCTTGACCTCCCGGTAAGATAGGAACGCGAAGTGATAGCGGGAGGTTGGTTGAACGCCCCAGGTACCAATGCCCGTTCCTTCTCATGTGGATCGGGAACACGAGCTGGTCGGTTTTTGGGGGACTACTTTCTCGCATCAATTGTTGTCAGCCATTGAAGGCTGAGGAGGTTCTTGTCCGCAGTCACCAATGGGGCCTCAAGGACGATCGAGGTGGCAGCGAGAAATCTGTCAATCGGATCTGCGTGCTCGAATGAAAGCTCCAGAAGTCTCTTTCCTGCTGCCCGGGTAAAAGGCGCATCTTCGACAATTAGTCTTTCAAGTGCATCGTTTATCCATGCCTGAGGAGATGGGCTCATCTCGATCCTCCGTATCTCTCCCAACATTTGCGCTTCCCAAATCGAGAATGGCGAGAGAAGTAATCTCGTATCATCCGAGTCCAGAAGTCTTCTAATGCGAGGTTTCAGCGCCTTCGCCGCGGAGAGGTACCAGATCCATATGTGCGTGTCGAGGAGGAGAGTGTTCACTTCAACGCTTCCCAGTCTATGTCCGACAGGGGAGCTACAAGATCTCCATTAATCTTCGTCACTTCTTTCATGCAGCCAAATGCGTCTTTGCGTTTCTTTGGTTTCGGTGGAGGGATTATCACAGCAACCGGCTCTTTCCCCCGAAAAACGGTGAGTGACTTGCCCGTTGCCTTCACTTCCCGGAGGAGCCTCAGGCAAATCGCCTTGAATTCAGAAATTGAAATCGAGTCCATGCTACCGGAAGTGTATCATTACAATCTGACCATAGTCAATGGTCAGATTGTGTCTTCAAGTGCTCAATGTCCCCGGATGTCCCGCAACTGATTGTGCCTCTGCTTCAGCTAAGAGTCGAACTTCCCTGGAAAGCTCAGCTGCAGCTGCTGCGAGGTGAAGAGTGAAAGCCGAAGTTGGGGCAGCCGGTGCGGATCTGGCCGCTGCCCTTTCTGCTCCATCTCCATCCAGCCCGCCAAATAATATCTCTTTCCATCGGCGCTGCCTCTCCAGGCCGGCCATGGAGATTCGAAATGCACCATCCTTGAAGTAATCCTGGAAAGAACGGCCCAGTCAGGATGCCGCCGACTTCAACAATCTTTAACAAATCCGCTTCGGGGGAGGCCCAACTCGTGGGAATACCATGAGTTATAAGACTTCCCGCCCTTTCCTCCGCTTTTTGCCGGGAGATCTTTACGCTGCGGTCGTAATGCCCCAGCACCTTTCGAGAGTGCATCGCGGCCGGTTTTGCCCGAATAAAACAATGCGCTCCACCAGCGGATTTCGTCCATAACGATAGTGATAAGCGCAAAAAGTGGAGATCCAACGTCATGCCAGAACGCGGTGAAAAACCTTCGATAAGAGAGATAACAGCGCGGCTTTTAGCGGCTGCGGCTGAAGCGCAGGCTGATAGGGGAGGTGTTGGAATTGACGCAAAAGCGCCAAGGTCAGGCGTTATTCTTCGCGAGCATAAAAAGCTTAAAGAGGCAATGGGGAGCTATTATTTCGGCCCCGAAGACTGGCAGACGCTACTTGGCGTAAAAGGTGTAGAACTTCCAGATATTCCATCGGGGCTCACGCTTGATCTCCTTGAGCGCCCAGATGAGTTCGAACCAACAAAGACAATTGCAGAAACACATGCGCTGGTTGTCATCCCGCGCGGCATGTCGCTTCTATCGCTTGCAGAGAAAGCGACGGCTTCGTGGACCGACACCTCGGCTGAGCTATTCTTTAACTTTGATGAATGGAACGGGCAGGCCTTTGCCGGGAAGGAATCACCTGAAGATACCCTTGTGCTGATCCGAAGGGATTTTCTCCCAGGCTCTCAAAATATGACTGACGCAGAGCAGCTGAGATATTCTTCAACTGACCCCCGGTGCAGCCCTTATGAGACGGCATCCATGCTGGATCTTCAGGCGATGCTTTTCCTGAATTTCCTGAAGAACAAAGAGAGGCTTTTTGAATTAGAATTCGGGCGCTGCGAGGAGAGGTGGGACGATGGCCGGGCCGCGTTCTGCGGCTTTTTTGGTGCCGATGGCGTCGATGTCTGCGCCTTCGTCTCCTGTCAGTTAAGTTTTTTCGGCCGCGCCGTTCGTCGGAAGCTTTAATTGGGAATTGGGATAAGATTTTTTTGGAGCAGTCATGACGATGCCGGGACCCGGTGAAGGACTTTCGATAGACGAGATAACAGCGCTGCTTTCAGAGACTGCGGCAACAGCGCGCCGTTCATTCGATCTTCATCGCGCGCATGAAAAGCTTAAAGACGCAATGGGGGGGTATTATTTCGGCCCCGAAGACTGGGAGAAGCTTCTTGGCGTAAAAGGTGTGGAACTTCCAGATATTCCTTCGGGGCTCACGCTTGATCTCCTTGAGCGCCCAGATGAGTTCGAACCAACAAAGACAATTGCAGAAACACATGCGCTGGTTGTCATCCCGCGCGGCATGTCGCTTCTATCGCTTGGAGAGAAAGTGACGGCAGTAACGCTTGCCAGGAAAGTGAAGGCTTTGTGGACCGTATCGCTTGCCGAGATATGGAAGACGCAGCCCCTTGCCAGGAAGGAATCGTCTGAAGATACCCTTGTGCTGATCCGAAGGGATTTTCTTCCAGGCTCTCAAGATAAGACTGACGAAGAGCAGGAAGCATATCTGGCGACTGACCCCCGCTGCAGCCCTTATGAGACGGCATCTATGCTGTATCTTCAGGCGATGCTTTTCCTGAATTTCCTGAAGAACAAAGAGAGGCTGTTTTTCTGCAAATACGGACGCTGCGAGGAGAAGTGGGACGATGGCCAGCGCGCGTACTGCGGCGTCATGAGTGCCCGGGGCGTCTATGTCTCCAGCCTCGACTCCTATAAGTCCAGTAATATCGGCCGCGCCGTTCGTTGGAGGCTTTAATTGGGAATTGGGATAAGATTTTTTTGAGGAGCAGTAAAGACGATGCCAGGACCCGGCGAAGAACCTTCGATAAGGACGATAACAGCGCTGCTTTCAGAGACTGTGGCAAAGAAGCGCGCTCAAGAGAAAGGTGTTGAAATTGACGCAACAGCGCCCCTTCCAGGCAATCTTCTTCGTGCGCATGAAAAGCTTGAATACGCAATGGGGAGCTATTATTTCGGCCCCGAAGACTGGGAGAAGCTTCTTGGCGTAAAAGGTGTGGAACTTCCAGATATTCCTTCGGGGCTCACGCTCGATCTCCTTGAGCGCCCAGATGAGTTTGTTGTACCAACAGCGACAATTGCACAAACACATGCGCTGGTTGTCATCCCGCGCAGAATG
>CAYQVO010000021.1:25770-56573 GCA_964421085.1 uncultured Bdellovibrionales bacterium | reverse complement strand
TCCAGGGGGAAGGCTGGCCCTTCTTTAATGACTCAATGAAATCGGGGGAGGATCATTCTTGCTTGTTTTTTTTGGCATCAGTGGTCAGGGAGGAGCTATGTCTATCAGGGTTAAGTTGGTTGTTACTGGTGTTATTATTACGCTTGTTCCCATCCTTATCCTCATTTTTATGACCAGTATTCAGACCGGCAGAATGCGTGATGTTGCCGGCGACGAGAGCACCAAGCTTGCGTACGGCGATCTGGATCATGTTGCGGAAGGTGTTCAGAATATTGTAGCTGCTCAGCAGGAACTTCTTTTGCAGGTAGTTGCTGGAAACATGAATATTGCTCAATATGTTCTCGAAAACAGCGGTGAAATTTCATTGCCGCCTGAGAAAGTCTCATGGCAGGCAAAGAATCAATTTAATGGCAATGTTGTCTCAGTTGAGCTTCCGAGGTTTTTTGTTGGAGATAAATGGCTTGGGCAGATCTCAGATCCGGCTCAGGTGGTGCCCGTAGTCGATGCAATTCGTGCGCTGGTTGGAGGCACGGCCACAGTGTTTCAGCGTATGGATAGTGAGGGCAACATGCTTAGAGTTGCCACGAATGTCATTCGAAAAGATGGCACTCGAGGTATGGGAACTTTCATCCCTGTAACGAACACTGATGGCAAGCCTGACCCAGTGCTTGAAAAAGTGTTAAAAGGCCAGCAATACATTGGACGCGCTTTTGTTGTCGACGCCTGGTACATGGCTGCCTACAGGCCCATATTTGACAAATCCAAAAAAGTGATTGGCATGCTCTATGTCGGGATTAAAGAAGAGAGTGCAGCTTTCCGCGAGGAAATCATGGCTATAAAAGTGGGCGCCACGGGTTATGTATATGTACTCGACTCGAAAGGCAACTATGTAATATCCAAAGACGGAGAGCGTGACGGCGAGTCAATTTGGAGTGCGAAGGATGCCGGCGGCAATTTATTCATTCAGGACATAATTGCGAAGTCTACGAAACTTGGGCCCGATGGAGTTGCAGAAGTGCGCTACCCCTGGAAGAATCCTGAAGATCCTGTCGCCCGTGAAAAGATTGTGCGGCTCAAATATTTCGCACCCTGGGATTGGATCATAGGGGCGGGCTCGTACACCGATGAATTCATGGCTGCGGTAAATGGCATAGGCGAGATGTCGCGTGCTCTCATTTGGCGGATTGTCCTTATTGGCCTGCTTGCTTTCATTGTTGCAGCCGCTGTCTGGTATTATTCTGCCACTAAGCTGTCGTCGGGGATAAGGAGTATAGCCATGGCGATTGGATCGGGCGCTGATCAGGTTGCGCATGCCTCAGTGGAGCTTGCCAGAGGCAGCCAGCAATTGGCGCAAGGGGCAAGTCAGCAAGCGTCGAGTTTAGAGGAGACCTCGGCATCTTTGGAGGAGTTGTCCTCGATGACCAGACAGAATGCAGAGAGTGCTTCAACGGCGGATCGGCTTATGAAAGAGGCGCATTCTGCTATTGACAATGGAGTTGCTGCGATGGAGCGGATGCAGGAAAGAATTAATGAAATTAAGGCTTCTGCGTCTAAGACTGTTGGTATTATCAGGACGATTGATGAAATTGCATTTCAGACTAATTTGCTTGCGCTGAACGCAGCAGTGGAAGCGGCCCGGGCCGGCGATGCCGGCAAGGGATTTGCGGTCGTAGCTGAAGAGGTGAGGACATTAGCCCGCCGCAGTGCGGAGGCGGCAAAAAATACATCCGGTCTTCTTGAGGCTGCGAGTGACAACGCAGATGCGGGAGTGACAGTTGCTACGCAAGCTTCAGAGTCTTTTGTGGCCATTCAGGAGTCAAGCAAACGGGTAGCCTCGTTGATTTCTGAAATAGCGGCCGCCTCTCGTGAGCAATCAGAAGGCATCACGCAGGTTAATACTGCAGTTGCTGAGATGGACAAAGTCGTGCAGCAAAATGCCGCGACCGCCGAGGAGTCATCAGCGGCTTCTGAAGAGCTTTCCTCTCAATCGCAGGCGTTGAATGATTTGATAGCCAACCTGCAGCTGCTGATTGACGGGAAGAAAGCCCGGCAGCCCGGCTGAGCGTTTGCGGGGTTTTAAAAGTGAGCGATGGCAGGTGCCTGTAAACTTGATTTAGAATTGCTCAAAAAGTGTGAGCGAAGCTCTTTGTCACATTTCGCCCACACTCTTTGAATAACTTCGGCGAACGCTTGCCAATCCTTGAGTACTGCCCGAATCTCTCTCAGAGCTTCCTGCTGCTGATTCTCTTCGAGTAATGACTGTCTGGAAAAGGGGGTCATTGACAGCCTCCTCATCTGATGGCACAAAGCTCATCGTTGGCGACGCGGAGGACGGTTACACCTGCACTTCAACAAACTCTGGGAGCACCAGGACTGAGCAAACTTCAGCAGGAAGCAGGAATTGGGATTCTGTCGCTTCTTCTTCTGATGTCACAACACTTATGGCAGGGGACTTTGGTGGGAGTTGCATCTACACATCGACGAGAACGCGATATGACACTTTGCTGACCGAAGTTCAATTTAAGATTTTTGGGAATAAATGCAGCAAACATGGCAAAGCGGGTTACTAAAACGCCAGCAAAAGCAATTAAGGGGAATGCACTGAAGTATGAGTCATATAGGGAGGCCTTTGCTCGGATAGGCCTCTCAATTGAGAAGAACTTTTATTTTGAGGCCATTACTCTGGCAGAAAGCATCATTTCTGACAGGCTTCTCTCATATGCTAAAGGGAAACAAATCCTTTCATTCAAGGATGGAAAGGAAAAAGTCAAAAAGAATGGGTGGACGGTAAGAACTGAATTTAACGAATTGATTGTGTCAGTGAAGCATCATCTGGAAGCACACACGAAAAGAAAAAAAGATATCTATCTGCTGACGAGAGTTGATAACTGGCGAAAAAACCGAAATCGCGACATCCATAATTTTGCAAAGTCAGAACCAGGCATGTCCACCATTCCTGTTGATAAGGCCCTGGAACAGGCAAAGAGAACGGCCGAATCTGGAAGAAAACTTTGTAGAAGCGTTGTCAAATGGCACACGCGCGAGCGTGTGGCAACTGGTGTTTCAACTGACACGTGAGGCTTCTCTCAGTGTTTGTCACATCACCTCAGGGAATGAAAATCTGACGGATTCTTGCTGAAGCGAGCGTTCTTAACGAAAGGGAATCCACATGCGAGTCTTTTCGGACAGAACGCAGGCGTCCAGCCACGCCCATGCACTGCGAGTATTGACATCAAGGACAACCGCATGCTTTACGAATTGGCGGCTCCAGTGTAGTCTCTTTTGAGATCATTTCAAGGCTGTCTGGACAGGAGATTTGACTGACTTGCAATTAAGGAGAGATATCTTATGAAGAAGATCTTTGCTGCCTTCATGCTTGGCGTGTTCCAGATTTTTTTCGTATCCATGGCGCCTCATGCTGAGGAAATCGCCCCGGCTTTCGGGCAAATTGGCCGCGCCACGGCTGCTAAAGTCGTTTACATCTCATACAGAAATCACAAAAGCCAGATAAGAGTAATGCGAATCGACGGCAAGAAGGACAAGCTTGTTCTTGCATCACGATCGGGTATTACCAATTCTACTCCCAGGTGGTCTCCAAACAGAAAGAAGATTGTCTTTTGCCGCCATCTGCGCTCAGCTGACGAGAACTCGGCGGAAATATATGTGGTGAATGCAAACGGCAAAGGGTTAAAGCGCCTTACAAAGAACAAATACGCTGATATGCATCCCTCCTGGTCGCCTGACGGCAAGAGAATAGTCTTCACATCGAACCGCGACGGCGACTTCCATCTTTTCACAATGAATGCAAACGGCAGCGCGCAGACCGCGCTTACCGACTCCAAAGGCGTAGATCTTCATCCGGCATGGTCGCCTGACGGACAGTCCGTCGTGTTTTCGACAAACCGCCTTGAGACTTTCACGGTAGTGATGGCTTCAATCAAAATTGACGGCAGCGGATTCAAGGTGCTTGTAAACAGCGGCTTCACCGACACCATGCCTGCCTGGTCGCCGGACGGCACCCGCATTGCTTTTTCTTCGTTCCGCGATGAAACAGGTCCGGGACAGCACGACAGCTGGGAAATTTACGTTATGAATGCAGATGGATCTGCACAGACGCGCCTGACTTACGATCTTTCACGCTACGATTTGGATCCCACCTGGACGCCTGACGGACAGAAGATTATATGGGGATCCAGAGTTGGAGGCGGCACTTCTCGGCTCAATATTATGAATGCCGATGGTTCTAATCAGAAAGCATTCAAGAGATCATCCAAGGCTTCGAATTCCGAGCCGGATGCGTGATTTGCGGCGCCGCGCTCGCTCTCGTCTTGAAAGCAGATATGCTCCAAAAGGGATCAAGGCGCAGACAAACAGCGCCAACTGGATTGATGAATCTGTCATGACTCGAACCAGAGGATTAAGCACGCAGATGCTGATTCTTTCGAGTGTTGAGACAAAAGGAAGAACCGTTGCTCTTTCAGCTGATGGGATAAAACGGTTCAGATAAGATGAGACAAGTTCTCCGCTGGTTTATCCAAACCCTCCGGCAACAACGACAAAGTAACGCACGGGCTTGAAGACGGGCTGAGTGAAGGCACAAGAAACCCAATTCCGCATGGAGGAGCCATCAAGGCCATGAGCCTGCGCTTGCTTCCAGGCAGCTTCTCAGGACGCCCAAAGTTTCCAGCTGTTATGATTGCAGCTTCACAAAGAATGCCATGCACGATTCCAGAGCGGAGCACAGGCACTGCTTCAAAAAAGGAGCAGGGGGCGCTCAGGATAATGGTATTTGACTTTTTGTCATGAAACTTGAAGAAGCAAAAATGGGCTTCGTGCTGCTGCCTCGTCGCCGGGTGGTTGAGCGTTCTTTCGGGTGGCTCGCTCGTTTTCGACGACTTGCTCGGGATGATGAATGCCTCCCACAAATGGCGGCAGCTTTCCATTACATGGTGCTTTCAATACCGCTCCCCGCAAAAGCCGCTCACTCATTGTGGAAAAGTGCATAACACGATTTGAATCAGCATATTAGAATGAGCAGCAGGGGTTTTCGAACAGAACATTAAGGGAATCCCCGATTCAGCCTTTCGCGGCCTGCGCCGAACTAATGAGCAGCTTCAGGGGGAGGCTGTTGATAATACGGGAATAACCATGACTGATACTGAAAAAAGTGTGGCAGGAAAGTATCTCACTTTCTCAGTTGCCTCTGAGAAGTACGGAATTGAGATCCTGAAGGTCATCGAGATCAATTCGATGATGCACATAACGAAAGTCCCGCGCTGCGCGTCTCATGTCAAAGGTGTCGTGAACCTCCGGGGCAAAATTATTCCAGTCATTTCTCTGCGCATGCTTTTCGGAATGGAGGAAGCCAGCTTCGACGAGCAGACCTGCACGATAATGGTGAATGTCACCACGCCGAATGGCTCGAGTCTGGCGATTGGCATGATAGTGGATCGCGTTCTGGAGGTCTGCGATTTCAAAGACACTGATATCGCCCCTGCTCCTGATTACGGGACGAACATGGAGAGCGATTTCATTCTCGGAATGGGAACCAGAGAACAGGCCGGAGTCGTAATTCTGATCGACATTGATCGCGTGTTAAGTGCGGGTGACAGAGTTCAGCTTGCTGAAATGGTAACTAATCAGACTTCAAATTTGGCGTAAATTAGCCGGGGAGAAAAAAATGGCACAAAAAATGACAGTCGGTAAAAAAATTGGTTGGGGGTTCACAGCCCTGATGGTGCTGATGGGAATTGTCGGAGGCATCGCAGTGCTGCAGATGAGAGGCGAAGCCAGGTCTTCCGAGAAACTGGCGACGGAAACGGTACCTGAAGCCGCAATTGCAAGCAGCATTGAACGCTCAGTTCTGGAGCTTGTTTTCGGGGTCAGAGGCTACCTTCTTACATACGATGCGAAATCAATTGCTGTGTACCGAAAGAGTCTTGAAGAGACAAAGACACACCTGCAGGAAGCGGCCAGACTTGCGCAGGAACATCCCGATTTGGTTCAGCTGAAATCCGCGGCTGAAGAAGGAATGGCAGCGATTAACGAGTACGATAAGCTTCTTGAGGAACAGGAGAAATACTCACAGGCATTCGTCGGCAACAGAGTCGAGATGAATTCCCTCTTGGATCGCCTCTCGAAAACGGGGGAACGATACATTGCTGAAGCCCGCAAAGGCTTTGCGGCGGAATCGGCAAAAGGACCCGAGGCCGATGTCAGGAAGCTGCAGCTCTATCAGAACCAGGAGATTCTCGCTGGAGACGTTATTGCGAGATTGAACCGGATAGCATTCGGAGCATATAGAGCCGAGGTCAGCAGGAATGACAAAGCTCTTTCCGATCTGCTCCCCGAATTTCAGAAAGTTGCAGACAGTGTCGAGGGACTCGCGCAGATCGCAGACTCACGGACCCAGGCGGACGTTGGAGATATGAGAAGCGCAGCGAAACAGCTTGAAGAACTCTCTTCTCAGACGCGGGACAATCTTGCGGGAATCTCAGCGAATAATGAAAGGCGAAGAATCGTATATACGAAAGTTCTTGAACTTGCCAACACTCTTTCTACCGAACGTCTGAAACTGGCGGTGGAAGTTTCGACCAAATCATCGAACGACCTGAACTGGGCAACAAACTTCGTTGCGATCGGAGTGTTCTGCGCCCTGGTCACGGGCGCCTTCCTGGCGTTTTTCATTGCCAGAGGGATCTCAAGGGCGATGACGGAGATAATAAAGAATCTGGCCGCCGCATCCGAGCAGATTAACGCAGCAGCAGCTGAACAATCCCGGGGCGGACAGGTGCTCGCACAGGGAGCTTCAGAGCAGGCTTCTTCGCTGGAAGAAACGAGCGCTTCGCTTGAAGAGCTTTCCTCGATGACGGCGCAGAACGAAGAAAACACGCGCGCCGCAAAAGAGAAGGCGAACAAGGCAAGCGATGTGGCGACCTCGGGACGGTCAGCCATGGGCGAGCTTCAGAGCGCGATTGACAGGATAAAGGAGTCAGCGCAGCAGACAGCAGCAATTATCAAGGCCATCGATGAGATTGCCTTCCAGACGAACCTGCTTGCGCTTAATGCGGCTGTTGAAGCAGCACGCGCAGGTGACTCCGGAAAGGGCTTCGCGGTTGTCGCGGATGAAGTGCGTTCTCTCGCTCAAAGAAGCGCGCAGGCGGCTAAAAATACGGGGGAACTCATTCAGGTGTCGCAGACAAATGCCGAGCAGGGCGTCAGTGTTGTCGGCCAGGTGACGAAGATCCTGGAAAGCATTGTTCAGGAAGTGGAGTCTGTTGCCGCGCTCATAAATGAAGTGGCATCGGCCAGTGTTGAGCAGACAACAGGACTCAAGCAGATCAACACCGCTGTCACTGAAATGGACAAGGTCACTCAAAGCGCAGCCGCAACGGCTGAGCAATCGGCGGCGGCAAGCGAAGAGCTGTCAGCTCAGGCCAAGGAGCTGAATGAAGTTGTGGATGTCCTCCGCGAGATGATCGTCGGGACCAGACAGGCCCAGGTCTCTGAAGGTTCTTTCGGCAGGGTTGCACATACCACGTCTGAGAGGAAATATCAGCAGACTCCGCGTGTCTCTGTCGAAGGCAGGGAAGAACTGCGAAAGGCGTCGGTGATCCGATCAGAGAAGAAGAGCAAGCCGGAACAGAACCCGGTCGATGCGATGTCAGTACCACCAGAGGACATATTCCCGCTTTAGAGGCAGGAGTTAAAGACTGATAGAGATGGCCCGGAAAAATCCGGGCCATTTTTTGTTGGTGATAGTTGCGATATTCCCGGCTTTCCGGATGCCTGCTCGAAGATCACGAGAGAAGAATCTGCCGTCCCCCGCCCTCTGCCCCCACGATGATCCACCTCTTCACTGTCGCTGGACGCGCATTTAGTGGGTGTCCTTTTTTTTGGGCGATGGGGCCGCTGTGAAGAATATTTCTCAAAGTGCCGGGCACTTACGCTCCGGGATAGATGCGGGGGTTCCCCTGTGTGAAGCCTTCATGAGTCCACTGCATTGAGCCCGCGGCAGGCTCCTCAACCAAACGCCGCTTCCATCCTGTCCACGACATGCTCCCAGGAAAACTGTTTTTTCACTCTTTCAAGGCCGTTTTCTGAAAGTTTGCGCCACAGTTTATGATTCGTCAGCAGCCTGTCTACCGCCGCGATGAAGTCATTTATATATACATCCGACCCCGGCAGTCCTTCAATCAAAATACCCGCGTTTCGAACAGTCTCCGGAAGGGCTGAATTTCTGCCCGCAACAACAGGACAGCCGGCTGCCTGGGCCTCAATCGCAGTGATGCAGCACGTTTCGAATGTGGCGTTTGGGTATACAAATACCGATGATTTCATGAGTTCACGAGCGAGCATCTGCTGAGTCACGTTACCATGGAGAAAAACGCCGGGTATCTTCTGCAGCACAGCCGCGATTCGCCTGTATTCCTCCACATGCGGACCTCGAAAAGACTTGTCCGTATCATGAAGTGCCAGACCGCTGAAAACATGGAGCTCGGCATCGGGATGCCTGTCCTTGATCCTCAGAAAAATCTGGGGCATGAATGCAAGTCCGCGGTATGGAGCAGCGGTATAAATAAGACGGTTTCCTGCCCGCGTTTCCCCGCCATCGAAGTGGGGCGTGTGAATACCGTTGCCGATAAAGAAGGTCTTTTCGAGAGGAAAACCGCTTCTTTCACAAAGTGTCGATGCCTGCCATCTGCTCACCGTGAAAAACTTCTCGATCCGTTTTGCTACACGCCTGTCACCGAGCCCGAAATTGATGTACTGATCGAATCCGTCTCCAGTCCAGAAGAATATGCGGTCCCCCGGAACCTTGAAAATAGCCGGTTTCCATTCTTTCATCAGTATCAGAACATCAAAACGGCTGCTCTCATGGATAGCGTGGTGAGGGAGGTACTGAGGGACTGAGGGAGGCGGGTTCGCCATACTGGAGAAGACGACAACATCGTGTCCCCGCGCAGCCAGAATTTCAGCTGTACGGATAATCCCCGTCTCGGTGCCCCCGAGGGGCCTCTCATCCAGAGTATGTGCGTGAATGGGCAGGCAGCTCCCTGCGTAAAAACCGATGCGCATAATTTGTTTTTCTTCCGGAAGCAGACGCTGTCTTTTATACACCTACTTTAATACAGGGGAAATTCTCATTGAAACAACGCCTTCTTTATATCGTCCATGTTCAGCATTTCTTGAACTGGCCGCTTCCAGTTCCGGACCAGCTTGCGGGATACAGGCGGCCGGCCTGAATTACTTTTCACGACTACTATTCCCTGACTCCCCACTTCACAATGGAGGGCACGGAAAACCCGCTGCTCATAACGGAGCCGCATTACTCAATCAGACTTTTCGGGCGGAACTTGAGCGACTATCTGAAGGAGCGGCAGAAAACCACGGCGAAGAGCCTCGGCCGGTTCCGCCGGAGGATAGTCCCCTGGCGTCATCCTGTGTCTGTCCTTTCCCAGGTCTATCCGGTCGGTTACCAGGTGATTACTAACGGCATCCGGCCGTTCACATCGACAAGGCACGCATTTTCTCCGGGTTCGCCGGTGTTCAGGTATGTCGGCGTCATTCCATCGACATTTGCCGAAACATTCTCTCTTGTGCTTTCGGAGTTCCGGGAGGCGGTGGATTATCGGGCGGCCGAAGCATCTGGAGGAGATGATAAGAGAATATTGGCAGTTGTATTCGGAGATTTGAGGGGCAGGGACGGCGCCGGCCTGAACGGTTTACGGCAAAAACTGCCTGGCCCCGAAATTGCTCGGATCTGTGAATGAAAAGGCAGCAACGAAAAGAGAAAGCCGGCCCTGGTTCATCCATTCAGAAAGAAATAGACCAGGACCGGCTTGCAATCGAGGTCATTAACGACAACATCGACGACGGGGAGCTTCTTGAATTCACCCGGGCTTTCCTCTGGGATTTTCAATTTCTCCCCAGACTTCCCGACATCAGTCTCCTTACGCCTGAGGAAGCACGGAACGCTGCTGCAATGCTTGAGGAGCGAAAAAAGATGCTTGATCAGAAGCTCAGAGCAGTTGGACTCCTTAAGAAGCTTCTTCAAAAACGCGCGCCGGGGAATGCGTGCAATTAGAGCCCGACGAAGTACTACTTCGAGATATCCTTCTTCAACTTTTCAATGACGTCACTCTGCCTGTCGCCCTCCAGACTCTCTCTGAGTTCCCTCAAGGCGAACCCTACGACGTCGCGATGGTGCAGCTTTGCTCCCAGCTTCTCCTTGTCGCTCAGCTGCAGCCACATATGATGAACAAGATCGACATCCTCCGGCCACAGGCGGGGCGAATGCGGACCAAGGCTGACATAGAGCGGGTCTTTGCCTCTTCCGACGATAGCAAGTGAAAATGGATGTCTCGGCTCGGGGAGCCTCTCCCATGCAAGTCCCACTCTGCGGGCAAGCTCGTCATTCGACATTCTGGGAGAGGAACCCGTTACGAGCAGCGAACATCTCAGATTCGCGGCCGTCTGTACAAGTCCGTCATATGGACTCACAGCGGGGACGACGAGCAGCTCCACATGTTTGCCGGCTTTTTCCGCCATCGCGACCACGTGGGAGAAAAGTTCCTGTTCACGGTTCGAGAAATACTGCTCAGCGGCAAGGTCGTACTCTCCGGCTCCCTGCGAGATCGGCCGGATGGTAGCGACAACTATCTGCCTGTGGCGCCCTCTTGTCGTCTCGAGGACCCACTGAAAGTGATAAAGAGCGTTATACTGGCGGATTGCGACTATGGTAGACCCCGGCTTTACCGACACAGTGTGAAGGCCCACCTCGGGCTGAGTTATGACGTTGAATTCCTCTATTCCGTCTTTGTGACCGGCGTGCAGTCTGGAATTATGCCATTCCGAGACTATGAACAGGAAAAGGATGCCCGCGGTAAACGACATGCCGTATATCGTCGCGATCTGTTTGGTAAAAAGGTTCGCAAGCGCCACAAGAAAAAGCATTGATGTCGTCGCAATAAGGCCTGCTGGAATCTCACGGCCGCGTATCGTCAGATTTCCAGGGTGCTTGAATTCCTGATCCTTGCGCTGCACCCGGAGCACCAGCACCCCGAGAGATTTCAAACTGAAGCTCCACGCCACGCCAAACGCATAAGCTTCACCGAGCAGGTACACGTCTCCATGGCTCAATACGATTGTCAGGACCTGCAGCAGGGCGAAAAGATTGATAAGACGGTAACTCGTTCCGAAAACAGGATGAGGCCTGCGGAACCACGGCAGCAGGACTCCGTCTTCGGCCATCCTGCCGAGAACCGAATTCGCTCCTATCATTGACGTATTGACCGCTCCTGAAAGTATGCTGGCGCCGACAACCACGACGAAAGCGTGAAACACGATCTTGACAATTTCAGGTCCCTCGAGATTCATGACGAGACCGCCGATAAGGTTGTCGATGTAATGCAGCCTCTCGACATCGGGTATGATCATCGACGCGAAGAGAGTGATGAGACCCGTCCCGGCGAGGGCATAGACGCACACTATATTCGCGGTAATCCGCAGATTCCTGAGTTTCGGAAAGGCGATTTCGCGGTAAACCTGAGCAAGAGTCTCGAAGCCGCTCATGGAGAGAAAAGCATGTCCGAACGCGATGAGCATGGCAATTCCGGCAATATCCGGAATGTGAGTGCCTTCAAGCCAGCCCAGAGCATGTCCGCTGAATCGAAGATTCGAAGAGATGGGAGCCGGCGGAAAATCAATCACGCCTCTCATGAATATCGTAACGGGGCACCAGACGAGGAGCACCACTATCATGATAGTCGTGATCTGCAGGATTCGGAGAGCTTTCTGGCTCGACTCCTGTATGCCGCGAATATTGCTTCGCCAGAAGAAAATTGTCACAGCCAGCGCGAAAATTACCGCAAAGAGGTTTCTGTTGACTGGAAGCGGAACGTTGCTCATGGCGGAAACGTCGACCAGGAGTCCGGCGATGTAATGGCCGGCGCTCACGCTGCTTATCGGACCAGTGAGGAGATAATCGAAGATCAGGGCGGAAACCGAGAGCTTGGCCAGGAAGGGCCCCATCGAATCCCGCACCACCACATAAATGCCGCCCCTTACGTACATGCTGCAGCTCTCGAGAAGCACGTATCGAAGAGCAAACCCGAACAGCATTACGCCGATAATGAACCAGGGGGCGGACATGCCGATCGCCTGTTCCGCAATGCCGCCGACATAAAACATTGAAGATGCGAGATCGCTGAGAACAATCGCGGACGCCCTCCAGAAAGAGATGAAGGAAAGGGCGACAGTGGTTGCGATTACGACGCGGGTAGTTTTCGACGACCTCGATCCGGGAGGTGTGTCAATCGATTCAGTCATGGATGCAAAAGACGGTTTACGTTTAAAGCTGATGGAAGTGTAGTCCAGGGAGCGGAAAAATCAAAGTCGACGCCGCACCCCGGCCAGGTTTTTGCCGGGCCGGAGCGGGAAATTGTGAGAACTGAAAGATTACAGATCAAAGCTCTCGACGTTTTTCAAGCTCAGCTTCTAAAAGGCTCCGAAATCCCTTCCATGGCATGCAGGCGCTCATTCTGCGGGTTCCTGTGAACAGAAGGGGTTCCTGCTTCAATCCCGCCTCGCCCGCGAGAGCCGCCTTGTCAGGCTCGAATTCCCGGGGATGTTCCTCAATGCATCTGTTGAATGAATCCGGGTCAAGCCCGGCCGCCTCGCTGTTCCATGACGGGCGAGCGGAAACGGGAGACATCAGAGACGCCTGCAGAAACGCCAGAGCCTTGTCCTGACGGGCAGCGCAGAGAAAGGCGGAATGCTGTTTCAAAAGCGTGCTGTCATCTCTCAGTACGACTTGATGCAGTGTAAGGCGCACCAGCCCCCGGTCCGCATATTCCTGCCTCAGATACTTAAGAAACGATGCGAACTCGTTTCTGCACTTCAGTTCAGCGGCGGGGAACAGAACCGTCACTTCGAGCGGAGCATCGGGCGAGCCTGCAGCGATACCGCCGCTCATATTTTTCACGCGGGCGGTCTGCCCGGGCGAGAGTTCGACAATGCCGGACCGGTTCAGGGTTTCAGGGTCAAGCGAGAAGCGAACCGAGCCGTCATCCTCAGGTCTTTTTCCCCCGTATATGCACTCACCGTTGAGGCGAATGCCTGAAGGGCAGGGAGTTTCTTCCGCGCTGACTGTGAAAGAAAATATCAGCAGGGCGGGAATAATGAGAGAGAAATACCGGGGCATTTTCAATTTCCTGTATCCAGTACTTTATCGCGCGGGGGTTTTCTACGCAAACGAAGAGGAGTTGATTCATCCCTGCCCCTTGCCCACCCGGCGTCCCGGAGGCTAAGCTCACCGGCAGGAGAGTTTTTTTGACCGATCGCTACTCTGTCATAAAATACACCAGCAAGGTTCATTCGGGCCGGGATCCGTCCCGGATTGCGGCCGTTGCCGCGCTTTATGGAATAGAGAGTCCGCCGTTGTCGAACGCTTCGATTCTTGAAATCGGGTGCGGAACGGGAGAGGCTCTGCTGGGACTCTCGCAGATGTATCCGGATGCAAGGCTGTATGGAATCGATCCTTCCGAGGATCAGATTCAGGAAGGTCTTGCCATGGCAAGGGAGCTTGGCGCTGCCAATGTCTCGCTCGATGTGAAGCAGGTCGGCGACCTTTGCGGGTCGTCAGGTTCTTTCGACTATATTATATGTCACGGCGTCTTTTCGTGGGTGACTCCCGGTGCCGGAAAGGATATTCTCCGGGTTTTCAACCACCTGCTTTCCGCAAAGGGGCTCGGCTACCTGAGTTACAATACGTGGCCTGGATGGAACTTCCGGCGAATCATCAGGGATCTGCTTTTGTCAAATATTGATGGTTCCGCGCCTCCGGTGCGGCAGGTCGAGGAATCGAGAAAACTGCTGAAAATGTTCGAATCAGCGGTGGGATTCGAATTCGAACGGCCGTACAGCATGATGATGAGTTCGGAACTCCGCCGGATCATGTCCGAGCCTGATTCATACCTCTTCCATGAATTTCTCGAGCCCGAAAATCATCCCGTGTTCTTTCACGAAATGGCGGGGCTTCTCGATAGAGCCGGTCTCGTTCATATAGCCGACGCGAGACTCAGCCGTAATGAACTTTTCCGGCTCGACAGAGAGCAGGAGAGACAGGCGGTGGAGATATCGGAGCGCTTCAGGGAGAGAACCGTGCGGGAATGTTTCCTCGACTTTGCGTTTCACACGCCTTTCCGTGAAAGCATAATCTGCAGAAAAGGCAGGGTGCCGGAGACCGCCGCGGACGCGGGTATCCTGGAAAAGTTCTTCTTCTCCTCCGCATATCAGGCTGTGGAAGGAGAGCCTGATCTTCGAACGGACATCGATGAAGAATTCATGGATCCTGCAGGACAGCACATCTTTGTGTCGCGCCCCGCGCTGAAGGCTTCGCTTGAAGCGATGCACGGCGCATGGCCGGGCGCACTGTCGTTTGATGCCCTCTGGAACGGACCTGGTGCCGGCGTCCGGAAAGACGAGGCTCAGGCCGGCCTGACCCCGGACCGGTTTGCATCGATGCTTCTCGACCTTGCCGGTAAGGATTATATCGATTTTCGTCTTGCAGCGCCGGGACTTGCAGTCGTCGTTTCCGGAAAGCCGGAGGCTTCTCCTCTTGCGCGGCTTCAGGCCAGAAGGGGAAGTCTCGTCACAAATCTCAGATATGAGTCGGTTGAGATTGACGACTTCCAGCGCGATCTCCTCCAGTTCCTGGACGGGACGCGGACGCGGGAAGACCTTGTCAACATGCTGCTTCACTCGCTCGCCGAACGCGGCGCCCGCATCCACGAGGGAGGGGAAGAGATTCAGGAACCTGAGCGCCGGCGGGAACTTGTAATAACGCTGCTCGGCGACGGTCTCGAATTGATCAGGAAGGCCGGGCTGCTGGTCCGTTAGAAATAATCATCCGTTCAGAGGGGCTTTTTCCCCACCTCATATACATAACCGGCCTGATGAAAGACGTGGGCATGCTCCGGATCGCACCCTGCAGCTTCCGCCGACCTGTCTTCAATTTCGCGGAAATTGTGGCGTCCAAGCAGCTCGCACAGTTCCGTCGATGTGTGAGGTTTGTAGCTGTTTGCGGTGATCCGAGCGTTTGCATATGTAGTGACGTAGATATGCCCGGATGGTTTAAGCACGCGGTGCGCCTCCTTCAGTACACGGTCAGTGTCCATATGACCGAGACTCTCGAGCAGTAGAAACTGATCAATGCTGTTGTCCGGTACCGATGTGAGAGTTGCGGCATCCCCAAGAACAGCTTCAACGCCCTTCTGCTGCGCTCTCCAGAGCAGCGAAGGGGTGATATCGAATCCGATGATGCGCATCCCGTACCGTGAAATGAGCCGTTCTTCCACAATTCCAGATCCCACGCCTGCCGACAGCGCCACCTCCCCTGCCCGTTGATGACCTATGTGATAAGCTAAAAGCCGGCGGAAGCTCCGGCTGAGAGCTGACATGCTCAGGATGGGCCCGTCAGTGATGTCGAGTGCCCTGAATCTGTCCGTGTAAAAGCGGCAAAGGCCATCCAGCTTAACATCGTTCCAGGGCTGCAGCTGCTCTGCGCTCAGCTGCGTGGATGAGAAGATGTTTTCATCGGAACTCTCCGGGGATAATAATGACATTCTCTCTGCCTTCTTTTTCTGAGAGCGAAGTATCTCCCCGGTGCGGTCGCTAATCAAGAAAGGCAGCTTCCAGCTGCATCTTCAGAATATTTCCACTGAGGAGATAACCGGCAGATCTCCCGCGTTCCAGCGGTATACGAACGCCCGCATGAAATAAGTAGCTGCGCCGTAATCCACCTTTGCAAGCACGAGAAAGTGGGGGGTTTCTCCCTGTCTTGGACCCACATAAGCAAGCATTGACAGGCCGCTCTGCGAGCCTGTGCCGTTCCACGTCGCGTCGTCCACTATTTTGTTCATTTCGGATGCAAGATTTTCCTTTGTGAAAGGGCCGCCTTCAGATTCCCGGAAGGCCACCATCTTGTCAATGGCACCATCGTCCATCGACGGATGAAGGCATTTCAGGACGCGACGCGAAGCGAGATTGATGTTTACGACCGTTTTTGCGCCGTGAGTCGTCAGATAGGGAAGAACACGTCTCAGCCGTGCCGGGGTAAAGCCGGGAATATTCGAAAGCTCGTCAAGTTCAACTATGTCTCCGTTCTTGAAAACCTCCTGTTCTTTCTCCTTGAGCTCTCCCTCAGAGCCCTTTTCAAACCCCTGCACGTCGTGTGACTCAGAGTCAGGATCAAGATAGTCGACGAGGTTGCTGACAAGCTGCTGAGCATTGAAGAACCGGCCCTGGTAAGGAGTCCGCCTCCAGACCTCTTCAGTGTCGTCATTGAAGCCGAGATCCTTGAAGAGACATTCGAGGACATACCGCCATTTCAAATCAGGTTCAACTTTGACCCCTCTTGTAACGAGGGCTGGGACCGGGACCTTGGAGTCTTCCGACTGAATTTCGAGTTCAATGTGAAGCCCCGGCACATTCAGCCCGAGAATTGCGGGATCGACATTCTGCCCGCCCACGAACTTCCCCCAGGCATCTTTGACGGAACTCTCTTCAGTGGTGTCCTCCTTGATCAGAACGCGCGCGAAATTGAGAAGGGACTTGAGGATGTATTCAGCCTGGAGACTCCGCTCAGCGACCAGATTCGAGCGGGCCGCCATGTATGTGTTGTACGTGAGGCTTATCACTATGATTGTAGCGAGGGTGATGATGAAAGTAACGAGGATCAGCGCGATGCCTCGTGATGAGCAGGTACAGGGACGGGGAGTCACCAGGAAATGATATACATCTCTGCCTGGCGACGACAAGCATCGCCGCGAAAAAAGGAAAAGAGCAGGTTGTATGACCTGCTCTCTTCGATGTGTGGCAATATGTTTTGAATAATCAATTCAGCTCCGCCTGACCCTCTGTGCCGGCGCATGCGGGTCAGCAGAAGTTTACATCCTCCTCCGTGTTTACATTCTCGTCGGTAAGGGCCGAAAGGATGGCGCGGGCGTCATCCCGAATCATCGCTGAAAGTCCGTTAATGAGACCCACATGACGGGAGACTTCGTCCCAGTTCCCCCGTTCGATGTGAGAGCAGAGAGAAGCCGCCAGACCGCGCTGCTTGGCGAGGATACCGTCGTACGACTTCAGCCGCGCCATTATCTCATCGGGCACATTCTCTTTCTGCGCAAGCGTCTTCTTTGCGCTTTCAATAGCTGTCTCCAGATCCGTGAACGATGCGTAAAGCTTGTCAATTATATTCGATTGCATGACTAATCCCCTGCGTCTGACGTTGTTTCCTTTTACTACCGTTATGCGAACTGCATTAAGGCATGTAACATTGACGTTCCGTCGCCACTTTGACGCCCTGGCGGGGTGCCATCTCAGGATGCCTGACATCGCTTTTCCCCGGGCTGCTTTCCTTAGCACACAACCTATCACTGCCTTCGCTCTTCTTCGGGCCGTCGCTGTCTCTTCGATTTCCCTGAAGAACTCATTCCAACCAGATTCGAAGCAAAGCAAACGCCCTGCCAAATCCAGGTGCTTAAAAACATTATGTGCATTTTATTGGAAGCGTATCTTGTGAACAAGCTGAACATGCCGGATTTTCCAATTGCCCACTGACTTCGCCTGTTTACCGTGTTGTTCGCAAAAGCGGCAGACTGTATAGTTCCTGAACATAGTCTGGACATTAATATCTGCATGAAACCGGCCGGGAGTGAAATTCTGGATGTAATAGTGGTGGGAGGCGGCATCTCCGGGCTCGGCGTTGCCCGCGAAGCAAAGAAACGGGGCTGCTCGGTGCTTCTCCTCGAGAAAGGAAAGTGTTCCAGCGCCACCTCAAAAAACTCACTTCGGATCGTCCATGGAGGGTTCCGTTACCTTCAGCATTTTAATTTTCCCCGGGTTGTCGAATCTCTCCGCGACCAGCAGGCGCTGATTCGCGCATATCCCGATCATGTTCAGCCTCTGCCGTGTGTGATGCCTCTTCAGCGATTCGGACTTAAAAGCCGGTATCCTGTCGCCTGTGCGGCAGCTCTTTACAGGTATGCCGCCCGTATCCTTGAGGGCGCAAGCCTGGAAACGGGATACAGGGGGCTGGAGTTTGTAAGGCGCGAGATTCCCCTGATTGCCGGCGCTTCCCCGTATGGTGTTCTTCTCTGGACTGACGCTCTCATGAAAGACCCTCTTCGCTTTGCGGAGGTATTGAAAGGCGAACTTGAAGGTTCGGTAATCGAGGACTGCACCGTTGATTCCATTGTCCCTTTCGGCGATTTCTGGCGGGTTGAGGCAGGACACGATGCCTGGACGGCGCGGTCAGTGGTAAATGCAGCAGGACCCTGGCTGTTCAGGCTGAACCGGAAACTGGCTTCTCCGGCGCCTCTCTGGTGCAAAGCTTTCAACCTTATCCTTTCCCGGCGTTTTCATGAACATTACGCCATAGGTTTCCATGGTGAAACCAGGCTTTACTTCCTGGCGCCCCGGGGTGATATCACTGTTCTTGGGACTGAGTATATTCCATTTGACGGCAACCCCGACCATATTGATGTAACAGAGAGCGAGGCAGCCGCGTTTATTCAAAGCTTCAACGAAGCGTTTCCTGAAGCGCGGCTTAAAATTGAAGAAACTGCGGCAGTTGAAGCGGGAATCCTTCCTATGAAACGGGTGAAGAACAACTACCCTCAGCTTTACGGAATGGAGCGTCTCCACACGGATCAACGTTACGTGGAGGTCCTGAGCACGAAATATACAACATTTCTGTCGCAGGCCCGGAAAGTGATGGACAACATTCACATGACGAACGTTTCGGCCTGACCTTCAGGCGCCTGGCGCCGCTCGAGAGCCGCAATCGTGCGAAGAAGCTCCGAAGGGTTGAGGGGTTTTGAAATATGCGCCGAAAATCCCGCTTCAAAGGCTTTTGCCTCGTCCTCCTTCCTCGCAAAAGCTGTGACCGCTATCGCCGGTATTTGAGACCTTTCGCCGGAGAGCGACCTGAGCGTTCTAATGAAGGTGTAGCCGTCCATGTCCGGCATCGAGATGTCGCTGACGATGATATCCGGTCTTTCATGATCGAGTTTTTCGAGAGCGATGAGAGCCGAGCTGACTGCATCCACTCTGGCGCCGTGTTCTTCGAGGAGGCGTCTTAAGAATTCCAGCGAGTCGGCTTCATCTTCAACAACAAGGATGGAAATTCCTTCCGGAAGTTGCAGCGGCGCCGATGTTTCCGCCCGGACAAGATGGCTCCTTTGAATCTCGTAAAGCGGAAGAGTCACAGTGAACGTAGAGCCGAGACCCTTACCGTCACTTTTCACTTTGAGGGTGCCTCCATGCATTTCAACAATATGTTTTGAGATAGCAAGCCCGAGACCGAGCCCGCCTTTTCTCCTGCTTATGCTCTCGCCTTCCTGAGTAAAGCGGCCGAAAATGCGGGAGATGAATGCAGGATCAATCCCTTCGCCGGTGTCGCTCACTTCAATAACCGCATTTTGCCGTTCCTGCCGGAGGCTCACCTTTATTGTTCCTCCCTCGGGCGTGAATTTGAGCGCGTTCGTGAGAAGATTCCAGAAAACCTGTTTTAGTCTTGCTCCATCGGCATACAGCGCATTTGCGAGATCCTGTATGTCGGAGTCGAGCATGATCTTCTTTTCGTCCGCCATTCGTTCCAGAGCTGCAAGAGCCTCGTCGATAATCTGCGTCAGGGACACCTCTTCCTTCGCGATCTCGAATCTGCCGGAAAAGATGCGGTTCATGTCGAGGAGATCTTCAATAAGCTGAGATTGCGCCCGGGCGTTTCGTTCGATGATTCCGAGGCCCTTCTCGAGATCAAAAGGTCTTTTTCTGAGCAGCGATGCCCAGCCAAGAACGGCATTAAGAGGGGTGCGAAGCTCATGAGACAGTGTCGCGAGAAAATCATCCTTGACCCGCGTTGCCCTTTCGGCCGCCGTCCGCGCCGTCATCTCGGCCTCGAGAAGAGTCTCACGCTCGGCGGCATAATGCTTCAGTCTTTCTTCGGTGTGTTTGCGATCCGTTATGTCCATCGTGACTACGACTCCGCTGATCACAGACCCGTCCGCGCTTCGAACAGGCGCCCCGGATGCCTGCGCAACCCATCTGCGGCCGTCCGCACACTCTACCTCGAGTTCCATCAAAGGAATTTCCCGGTTCTCGTTTACGGCGCGCTGCAGGGGGAGATCCGCGGCAGGAATTTCTTTTCCTTCCGCGAAATAGCGCACTTTTCGGCCGGGAGCGTCAGGTTCCGGCGCCGATGCGGAGAAATTGTCCTCGGGTGTGACTCCAAACTGAGCAAGGGCAGCAGGATTGCCTGTAACATGACTGCACGATGGATCATTCGAAAAGCTGACTCCGACCGGCAGCGCCTGCATAAGTGCCGCTAAACGCTCATTGGCTTCGTGCAGTTCCCTCTCGGTCCGTTTTCTGGCGGAGACATCCATGAAGATCACCGCGAACTGACGGTGCTGAGGAGAGTACGCGAACACCTCAAAGTGCCTGTCAAGAACACTTGAATAGTCCTCGAACTGGGCCGGTTCTCCTGTGAGCGCAACGCGCCCGTAAATCTCCAGCCATCGAGGATCATCTCCCGGCAGCAGTTCGTTATGGGTCTTTCCCAGCACATCTTCGCGCTTAAGGCCGGTCAGACGTTCAAATGCAGGATTGATGTCGAGGAAGCGCCAGTCAATCGGCTTCCCGGCTTCGTCCGTGATAATTTCCTGAACGGAAAAACCCTCCGTCATGCTGTTGAACAGGGATTTGTAACGCGCTTCGCTTTCCCTCAAAGCCTCCTCGGCGCGCACGCTTTCCGTGATATCGTGATAAGTGCAGATAGTCTGCCGTCTTCCGTCCGACTTTTGTATGGGCTCCGCGGTGATGAGCATCCAGGTAAGTTTGCTTTCTCCCGGATTCCTGACGCCCACAAGGCTGTTCCGGACAGGCTGACCTGTCAGGACAGCTTTGCGCACCGGATGGTCGTCGACATCCAGCAGTGCGGCGTCCCTCCCGAATATCTGCCACTCTCCCCAGTTCTGATCGTTTACGTTTTTTATCGAGCCGTTCCGGTCGAGACCGAACATCCTGAGGAAGGCCGGATTGTATAATGTGAATTTCCCGTCTTCGTCAATCAGGGCAACCGCGGAACTGAGATTGGCAGTCAAAGTCCTGAAACGTTCTTCGCTCTCGCGCAGCGCTTCTTCGCTCCGCTTTCCCTCTGTTATGTCGCGTATATTGCCGAAGCGGTATGCAGGCCCTCCTTCAACGGCATTTGCCAGGGCCATTTGATTTGACATCCACCGGTATTCTCCGCTCTTGGTCCTCTGCCGGTATTCAGCCTCTGCCTTACCCGACCTTTCGACGTTCCGGGCAGCCGCGACAAGAACGGCTCGGTCCTCCGGGTGCACCATTTCCAGCATGCTCTTCACATCCATCGCCATTATTTCCGCGGGGCTGTATCCGGCAACCGTCTCGCAGGACGGACTGATATAGTCAAACCTTCCTGTTTCTATGTTAAGGCGATAGATTGCGTCCCGCGCGTCTTCAAGAAGGGAGCGGTAGAACTCTGCCTCCCTGTCGCGTTCGAACACCACAGGGCGACCCGGCTTGACTTTACTTCTTCTTTTCACAAACTTTAGTACAATTGGAAACAGTTCGTTTTTCGAAGCGTGACTCTGTCGGCGATGGAAAGCAATAGAAAGATATGCCCGGCAACATGATCAAGATCATGGACTAACCGGAGGCGGGCCGAAATTTGTCTCGAAAGTCTCCAATGCATTCCGTACAGTCGTATCTTCCGGCGCAATCTTTTCAAGGGCGCGGAAAGCGGCCACTCTGGCAAGGTAATCGCTCTTGTTTTCATGATGTCGCGGCGGTGCACTGACGCAGGCGATTAGATCATTCTTAGCTCCCTCTGCGAGCCGGCCGAAATGCCCAAGACCTATTGCAATTCCAATCCGCGCCTCCGAACTCACTTTTCGGTACGTCAGCAGCAGTTCGTCTGCGACACAGGAATCCGTGTCATCTATCTGCGCAAGTGAAATGGCTGACCTTTTTATCACTTCCTCCCTGACGCCTGTCACCGGATGGGACTCGACAGGTTGGAGCAGTTCGAGCAGTCGGCCCTTGGCCTCGATTCCAGCCGACCCGAGCTTCCCGGCGCAGGTTATGGCGTACTCCAGTCTTGTGAGGGCGGCATTCCCGGGTTCTGTGTTGAGAACCTCCAGAACTGTATCGACGACGTCCTTCGATCTGTTCCCTGTCTGTCCGAGCGCATCAAGAGCCATCGCTGCCGCATGAGGACTTCCTTCTCGCGCGATTGCAAGAAGCTGATCGATGATTGCCGGATCCTCCCGGCCCATTCTCCCAAGTTCGCCGGCTGCCGCAATATTGGTTATCCCGTCGGAATACTCCAGATGCCGCAGAAGAACATCTTTCTTTCTGCTGTCGTCATCGGGGAGTTCCTTTATCACTTCCTGTAACACCTGCCGGATGCAGTCATCCCCCTCCATCCGGCCTGCGAACCAGATTGCAAGATCAAAAAGGATCAATCCCTTTCGATCGGAAGGGTCCGGAGTTGTTTCAAGGATCGAAAGCACTTCTAATGCCGCTTCTTCCGTCCACTTCCCGCCCATTGCCAGTGTGAGCACCCGGACCCTTTTATCGTCCAATGCGAGAAGTTCGACAGCCTCATTTACAGCATATGTCGAGTCCGGGTCCATGATGATGTCCCGCAGATATCTCCATGCTGAAAGGGCCACATCCCTGTCAGGGTGAGAGAGATTTCCCAGAAGAATATCCTGTACCCGACGAGAGCCTGGAGCAGCCTCGGCGATTATACTTTGAGCGCGTTCTACAACATTCGGCGCCCGGGTGTCGTTCACTCCGGCAGGGCGCGACACTGCAATTTCAGCAAGGGCGTCGAAGGCGTCGGTGTTTCCCGGCACGAATTTGGCCGTGAGATTTAGGGCTGCAAGTCTTATCCCGGCCGAAGGACTCTGGAGTTTCTCGAGGTAAACCGGAATCCACTCGGCTGCAGCCTCGGGCATTGTCTGCAGCGCCTCCAGAGCCGCCAGGACTTCCTTTTCGAAACAGCTTCCTGCGACTCGTTCGGCAAGCGCGGGCACCGAGGTTGCAGCTTTTTCGCCAAGCATCCGAAGGGCGTTGATAAGATTCACTGCCTTGTCGCCTTCCAGATTCTCCAGGGCGCGGGTAATGGCGTCTGTAATCGCCGCCGCTTCATCATCTGTTCCTGTTGTTCTGCAAAGATACGTCGCCACTTCAATGCCGCGAGAAGTCGAAGTGGTGGTGTTTTTCAAGTGGACTGGTCTCGTGCCTGGGATTCTCGAAACAAGCGCTGATATCAGTTCCTCCCTTGATGGCGCTGCCTCATTGAGAGCTTCAAGGAGCCTGCCGCATTCTTCCATGTCGCTGCAACGGTCCAGTTTCATCAGCATCCTGGTCCAGTCACCCTGACTGGCGGGAAGTCCGCCCTGGTTATCTGAGGACTCTTCGTCATGTGTGGTGAAATCTGCCATTATGCTGTCTCCTAAATAAAACTGGAACGGCATTTTATGTGTTTCACGGAGGCTAATCAACGCGCTGTGCGGGCTGATGGAGATTGCCGCGGGCTTGATTCTCAGAGGAGTTGCGTGAATGCGAAGCAGGGAACCCGACCTGCATGACGCCACTGCACAAAGCCCGTGGCAATCTGGGTCTGTAGAACATGAAGAGGGGTACTGTGAGTGTTTTATTACTGAGGCATCCGTCAGGTGATGAGTATTTTTGAATGCTCTTTCTAACTCCCGTGTCAAGTCATTTCAGCTGGTTACCTTGATTTCAAAACTTTTCCGGCAATAATCGCTTCCATAACTAAAGGAAGGACTATAATGAGTCGTATAATTTCATACTCAACATCTGGGAAAGTTGTATTTTTGCCGGGAGAAAGTAATGGAACAGGCACGAAGAATGCTTTTTGAAGTGGCCGCGTTCGTTCTGTTTGTCCTTTTCGTGAGCACAATTTCAGTGCCGGCATTCGCCGAAGAACTGTCGTTTCTGAATAAAAACTGCTCTGAGTATTCATCAGGCCGCGCTTTCGTCAAGAAAGCAGTGATGAGCTGTCTTCGGTTGTCGAATTCCCGCCGTTGTGAAAGGCAGGCCGAGTCGTACTTTGAACAGTGCGGGTTCGAGGGCGACTACGTTGAACTCAGCGACAAGATCCGCAGCGACCTGCTGATGCTGATAGTGCTCCAGGGAACGCCATCCTTGAAGTCGTCCGCCGAAAAGAAGAAGCTGTAGCGGGACTTAACCATCTATTGCGCTCGTTCAGGAAGCAGATAGAATCTGTCTTATATTCTTTTGTTTTTCCTGGTACCCGAAATGAAACTGATAATTCTAACCGCACTGGCAGGTGTCGCAGTAATGTTCTCCGGCTGTGTAGATGCAGCAAAGCATGCGCAGTCCCTTCACTCATCACAGGAAAGGCAGATGACACTGGGTACTGTCCAGCGTGAAATCCGCCGCGGAATGTCCCAGGCCGATGTCGCCGAAGCGCTTGGCGCGCCCAATATAGTATCGAGAGACAGCGCGGGAAGAGAGACCTGGATCTTCGATAAGATCGCCACTGAAGCATCGTACTCCAACAGCAGCGGAAGTGCCGTGGGATTCGGAGGAGCTGGGGGAGGCGCGTCCACACTTATCCTCGGCGGACTTCTCGGCAGCTATTCGGCCAATGCGGGCGCAAGCGCATCTACCCAGCGGACGTTGACCGTTGTGATAAAGTTCGACTCAGCCGGTCTTGTCGACACATTTTCTTATCATTCAAGCAAGTTTTAGGGCCTTATGATTCGTTTTGCGGCACTCTCTGTTCTTCTGCTCTTCCCGGCGTGCGTTACGCAATCCGTAACTCCTCCCAAAACCCAGCTCGAGGTCCGGGCCCTTCAGACGCGGGAGTATGATGAAAGGGACACCAAGTCTGTCATGAAGGCTTTGATTGATGTCCTCCAGGACGAAGGGTTCATGATTAAGAACGCGGACAGCAATCTTGGGTTTATATCAGCGCAGAAGGAAATCGACATCGAACAGCCCGGCGACAGGTTCTTCGGGAGCTTTGCCGGAGAGATCCCCCGCTGGCGGAAAAGTGCGACAGTAGAAGCATCGATAAACATCTCGGAGTTCGGAAAGACTACGCGTGTTCGCACGAATTTTCAGCGCAAGGAGCTCGATAATCTCGGCGGGACTATAGGAGTTCGTCAGATTGATGACTCCAGGTTTTTCCAGTATTTCTTCGAGAAAGTGGATAAAGGACTTTATATCAGCCGGGAGAAGATTTAATGTGCCGCTTCATCTGCCTTATCGCATTTTCCGTATGCGGGGCTGTTTTTTCGGGAACCAGTGCCGCTCAGGAGTGTGTTGATAAATGCGGTGATGGTAAATGCCAGGAGATCGTCTGCATGGGGACAGGCTGCCCCTGCGCTGAAACGCCGCACACCTGCCCCCAGGATTGTAAAAAATAATCAATTCAGCCGATCCATTCCGGTATCGGATACACCATCAGATACACCATCAGATACAGCATCGGACAGAGAGTCTGAAAGTTCAATTTCGCCCTCACCAGGGGCTGCTGCTCCCTTTTTCTTCGAGCTCTTTGCTGACGGCTTCTCAATCGCAACCGCTTTTTTGCCGCCGGTGGCAGGACCCTCAGCCGCAGATACCGCCGGAGTCCGTCTCGGAACTCCAGAAGCATCGCGGACAAGACCTTCGACTTCATCCATCACATCCTGATGCTCGCGAAGGAACTGTTTTGCGCCTTCGCGCCCCTGGCCCATTCTTTCGCCCCTGAACGAGTACCAGGCTCCTGCTTTGTCAATGATTCCCTGCTCGACACCGAGGTCCACAATCTCTCCGATTTTGCAGATGCCTTCGTTGAAATTAATGTCGAACTCAGCAAGTCTGAACGGCGGGGCGACCTTGTTTTTTACCACCTTCACCTTTACCCGGTTTCCGGTGACGTCATTGGAATCCTTTATTGAAGAGATGCGCCTCACATCGAGACGGACTGATGAATAGAATTTGAGCGCGTTTCCGCCGGTTGTCGTCTCAGGAGAACCGAACATGACGCCAATCTTCATCCGGATCTGATTGATGAAAAGAATCAGAGTGCCGTAACGGGATGCGATAGCGGTTAATTTGCGAAGGGCCTTGCTCATAAGCCTTGCCTGCAGCCCGGGCTGCTGGTCGCCCATTTCGCCGTCTATTTCAGCGCGCGGTACAAGCGCGGCGACAGAATCGACGATAATAAGATCGACGGAACCTGAGTTGATAAGAGTCTCGCAGATTTCCAGCGCCTGCTCGCCGCAGTCGGGCTGGCTTACAAGAAGCTTCGAGGTATCTACACCGAGTTTCCGGGCATAATTGATGTCGAGAGCATGTTCTGCGTCGATAAAAACGACGGTATCGCCTGTCTTCTGCACTTCGGCGGCGAGGTGAAGAGCAAGAGTCGTCTTACCCGATGATTCGGGCCCGTAAATCTCGCAAATCCTCCCTTTCGGCATTCCGCCGATTCCAAGTGCTATATCAAGACCGAGGCTTCCGGTGGAATAAGCTTCAACCGTGCTGTCGACGGAAGAGCCAAGCTGCATGATAGCTCCGCTTCCGTATTTCTTTTCAAGGACTGATATTGCCGAAGTTAACGCTTTTTCTTTGTCGCCTGACCCTGACATTTTCTACCCCATTAATAGTTAATACAAAAATCTTTTTCGTCCCGTCGATCTAATTATGAAGATAACGGAGTACACCGACAACAACGCCCTGGATTATGACATCCGTGACCGCAATGGGCTGCATCGATTTGTTCGCCGGGATGAGCATCGCGCCGCCATTACGTAATCGTCGAAAGTATTTCAAAGTTGCCGATCCATCTTCAAGAAGTGCGACTACTATATCACCATCTCTGGCGTAATCCTGTTTTCTGACGACAACGATGTCCTTATCGCAGATGTGGGCATCAATCATTGATTCGCCGCTTACTTCAAGGCAGAAGATTTCGCCCCGCCCGGAAAGCATCTGCGGTGGGACATCTATATAAGCGGTGTTTTCAACTGCTTCAATCGGCATCCCTGCGGCGATTACACCGACCAGAGGAACAGACGAGGCGTCGAGTTCGGGTCTGGAAGTCTCGACAATTTCAAGGTGTCCGTCCGGTCCCCGGAAAATAAAGCCCTTGTCTACAAGCCTTTCGAGATGGAAATGGGCCGTCGAGACCGACTTTACTCCGATATGATCAGCAATCTCCCGCAGGGTAGGCCCATAGCCTTTATCCGCAATAAAGTTCCTGAGGAACTCAAGAGTATGCCGTTGGACAGGCGCCAGAGTGTTGGTTTTGAACGGGTTTTTCTTAGCTGTCATGGCCCCCTCAGTTTGATGTGTTTAGCATATAGAAAAAGACTAGAAAGAAGCAAGGGGTAATATCGAGGAATTTCGATCCTGCCCGGGAGTTTTTCTACAAAACCTTATGAGGGACACAAAATCTGCCGATAGCAGTCATCAGGACGGGGGATTATGTAAGGAAAGGTCGCAGCATCGAGCAAGGCAGACTGAGACAGTTCTTCATCCCCTGAATCCGGCAAAACGTCTGCTCCAAGGATAAAACCATGTCATGCCGCGATCCCCGGGGGTTTATGAATTCCAGACAGATTAAGCTTCTCGTTGTCGATGAAAACCGCGAGTACTTCGAGCAGCTTCAGGACTGCGCTGAAATGTGCAGCCATGAGTTCAAAGTTGAATGCCTATACACGTCCGATGAGAAAGAGGCCCTTGACATTATAGAAAACGAACACCCGGCAATCGTCGTGCTCGATGCATATATTCCTGAGTTTGATAACCTTGGACTGATTGAGAGGTGTCAAAACGGCGCGACCGTTGTCGTCACCAGCGATTTTTCCGTTCCTGAACTCTCCGCCACGTCGAGAAAATGGGGCGCCGAGGAGTATATCCCGAAAAGCAGCAATCCTGATGAAGTCGAAGAAGCGCTGCGGAAGATAGTCGAACTTGCGGCGCCTTTTGAGATAGTTCAGTAGGCTGGAAGAGCTGCGCCCCGCCGGCCATTACGCTTCGAAGTTTGAATTCCTGCGGTATTGATTTGGGGCCGGAAAACAAAGTCCCCGGTTGACCTGCTGATCAGACCAGCTTTATGAAGCGAATAAACATCTACGAGGCAAATACCCGCATCTCTGAGCTGATTAATCTGGTGCTTGAGGGTAAAGGAGTCGTGATCTGCAGGAATAACAGGCCTGTTGTCCAGCTGATTCCATGCGGCAGTTCGGGGAAGGAGCGGGAGTTGGGATAGCATCGCGGGAAGGCGCGTATGGGTGAGGATTTCGACTCACCCCTGCCCAAAGCCGTGCCGTAGACGCATGGGAGACTGCGACTAAAACCGCTTCAGGCAGACTGGAATTCCCGTTGAAGCAGCTTGAGCAAAGCATGGAAGAAGCATCATTTGTTGAACTGCCGATCCGAATCCGCCACACAGTTCGCGCCCACTTATTACCCCAGCATCATCAGGATCCCTTTGACCGAATGTTGATCGCTCAGGTGATTGAGGAAGGACTGATCATTGCGACCAGGGACACAAAATTCAGACAGTAAAAAGTCAAAACGATCTGGGATTGGTCTCCTCCTGCAGGAGGGGCGTCCCCGGAATCACCCAAATATGCGACACGGACCTCTTGCCGGATGACGTTGAAATCTATAAAGTGAAGCAATATTCACTTTTTGATATCAAACGTCATTATGGATAATACCGAGCTATCCCGGCGTGATAGAGAGAAACTTGCCCAGCGAGAGGAGATGCTTGCAGTGGCCACCCGGCTTTTCTCCGAAAAGGGGTATGGCAACGTATCGATGCATGAAATCGCGCATGAGGCGGAATTCGCGATTGGAACCCTTTATAAGTTCTTCAAGAGTAAAGAAGATCTCTACGCGGCTCTAATCCGGGAAGGCGCTGAAAGATTCGTCAACTTCCTGATTGAAGAATTGGATGAACCGGAAAAAGAGGTCGACAAACTCCGGAATTACGTGAGGGCCAAGGTAAAGTTTTTTCATGCACATGCGCCGATGATCCGGATTTATTTCGCGGAAACTCTCGGTTCTAAATTCAGCAACATTGCGACGCTTGCTCCCGAGACAAAAGAGCTGCAAAAGGCTTTGATGGGAAGACTTGCGATGATCTTTGAAAGCGGAATGAAAAGCAGGCGATTCAAAAAGATTGGCGACCCCGGCCACCTTGCAGTCGCCCTTGAAAATATCACTAACGCATTCCTGTTTCTCTGGCTCGACGAGCCCGGGACGTACCCGCTGCCGCAGGACCCCGATGTCATTCTCAACATTCTTTTTAAAGGACTTATATGCGATCGATGATGTTAATCACAGCACTCGCGGTTATTCTTCTGTTCTCAGGATGCGACCGCAGCGGAAGCTCGGGCCATCCGGCAGGGCAGGGGATCGAAGCTGCAGTGGACGTTGTCAAGCATCAGGAACTTGCGCTTACAACAGAGCTGCCGGGGCGCACTTCCGCTTATCGTACGGCGGAGATCAGGCCCCAGGTGAACGGACTGATTCAGAAACGGCTCTTTGAGGAGGGCTCTCACGTCAACGCAGGGCAGGTGCTTTACCAGATTGATCCGGCCCCCTTCAAGGCCGCGCTTGACAACGCCTCAGCAGGGCTTGCCAGAGCCGAGGCGCGTGTGCCGGCAACGAGACTTCGTCTCGAGCGGTACAAAGAGCTTCTGGTGGACAACGCCGTAAGCCGGCAGGACTATGACGATGTCGAAGCTGCGATGAAACAGGCGGCCGCGGATGTCGAGTATGCGAAAGCGGCGGTTGAAGCGGCCCGCATTAATCTTGGTTACACGCGGGTTATTGCACCTATTGCCGGTCTTATAGGCAGGTCAAATGTCACAGACGGCGCGCTTGTCACTGCGCATCAACCCCTTTCTTTGGCAACTGTTCAGCAGCTTGACCCGATCTATGTCGACATTCCCCAGTCGACGAGTGCGTTGCTGAAGCTCCGGCGCCATCTTGCGGACGGCCGGCTCAATCAAAACGGCTCAGACCAGGATGAGGTCAGGCTTATTCTCGAGGATGGCACGTCTTACAATCTGGAGGGAACTCTGCAGTTTCGCGAGGTGACTGTTGAAGAGACCACCGGTTCCGTCATTATTCGCGCTGTCTTTCCCAATCCTGACGGGCTGCTTCTGCCGGGGATGTTTGTCCGCGCGATTGTGAACGAGGGCGTTCAGAAAGACGCCATCCTGGTCGCGCAGCAGGCGGTCATGCGCGATCCCAAAGGGAATCCCTATGTGCTCGCCGTCGGCCCTGATCAGAAAGTGCAGCACCGGATGCTCACTCTCGATCGGGCGATCGGAGACAAGTGGCTCGTTGTGTCCGGCCTTCAAACCGGCGACCAGGTGATAATGGAAAACATGCAGAAGCTTCGTCCTGGCGCACCGGTGAAGCCCCTTATCCACGGCGCAAAAACCGACGCGCCACAACAACCCACGGCCAAAAACTGATTAATGAGGGGCATGTAATGTTATCAAGATTCTTTCTGGATCGACCCGTGTTTGCCTGGGTCATCGCAATTATCCTGATGGTGGGGGGAGGACTGGCGATTTACACCCTTCCTGTATCCCAGTATCCGCCCATAGCTCCTCCATCGATAGCTATCGCTTCGTTTTATCCGGGCGCGTCCGCGGAGACTGTCGAGAACAGTGTGACCCAGATCATCGAGCAGAAGATGACCG
>CAYQVO010000021.1:0-25760 GCA_964421085.1 uncultured Bdellovibrionales bacterium | reverse complement strand
GGACCTTGCATGGGCGCAGGTGCAGAACAAGCTGCAGCTGGCGATGGCCAGCCTTCCCGATGTTGTTCAGCGATCCGGCATCAAGGTGAGCAAGTCGACGAGAAACTACCTGATGATTATCGGTGTAATCTCCGAAGACGGGAGCATGGATGGCAACGATCTCCGGGATTATGCTCAGTCCAACCTCGAAAAAGTGCTGTCGAGGGTTCCCGGCGTTGGAGAGGTGGAGGTTTTCGGCGGGCAGTATGCGATGCGGGTGTGGTTGAACCCCGACAGACTCACAGATTACGGCATGACGATCGACGAGGTTATTGCCGCTCTCCGGGCCTACAACGTCGAGGTGTCGGCAGGGCAGTTCGGCGGACTTCCTTCTGTCGAGGGCCAGCGGCTGAACGCCGCGATCGTGGTCCAGAACCTTTTGAAGACTCCCGAAGAGTTCGCCTCGATTCCGATTCGCACAAACCCCGACGGATCCGTCGTGCGCGTGAAGGATGTCGGAAGAACGGAACTCGGGACGGAAGTGTACGACATTGAGGCATTTAATAATGGAAAGCCCTCTTCGGGGATGGCGATCCGTCAGGCGGCAGGCGCCAACGCGCTTGCGACCGCTGACGCTGTAAAAGCCAAACTCGATGAGATGAGCCCTTTCTTCCCTCCCGGCATGAAGGTTGTTTACCCTTACGATACTACGCCCTTTGTGAAGGTCGCGATCAACGAAGTGGTGAAGACCCTCTTCGAGGCCATCCTCCTTGTGTTCCTCATCATGTATCTCTTCATGGGCAACCTTCGGGCAACGTTAATTCCAACCATCGCGGTTCCGGTGGTTATTCTCGGCACGTTCGCAGTCCTTGGCATATTCGGGTTCTCAATCAACATGCTCACCATGTTTGCAATGGTGCTCGCCATCGGTCTCCTTGTGGACGACGCGATAGTGGTCGTGGAAAACGTGGAAAGAATCATGAGCGAGGAGGGACTTGACCCGCGAGAGGCGACGGCGAAGTCGATGGATCAGATCACAAGCGCGCTTATCGGAATCGGCCTTGTGCTTTCGGCGGTTTTCGGCCCGATGGCTTTCTTTGCGGGCTCAACCGGGGTGATTTACCGTCAGTTTTCGGTGACCATCATGGCTTCGATGCTTCTTTCCGTCGTTGTCGCGCTGATTCTGACCCCGGTACTCTGCGCGTCGCTTCTTGAACCGGTTTCGAAAGGCCATGCAGCCGCCGAAACGGGAGCAAAGTTTGCTCGAAGGTTTTTCCTGTGGTTTGACGGGTTTTTTCTGAAGGCAAGAGATTACTACCTGCAGATTGTCGGGAGTTCGCTCAGAAGGAGAGCCCGTTTCGGCGTTGTGTTCATGGTGATTGTTCTTGTGATGGCAATCCTGTTCAAGCGGATGCCGACCGCATATCTGCCCGACGAAGATCAGGGGATGATGATGGTGCAGGCTCTGCTTCCTGCGACTGCCACCATTGAACAGACACAGGATGTTTTGAGCCATGTAAGGAAGTATCTCCTGGAAGAGGAAAGCGAAGCAGTCGACACGGTAATGACAGTTTCCGGAATAAGTTTTTCCGGCAGGGGACAGAATTCGGGCATGTCTTTCGTGAAGCTGAAGGACTGGGATCTCCGCGATCGTCCGGATTTGAGAGTCTCCGCCGTTTCAGAAAGAGCGATGAAGGAATTTTCGAAAATCCGGAACGCGATGGTTTTCGCGTTTGCTCCGCCTGCAGTCGTGGAACTTGGCCAGGCTAAAGGTTTCGATTTTCAGCTCCTCGACAGAGGGGGGCTGGGTCATGCGTCGTTGATGAACGCGAGGAACCAGCTCCTGGGCATGGCTGCAAACGATCCGGCGCTGACCAAAGTGCGTCCGAACGGCCTCGAAGATGTCCCCGAATACAGGGTTGATGTCGACTGGGACAGGGCCGGCGCTTTCGGTGTGCCGATTACATCGATTCACACCACGATTTCGGCGGCCTTCGGCAGTTCTTACGTGAATGACTTCATACAGGGCGGACGCGTAAAGAGAGTGTATGCTCAGGCAGACGCTCCATTCCGGATGCTTCCATCGGATCTCGAAAAACTCTACATGCGGAACAGAGAGGGCAAAATGGTTCCGTTCAATTCCTTTGCTTCGGGCCACTGGACGTCGGGCTCGCCGAAACTCGAGAGATACAACGGCTTCCCCTCGCTCAATATCGTTGGAGAGGCGGCCCAGGGCAGAAGTTCAGGAGAGGCGATGAAGATAATGGAAGAGTTCGTTTCGAGGCTGCCCCAAGGCATCGGATTCGACTGGACAGGACTGTCGTACCAGGAAAGGCAGTCCAGCGCTCAGGCAGGCATCCTTTACGCGTTTTCCATTCTGGTCATCTTCCTGTGCCTCGCTGCTCTGTATGAAAGCTGGCCTATTCCAATTTCAATCCTGCTGGCGCTGCCGCTGGGAGTAATTGGGGGCGTGATAGGGTCGACACTGAGAGGAATGCCGAATGACGTTTATTTTCAGATAGGAATTCTGACAACTCTTGGTCTTACAACCAAAAACGCAATCCTGATTGTGCAGTTTGCAAAAGATCGCTTCGAGGAAGGAATGGGGCTGATCGAAGCTACCATGGAAGGCGCAAAGCTCAGGCTCCGGCCGATAGTCATGACTTCGCTCGCGTTTGGCTTCGGTGTTCTGCCCCTGGCATTTGCCGGCGGTGCCGGAGCAGGCGCTCAGAAAGCAATAGGCACCTCGGTGCTTGGAGGAGTAGTGACATCGACATTCCTTGTGACAATATTCGCGCCTCTGTTCTATGTGGCGATCCAGGATATGTTCGGAAAGAAGGCGAAGGTCGAGCAGCGCGCCGCGACCGATCAGGAAGGAGAAGAAAATGAATAAACAGATATTTCTTTTCGTAACTGCGGCTGCTTTCTTTGGATGCACTCTTGCCCCTGATTACAACAGGCCGGAAAGTCCCGTACCGGGAGAATGGCCGAAAGGTCCGGCTTACAGTGAATTCGACCAGTCTTCTCCAGGCAATATCGCGGAAATACCCTGGCGTGAATTCTTTGCCGACGAGAAGCTTTTGAAACTTATCGACATGGCGCTCGAAAACAACCGCGATCTCAGAATAGCGGCTTTGAACGTCGAAAGGGCTCGCGCGCTTTACGGCATTCAGAGAGCGGAACTTCTCCCTGTTATTGAAGCGTGGGGGAGCGGCGCCCGGCAGCGTGTTCTTGCAGGGTATTCCGGAAGCGACAGGGCCGCCACCTTCGAGCAATACAGCGCCCATCTCGGCATTACTTCATGGGAGCTTGATTTCTTCGGCCGTATTCAGAGCCTGAAGGATCGCGCTCTCGAGGAGTATTTTGCGACGGACGAGGCGCGCCGCGCTTCGCAGATTCTTCTTATATCCGAAGTCGCGGGAGCTTACCTGTCGCTTGCAGCTCAGCGCGAAAATCTCCAGCTGGCTCAGTCTACACTTGCTTCACAGCAGTCCGCCGCCGACCTGATTCGAAAACATTTCGACGCGGGGGTTGCAAGCGAGCTTGATCTCCGGCAGGCGGAATCTAGAGCCGATGCAGCGCGGGCGGATGCCGCCCTTTTCACAAGGCGGGTGGCTGAAAGCGAAAACGCATTAGGACTTCTCGTCGGCGCGCCTGTTCCTGCCGGGCTTTTCCCTCCGGACCTGAACACTGTTGTTTCCCTGCAGCGAATCCTTCCGGGTGTATCGTCCGACGTCCTCCTGCACCGTCCTGATATCCTCGCCGCGGAACATAATTTAAAGGCGGCCAATGCAGCCATCGGCGCAGCACGGGCGGCATTTTTCCCCCGCATTTCACTTACTTCCGCAATCGGCACTGCGAGCGGGGAACTATCCGGCCTCTTCAAAGCAGGGTCTGATGTATGGAATTTTACGCCCAACATCACCCTGCCCATTTTCGATCCGCGAATATGGTCGGCGCTTGACGCAACCGAGGCGGAAAACAGGATAGTGCTCGCTGAATATGAGAGGGCCATTCAGAGAAGCTTCCGGGAAGTGGCGGACGTTCTTGCGATGCAGGGCACTGTCGATGATCAGCTCGCGGCCCAGGAATCATTCGTCAACGCGGCGGCTGAAACATACCGCCTCGCCAACGCGCGTTATACAAAGGGGATCGATAGTTACCTCACAGTTCTCGACGCGCAGCGCTCCCTCTACGCGGCTCAGCAGGGATTAATTACAGTGAGGCTTTTGAAACTTTCGAACCAGGTGCGGCTCTATTCCGTGATGGGAGGGGGCGCGGTATAAAAATCGTTCCGGGAAAGGCGGCGTTTGATCTCAATCACCGGAACTTTCTCTGTTCCAGCGCCTCGATGAAGTCGCCAATTGTCCGAAGACTTTTGAACTGATGGGCCTGCGGGGATTTAGCGGCCTTTTCTTCCAGGGCCGGGAACTTCGAACCCGGAGTCTGCCATACATGGTGTAAATTTTACCGGATTATTCAGGCAACCGTTTCCTCCGGGCGCTCTCCAGGCCTGTGCCTTATCGCTTCTCCGAAGAAATACCGGCTCACAGGAAGACCGAGCACGAGTCCCCAGATACCGAAGAGCTTTCCCGCCACGGTGAGCACAATCAGCACAAGCACTGCGTTCATGTGAAGTCTCTGACCGTAGATCTGCGGGTTCAGCACGTAGGTTTCAACAAGGTGAACGGCCGTTATCATCAGAATCGCGAGAAGCATAAGGCCGATTCCTGACGTCTGGAGGGCCACAAGGCAGATGGGAACTGAGCTTATGAAAACGCCGGCAATTGGAATAAAGCTGCATAGAAAAACGACAAGAGAAAGGAAAGCGATCTTTCCGGTAAGCCCGAGAAAATAAAGGCCGAGCAATGTCATAAGCGTATTGATGACTGCGACGAAAAACTGAGCCTCCAGCGCGCGGCCGAGCATGTCGCCGAAAGAATATATACTGCCTGCCACTTCACGGAAGATAAACTTCACTTTAGTCTTTTCAAGGCCTTTTACCTGGACAGTAAGGCGGGGAAGATCGAGCACTATAAGAAAAGAAAACAGAAGCGAGAGAAGAAACGCGGAAACAGTTCCGAGAATTCCGGCACCGAGGTTTTTCAGGACCTCAAGCGACTGCTTGATATTCTGACCGCCGGTCTCGCTTTCGCCGAGTCCGAGGATCTGCTGCACAAGAAGCGCTGAAGGAGAATTCTCGAGTGTCCAGGAGGAGGCATTTATACCCTTCCACCGGTCGCCCAGCAGAGTCAGTGATGATGGATAATTTTCGCCGAGCTTTTCCATCTGCACATCAATCGTCCGGAGATGCTGCCCGTAGCTGTTCGCAAAAACTCTTGCCTGTTCAGCGAACGGCGGAATTATGTATGCGAAAGCGCCCGCAATAAGTGCGAGGAACAGAATAGCGACAATGACGACTCTCACTATTCTCGGCTTAATCCGTCGCTCAAGTCTTTTGACTGCGCGTTCCTGCAGATATGCAAATACAAACGTAAGGAGAATCAGAAGAAAGAATGAACGTAGAAGATAGAGCACGCCGAAAAGAAGCGACCACACAAAAATGCGGCTGAGCCATGAAACGAGCCGATGTGTGCCGAGATGCGTCTTTTTCCTTTCCATGAAATGAATTTAGGGGAGTTCGGTGGTTGTGACAAGTACCTGCTGAATCCCTCTGGAGATGCTTGAAAGCCGAGCATCGACCCGGTGCAGGGTTCCGATGCTGCCGGAACCAAGGAGGTCTTTTCCGATGGAAAAATCTGACGAACCCACCGCATCTTTTCGAGCTGAGAAAATGCGAGTCTCCGCAGCTGAAGAAACGCCTGAAAATCGCAAGTCGTGTCCGTGTGAAAGCAGAGAATACATCGGATATCGGAACGGTCTGCCTCTGTCCGCAGACTTCGCCGGCGCCTGGAAATTCAATGGTCTGCAACGCAACTGTCATAACCGGCAACGGGCAGGAACACCGTCTGCCACAACTACGCCGGTAACGACAACCACCCCCACATGGACGCCGAATCAGACTGGAACACCGACATGGACTCCTGCCTGGACGCCAACATGGACTCAAATCTGACGCCTGTGAAGATGAACGTGTGACGGGAATTTGATGGACAGTATACGCGCGCGGGCAAAGTCTCTGATGCTTTGCCCGCTTTTTTTACTCATCTGTGCCCTCGAGCGGAACACGTTCTTGATGCATGCTGTCGACGACGACTTGAAACTCTGCGGGATGTCGTTTTCGGAGAGAAAAGGCGCCTTCTCGAAGCTTCAGATGGAATTTGTCCCTGCGACTTGCGATGGAATCGGGCGTTTCTCCGAGATTCATCGCCGGAGCTTCGTCAATAAGCCGGCCCGTCATGCCGCCGTTATTTATGCCGCCTGAACTTCCTCGGGAGCTGTCCTGCCGTAAAAAATTTTGTCGGAACTCATGAAGTCGTCATAAAATCTTCGAAGCCGCTTTCGAAGCATGAGCCGGGAGCGATGAAGCCTCGACTTGATCGCCGGAATGCTGAGATTGAGAATTTCGCTTACTGCCTGATTGGACAGCCCGTCGACGTCCCGAAGTATGAATATTACTTTGTATTCGAAAGGAAGCTTGTTGACTGCCTGCTGAAGAAGCTGCTGCAGCTCGTCGCGTGACGCGATGCGCTGCTGATCTTCTACATAGCGGCTGTTGTCCGTGAGCTTTTCCTCCAGATGGGTATCGAACTCCTCGAAGCCGGAGACGCCCGAACGCCTGCGGCGCCTCAGTTTCATAAACGCCGTGTTGACGGTGATACGGTACAGCCAGCTTGAAAAGGCGGACTTCCCTTCGAATGAGCCTATCTTCCTGTACACCGTAACGAAGACGTCCTGCAGAACCTCCTCGGTGTCTTCTTCGTTGCGTGTGAGCCGGAAGGCGAGATTGTGGATTTTTGGAGAATATCTTTCGACGAGTTCGATAAAAGCCGATTGATCGCCTGCACCCATTTCGTTGACGAGTTCAGCATCGGTCTTTCGCTGTAACATTAGGCCCTCCTGCATGGTTAACTTTCCGCCGCTTGCTAACTGCTCTCAACCGCAGTATTTCCACGCTTAAAACCCCATTTGTCACAACTTTGTAAAATTTACTGCAACTCATCGACGAGGTTCGGGGGCTGATGCATATGGTTGAAGTTGTTAAGGAGTATTTGGCAGGTTATGCTTTTCGGGGCCGAATGACTATTCGCCTGGCTTTTTAATTGATGAAAGGATTTGCCCGTGACCGACCGAATTGTGCACTGCGTGAAGCTTGAAAAAGATCTCCCCGGACTCGCAAAACCGCCGTTTTCCGGCGAAACAGGGCAGGAGATTTATGAAAAGGTGTCGGCCGAAGCGTGGGAAATGTGGCGTGATCTGCAGATAAAAGTCATAAACGAGTACCGTCTCAATATGGGCGACAAAAACGATTATGAAACGCTCATCCGGCAGATGAGGCTCTTTCTCAACCTCAAATCCGTCGAGTAGCCCTTTTTTTTCGCTAACCGGCTGTCCTGCCCGCTCATTTATTGTTTGTTTTCTCCAATCTTTTCTGCTCAAGGAAGATCCGACTCCATCCGATAACTTTCTTCGAGGGAAGCAGCAAGCTCGGGGAGCAGGGCGGTTTTTGAAGTAGTAGGGATACGGAACAAGTAGAGAGCAGGAAGGAGCCCCATGTATAGCAAAAACGCACATCAAGCATATCAGACCGTTCAAGTGACAACAGTCGACCGCGGCCGGCTGCTTTTGATGATGTACGAAGGCGCGATCAAGTTTCTCAAGCAGTCGAGAGCGGGCATTGAGGCGGGCGATATCGCCAAGTTCTGCCGCTTTTTGAGCAAAGCACAGGCTATTATTGCCGAGTTGATGAACACTCTGGATTTCGAGAAGGGAGGGCAGATTGCCCGCGACCTCGACAGGCTCTATGATTTCATGCTTTTCTATCTTACCGAGGCCAACCTTTACAGAGATTCCAAACGCATAACAAAGGTAATCGGACTGATTGACACAATCTACGGCGCCTACAAAGAGATTATCGAAGGCGAAAAATCAAGCGCTTCCGTTGCTCCTGAAGAGAGTACTGAAGTGGGCGAGGCAGTCCGCAGGGTGCAGATTTCTCTTTAATCCGGCCACTTGAGACATCTCAAACCTTATTTCGGGAGGCGCCTGCGCTTCGAGCGCAATTGAATCTCAACCTGCCTGATTAACATCGTAATTTTACAGATTTTGTCTGTTTAAATCGGTTTGGACAATGAGTGACCTCTCAAAGCTCTCTTCTTTGATGAAAGCGGACTGGGACCGGCGCATCCGTCACGACTATCGATTCTGGATGAGTGACGGAGTCGCAAGTGACGAGGTTATGTGGGAAACCGGAAGGCGCGATTACAAGATCCTCGTCGAGGGGTTGCAGCCCGGCCGGGACCAGGTGTTCTTCGAACTTGGGTGCGGTGTCGGGCGTATACTTGCGGCGGCGCTCGAAGATTTCGGCGCGGTTGTCGGTCTTGATGTCTCCGAGGAGGCTATTCGAAAAGCAGCGGAACTTCTCCCGCAGGATGAAAGGCTCGAACTGGTGGCAGGTGACGGCTACTCTCTTGCCGCTTTGCCGGACTCGTGCGTGGACGTCGCTGTAAGTTTTGCCGCGATAACCAGCATGCCTACTGAGGTGATCGCGAATTATCTCGTCGAACTGTACAGGGTCCTGAAACCCGGGAGGCTTCTGAGGATACAGATTTATCTCGGCGAAGAGCAGTCGGTCGCAACTGCAGACACGCTTCACATCAGGTGCTTCAAAAGGGAAAACTTTCTGAAGGGCGTTGCCGCGGCCGGCTATGATGTCGAGTGGATAAACGAACTCATTCTTCCTTTCCAGGTTTCATTCAAAGAGCTCGGGCTGGAGACATTCGTCGCTTCATTGAAGAAAAGCGATCGAGTGCCGGAGTCTCCGAAGAAAATCGCCTCGCTCCTGCTGCCGTCAGGCGAACCGGAATCTCCGGAGGGGAAACCGGTATCTCCCATAGAATTCTGGATGGCATACAATTACGCGAAGACTCTGATAGCTTCGGGTGATTTCGACCGGGCCCGGGAGGCTCTGGCATTTGCAGCGGATGTGAGCAAGGCGACGGCCCTCGATGTTTCGGATCTTCTCGCCGAGATCGTGCAGGAGCTGGAGAATAAGGAAAAGATGCCTGCCCGGGAAGTGGAAACAGTGGGGCAGTCCGGCGCGCTTTCGAGCGGTCTTTCAATTTCCCCCGAACTCTTCGAGAAGAACGAAAAAGCTCTTCGTGAATATTTTCCTGAAATTGCCGCTGCTCTTCAGGAGCGCTGCGACGGGCCTGTGCCTGAAATTCAGGATACAGAAGAGGGGAGAGTCCTTTACTTCAAGGGCCAGTGCCTCGATCATCCCTCCAAGCCGAAAGCAGGGGCGGCGGCCTGGGTAAAGAGAAGTCTCAGCGAGGAGCGGTTCCGCTCGGCGGAACAGCTTGTCGTTTACGGGCTTGGGGCGGGGTATCATGTCGAGGCTCTTCTGAACGGTGTCGGGGAAAAGCCGGTATCAGTAATCGAACCGTCATGGGCGGTCTTCAGAGCGGCTCTTGGAACTTTCGATCTGACAAAAATTCTGCCGCGGCTCAGGGGTCTTTCCGTCGGGGAGAATGAGATACCGGGATTTTTCGACGCCGAAACAGAGATGATTCTCCGTCCGCAGACTCAGACTCTTTCGCCTGATTATGCAGCCAGGGTTAAATCCTCTTTCTACGGGAAACGAGGTATTTCTTCACTTCTACCGTCGATTGGTGTGCTCGGGCCTCTGCAGGGAGGCACGCTTCCAATGGCAGGATACACGGCACGCGCGTTTGAGATACTCAGACAGAGAACGCGCCGCCTTGATGTAAGCGGCTTCGCACTCGGGTATCACCAGTTCGCATCGTTCGTGAATGAAAAGATAACCCAGGCCATACTCCAGAGCCGTTACGTCGAGATGATTTCGAATACGTTGATTGAAGCAATCAATGAAAAGCCTGTGGACATACTTGTGTGCATGGCGCAGGCGCCGGTGACTCCTGCTTTCCTCACGGAGATGCGCAGGCGCGGGATTATCACAGTGCTCTGGTTTGTCGAAGATTATCTTCGCTTCACATACTGGCAGCATACGGCTCAGTATTACGACTTTATATTCACGATTCAGAAAGGCAGATGCATCGATCTCATTAAGGCGGCCGGCGGAACCGAGGTGCACTATCTTCCATGCGCGTGTGATCCCGGAATTCACAAGACTGTCGAACTCTCAGCGGAAGAGCGGCAGCGATGGGGTTCGGCGATCTCTTTTGTGGGCGCAGGATATCATAACAGGCAGCAGACATTTGCCTCGCTTGCGGAGATGCCTTTTAAAATATGGGGTACTGAGTGGCCGACATGCGCTCCTTTCGATCGGCTGGTCCAGGAAGAGGGGAGACGCCTTACCCCTGAAGAATACGTGAAGATATTCAACGCGACTACTGTGAACATTAATCTCCATTCTTCGGACGAAAGGGACGGCGTGGACCCGTATGGAGATTTCGTAAATCCCCGGACGTTCGAGCTGGCGGCGACGGGAGTATTTCAGCTCTGTGATTCACGATCTCTTCTTCCCGAACTATTCGAGCCGGGAAAGGAGATAATTACTTTCGATTCGGCACACGAACTGAAAGACAAGATCAATCACTATCTTGCGTATCCCGAAGAACGGGACAAGATTGTGGGGGCGGCGCACCAGCGGGCGATTTCGGATCACACATATGCTCACCGCATGAAGGAGATGCTGAGCATTATTTACAGCACGCGTTACGAGACACTGAAGTCGCGCATCGGGACCAGCCCCTGGAAGAAAATGATCGAGAGGGCGAGGCCGCACGCCGAACTCCACGGAAGATGTGTCAAGGCATATGAACGGGGCGAGGAGCCGATCCTGGACGGGCTTGTTTCGGACATAATGACCGATCATGGAAAGCTCAGCGAGACCGAACAGAAACTCCTGTTCCTCTTCCATGTGCGGAAACAGATCATCCGGATGACGGCAGAGGAGGCGGGGAAGAGACAGTGAAAAGAAGATACCCCGACAAATCGAATGTCCTGCTTGTGAACATTACGCGGCTTGGCGACATGATGCAGGCTACGCCGACAATCACCGGCATGAAGATGGAAAATCCCGACTGCAAAATTACGGTCGTGGTCGAAAAACAGTTCGATGAGGTGTGCAAGTGGATTCCCGACATCGACGAGCTTCTCAGCATTGACATGGGCATGACAGTGCGATGTCTCGCGAGGGAGGGGGATGGAATCATCGACGCCTATGAATACGTCGATGAATTTGTCCGGGATCTGCGGGCGAGAAATTTCGATTACTGCCTCAATATGTCGTCGTCCGCATACACGGCGCTGCTTTTGAACCTCGTGGGCATCAAGAGGAGCGGGGGCTGGACATCCGATGAAGAGGGTTACCGCGTCATCGAGACAGACTGGGCGAGGCTTTTTGCGACCTCTGTTTTTCACCAGAACAGGCGGTACAATTCACTGAATCTGGTGGATGTTTTCCGCTGCTCTGCCGATGTGGAGAAACATCCGAACAGGCTTCAAATCAAGATAGATAAGGAAGCGTCCGCATACTGCCGCGATTTGATGGCGTCGGCCGGTTTTACGAACACAGGGCCGCTGGTCGCCATTCAAGCCGGGGCGAGCCAGCAGAAACGCCAATGGGCCCCGGAGAAATTTTCGAGGCTGATCAACATTCTTGTTGAGAAGCAGAACGCGAGGATTGTTCTTACCGGCTCGAGGAAAGAGCTTCCGATTATCGAGCGAATCAAGGCAGGGTGTCCTTCCAATGTGTTTATTGCAGCCGGCAAGACGAGTATTCCTCAGCTCGCTGCTCTCCTGCACATGAGCGACATACTGATCACCGGCGACACTGGGCCCATGCATATCGGTGTTGCTGCCGGCACTCCTCTCATCGCGTTTTTCCTTGCGTCGGCATTTGGTTTCGAGACAGGGCCTTACAGCGAGGGTAATATCATACTTCAGCCCGCAATAGAGTGCGGGCCGTGCAATCCGAACAAGCCGTGCGCCCGCCCCGACTGCCACGATCACATTCTGCCGGAAGATGTCGCGGAACTCGTGCGGCTCCGGCTGAAGGAGGACATAAAGAAACTGCCCGAAGGGATGTTCGACCCGCGGCGGGTGTACGCCTACAGATCATTTTTCGACGAATACGGGTTCTGCGACCTTGCCCTGATGAACGGGCCCGCTGTTGATCTCTTCGAAGACTACAGGGTCGCCTACCGGAAGTTGTGGCTTGACGACGTCGGCGATTTGACGAAGCATAACGGCGCCTCGCTCAGCGACCTTGAGATCTCGGTGAGATCCATCGATGGGCTCGGCGATATGCTCGATTGCGCGAGAAATGGCAGGATCTTCATACAGCGTCTCATTGAGCTCATACGCAACCGCGAGGCTCCCGGGCGTCTGCTTGGCGAACTCAACGAGACTATTTCGGAACTGGACCGAAGAATCGAGCATTTGGGCTATCATTATCCTCACCTGGGGCCTCTCTCCAGGATGTTCATCTTTGCCAAGGAGAACATTTCAGGAACTGAAGCTGTTGATCTTGCATCACAAACAGGAGGACTATATTTTGATCTGGAGAGAAGAAGTATAAAGCTTGGCGCCTATTACGCGAAAATCTGAGGACTCTTTATGGTTGTCAAAATAAACGGCAGGGAAACCCCGATAAACACAAGCGGCGTGCAGAAAATGACGGACTTGGTGGAGCTCATCAAGACGCTCATAGATCCGGCGCACATTATCACCAGTCTGTTGATTGACGGGCGGGAGCTTGAGGAGCATGAGTGGACATGCTCATTGTCGCAGTTCTCCACGAATATAATCGAGGTCGAGACAGGAGACCCCGAGGAGTATGTCTTCAAGCGGCTATCCGCTGCCCCTGATATTATTTCAAACTGTTACAACGCGTTCCGGAATGCGCGAAAGGATTTCCAGGCAGGAAGCATGCAGACAGCGAACAGAAAACTTTTGTCCGCGGTAAATACACTTCGGGAATTCTTTTCATGGTACGCGACGCTGCTCGAGCTTCTTGCAGAGGACAAGCGCAGGATGTTCGACATCAACGATGAAGTGCGGAAGCTGAGCGAGACCTGCAAGGGAATCTGCCAGCAGCAGCTCTATCAGTCATGGTGGGCAATCGGCGAGACTCTCGAAAAAGAACTCGAGCCGCAGCTTGACAGGCTTGAAGACGCCTGCAGAAGGGCCACTAAAGATCTGCCCCAGGCTGTGGTGTAAAACTTCTTCCAGGTAATTTTCGTATTCTACGGTTGCGGAGGGACTGCTCCGGTTTTATCCCGGTGACGCTTCCGTCCAGTTATAAAAAAACCTGAAGCGCTCCCTGCATTATAGACGATCAGGCTGTATCGTTAAGTGTTTCGGAGAGGTTTTTGTATGGCCGCACAGACTATCAGCGAAAGAGTCGAGGAACTGAAAGAAGTATTGAATAAATTCCAGTCAGCTGGAAACAGGCATGTAGATCAGGAGGCCGCCCGGATCGCACGAAGAGAGGCTCACCTTAAAAGGGGACGACAGTTTATGGAGGATGCCGTGGCAGAGTCTTCGGGAACAGGATGTCCCATTGATTGTCTCTATGTTACCGATATGGCAATTAAGGAAGAAACAAAGAGTGTGGCAGGGGAGAAGAAACACAGAAGCGGCGAGCAGAGACTTCTAAGAGACGCGCAAATCAGGGAGGATCTCGCCAGAAAAGCGATTCGAGAGGGTAACCTTGTCGAAGCGAAAGATCATCTGCTGAAAGCCATCAATCTGCTGCAGAATCCTCTTTTCAGGCATCCTGTGAAGCCGCTTCCTGGAGAGAGATAAAACAAAGATTGTCTTTGCCCCGTTTCTTTGCCAGGCTTTCCTTCTGAAGAGGAGGGCATATATGGCAAAGCGATCCATCGGAGCAAACACCAGTATCTATCCGACACCTGTACTTATCGTATGTTCATACGACGGCGATGGAAAGCCCAATGCCATGAATGCCGCATGGGGCGGAGTGTGTTCGTCGCGTCCGCCGTCAGTCGCTGTCTCTCTCAGGGCTGCCACGTATTCTCACGGATGTATTCTGGCCAGAAAGGCCTTTACCGTGTGTATTCCGTCCGGGGAGCATGTGAAGGAGGCTGACTACTTTGGAATCGTATCCGGCAGGGATGTGAACAAGTTTGAAAAGACGGGGCTGACTCCTGTAAGAAGCGAGGTGGTGGATGCGCCTTATGTCGACGAATTCCCGATTGTGCTGGAATGCCGGCTTACCGAGGTGCTGGAGGTGGGGCTTCATACTCACTTTGTCGGCGAGGTAATGGATGTGAAGGCGGATGAGGCGATTCTCGACGCGGGTGGACGGATACAGCCTGAGAAACTGAAACCCATGATGTTCGCGTCTGATACGAGGGAATATTACGGGCTCGGGCAGCTTCTTGGAAAAGCGTTCAGCATCGGGAAGGCGTTTGAGTAATAACCCCTCTGGAAAATACAGGGAAATGCCGATAATTACAGGCGTGATAAAACGGGAGGGATTCAGCCTGTGACTGATACTATTAGAAAAGTTGCAATAAGCACCGGAGGCGGAGACGCGCCCGGCTTGAATGCCGTTATCCGCGCGGTCGTTATCGCAGCCCGCAACAGAGGGTGGGAGATCTACGGGATTCGCGACGGGTACAATGGACTTCTCATGCCCGGTAATTATCCTGAAGGAGGACTTATACCTCTCACCAAAGAATCGGTGCGCGGCATCACCCATCTCGGCGGGACCATACTTGGAACGACCAACCGCGTGAACCCTCAAGTGTCCGGTCCAGGGTCCTGATGGCGAAATCAAAGAAGTCGATCGGTCAGACGAGCTCGTGGAGCTGGTGAAATGGCATGGCTTCGACGCTCTGATAACGATTGGCGGGGACGGCTCGCTGTCTATCGCCAACATTCTTTCGGAAAAGGGGCTTCGCATAGTCGGCGTTCCAAAGACCATAGACAATGATCTCCTGGGGACAGTTGTCACGTTTGGCTTTGATACGGCCGTGTCCTTTGCGACCGACTGTCTGGACCGTCTTCACAGCACCGCAGCTTCTCACCGCCGTGTGTTTGTGGTGGAAGTGATGGGCAGATATGCCGGGTGGATCGCGCTTGCGACCGGGGTGGCAGGCTCGGCGGATGTCATCCTTATTCCGGAAATTCCTTACAACATAAACACGGTCGTCGACAAAATCCGCGACAGAGACAAGCGAGGATATAATTTCTCGATTGTTGTTGTCGCGGAAGGCGCAAGGCCGGTCAACGGAGAGGCGTCTGTGCTTGAGCGTGAGATAGGAAGAGCGGAAAGACTGGGCGGCGTCGGAGAAAAAGTCGCGGAAGAGCTTCAGCGATTGACGGGAAAAGAGACCCGCGTGGTCGTGCTTGGTCATCTTCTCCGGGGAGGTTCTCCTACCACTGCCGACAGAAGCATTGCGCTGCGGTTCGGTGCGGCTGCTGTAAGAGCGCTCGCAGAGGGGCAGTGTGGTGTCATGGTCGCGCTCGATCCTCCCGTGGTGAGATATATTCCGCTCGCTGATGCAGTTAAGAGCATCAAGTCAGTGCCGCTCGAATCAGACATTGTGCTGACGGCGCGCGACCTCGGGGTGTGTTTCGGAGATTGAGGTTTAGAAAAGGTTCCAAATCCTTTCGGTTATGCTCGCCTTCGGAATCTCTTCTTTGATTATCGCGGGCACACGGCCGACTTCGCGTTCGCCGTCCATGAAGACGACCTGGCCGCAGGGGGTATCCTTCGCAACCGGAGCCGTCAGGCCCGGGCAGAGTTCGCTCTTCTGCGTAATTTTGTTCAGGTTGGAAATGCGGACGATGCCCGTGAGTTTTTTTCCGGCTACTGGCGTGACTTCCTTGAGCTTTCCGCCGGAAACAGGAACTTTCTGCGCAAGAGGGGCGTTCTCATCTATCAGCTTCGCCATTCTGTACTGCCCGAAGCCCTGAGACATGAGGCGCGAGGCTTCTTCGGTCCTCGTTTTGACACTGTTGCAGCCCATTACCACAGTGATCATCCGGACATTGTTCCTCTGTGCAGTTGCGGTGATGCAGAAGCCCGCCCCTCCGTGGAATCCGGTTTTCAGTCCGTCGCAACCGTCGTAATGACGGAGGAGGTTGTTGTGGTTGTGCAGCTTGAACGTCCCGCTCCTGAAGACGCCGTCGACTTTTCCTGTGATCTCGAGAATCTCGGGGAACTCTTTGATCATTGCGCGCGCGAGAATCGCCATGTCGCGCGGCGAAGTGAGATCGTCCTTCTGACCGGCAGACGGCGGCAGTCCATGCGGAGTTTCGAACTGAGTGTTCTTCATGCCGAGTTCGAGCGCTGTCTCGTTCATCATCATCACGAATCCGGAAACGCTTCCCCCGATATGCTCTGCAATAGCGGTCGCTGCGTCGTTTGCCGACTGAATCATGACTGCTTCCAGCATCTGTTCCAGCGTAAACTCCTCGCCTGCCTTCAGGTAAACCTGCGAGCCGCCGATCTTCGAGGCTCTGGCTGATGTGCGCACGGTGTCCGTCCAGTCGAAGAGGCCTTCCTGCACTTTCTTCTTGGTCACATACATGACCATGAGCTTGACCATCGACGCAGGAGGCAGCGCCATGTCCGGATTTTTCTCGGCCAGCACTTCCCCTGATGCCGCGTCCTCGAGAATAAAGGCTTTGCATCCCTGGTCGCCGATGTCGCTGGTTGCGGCCGCTTTTTTACCGGCGGCCGCTCCGGCAGCATTTTTCTTTGCAGCGGAACTCTTGGACGGTAGAGACACGGAGAGGAGGGCAAGTGAAATAAATACAGATATGCTTATGCGGAAAATGTTCATATTCATGGGAAAACTCTCGGGTTTTGAATACAGTGAAAAGGTATAACACGGATCCAGGATCGTGCAAGACTCGAGGGGGGTGATATCTTCCGCTACTTCCGGTACTGGTTCCAGATGGAATAAAAGTAGGTGCGAAAGCTCTCTGCAAGCTGTGGGGAAGTTATCAGGAACGACACCTGCTTATCCTCCCAGGGGGTCATGACAACCCTGTTTCGAAAGATGCTTATGTTCTGCAGGGTCGGAAAATTAACAAAGAGCACGTCACTGACTTCACCTCGGTACCGTACGAACTTGAATCTGCGTTCAGCCGATGCTATGCCCTTTGTCACGATTTCCCGGCGCTTTCTCTCTACTGTGAATGCACGGTAAAACTCGTAAACCTCGGCATCCCAAAGCTCTTTTCCGGTGACAAAGGCAAAAAAGATGTACTCATCTCCAGGTTCCGAGTCCTCAATAGTCTTGTAGAGCAGATTCTTGAAGCTCTGCATGCCTTCGAATACTTCCGCTTCCTGGCGCTCCTCGCCATGCTGCTTTGCCATGAGCTGGGGGACCAGCGCTTCCAGACGCGCTTTTTTCTCGTCGATGAGGCGGATGATGTGGCGGGGGTCGGCCGCCTCGTAATGCTTTACCTGGCCTTTTCGTACAAAAGAAACGAGCCCCTTTTCCGCCATACGGCTGAGGGTAAGGTGTACTACGGAGTTCTGAAGTTTCGTTTTCCTTATGACCCCGCCTGCTCTTGATATGCCAAGCTCCAGCAGGGCCAGGTAGATCTTAATCTCAGCCGGGCTGAAGCCCAAGTCTTCGAGAACGGAGATGTCCATTGGTGCCAGTATTAGTCTCCAAATTCGGAGACTAAAATTTATTATCCGCTCTGTGCTGCTGCTTTGTCAATGAAAACGACAAGGAAGCGGATTCATGAAAAGGCCGGATGTTTTGGGTGTCCTTTTTCCGGCTTTCATCATGAAGTCTCCGGTGGAAACTGGTGAGAGACGGAAAGAGCGAAAACGTGCTGTGGTGAAATACTCAGCGAGAATGGCGCCCGGGAAGGGTTCGACTCCTGGAGGGCCTTTGACTCGTTCGTTTTCCGGTTTTCTGGCGGCTGTCCGGACCTGGATGAACGCGGGAAGCCAGGATCACATTCTGGCAGTATTTTGCCGTTTCCTGGAAAGCTTCCTGTCCGAGCCCTGCATCGATATAAACTGCGCCTGCCACAGCTCTGACTATTTCGGCGAGACAGTCGACGCACATCTCACTCTCACGCCGGGTGTACTCATGCTTCGATGCCAGCGCAGGGGGGCATGCGAGTTCTTCAAGCGCGTTCTGTCTCGCGATTCGCGCGAGGACCGCCTTCTTCGCATTCCTTGCGGAGTACAGGTAAAGGTCTGAACCCATTCCCTGCTCCATGCCCCGGGAGATGACAGCAATCTTCATTACAGTCCGTCCAATGGATGCCATCATTTTGTACAGAGCGGATGGCTTCTCCTCTCCATTTCCTTCTCCCGCCCGGTCTCCGTAAGGATGGACGGCATATTCAAAGAGAGCAGGATTGACAAAGATATGACCAGTCCGATCCAGAAACTCTGCGGCGTCCGTGCTGCAGTGAGGCGGAAGCGCGCCTACCTCAGCAGCGCAACGGGCGGCTGCTTTGCCTTGAAATCCATTGTTCAATACGGATTCCCGGTCTATTGCTCCGAGTTCCTCGTTGTACTTGAACAGTGCGCTCATAGCGTCGATTACGCCATTCGGCCCGAGTTCCTGATATACGCCCCCAAGGAATGCCTCGACCAGGTTTGCATAATGAGCAGGATCTCCCGATGTATTGTTAGTAAACCTGCGAAGCTGAGGTTCAGCAACATCCCTCAGCGAACTGTTTTTCGAAAGACGCTGCGTGCGGCGGAGAATGCTGCGCATATCAAGCGCCGACAGATCCGAACGCACCGACAGGGAAAGCAGGAGCGCCCATTCAAGCACTGCGTCTCCAAGATGTTCGTACTGCTGAAAGCGATCTCTTTTCAATCCGTCATACATATTCCTGAGGTTTGTCGTGTCCGGGCGTCCAGACAGCGTAGCGGTCGCCCATTCGGAAAAGGCGCCGAATCCGGGCACTGCACTCTGATGGGTGCAGGGAGGAAAACTCTCAGCATCGGGAAACTTCGTCATTTACAGCTCACAGCCTGATTTTTGCGAGTCAATTGTAAATGGCGGCGCTATCCTAATCAAACATTCAAGGGTCCAATTCCGCGGAGATATCATGTTATTAGATAATTTTTTCCTCTTACCGCCGGCAACGGATTCAAGAAGTCTCAAAACATCGGCTGTTTCCTGGTCTGCCTGGGCCGGCATTGCATTCGCACTGTCCTGCACTATCCTGGTCCGCACATAGGTCGCTGTTCCCTCTGCGGCATCGATCTCCATTATTCGGTGATATCCAACTTCAAAATTAAGCTGAGCCGACTGGACGTTCATAAGAGCCGCCCCAAGTCTCGATGTCTGCGCCTTGACTACTCCAAGCTCCTGAGTTACCCGGTTGAGCGCCGCGTCCGACACTGCAGCCGACTCCGTTGCTGTGGTCGTGGACATGAGGTCAAGATACGGCATTGTCGTTACGAATTCTTCGGGCATCACCTCCCTTTTCAGTTCCTGACCATATCGAAGAGAAATGGAGGCTTCCGATCCGTATCCTGCCTGAACAGCAATGAATGCGGCGGAGGTCGGATCCGGCGGATTGAGCTTGTTCCAGGCTGTCGATTCAACTATCCTGTTGTACTCGTCAACAAGCGCATTCGCTTCATCATTCAGAACTTGTCTTTGTGTGTATGAAATGTTTACGCTCTCGGCCTGTGTCGCGAGCTCAATCTGCCTTACAGTGATCTCGGAAAGAGCCATCAGGCCGGAATATGCCATGTTATTCAGGTCCACCGCTTTTTTCTGTTTTCGACAGCTTTTGTATAAACCCGACTGTCGGTGTTGAGTTTCGAAGCGAGAGCAAGTCCGGCGGGATCATTCGCGGCGGAGTTGATTCGTTGACCTGACGAAAGTCTCTCGAGGCTTTGCGACAGAGTGTGGGCGGCGCGGCGCAGATTTCCCTGTGCGGCGCCGGAAAGCGTCGTCCCAAAGCCAAAACCGATGCTGGATTCTTCCGCCATCGCATCGAAAGATGCTCCTTTATTCAGTGACGGGGGATTGTCCGTACGTCATTGTACTACTCTGATAAAGGAATACATTTCCTTCCTGTAAACGAGGTTGGTGGTTTACGTGGATTATCTGAGAAAAGGGCGCTAGATTCCCGGCGTTTCCCGGGACGTACGAAAACTCATTACCTGGGGCTGAAGTTTTTTGAGTAAGTGGATGAAGAGCAATAAAGTGCAGGCTTGTGTTTTCTGAGCCATAACCGGATCATTGTTCGCAGGGAATGAACGACATGGATATTTTCGAGTTTGTGGAAGGCATCGGTCCAGCTCCTTCCGCATCTATTCCGGAAAAAATGGCACGTCTGGCCGTCCTTGCAGGCCTCGCGCCGGATTTCGTTGAACTCCCCTTATACCTTAAGGAAGCTGCATCAGTTCAACTTCCGGGAGATGCATTCGATCACTATTTCACTCATCTATTTAGTCCGCACTTCGCTTTTTCAGGTGGCGGATTCGTCCGGCACTGCATACTTAACTTCGCGGTCATGCAGCTTTTTTCCTCCGCCAGGATCTTTCCGATGCGCGAGAGGTACCTTTTTGCCGGTGGGATATCCGAAACTGATTTTGCTGCATCAATGTTCGCGGCTGCCTCCTGGCTGCTCGCTTTTCTGGTTGACAGTGGCGGCCGGGAAGGCCATCAGGCGTCGCCGGCTCGGGAACTTCTAACGAGGAATAAAGAAGACGAAGCCGGAGCATTTCACGTCATCGATAATGACTTCCTTGATTTTCTGCGCGATGAGCCACCAGGGACATTCGCGCTGATCTCTTTGATTTCGGTTGATAATATGATCTTCAATCAGGAAAACCTTTCCGTGATACTTGATTCTATGGCAGGGAATGGAACGGCTTTGATAAGCATGCCTGCAGACGCCGGGGCGGCCCGGCCGGCATCCAGTTTGATCAGCCGCTCATTGACGTATCGTTTCGATTCGGAGCACGTATCACCCTTCAAAGGCGACGCACTCTGTATTATTCGGAGGAGCGAGCGTGCAGACATATGAATTCAAGGCCGTTGACGCCTTTACTACTCTTCCTCGTTGCGAATCTTTTTCCCAGGCCTGTGGAGAGGACGAGCTGCTGCTGCTGCATGAAAGTTCTTCATACCCAAATAGTCCTCCTCTGTTTGTGTATACAGACGAGGAAATTCCGGAGGTCTGCCGCGGCCTGCTGTCGCGCTCACTCTGGCATGTTGATCCTCTATACTGTGCCCGGCTGGTCGAAGGCACATTGCACGAACACAGCGCTCCAGTCACAAGGCAAGGGGAATTGCTTTATGACCTGTGGCTCCACGCGGGGCGGCATCTTCAGCCACCCTATGCCAGGGTTGATGACGATGGAACAAGATGGGTGAAAATGGCAGGTCATACGCCCTGCTACAAGGACTGCACCGCAGCTCCGATTTTCCCCTTCCCCTGCTGCAGTCATCATTCTCACTGGCTGGTACACGCATTCGCAAAAATCAGCCACTTGCGACAGGCGCGGGTTGAGCCCGATCTCTATGTCGTCCTTCCCGATATGCAGCCCTATCAAAGGGCTATGCTCAGCGTTATGGGAATTGAGGAGAATCGCCTCCTCGTTCGCGATTTCCATCAGCCGATGAAATTCCGCGAACTTTATAAGTCGTATACTCCTAATGATTTCACCCCTGGTGACATGTGGATGTACGATGAGATTGCCTCCCGTATTTACGATGGGACGGACGGTCCCGAGAGGATTTATATTTCGCGTCAGGACGCGCGGGAAATCCGCCGATTTCTGAACGAAGAACAGGTGATTGAAGTCGCGGAAAGGTACGGATTCGAGATATTAGTGGCATCCAGGATGACATTTGAAGAAGAGGTGCGTGTCTTTCTCAATGCTCGCGTTATTGCAGGTCCCGTCGGAGCGGGGCTTTACAACACTCTCTTTACGCGCCCCGGCGCTACAATCCTCGGTTTGAGCGAACCTTCCTATGTCATGGACTGGCCGATGCAGGTAGCTTCTCTGCGTGGGCACAGAATAGGCTATCTTCTGGGAAACGCTTTTCTCTCGATGGAACCTTCAAACGTGGGATCGGATAACAGCTGGGTGCTTGATCCGCGAAAGTTCGAGAGGATTCTAAAGGAATATCTGTAGAGTGCGTCCTGAGAGATTGCTGCAGCAGCGGGGAAGCCCGCCGCGGAAGTTTTTTTGCGTAAGTGGCTGAAGAGCAATAAAATGCATCGAACAGTCGAAGCTTTCGATTTCATGAAACACGAACCGAAAGCCGGGTAAATTCCTGCGTTATGGTCCCAGACATTGAAATTCCTGAAAATCCCCGGAGTCGGGGCGTCCCGCGGACGGGAAATCTCTTTGGGGCGCCGGGTGCGGCCGCATTCTCGCGTCGGATTCTCGATCTCGAGGGTTTCCAGGCCATGGCAGGGGAGCGAAAAATCCATGTGAACGCCGCGTTTAGTGAAGCAGCCGGCCTTGTCGCCGCAGGGCAGAGCTTATTTGTCACGGGGCCGGCGGGAACCGGAAAGTCTGAACTCATTCGTCTCCTCGTTGAAAATGTGCAAACGAGCGCCGCTGTCTGCGCGCCGACGGGAAAGGCCGCCCTGAATATCGGAGGCAGGACGCTCCACCGCTTTTTCGAACTCGGCATTGGACTGCTCAGGCCTGACGGGGAGCTGAGGCGGATGTCTAAAGCGGGGAAAGAAAGAATCCGGAATCTTGGGCTGCTGGTTTTAGATGAAATCTCCATGGTCCGCTCCGATCTGTTCGAAGCGGTAAACAGACGGATGCAGGAAGTGCTCGGAAACAGGGATCCTTTCGGAGGCGTCCCTGTCGTTCTTGTCGGAGATCCGTATCAACTCCCTCCGGTTGCCAGGGGCCGCGAGCATTCCGCCCTCAACTCCATTTACGGATCGATTTTCTTCTTCGATACTCCGGTCTGGAAAGAACTGTCGGCGGCATCCGTCAAACTCGATACGTGCTACCGCCAGGAAAACGCCGATTTCTATGAAATCCTTTCCGCTGTCAGAAATGGCAACGATGATGATTTGAATGACGCACTTGCTGAGCTTAACGGGAGCTGTCTGTGCAACGAAGCAGAGCCTTTCCGGCACGAACCTTACGTGACCCTCACATGCACCGGCGATGACAAGGAACGGGAAAACATGTCCCATCTCGAAAAACTGAAGGGCGGTCCGCGCACATATTCCGGAAAAGTGGTGCGGACCGGGGTAAACGAAGAAAATCTGAGTTTTGATTTCGGTCTTCCGTCGGAAAGAGAGATGCGAAGCGTGCTTGGGACAATCGACGTTCCATCCCCCGTGGAACTTCATCTGAAGCCCGGAGCATGCGTGATGTTCACAAAAAATGACAGGGATGGACGATGGGTGAACGGAACAATGGGTGTTGTGGCGGAGCTGATGGATGATCGCATCGTCGTTCAGGCTGGAGACCAGGTGCACTCGGTGGTCCGGGAAACCTGGGAGTGCTGCGAATGGAAAGAGGGCGGACGGAGAGTTACCGGGCGTTATGAGCAGTATCCCCTTATGCTGGCGTGGGCGATGACAATACACAAAGCGCAGGGCACAACGCTCGATCGCGCCTGCATCGATCTCGGGGAACGAGGAGCATTTGCGGAGGGGCAGACCTATGTCGCTTTAAGCCGATGCCGGACGATTGACGGTGTAAGGATTCCCCGGCCGATCAAACGGTCGGACGTCCGTCGCAACCCGAGAGTGTGCGAGTTTTACAGCGGCATATAATCTCACTCCGCTTGAAGTCGTCTCCTGACGGGACACCTCATTTATCGGGCCTGAGCTCATTATCGCATTCTTTTCCCTCTTCGAGCATTCGGAGATTTTCCAGGGTGGTATGCGCAATCTGGGAAAGAGCTTCGCGCGTAAGGAAGGCCTGGTGCCCTGTGATGATCACATTGGGAAAAGTCAGAAGCCTCGCAAACACGTCGTCCTGGATGACTGTCCCGGAAAGATCCCTGAAAAAAATATTCTCTTCTTCTTCGTAAACATCCAGCCCGAGGTATCCCACTTTTCCCGTTTTCAGGGCGTCGATTACCGCTTTCGTATCAATCAGGGCCCCGCGGCTTGTGTTGATGAGCATCACTCCATCCTTCATCCTGCCGAGCGTCGCTTTGTTTATCATATGCTGCGTCTCGGGCAGAAGAGGGCAGTGCAGGGAGATGATGTCGCTGTCCGCGCACAGCCTGTCGAGAGACACATATTCGACTCCGAATTTTTCGCATTCGGGGTTTTCAACTTTGTCGCAGGCAAGAACCTTGCAGCCGCACGCAGGGAGAATCCCCGCCAGTGCCGCCCCGATGCGCCCTGTCCCGATAATTCCGGCTGTCTTTCCGAGCAGGTCGAACCCCTGAAGCCCCTGCAGCGAGAAGTTCCCTTCCCGGACACGGTTAAAAGCGCGGTAGACTTTTCTGTTGAGAGAGAGGATGAGAGCCAGAGCATATTCAGCAACGGCGTGAGGAGAATATGCCGGGACACGGACAACTCTAATCCCCATGCGGGATGCCGCCGCGATATCCACATTGTTGAAGCCGGCGGATCGAAGCGCGACAAAGGAAGTTCCGCCTTCTTTAAGCTGCTCAAGGACGCGCGAAGAAACTTCGTCATGCACGAAAACGCACACGGCTCTGTACCCTTGAGCAAGAGGCGCGGTCTCGACGGAGAGCACAGGCGCAAGATACTTTATCTCCTGGCCATACGCCTGCGCCAGTTCCGAAAACGAAAGTTTGTCATATGGTTGAGTACTGAACATCGCTGTTTTCATGGAATTCACCGGTCCTTTCTTGATTATTACTTTCCAGTTTACTATGACATAATCCATTGATTTCCGGCAGAGATACGCAGGTGAACGACTGGCTCCCGAAAAATGTTCTAAAACGAAATAGTCTCCTGGAGCTTCGCGATGAACTCGAAGGCGAAGTCTTTTTTGACGACCTTCATCGTGTTCTGTACTCGACAGACGCCTCGGCCTACCGTGAGGCGCCGCTTGCCGTTGCGTATCCAAAGCATACCGCCGATGTCCGCGCCCTTGTGCGCTTCGCAGGGAGGCATCTTATCTCGCTGATTCCCAGGGCCGGCGGCACGTCACTGGCGGGGCAGGTGGTCGGTAACGGCGTAATCGTGGATATTTCCAGGCACATGTCGAGGATCATCGAGATAAACGCGGAAGAAAAATGGGCGCGGGTTGAACCGGGAGTTATCCGCGATGAGCTGAATCTCGCGCTGAAGCCTCACGGGCTTTTCTTCGCGCCGGACAGCTCCACGTCTGACCGGGCGATGATTGGCGGGATGATCGGGAATAATGCCTGTGGTTCAACATCTCTTCGTTCCGGCACGACAAGGGAGAGATTAATCGCAGTAAAGGCCGTGCTGTCCGATGGATCGGAAGTCCTCTTCGGTCCTCTGATGAGGGGAGAGTTCCAGGAAAAGACGAGAGGGGGAAATCCGGGCCTCGAGCCTTCAGTTTACGGCGCGCTTGATGAGATGCTTTCCGACCCTGACAATCAAGCTTCAATAAGAACCGGGTTCCCGAAGCAAAACGTAAAGCGGCGGAACACCGGATACGCGCTCGACATTCTTCTCGGAATGAAGCCGTTCAACAAAGAAGGTCCGCCTTTCAATCTCGCAAAACTCATTGCCGGTTCGGAAGGGACGCTTGCCCT
>CAYQVO010000020.1:39571-57977 GCA_964421085.1 uncultured Bdellovibrionales bacterium | reverse complement strand
GTCCAGGATGCAGCGCGGGCAGCCGTCGAGCATCATGATGAGGAAATAAAATACGCCCTTTATATTCACATACGGCAGGTCACAGTGCCGCGGTTAGCGAATCAGTTCTTCAGGCCACTCCTCCGCATATATTTCCTCGATGGAGCCGGATGCTTCCGCAGCGCTGTCAAGAAAGCTGTTCAAAGCGTGCGTCATTCCAATCCTGGAGGAGCGCTTTCAGCGACGAGTCCAGGTGCGAGGTGGAAATTTTGCGCCAGCAGGGATTCGAACCCCGGACCCGAAGATTAAGAGTCTCCTGCTCTACCAGCTGAGCTACTGGCGCGTGGATTATATAAATAGGCTAAATCGAAGAAGATATCAAGCTGTGCCCCGATTCCACGCGGCTGCTCATCAACGTCCATAACAATACTGAAACCATAATTATGGAAAAATGCAGCATGACGCTCAGCATCGCGCCTGAATAACTGACGCAGGTCAGGAGCGGCTTCCCCGCTTCACCGGCAGCACAACCACATCCTTATAAGCCACCGATGGTGATATCTCCCGGCTCACCTGGGCGGCTGCCACGCTCAATGCTTCAAGGTGCGCTTTCACCTGCTCGATCAGTTCAAAGAGAGATTTGAGATACCGCTCTTCCCGCATCACAGTATCTTTATCCGCAATCGAGAGTCCCCAGAGAGGATTCATGAAGGGGTTTTCGCTGTCAAATGATTTGAGCTGCTTCAGGCGTTTCTGAATGAGAGCCGGGAGATCTATCCAGAATTCAAAATCATCCTGCTGATCAAGTGAATATCCGTTGCGCCACAGATAAACATTGCGCTCCGTTTCCGCGAGAAACCACAGGGGATTTAGAACATCCGGCTTTTCATCGAGGAGGTCCCGCTTATCAAGCTCTGTTTCAAGCACCCTTACCATGGCAAGATGCACAGCGCCTGACGGGAGCGGCTGCGGTTTTTTGCGCTCATTTTGAACACTGCTATGCAAAGATTGAACGACCTGAGCTGCTGCGGCAGTTGTAGTCATTTGATATCCTTGGCAAAATACTCCATCAATTCGCGAACCAGCCGTTAAAGAAAGCAATTATTGCGCCAAAATTATGACGCACTATGAAAAGGAATGCGGGGGATATATTAACCGGCTGCGGATGCTGTAATATCTCTGGCGTTGACTATCGGCCGCGACACGCGCGGCAAACTGGAGACTGTAGATGCATTTCAATAAGAAACTTCCCGGCACTTTGCTTTTTTGTGCGCTCTGCCTTCTGCTTCCAGCGTGCGGAGACAACCAGGGCAGGGAGTGGGGGCTGGTTCGCTACGTTAACGTCGTATCGGACGAACCCATCCTCGATTTTCTCCGGGATGCCGATGTCATCTTCGACGATGTCGCCTTCATGGAGTACACCGATTACGACAGAACAGAGGCGAAATCGTATATCTTCTCCACTAATGTGGCGGAGGGGTATCAGGAACTCTGCCACAAGTCCACCGGCATAGCGAAGGATCACAATTATTCATTCATTGTAGTGGGCACTTCCTATGAAGGCGAATGCGTGATGCTTCAGAATCAGACAGAAAAGCCATCAGGCGGACGCACGAATATCCGTTTCTTCAACGCGGGGTTGGTGCGGAGTCGTGTCGATGTGTATGTAATTCCGGCGGGGCATGCTGCCGGAGGGCTCCCGGTTGCTGAAAATATAGCGTACAAGCAGACCAGTAATTACGTGAGTGGAGAAGCAGGGCAATTTTACATCAGATTTAACGAGGCAGGCACAGGGAACGTGCTTGTCGAATCGGATGTTATGGATTTCAAGGATGGAGAAGTGCGCACGGTCATTCTCGCACGAGGTGAACGCCGTTACGGTGTTGTTTCGCTGCCCGATCGGGAGCACTGAGAGGAGATAAAGCAATGGGATACGACAACGAGAATATCTTCGCCAGAATCATACGGGGTGAAATTCCTGCGGAGTTTATTTATGAAAGCGACAATCTGATCGCCATCCGGGATATTGATCCGAAGGCGCCCGTTCACATTCTTATTCTTCCGAAGAAGGGAATTGAAAAGCTCTCCGCGGCGGATGACGACGACTGCGAAATTCTGGGTGAGATGCTTCTTGCCGCGCGTGATCTCGCGAAGAGGTTCGGCGCGAGTGATGGATTCCGTGTGGTGGTAAACGAAGGCGAACAGGGAGGACAATCCGTCCCCCACCTTCACATGCATCTCCTGGCAGGAAGGAGTCTTGGCTGGCCTCCAGGTTAAGGACACACAGATGATATTAGTCGAAGAAAAGCCTGTCATTGTCGTTCCGAGGATCCCGGTCGCGCATCTGCAGCTGAACAGACCGGAGGTGCAGAACTTGATTAATGCGGATCTTCTCCGCGTGCTCGCTCAGAGCTTCGATCAGCTTCGCAATATTCCGGGAATACGGGCGGTAATTCTCGACGGTGTCGGCGAAGATTTTTCAGCAGGGCTCGACATAAGAAGCATCATGGACCTCGGCCCCGGGGGTGTCGATGAGTTTCTTCAGCTCGCCTCTGCGGCGGTAAGCGCGGTCGGGTCGTTTCCTGCGCCTGTCATCGCCTCAGTCGAGGGCCATGCTCTGGGTGCCGGGTTCGAACTTGCACTCGCCTGTGATCTGATAGTCGCCTCGGCTGACGCGAAATTTGCGCAGCCTGAGGCTAATTTCGGGCTGACTCCTTCAATGGAGGGAATCCGGAGGATCTGCGAACGCGCCGGTCCTGGCGCTGCTGCGAAGCTGCTTTTCACCGGCAGTATTATAAGCGGAGAGGAGGCGTTTCGAACCGGACTCGTCGATTATCTTGTGCCCCAGTCGGAGCTTTCCGGAAAAACCCGGGAAATTGCCGGCGAAATAGCCCAGCGTGCACCGCTTGCAGTACAGGGTGCGAAGGAGTTTCTGCGGGGGGTTCTGGAAAATCGGGGGAATGAGGCGCGGGCAGGGGCAGCCGATCTTTTCCGGCGCCTCTATTCTTCACAGGACCGTCAAGAAGGCCATATCGCCTTCATTCAGAAACGTGTGCCGGAATTCGAAGGGAAATGATGCCTTCTAAGGCAGGTGACCGCGGATGAGGTGCTCGAAGGCGGCTTCCCGGAAGCGCATTCAGCGTGTATGATGCAGGCTGACATGGCAGCTCACGCGGAAGAATTCCATATATTCAAACTGGGTCTGATCTGGCTGTTCAGCGGGGCACTGATTTATGTCGGGGCGAATGAGCTTCACAAGAGGCATGCGGCTCATGCCGCACGGACAGTTACTGATCCGGCCCAGCTGATTGCAGAGCTGAAGGGAGAAGTGGACCTTGTCCGGATTGTGAAGGATCCCGAATTCCTGAAGGAGGAAGTTCAAAGGCGGAATCAGGTGCAGGCTCAGAGACGGGAAAGCCTTGAAGCGCAGTTCAAAAAGCTTCTGCCATGACTGCAAAGCCCGGCAAAATATTCATCGCACTCCTTATCCTGTTCCTGCTGCCGGGTTGTATTCTTGCGCCGGCCATCGATTCCTTCAAGCGCGCGGGTATGACTGAGAGCGACAGGCAGAAGCTGCTTGGACAGCGGATGAAAGAGTTTCACGAGGCCATTTCCTGGGGCGATGCGGATATCGCAATGGGTTATGTCGATCCTCAAAAACAGGAAGAAGTCCGCCCGGTGATTGTTTCGATGACCAGTGATGAGAAACTGGTCGAGGGAAAAATCATGTCGACTGCGTTTGCAGAGTCCGCTTACGATGCCCATGTGCGAATCAAAATCAAATCATATAAAGTGCCCTTTTACCTGGTGAAAGAAAGGATAGATGAGCAGGACTGGAAGTTCGATTATTCAAGTGGATGGCTGCTGGTGTCTTACAAGAGCGGCGCGTAACAGCATTCGTTTTGTCATTATTACGGCAGTCTTCGCCCTTCACGGCTGCAGTCTGATCCTCCCTCAGCCCGAGCCTGCTTCGCCGCCTCCTGCCGTAAGCCCCGCAGCGCAGCAGGAGCGGAATCCTCTGGGACTGGAGCTCGATCACGAGAGCACCGATGGCGAGAGACTTTTCGTCAGGGGAAGAGTCAAGGCAGAAACGCAGGTCGAACTGCCAAAAGTCGTTCTTCACCTCACAACTCTCAAGGATGCTGAAAAAATCGGAGAGTCATATTTCCCGCTTTCAGCAGCAGAGCAGGCCGCTTCCCTGAACAATGTTCTTCCAGCAGGTGCTGAAATTCCCTTTTCGATGTCGGTCGCGTCGGAGGGGATGACGGATTATCAGCTCGAACTTCTCTGGGGAGACGAAGCGGTAGCCTTTCTTTCTTCGCTTGCAGGGGAAGCAGAGCCTGCGTCTGCTTCGGTGATTCTCGAAGATGTCGCCCTGACAGGTCCCGATTGTGAGGGCGGCAAATGTCCCGATAACTGCTATCTCACCGCGTCAATCCGGAATCAGGCCGAACGCCACGTGGAATCGCTCCTTATAGGCCTTTCTTTTTCAGGCGGGGAAGAGGAACAGATAGAGATCACCTCGCTTGGTCTTGCGCCTGCTTCGACAAGGCCCATGCGCCTCGAGATAGACCTCCCTTACATTACTGCGAAGGATCTTGATCCGAAAATCCGCATCATCAAGCCGGGGTTCGGGAAGTAATTTTGGCCGGCGGCGTTCGGTGTGGTAAACTTCCGCAGGTGCGGGAGTCCGCACATTTTTCGGGATCAGGAATATTGCCATCCGTCTACATCAAAACATTCGGCTGCCAGATGAACGAGTACGACTCGGCGAAGCTTTACAGGCTTCTGTCGCCGGAGTATTCGACAGCGGCCTCTCCCGATAAGGCCGATCTGATCCTCGTCAATACGTGCAGTGTCCGGGAAAAACCCGCGCAGAAACTCTTCAGTCTGCTTGGCGAACTCAGGCCCCTCAAAGCAGCGAATCCTTCGCTTCTCATCGGAGTAGGAGGCTGCGTGGCGCAGCAGCAGGGGAAAAATATCTTAAAGCGGTGCAGAGATGTCGATTTCGTTTTCGGGACGCACAATCTTTCACTTGTTCCATCGCTCATCGCGATGAGAAAAGAAGGGGCCCCGCCGCAGGTCGCAGTCGATTACAGAGACGAGTGGGAGGAACTGCCTCTCGGATCCTGTGGACCGGGAAGGGTTTCCGTTTTCATCTCGATAAGCAGAGGATGCAACAAAAAGTGCTCTTTCTGCATCGTTCCGGCCACAAGAGGGAAAGAGGTTTCGAGAGATCCGGCTGAGATTGAAAGGGAGATTCTGCTTTCAGTGAGACAGGGAGCAAAGGAAGTCGTACTGCTCGGCCAGAGCGTGAACTCATACGGCAGAGATCTTTCGCCGCGCCTTGATTTTGCGGCGCTCATCGACCGTGTATCAGGTATTGAAGGTCTGGAGAGAATACGTTTCACGAGTCCTCATCCTCAGGAAGTCCGGGAGAACTTCGTGCGCCTTGTTTCCGAAAATCCAAAGGTGTGCAGACACATTCATCTGCCCCTTCAGTCTGGAAGCGACAGGATTCTCAGGATGATGCGGAGGAGTTATACGCGCGATAAGTATATGTCGATCATAGATTCGCTCAGGAAGGCCGTTCCTGACATCGCGTTTACGACCGACCTCATCGTTGGTTTTCCGGGAGAGAGCGAGAAAGACTTCGAAGACACGCTCGAGGTTATGGAGTATTCCAGGTTTGATTCGAGCTTTTCGTTCATGTTCTCGCCGAGGCCCGGTACTCCCGCGGAAAATCTCCCTGATCACCTTCCGGAGGATGAGAAACTCCGCAGACTTCAGGTTCTTCAGAAGCGGCAGGAGAAAATTTCGGAAGGCCGGCTTTCGGAGTGGGTCGGGAAGCGCGGCGAGGTTCTGCTGGAGGGCGAAAGTCCGGGAAGCCGGAAGACTCTTCAGGGACGCCTCCCGCAGAATATCGTGGTCCACCTTGACAAGGAATATCGCGAACTGACGCCGGGAATGACTGTAGGTGCTGAAATCCTCCACGCTGGACGGCATACGCTCAAAGGCAGGCCGACCGGGGGCGCGGCCCTTGCCACTTGCGATTGAGCTAGTATAATCGTACAGAAGCGCTTTAGTTTTTAAGACTTTAACGAATGTCCGGACCTGACACTGCAATTGAAATGTTCGTCGGCGGTCTTGTACTCGACCCCAATACCCAGGCCCCTGTTGTAATATTGAAAAACGAGGGAGGCGAGTTTGCGTTGCCCATATGGATTGGTATCGCAGAGGCGACCTCAATAGCCAGCGCTATCAAACAGGTAACGATGGCAAGGCCTCTTACTCACGACCTGATGCACGATGTGTTCGGCGAGCTCGGTTGTCATCACGGATCTCCGCGATTCGACTTATTTCGCGGAACTTGTTCTCTCTGTCGGCGAGAAGGCGCTTATCTTCGACTCGCGCCCGAGCGACGCAATAGCAATAGCGCTTCGTGCGGCGGCCCCGATATACGTTCTTCAGCAGGTGCTTGAACAGGCGAAGGTGACCTTCTCTGCGGTGATGGGGGGAAGTGAACCGGAATCCCAGGAAGGGCAGGAAGAGGGCGCCGAGGGAGCTGAAGGGAAAAGCGCCGAAGATGATTTTGCATCGATGGATAAAGACAAATGGGCAGAGCTTCTCGAAAAGCTGGACCCGGACGACTTTAAATATAAAATGTAACCTTCCCCAGATTCTTCCAGGAAAACTATGGCTGACATCGAAAAATCAAATGCGCGAGACGGATCCCCGGCAGAAGAAACGCCCGCCGGGAGCCCCCTTGACCGGGAGCGGAAAGGCTTTTCGTTCCTTGCGCCTATCGAGGACGAGATCAAAGAGCGGGCCAAAGAAGACCCCTTCGCCAGATTTCTCCTCGAAGGCTGGCGGCAGGTTTTCTGGATTGTTGTCGCAGTCTTTGCGATTTTCTATATCAAAAACGCCTATGTGAAGAATCAGCAGACAAATCAGCAGTATTCCGCCGATCGTTTCGTGCAGGTGCGAAACGAGATGGAACGGATGGATGCCGCCCGGATCAAGGCAGGGGATGAGGAAAAGAAAGAGGGAGAAAAACCTGCCGAATCAAAAGAAGATGCGGCAAAAAGAGTGTCGGAAGGTCTGCGTGCTCTGCAGGATGCAAAAGACCCTTATAATCAGCTGGAGCCTCTTTACGCGGCGCTTCTGAACGCGAAGACCGGCGGCAAGGTTGTGGACACAGTGAACCCTTCACAACTCCCCGCAGCCGGCGATGCTGTCGGCCGGATGATTGCCGAATTTCAGCTTCTGGTGAATGCGAGGGCAAAGCTCGGCAGTCCAGACACAATTGCCGACGGCAAGGCGCTGCTCAAGCGGCTGGCTGCGGAAGGGATTTATGTGAATATAGATGCGGCGATAAGCGTCGCGCGTCTTGCAAGGTCTCCCGAAGAGCGCGCAGAGGCGATGTCGATTCTTCAGGACATCGAGAACCGGCAGCCGGAACAGGCGAAGCTTCTGGGTCCGGAGCTTCAGAGACTTGGCGGCAAAGCGTCAGCGTCATAAGTTTGATTGAATTAAAAAAACCTGCTTGTTCAAACCTGATATCGGAGCTTACACTTGGGCCGTGAAGAGCCTGTATGTGCCATACTCCGGCAAACGCCCTGCACTGGTATCCGTGAACGGGCATAAGCTTCTAATCCTGGCCCGCGACAAGGAAACATTTGAAGATTACATGGGAGACCTGAGTGCGGACCGGCTCCGCCGTGTCGAGGCAGGAGCGACAGAGGGCGAGGAGGAAGTTGTGCTGAAGAAGCTTGCCGAGAGAATGAATGCCGGAGTTGTCGTTGCCGCTGCAGAAAGCGATTTTCCGGATGTGATAAAGAGCCTGGAAGAACAGCTGCCCTGGGTGCATTGAGCATACTCCATTGATCAGATTCGGGCGGGTCGCGCCTGTCAGTTTCCTGCAAACCTTACGTTCGCAATCTTCGCGTGTCGGTACCACAGATAAAGATCCTGAAGCGCTGTGAGCTGCCCGCCTGAACGCGACGCCTTGAAAATAAGGGTAAGCTCCACCGGTTTGGAAGCCGGCGGGATGAAGATGCGGAGATCCGGAGAATCGGTGATTTCAGGGGAAAGAACTTTTTCCGGAAAAGGTGCGACCAGAGCGGAAGAATCTCCTGTCTCGAGATATTTTTCTCCAGCAAGTCTCAGATGAACCGGCCGGAAAGCCCGGAGGCGATATTTCGGATCTGTCACTTCAATATTCATTGTGACCGTGTTGCCTGATACATCGACGGATTTTACCGTTATTTCACCGGCCGGCGGCATGAATTCGAGGCGAATCTGGTTTCCCGCCCACACAAAAGCCGCGATGATCAGGAATTTTATCCCGGACTTGAAAGAGAGAATGGAGGCGAGCCATCCGGGGGAGAGAATGGACAGTGTGTCGATACGAGCATGTCGGTATGGATCAAGATTGAATTCTCTCCACTCTTTGTCCGGAAGCATGAGCAGCGCAAACGCAAGACCGAGATAGCAGCTCAGTATCCAGAGAAGGGGACTGAACAGATCACCGAGAAGCGATAAATAAATATCTCTTCCGTCAGGGAAAGGAGCGGCGCACAGTGACGAAAGAAAAGTTGAGACACCGAGAGGCGCTGCCAGCACCCTCAGCGGAAGCAGTAAATCATTTCTGACGAACTGGGCCGCCGAATCCAGGGACTTTGCCAGAGACTGTCCGCCCGGCGAAAAAAGGATTGGAAAGAAGTACATGAAATAGCGGTATGAAAGAATTATTCCCGGCAGAAAGAGGGCGACGAAGATAAAGCCCTGAAATCTCCCGCCGGCCAGAGACAGTGCCGGGGGAAAAATCACGAGCGCCCATAGAACGAAACCAGTGAAGAAAAGACGGGCGAAGGCAGATGCGGGGAAATGAGCGGGTTCGGGCTGCCGGGGCATGGAATCGGTCTGAGGCCGGAGCTTTCGGGCCCATCTGAATCCGAGAAAAAAGAGAAAAATCAGTTCTACCGCCCTTTCACTGCCCGGGAGAATGAACGTAAACGCCGGATTGAAACGGTCTGCAAATTCCTCGACAAACAGTGGTAAAGCCAGAAGGGGGTAAAGAACAAGCACAAAATTACGATCAGCTCCGAGAAGACCGGCCGCAAGTCTATGCGGCGGCACGCCTGGGGCGGTGTCCTTAATTGACTCGGAGACTGGGGCAGTCATAGGCTCTTTTTATAGCTCGAAGCCCTGTTTATTGATATACCAGTATGAAAAGAAATGGCTGACAAAATACTGTGCATAGGGACGGCTAACGAAAAGCTTCCGCTCCTGTTGACCAAGCTGGGGTATTCGATGCTTTCACCTGGGGATGGCCAGACTATTTCAAGTCTCGATACTAGCGACACAGTCGACCTTGTGATCTTCGAGGAAACCGGCGATCTGAAATTCGAAGAGGCGATTGAGCTCCTGAGATCACAGCCCGGCACAAAGCACGCCGCCGTAATCTTCATATCGAGTTCACCAGAGGAGGTCGAGGCCTTTTCGAAATCGCCTTCGGATAATATCGAAATAATGAGCTCGCCATATTCTCTTGGCGTTCTTGCGGGCAGGATCGCCACTCTTTTGAGGCTCAGGAAATTCAAAGGGCTGGACGAATCATCTTCATCACTGTCGGAAATGAACGCGGCCCTTCGCGATCTGAACGCTCATTATCAGAAGGAACTTGAAGAGGCCCGCCAGATCCAGGCGAGTCTGCTGCCGCAGCAGCTGCCGGTGGATGAACGGTATGATGTCTCTGTCTTCTACAGTCCGCTCGAAGAGGTCGGAGGTGACTGGTACAACATCCTGATCGAAGATTCAGGAAAAATCTCTGCTCAGGTTGCTGATGTAAGCGGGCACGGTCTTGCTGCCGCGTTCCTGGGAAGCATGGCGAAGCTGGGCTTCTCCGCGGTCGCAGAAGAACTCCCTCATAAGATGTTCCAGGGGATGAACTCACTTCTCACTCCTCAGATGCCGTCGGGCCGGTTTGTGACAATGTGCGGCTTTCTTTTCGATCCGGAGACAGGGCACGTTGATTTTGCCCGGGCCGGCCATCTGCCGGCCCTGATACTGAGGAGCGCCGAGGGGAAAGTGGACGAGCTGAAGGGAGAAGGCTTTGCTCTCGGATTTTTTGATTCGGGGGAGTATTCGCACGAGAAAACCGAGCTCTCGCACGGCGATGCGATAGCTGTTTTTTCTGATGGTCTGGTCGAGGCCCAGAACCGCGATTCGGCCGGGTTTGGTCTCGAAGGAATTTCCCGAAGCCTTGTGCTCGCCTCATCTGTGACTACTGCCGAAGAAATATGCAGGAAAATAATCGCTGATTTCGAGGCGTTTCTTGACGGAAGAGTGCTGAAGGATGATGTGACACTTCTCGTCCTGAGAAGAGCTTAGTGCCGCGTCCAGTACGTTTTTTCACCACAATAGTCGCGGAACTATCCCCCGGCGTGTCCCCCGAAGCCCTGGCGAAGGGGGAAGCTTTGTGTTTCTGAAAGCGATACTGATGAGGGCAGTCAATCCTCGATCAACTTTATTGCAACCGGCCTGGTCATCTCGATATGAACATCGCGCTGCGGGAAGGCAAGCGTGATCCCGTGCTCACGGAAGAGTTCGAGAATTCTGAACCTGAGTTCGCTCTTGACGAAGGCCGGCCCGACAAGCGAGTTGAGAAACATGAAACAGTAGAGCTCGAAGTCCAGCGTATTCGGCGCAAAGTCAGCAAGCAGCACGCCGGGCGAAGGCGACGACAGCACGTAAAGATTCTCTTCTGCGGCCTGTAGAAGAAGCTTTTTGACGGTTTCAGAGGAGGATATGTAATCAACTCCAACAGCCACTGTGAACCGCACAATGTTATCCGACAAGGTCCAGTTGATTACCTGTCTTTCCAGGAAGTGACTGTTTGGAACCACGATATCGAGATTGTCCATCGTGCGAATAGTAGTGCTGCGCGGGCCTACATGTTTCACCGTTCCCTGCAGTCCGTCAACGTCCAGAAGGTCGCCTATCCGGACATGCTGTTCCACGAGCATAATCAGCCCGCTTATGAAATTGTTCATGATGTTCTGGCTTCCGAAGCCGACCCCGATAGCAAGCGCGCCGCCGATGACGGTGAAGAGAGTAAGGGGCACATGCGCAAGCCGGAGCGCAATGAGCGCGAAGAAGACGACAAGCAGGTAAAACAGAATGCTCTGAATAGCCATGAGGCCGCCGTCCTGAAGCCCTATCCGCGGCAGCGCGAATCTCCCGATCAGAGAACTGAGACCTTTGGAAAACCAGATTGCGAGGGCCAGAAGAATAACTGCCGAAACCACCTTTTCCACGGTAATGGGCTTTTCGTCGATCACACCGATTTCATACGCCCAGACTTTCCTGAACTGCTCGGAAGTTTTTTCAACCGCGTTGTCGCGAAGAGTTATTACGTCCTGTTGAACGGAAGGCGCGGCTGCCGTATTTTCAGGAGGTGCAGCGGCAGGTTGGGAGAGTGCGGGTACTGAGCAGAGCGCAGTGATGGCTGTGGTGAGGATAAATATACGGAATCGCATACCCTGAACATCGCATGAAATTCGGTGTTCGGGGAGTCTCGATATCGGCAGAGGTGCTATTCCAGATTCAGACAATCATTCAACGCCTGCCTCAGAGCTTTGCACTCAGTCCTGTGAGTGTCGGTGAAAAATCCGCCGGCCAGGCCCGGCTGCGGGAGAGGCGCTTCGAGGTAGAGCACCCCGGCTCTGTTAAGGAAGCCAATTGAACTTGCCACAAAGGAAACGAGTTTTTCATCCGAACGTCTGTGGTCGCCGGTTACAGGCGTGGATGCCATGAAAGCTCTTACGATGGGGTTATTCCGGTTTTCCGGGGTATTATATCGCACTGCTTTGAACTCATCGAGCGAGCTTTTCCCGGCTGACAGTCTTGGCACCAGCATGTAGGCTTCAATATCGACAAGGTACACGCAGCCGCCGGCAAATCCCGCTTCGGGGATGATGGTTTTCAGCAGAAACCGGACGTTTTCAGGCCGGTGGGCAGGATTGACGAGTCGCGCATAAAGATCGCCGAGTCTCTCCTGCAGCTTCCCGGAACATCCGCGGATGAAGGGGTTGCGGTCGAAAACAGGCCGGACAGAGGTGACCTCCGGCTGTATGTCGCCCGTCAAATCGGGAATTGTGAACAGCTCAGGCGCTGAAATGACGAAGTATCTCGCGCTCTCGGCAATCTCTTTCTCGAGCACACTGAAACCATCCTTTCCCAGACACAGCTGGATGTGGCTCCGTGCTTCCTCCCAGTCGGACGATGGAACTTGAGGATCTTTCGAACCGTCAATCCTCGCTACGATTTCCCCCACGGCGCAGATCTTTTCCAGCATTTCCCCTGCGCGAATTACGCTGAGATTTCCACTGTCATGGGAACAGCTGATGTCACCCATGCCTCTCCGGATTGTCGGCGCAAGTCCCCACTTTCTCGCCATTGCGAACGCGAGAAGGGATGGGGAAAAACCGAGCATCATGCTTATATAAGAATCCCGTGATTCGCCTCGTCCGATGGCATTTGCGTACACATGCGGATAATTGAATGCAATCAGTGTGAGCCCAAGCTGGCGAAGCAGAGCGCATGCATAGGCAGTGGATGCGTTCACCTCCATACTGCCGGCAAGCGACGCGCTGGTGACGGCGCTTATCAGGGACGACATGAGCTGCCCGGCCTGGAAACTCTTTATTGCTCTGAAGTCGTGGCAGGACATGACTGCGGCTTCTTTCGTGAGGATCGCCTGCATGGTGTCGACAGACGCGCTTTCCAGCTCCTGGACCGGATCGATAATTTTTCCCCCGTCGAAAAGATTAAGCCGCCGGGAGAGTTCTTTCACTGTGTAGATGAATAGTGACGGATCGCTTTTAAGATCCTCGACTATCCTGGGAGTCTTTGCACCCGATGCGAGCTTGCTTTGAACTCTGGAAAGAACAAGCGGGTTTACCGGAAACCACGCACTGTTCATCCTCGAGCATACTTCATCTAATGCGTCATCCATTTCGAATGGTTCTCCACGCGGCAGAGATAAGGCAGTAGAACCTTATTCCAGTTAGATTCAGGTGGTGTCGAAGGGGTTCGGTGAATTGCCGGCGGAAGAAATCTCAATGATATCGGGGGGAAGGCGTCGAGAACTTGATAACAGCCGCTTGTGAAGTATGTCCTGATTCAGTTAGATGACTGAGATGCTTCAAACTATCGATATTCCAGTTACACTTTTTCAGCAGGTGTGCAGAATAGTCTACGACTCGGGCACAAACGAGGGAGTTCTTGTCGACCCGGGAGGTGAAGCGGGGAGGATAATCGGCGTACTGCAGGAAAAGCAGATTAAATGCAGGGGTATGTGGCTGACGCACTCCCATCTTGATCACTGCGGTGCTGTGGCGGAACTCAGGGAGAAAACCGGAATAAAGCTGTTTGCGCATCCCGCTGAAAAGGAACTCCGCATGTCTGTGCTTTTTTATGCGTCCATGTTCGGTGTCCCGCCGGATTCCATGAGAAAGTGCCCCGAGCCCGATATTCTCCTTAATGGCGGCGAGTCTCTTTCAGTGGGAAGTCACAATTTCGAGGTTCTTTTCACTCCCGGCCATTCTCCCGGTCATCTCTGTTATTACAGCAGGGAGGATAAGCTCCTTCTTTCAGGGGATCTTCTTTTCGCGGGCTCTGTGGGCCGGACCGACCTTCCGGAGGGAAGCCACGAAGTGTTGATGTCCTCAATAAGGCATACTATTCTCAGGCTGCCGGACGATACCGTTGTTTTGCCCGGTCACGGCCATTCGACTACAGTAGGAGAAGAGCGCCGTTCCAATCCTTTTTTGCATGATTTAGTGAGCGACGAACATTGATCGAAAAAGCAGAGAAAAGAAAAATTGCGCTTGGTGTGACGGGCTCAATAGCCGCGTACAAGAGCGCCGAGCTTGCCCGGATCTACCTTTCGAGGGGCTATGAAGTCAAAGTCATTTTGACTGACTCGGCCCAGAAGTTCATCACGCCCCTTCTGATGCAGAGCATAACGGGACATCCTGTTTATAAGAGTTTCTGGGGAGAAACCGGGGACATCGAGCACGTCGAGACAGCCGACTGGGCGGACGTTCTTGTTGTTGCGCCGGCAACTGCCGACTTTCTGGCCAAGCTGAATCACGGCTTCGCCGATACTCCTCTGCTTGCGACAGCCCTTGCGACCAGGGCCCCGATTCTTATCGCCCCCGCGATGAATGTGAACATGTATGAGCACCCGACCACGCGGAAGCATATGGCGGATCTGCGGGCAAAGGGCGTCCAGTTTGTCGACGCGGACGAAGGCTCTCTTGCATGCGGATGGATCGGGGCAGGAAGACTGGCGGATCCCTGGGAGATTTTCTATCACACAAGACGCATGCTCTCTGTGAAAGATTTTGCGGACAAGCGGATGCTGATCACGACCGGCCCGACACGCGAGCCGATAGATCCGGTGAGATTTCTCACAAACAGATCTTCGGGCAAAATGGGCGTCTCCATAGTCCGGGAGGCTTTCTGCAGAGGGGCGGACGTGACACTCATTCATGGACCGTGCGAAATAAACGTCCCGAAACCAGTGCGCCGCATCCCTGTCGAAACAGCGGAAGAGATGCACAAAGCTGTGATGCGTGAAACGTTTGAAGTGGCGGACAAGCCGGACATAGTGATAATGGCGGCGGCAGTTGCCGATTTCAAACCTGCCGAGGTGTCTGACAGGAAGATAAAGAAAGGAGAAGGCGCTCCGACCTTGAAACTGACCAGAAACCCGGACATTTTGACAGCTGTCGGTGAAAGAAGAGGACATGCAGCTTCTCCGGTTCTCGTCGGTTTCACAGTGGAAACGGGGGAACTCGAAGATCTGCTCTCGGAAATCCGGAGAAAGATGGAGCAGAAGCGGGCCGACCTTATGGTCGGGAACTTCGCGCAGGACGCGTTCGATCTCGACACGAACCGGGCATGGTTCATCGACAAGCATGGACGGCAGGAAGAGATAGCCACAAACTTCAAGAGCCGTGTCGCAGACAAGCTTTTGAACGCGATTCTCCGGCTGTGATTATGAAAAAGACTCTTTACTCGATTCTTTCGGTATTAATCCTTTCGGCTGCCGCTGTTCTTTCGCTTGACACTGCTGCGCAGGCAGAGGTTCAGGCCCCGAAAGACATACGTCCTGTTATCGTTCTCGACATGAACATGCTCATCCTCCCCGGCACTCTTGGATATTTTCAGAACGGGGTCAGCGCGGCGAAGCAGCAGGACGCCGGCCTTGTCGTCGTGAAACTGAACACTCCGGGCGGAATGCTGGAGACGACGCAGCAGATGATACAGATGATGTTTCAGTCGCCGGTTCCGGTAGTCATTTATGTCACTCCGCAGGGCGGAACCGCCACTTCAGCAGGTGTCTTCATAACTATGGCCGGGCATATAGCCGCGATGAGCCCCGGCACAAGCATAGGTTCCGCCACGCCTGTGCAGGGATCGGGCCAGGATATTGAAGGCGACATGAAAAAGAAAGCCGAGAACATGACTGTCGCTCTCGTAAAGTCAATCTCGGATCAGCGGGGCCGCAATGTCGAATGGGTCGAAAAGGCGGTCCGCGAGGCCAATTCCATCACTGAAAAGGAAGCCCTGCAGCAGAATGTTATCGATATTGTCGCCGTGGATATCCCCGACCTTTTGAGACAGATTGCGGGAAGAGAAGTGACGGTCGAAAACAGAAAGATCAAGATTGGAGATTTCACAGGATCCGCCCGGATTCCCGTGGAGATGTCGCTCAAAGAGCGGGTCTTGAATGTGCTTTCAAACCCGGCCGTTGCGGCGCTCCTGTGGCTTGCCGCCACGACGGGGATTTCAATCGAGCTCTACCATCCGGGCGGGATTCTGCCCGGAGTAGTCGGCGTCATATGTCTCGTGCTCGCCCTTATTTCGAGCCAGGTTCTTCCTGTCTCTCAGGGCGGAGTGGTGCTGATAATTCTCGGCGCGCTTCTTATCGGAGCCGAGCTTTATGTCACCAGTGGAATTCTCGCTGTCGGAGGTATAATTGCAATGCTTCTTGGTTCGCTCTATCTGGTGGATACTTCGACCATGCCGGGCGTGAGCTACAACTACCTTTATCCCGCAGGTTTCGCGCTTGTCATGGGTTTTCTTATCGCATTTGCCGTTTTCATGGCGGTAAGGACCAGCAGGCGGCGGGTCACCACCGGGAGGGAGGGCCTTGTGGGAGCGGCAGGACTCGCGCTGCAGGACATCAATCCCAGGGGAAAGATCCGGGTGAACGGGGAAATCTGGGATGCGGAGAGCAGCAGCGGCGCGATCGGGAGCAATGAGATCGTCGAAGTGATCGGCCTGAAGAGTGGTTTTGTGCTGGAAGTAAAGAAACGGTAAGAACAGGAGAGATAATATTATGAGTTTCCTCATAGCCCTTTTAGTCATTCTGATAGTGCTTTTTCAGTCGTCGATTTTCGTGCTCCGTGAGTACGAGCGCGGTGTCGTACTGAGGCTTGGAAGGTTTGCCGGAGTCCGGGGACCCGGCCTCATAGTCATTATTCCCTTCATTGACAAGCTTCTCCGCGTCGACCTTCGGATTATCACTTACGATATTCCAAGCCAGGACGTCATCACACGGGACAACGTGTCGGTCAAGGTCAATGGAGTTCTGCTCTTCAAGATCATCGAACCTGACAAGGCGATACTCCAGGTGGAAAACTTTTTCGCCGCCACAAGTCAATATGCGCAGACGACGCTCAGGAGCATATGCGGTGAAAGGGAACTGGATGATCTTCTGTCCAAGAGAGAGGAACTCAATCTTCTGATCCAGGACATTATCGACCAGAAAACGCACGGGTTCGGTGTCAAGGTTGTCACGGTCGAAGTGAAGCAGGTGGACCTCCCGCAGGAAATGCAGAGGGCGATGGCCAAGCAGGCCGAAGCTGAACGGTTGAGAAGATCGAAGGTCATTCAGGCGGAAGGTGAATTCCAGGCGGCTGAAAAACTCACCGAAGCAGCCAAAATCATGAACACAAGCACCGGCAGCATGCAGCTCAGGTATCTCGAGACGCTGAGAGATATCGGGTCGGAACACAACACTACAATCATCTTCCCGGTGCCGATTGATCTGTTCGAGGCGCTGAAGAAGATGGCGAATCGGTGAGGTTCACCTACGATCTGCCTCCTGACCGTATAGCTCAGCGTCCCGTTCATCCTGCACATGATGCCAGGATGATTACTGTCGAGCGTGCGTCAGGAGCGATCGTTTCACGGACTTTCGTCGATGTCCCCGCGCTGTTGACCCCGGATGATCTTGTTGTTTTCAACGATACAAAGGTCATCCCGGCGAGGTTTTTCGGCGCATTTTCCGATTCAGACACGGAAGTCGAGGTGCTTCTCGTCAAGCGGCTGGGGCGAAGCCGGTGGAGATGCCTCGGAAAGCCGCTGAGACGTTTCAAGGAAGGGCGGGTAATTGATTTTGCGGAGAGGCTGTCAGGAAGAATTTTTGCCCGCGTTTCAGACAAAGAGGTGGAAGTTGAATTTTTTTCCCGGGAAGGGAAAACCGATATCCACGACCTGATGGTGAAGACGGGGCTTATGCCTGTGCCGCCTTACATCAGGGGCGGGCACTCTGATGATCAGGACAGGGTGGATTACCAGACAGTGTTTGCCCGTAACGACGGCTCAATCGCGGCGCCGACTGCAAGTCTTCATTTTTCTGAGGAGCTTATGTCGAAAATAAGAGGAAGAGGGTGCAGGGTCGTGTTTCTTACTCTGCATGCCGGAACTGCAAGCTTTCTTCCTCTTGACTCCGGAGTGTCGCATCCCGGAAAGGAAACTCTGACAGTTCCCCGTTCACTGTTCGACATGATGGAAGATACGAAAGCGGCGGGTGGCCGGGTGATTGCAGTGGGCACGACTGTTGTCCGCGCTCTCGAATGTGCTGCGCGTGACAGGGATGCGGCTGCACAGGGATGCGAGACTGATCTTTTCATCACTCCCGGTTTTGAGTTCCGGGCAGTCGACAGCCTTATCACCAACTTCCACCAGCCCGACACGACGCATCTGTTCCTTGTGGAAGCCCTGATGGGAAGGGAGCTTCTGGAGAAAACTTACCAGTTTGCGCTCGATAATGATTACCGGTTCCTCAGTTACGGGGACGGGATGTGGGTGGTTTAGCCGTGTTTATTCGTAGAGAATCACAATTCAGTGTTGTGTATTGAACATTGCCAGGATCTTCCGGGGAGTCCAGTCTTTTGCCTGGTTCGAATAGAAAGCCTCGATGGCAGTGAGTTCCGGAACGCCGGACGTATGATGCAGGATATCGGCAATTGCAGTCTGATCAGCCTCTGGAAAATCAGGAAGATATTTGGAGAGAGCGTCGCCAGTACTCAGGTTTCCCTGCTCCTTCAACACCATAATCGCC
>CAYQVO010000020.1:33322-39561 GCA_964421085.1 uncultured Bdellovibrionales bacterium | reverse complement strand
AGTCAGGAGCGGAGGTCGGCCACGCTTGTCGGGGCCGACATCCGGGGGCTATACTCCGGGGATGACTGGGAGAGATGGCAGAGAGGCGCCAAGAGCCTGGCTTGAAATCGATGGACAGAGAATTTCCGCAAATGCAAAGAAAATTCTCTCACACATCCATCCCCTTCGCATGCTGGCCGTTCTGAAAGCAAATGCTTACGGACTCGGCATCGATATCATCGCTCCCCTGATAAAGCAGGCCGGCGCATGCGGTTTCGGAGTCATCGAAATTGACGCTGCCTGCAGACTGAAGAGTCTGGGCCTTCCGATCCACTTGATGGGCGATTTCTTCCCCGACGAAGCGAACGTTCTTGTCCGGGAGGAAATCATCGCGCCTGTATCGAATCTCGCAAATGCAGGCGCCCTCAGTCAGGCGGCTGCGCGGCTCGGGATAAGGGCCCGGTGTCAGTTCGTCATAGACACAGGCATGGGCCGGCTCGGGATTCAGCTTCATGAAGCAATGGATGTGATCGAACGCGCTGTGAAACTTCCGGCCCTTGATTTTACCGGAATTTGTTCACACTTTCCGGCCGCATCTGATGATCCCGGCTTTTCGAGGAAACAGGTATCTGCTTTTGTGGGACTTGTCGAAGCATGCCGGGAAAAGGGAATACGCTTCGACTTCGTTCATATGGCCAACAGCGATGCGCTTCACGCTGTTGCCGAAGCTTTGTGCCCCCCCTTTACGATGGCCCGGGTCGGACTCAATCTCTACGGCTTTTCGGACGCAGCTGTGGACCCGGTGATTCAGCTTGAACCCGCTGTGCGTTTAAGGACAAAAGTGGTTTCAGTCAGGGTCCTTCCGAAGGGTTCGAGCATAGGATATCTGCGGACGGTAATTCTCGATCGGGACACGCCTGTCGCAACGCTTCCTGTCGGATATGCGGATGGTATTCCGTTTGCGCTCCCGGACGGAGGAAGTGTGATAATCAGGGGAAGGCGATGTCCCGTGATTGGCCGCATCTCGATGGACTTGACGACGGTATCAGTCGAGAATGTCCCCGGGGTCAGACCGGGAGATGAAGTGGTGTGCCTGGGGGAAGAGATAACATTGAAGGAATGGGCAGCCGCAAACAGGAGCAATAGTTATCAGGTCCTGTGCGGCATCGGCCGGAGGATTGAGAGGATACTTGTATGAACCTGCTGATATTTGGAGCTTCCGGCGATCTGACAAAGCGGAGACTCATGCCGGCTCTTTATAACCTGTGCCGTAATAAATTCCTGCCACGGCCCATTTCCATTATCGGTATTTCCCGGACTCCTTTCTCCGACGAGTCCTTCCGGGAGAAGGTAAGTGATGATCTTGCGCAGTTTCTTTCGCCTGAGGAACTCAGCCGGGCTGCCATCAGCGAGTTCCTTCCGCTTCTCTATTATCAGAGTGCAGACAGCGAAAATCCGGAGGAGTACGGGAAAGTACGGGCGAAAATCGAGCAGGTCTCGCTGGAACAGAACACCGGCGGGGAGTGTATTTATTACCTTTCGGTTCCTCCTCATCTTTATCCTGTTATTCCCGCATATCTGGGCATGGCAGGCCTGAATCAGGAGAAGGACGGATGGAAGAGGCTTGTAATCGAGAAACCTTTCGGCACCGATTTCGAATCCGCAAAGGCGCTGAGCGATGAGCTTCAGAAGTATTTCACTGAAGAACAGATATACAGGATAGACCACTTTCTCGGAAAAGAAACCGTTCAGAATATCCTGGTCCTGCGGCTTGCAAATGAAATTCTGAACGATCTTTGGAACTGCAGGCATATAGAGCGGGTCGAAATAACAGCCGCAGAACATATCGGGGTGGAAAAACGGGGGAAATTCTACGATGATACGGGTGTCGTTCGCGACATGGTGCAGAATCACCTCCTTCAGGTGCTTGCGATGGTTGCGCTCGAGCCGCCTACTGCGCTTGAGGGTGAGTCGCTTGGATACGAGATTCTCAAAGTATTCAAAAGTCTCCGGCATGTCGAGGAAAACGAAATCGCTGACCGTGCCGTGTTCGGCCAGTACACCCGATCAAATGTGAGAGGCGAGATACTTCCGGCATATCGCGAAGAGCCCGATGTGCCCGTTGATTCCAGAACCGCGACTTTCGCTGCGTTCAAGATCAATATCGACAACTCGCGCTGGTATAACGTGCCTTTTTATCTCCGGGTTGGAAAGCGTCTTCCGACCCGCGTGACAGAGGTTGTTCTTTACTTCAAGAAAGCTCCTCATCCGGCATTTCTCAGGTACGCGGATCTTAAGGGGAGCCAGAACCAGCTGATACTGAGGATCCAGCCGGACGAGGGCGTGCTTTTGAAAATGGGGATGAAGCTCCCGGGCGAAGGGTTCCACCTGAAAACAGTGAATATGGATTTCCACTATTCAGAACTGACTGATCATTACGTTCCCGAGGCTTATGAGCGGCTGCTTTATGACTGCATGAAAGGAGATCGTACGCTTTATGCGCACGAAGCCGCGGTGGAAGAGTGCTGGAAGTTCATCGACCCATACCTCCGTTTCAAGGAAAGAGAAGGGCGCGTGTATGGCTATCCGGCTGGCACGTGGGGCCCGAAGGCGGCGGGGGAGTTTATCCGGCGTGACGGATTCGACTGGCGCTATCCGTGCCGGAACCTGGCGAGCGACGGCGAATATTGTGAATTATAACCGGTTTTCAGCCCTTTAAATTCCTCTTTTCAGCTCGAAAGGATTGTTTAACAATCAAAACTACGGCTTATATCAGAGGCTCTCATGGCGGACACATTTAAATTTCAGCACCCTTATCAGTTCGATCCTAAATACAGGAAGCGCGTGGCCTATTTCTGCATGGAGTACGCGATTCATCAGACGCTGAAGATTTACGCCGGTGGACTGGGGTTTCTCGCGGGTTCCCACATGCGAAGCGCGTATGATCTTCAGCAGAACGTGGTGGGCATCGGGCTCCTCTGGAAATACGGCTATTACGATCAGCTGCGGAAGGAGGACTCTTCAATGGCCGTCCTTTTTGAAGAAAAGTCGTACAGTTTTCTCGAGGACACTGGGATAGAATTCGAGATTCTTATCCATCAGCACCCGGTCAGAATCCGGGCTTATTATCTCCCGCCCCAGGTTTTTGGAGCGGCACCTATATTCCTGCTGTCGTCCGATCTTCCAAGCAATGACTATCTGTCGAGAACGCCGACCCACAAACTCTACGATGCTGATGCGGCCGCGAAGATTGCAGCCAACATGATTCTGGGGATTGGCGGCGCGAAACTGCTCGACATACTTGGATGGACACCGGAGGTGTATCACATCAACGAGGCGCATGCTCTCCCTGTGGCCTTTTATCTGTATAACAAGCATGGAAGCCTCGATGAAGTCCGAAAGCGCCTTGTTTTCACGACGCATACTCCGGAAGAGGCGGGAAATGAAAAGCACGATATCAGTCTGCTTGATAAGATGGGCTATTTCGACGGCTTACCGGTGGAGAAAGTCCAGGAAATAACCGGCATGCATGAGGGTGTGTTTAATCACACTCTCGGCGCGCTCCGCATGGCGAGGAACGCAAACGGGGTGTCTCAGATTCACGGTGTCGTAGCGAGGAAAATGTGGTCCGGGTTTGATCGGATACCTCCGATTGCATCGATAACCAACGCTCAGAGCCAGCGTTTCTGGGCCGACTGGGATCTTTATGAAGCGCTCGAGCAGGGAGACGACAACCGGATGATCCGGAGGAAAAAGCATGTAAAGGGGCGGCTCATTGATTATGCCGCAAACCAGACCGGCAAGATTTTCGACAGGAATGTGCTGACCATTGTCTGGGCGCGGCGTTACGCTTCGTACAAACGTCCCGATCTGCTGATTCAGGATCAGGGAAGGTTCCATCAGCTTATCACCCGGAAGGACCGGCCGGTTCAGATAATCTGGGCGGGAAAACCTTATCCTGCCGATTATGGTTCAATCTCCATTTTCAACAACCTCGTTTATAAAAGCAAAGAGTACAAGAACATGATGGTTCTCGTCGGTTATGAGCTGTTTCTTTCGAAGCTTCTCAAGCAGGGCGCGGATGTATGGCTCAATACTCCGAGGGTGACGCGGGAAGCCTCCGGAACAAGCGGAATGACAGCCGCAATGAACGGCGCCGTCAATGTCTCCACCTTTGACGGGTGGATCCCCGAGTTTGCCAAGCACGGAATCAACAGCTTCGTGATAGCTGAAGCCGATTCCAGCAAGTCCTTCGAAGAGCAGGATCGTGAGGACCTGAACAGTCTGTACGATATTCTCGAGAAGCAGATAATTCCTCTTTACTATGAGGAGCCTAAAAAGTGGCTTCAGGTAGTGAAGCAGAGCATGACGGATATCGTGCCCTACTTCGACTCAAAGCGCATGGCGACAGCGTATTATGAGCAGCTGTATATCGGGTGATTGCGCGCGTCACACTTTCGACCTGCTTTTGCGGAAGGGAAGCGCGGGTCCTTACCGATCTCGCCAGTTAATGCAGGGGCCGGATGAAAACTCTCACCTTCACGAAAGTCCAGAGCACTGGCCACGATTTCGTGCTCATCGACAACAGGGAAAAGCCTTTCCTTGCGCAGTCTGACTATCCCCGGGCAGCCCTGGTTCTGTGCGATCGTCATTTCGGTATCGGGAGTGACGGACTGATAATTCTCGAGAGTTCGGAGAAATCGTCAGTCCGTATGGTCTTCTTCAACCCCGATGGCTCGAGAGATGTCTGCGGAAATGGCGTCCGATGTGCCGCGAAATATCTTCATGCCTGCGAGGGGGCGGATGGGCATTCAGACAGGATTACCGTTGAAATGGACTCCGGCACGGCTGAGTGCGAAATCACCGGGAGTGCAATCCGGACGTTCTTCGATTATCCGCGCATCCTTGATTCAGAGAAGAGAGTAAAAGTTGCGGGCCGGGTTTTCGACGGCGTGCTCGTTGATACGGGCACGCCCCACTGCGTGACGTTTGTCGACAATGTCCCGGACTTTCCTCTGTCGACGTTCGGGCCGCTTGTCGAAAAAAGCGGCGCGTTTTCTGAAACAGTGAGCTTCGACCTGGCACATGCGACCTCGCGTTCGAGCGTCGAAGTCAGGATCTGGGAAAGAGGCGCCGGCGAAACGCTCGCCTGCGGGACCGGGGCCGCTGCCGTTGTCGCTGCAGGGCAGCACCGGGATATATTCGACGAAGACGTGCGGGTGAAAATGCCCGGGGGGGCCATTTCTGTGACAAGGGCGGGTGGAAGGCTGGTTCAGAACGGGTCCGCCCGGTGTGTTTTTAAAGGTTCTGTAGATTCCAGCCGAATCGTGCAAGAATGCGCGGCATGAGAGAATACTTCATCTGGCTAGCAAAGCTACTGACAATCTTCATCCTGCTGTTCATAATTGTGCCCGTCATTCTCGGCATGGTGGCGGCACTTGCCGGAGGACTCATGTCTGAAGGCATTCCTTCCCGCAAAAAAACGGTGGCAGTTGTGGAACTCGAAGGAGAGATTCTGGATTCAAAGGGGACAATAAAGGAACTGTACAGGCAGGCGGAGAACCCGAAGGTCAAGGGCACGGTTCTCCGCGTCAATTCTCCAGGCGGCGCAGTGGGTCCGTCCCAGGAAATATACGACGCAGTCAGGACCCTTAATGCGCGCAATCCAAAGAAGCCTGTGGTCGTCTCGATGGGGGCGGTCGCTGCATCAGGGGGGCTTTATAGTTCGCTTGGCGGCTCCAGGATCTTCGCTGAACCGGGGACAATGACCGGATCAATCGGCGTGATCATGCAGCTTCCCAATCTGCAAAGACTCGTCGACTGGGCAGGTGTAAGTTTTGTGACGATTAAGAGCGGCGAACTCAAGGATGTCGGAAACATGTTCCGGCCTATGACGGAAGAGGAGCGTGCATTTCTTCAATCGACCATAGAGCGTGTCCAGGAGGATTTCATCAGGGCGGTAATCGAGAGCAGAAAAATCCCCGAAGGAGAAGTCCGGAAGTTCGCAGACGGCCGGCTGATCATGGGCTCGCAGGCGAAGGAACTCAAACTGATTGATGCTTTCGGCGGGACGTACGATGCCGCCCGGGCCGTATTTGAAATTGCGGGTGAGCCGCTGAAGGACACCGAAATCCCCCATCTTTATTACCCCCGTGACAGGTTCGCGGAGCTTCGGGAGGCGCTGGAGAGTATCAGTTCAATCCCGGGAATTTTCAGCCGCCAGTCTCAGCTGAAGTATCTTATGTGGCCGTAAGAGGCCG
>CAYQVO010000020.1:17308-33312 GCA_964421085.1 uncultured Bdellovibrionales bacterium | reverse complement strand
ATTCATGGAGCTGAAGTAATTACGGAACAGGGGTCCCCGAATCGAGCCCTTTCATCAGCTCAATCTTCTCATGAAGGTCCTCCCGCGTGTCACCGAGGTCCACCGCACGCTGCAGCGAGATAACTGCCTTGTCATATTCCTTCAATGTCTCGTAAGCAAGGCCCATCGTCACATACACATCGCTCGAAGGCTTCACATGAAGAGCGCGCCTGGCTGTACTGACTGCTTCGCGCGGTTTTCCGTTCGCGAGGAAGATGCCGGCGAGATTGGAAAGGAGTTCGGCGTTTCTCGGGTCCTGCTCCACTGCGGCAAGGAAAGTCTCTTCAGCTTCCGGGAATTTCTGCTGGAGCGCGTAGACTGTGCCGAGTTTTGCTGCGGCGCCGGGATAGGCAGGGAAAATTTCGAGAGCTTTCCTGAAATTTTCTTCTGCGTTGGGCAGGTCTTTACCGCTGAAGTACGCTTCGCCGAGTCTCGAATAAAGGCCGGGATCGCGGGGATATTCTGTTATGTAACCCTTCAGCAGCTGGATGGCTTCATCATTTTTCGTGTTCATCAGGCAGGCGCCTGCAAGATTGAAAACAGCGGTTATGTTCTTCGGATCTGTCCTGAGCGCATCGCGAAAGAGGGATTCGGCTTTGACGAAATCTTTCGCCTGCATCGCTTTTGAACCCTCCTCGTTGAGCTCAAGCGAGGCTTTGTTGATTACGGGCGGCGCAGCCTTTGAAGGATGTTTCTGTGATGGTGCGGATGTTTTCAGTTTTGCCTTTTCGGTCTTTGGTCCGCCGATGACTATCGACGGAATGAGAAGTATCGAGAGGAACAAAAAAAGTCCTTTCATGTGCGGGCCCTGTTGTCGTTGTGATTTTTTCCGAGGCGCGCAGGAAGTATACCAGCTTTGCACAGGAGCACAATGACGAGGTCTTTCGCCTTCGCATTGCCGCTCTCAGGTTCTACAACAATCTCACAATAAGAAGAATCAGCATGAACACCCAGTAAAAAGCGGCGATGGTCCGCGGTCTGTAAGTCTCCTTTACAACCATCGAAGCAAGGGGCAGAAGGATATATACGAGGAGGTATTTGACAAGAATGCCCCCCAGGAGCGCGAGCAACCCGACAATCAATGGTCCCGTGAATACCGAGACCTCGAGGAGGCGCTGCATTAAAGGATGGACAGGCTCCTTTTCTGTATATTTCTTCAGGTGGATGGAAGAGGCCTGGGCTGAAACCGCGATGCTGAAAATAAGAAGCTGCCAGTTGAATCCGGGAACTGAAATTTGAAATCCGAGTGCACACAGGCAGTTGAGGAAAAGAAATCGCATCAGCAGGGCAGGGCCCGCTTTTTCCCTGAGAAACATCGCGAATTCAAGACTCAGGAAGCCCGCGGAAGCGAGAGTGAGATAAAACATAACCGGGGAAAATCTTTGTCTCAGAAAGTGAATCGCAATGAGAGCAGCAATGCCGGTTATGACAACGAGCAGCAGCTCCAGCGCATACCGGAATTTCGAGCGGGCCTGTTTTTTTCCTCCTGCAATGAAGAGGCCGGTGGCGGAAAGAAAGAGGTTCCACAGCGCAAGCACGACAAGAACAACGGTGTAATTCTTAATCAGAGGATTGATGATTGATGGCCGCCATTCAGCACTCACGAGGAGAAACGGCGACATAAATACGCTGAGAGGAATGAATACCGACGCAATCTTGCGAATCGCCGCGACAGATGGCATATAACGCATTCTGGTATGATTTCACGGAACTACTGCGCTGTCACGGGAATCTTTAAATACAGAGGGCATCGAAAAGAGCCGCGAAATTTCCGCGATGCGCGATATGTTTGCCGCTATCGCCCGGCACTACGATCTTCTCAATGACGTGCTGAGCTTTGGAATTCACAGGCTCTGGCGCCGGGCCCTCGTGAAGGCGGTTACGGGGAAAGGATGTGATGCCGTTCTCGACCTGTGCACCGGGACAGGGTCGCTTCTTCCATCGCTTGCATCTGCCGCGGAGAACCTGATTGCTGCCGACATTTGCGCCCCGATGATTGAGCGGGGCAGGAAAAATCTCGACAGGAAGGTCCTCGATCGGGTGAAGTTCGTCCTCGCGGATGTTCACGCGCTGCCCCTTAAAGAGAACAGTGTTGATGCTGTTACAATCGCATTCGGTGTGCGGAATTTCAGAAACGTCGAGGAGGCTCTCAAAGAAATTCGCCGTGTACTCCGGGGGAGTCTGTACATTCTGGAGCTTGGGCAACCATCAGGCGCTGTTCCTGCGTTCCTTTTTCCCATCTTTGCCCGTTTTCTGCTGCCGCTTGTCGGCGGGTTGATTTCCGGCAACAGAAGGGCCTATTCGTACCTGAAAAACACAGCGCTTTCTTTCCCCTCCGGAGAAGAGTTCGGAGGGATCATGGAGAGGGCCGGCTATACTGTCGAAAAGATTCGACCCCTGACGTTCGGCGTTGCGTGGCTCTACATTGTCTCTGTAAGTGACTGAAATCATCGCCGCTTCATCCAGATCATGTGGTATTTCATTGTCTCAGAGACCTTGTGGAACTCCCATGAGAGGGGAGCAGAGCGGGGTAGTTGAATGGATTGCATAAGTTTGCACTGGGACCGCTGTAGAGTGTATAAGAACGATGGCCGCTTTTTTGCGTCCAGCCCTGAGCATTGTCGAAGGGCGAAACTTATTTCTTCTGAATATCAAAGGGAACAATTATGGCGATCAAGATTGGAATTAATGGCTTTGGTCGAATCGGACGGCTTGTTTTTCGTGCCGCTGTGAATCATCCGGACATTACTGTTGTCGGTATCAATGATCCCTTCATTGATCTCGAATACATGGTCTACATGCTGAAGTTTGATTCGGTGCATGGCCGCTTCAAAGGCACAGCCGAAGCCCGTAACGGCAAGTTCATAGTTAATGGCAAAGAGATCAACGTTGCGGCCGCCATGAAGCCCGAGGAGATTCCCTGGGGAACATGGGGTGCGGACTACATCGTCGAATCGACAGGCGTGTTTACGGAAATAGAGAAGGCGAACGCACATCTCGCGGCCGGCGCGAAGAAAGTTGTCATATCAGCTCCTTCGAAAGACGCTCCGATGTTCGTAATGGGAGTAAACGAAAACAACTACAAGAAGGAGATGAACATCGTCTCCAATGCTTCCTGCACCACGAACTGTCTTGCGCCTCTTGCAAAGGTGGTTCACGATAACTGGGGAATTCTCGAAGCGTTGATGACAACCGTTCACGCCGCTACCGCGACGCAGAAGACTGTTGATGGTCCTTCGAAGAAGGACTGGCGCGGCGGACGTGCAGCAGGCAGCAACATCATTCCCTCGAGCACGGGCGCGGCAAAAGCAGTGGGGAAGGTGATTCCCGATCTGAACGGCAAACTTACCGGTATGGCTTTCCGCGTTCCGACGCTTGATGTTTCAGTCGTTGACCTTACCTGCCGGCTCGCGAAACCCGCGAAGTATGACGAGATCAAGGCGGCAATGAAGAAAGCCTCGGAAACGTCACTCAAGGGAATTCTCGGCTACACCGAAGAGGATGTTGTTTCAACCGACTTTATCGGCGAGTCATGCACAAGCGTTTTCGACGCAAAGGCCGGCATTGCACTCAGCGACACATTCGTGAAGCTTGTGGCATGGTACGACAACGAATGGGGTTATTCCTGCAAGGTTCTCGACCTCATTTCACATATGGCGAAGGTCGGATAACAAGAACCTTCCATGGGGACGCTCCACGGGGCGTCCCCTGAATTTCGCACGATCTCCGCGCTATCACCAGAGGAGCGAATATGAACAAGAAAACTATCAGAGACGTGGATCTCAGTGGAAAAAGAATTCTCATGCGTGTCGATTTCAATGTGCCTATCAAAGACGGCAAAGTTGCTGACGATACGCGCATAAGCGAAACGCTGCCCACTATCAAGTACATCCTGGAAAAGGGCGGTTCTATTGTCATGATGTCCCACCGGGGACAGCCAAAAAAGCCCGGGTATGATCCGGAGTTCTCCCTTAAACCTGCGGCCGGGAAACTCGCCGAACTCATCGGCCGTCCGGTTCAGTTTGCTCCCGACTGCGCCGGTGACGAGGCGTCGAGGATGGCGTCTGCTCTCAAGCCCGGTGAACTTCTTCTTCTCGAAAACACGCGTTTCTATCCGGAAGAAGAGGCGAAAGTGAAGATGCCTGAAGGAACGCCGGAAGACGAAGTGAAGGCGGCAAAGGCGGAAATGAAAAAGAAGCAGGAAGAATTCGCAAAGAAGCTGTCGGCCTACGGCGACATCTACGTCAACGACGCGTTCGGCTCGGCCCACAGGGCACACGGATCGACCGCTGTTGCCGCAAAGTTTTTCGAGGACAGGCTTGCCGGCTTTCTTATGGAGAAAGAACTCGACTATCTGGACAGGGCCCTCTCTAATCCGGAGCGGCCGTTTCTCGCGATTCTTGGCGGTGCAAAAGTCAGCGATAAAATAAATGTCATCAACAACCTCATTCCGAAGGTTGATGCTCTGATTATCGGCGGCGCGATGGCGTACACGTTTTATCGTGCGAAGGGACTTCCCGTTGGAAAATCGCTGGTCGAAGTGGACAGGGTTGAAGTTGCGAAGAATGTGCTCGCAAAAGCAGCTGAACGAAATCTCAAACTGTTTCTTCCCGTCGACAATATCATAGCGGATTCTTTCACCGCTGAGGCGCAGTGTGAGACCGTAGGCGAAGCAGGCATCAGGGAAGATTGGATGGCTCTGGATATTGGTCCGAAGAGCGCCGAATCGTTCGCGGCGGAAATTGCGAAAGCAAAGACAATCGTGTGGAACGGACCGATGGGGGCGTTTGAAATGGCTCCCTTTGCGTCCGGTACACTGGCTGTTGCCCGCGCCGTTTCATCATCAGGCGCAATGAGCATTGTGGGCGGAGGCGACAGTGTGGCTGCGGTCAAGAAGATGGGCGTTGCGGACAAGATAAGCCATATCAGCACCGGCGGCGGCGCAAGTCTCGAGTTCCTGGAGGGAAAGGCTCTGCCTGGAGTTGCGGCACTGTCCGATAAATAAACGGTTTTGCCGGGGGCGGGCGAAGCGCCTCCCTCCCGTTTATTTTAGTGCACTGTATTCGAGGTGATGCCCGGCGAGAACAGCGGCTTGCTGCTTGGGCGATTTTCAAAGGAAATGAGCGCATTGTCGGAAATACGTCTCGCCGCCTGTGAATACCGGAGGGGAACGAGAATTCTGTAGTTGAGCTTCCCGCCCTGGTCTCCGGAAGAGGGTTCATGTTCAATCAGGACCGGAATGTTGGCGCGTTCGAGAGCCGCGCACGTCCTGCTGGCCAGCTTGAGTTCAGTGGTCGTACTCAAAACGACATATTTTTCGACTTCCATGCCAGGCCCTCCCGGTAGTTGACTGCAATTTATTATAGAGAAGGCGGCAAAGCTAAGCCAGGGTACTTTTTTCTCTTATGCTTCCGTGCCGTTAACGTGATGAAAGTCATCCCTTGTACAGTCGATAAAAGAGAAGGATAAAACCTCCAAAGGCTCGATATACAGGATGAAACTGGTATAGTTGGCCGAAGTTTTCAGGGGAAAAGGGGCAGTATGGAAACGGGAAATCTGGCCGAGATTATAATTGACGAACCGTTGATTGTTGACGATGCAGATAGCGAAGTGACGATGATTCAGGGAGGCATCCCCGATGAACTGCGCGAGGTTCTCTCTTTATTCTCCATCGAGGGAGACTTGGTAAGCGTCGCACCGTACGGAACAGGACATCTTCACCGCACACTGAAGGGGGAGTGGCTCACCGACACCGGGCCGGTAAGCTTTATCCATCAATGCATAAACACCGGCATCTTCAAAGATGTGGATGCGGTGATGCGGAATATAGAGAAGGCCACGGCGCACTTGCGGAAAAAGCTTGCGGAGCATTGCGGCGATTCAGACGAAACGACACTCGAAGTCGTGCCCACAAAAGAAGGCGGTCTTTATGCGCGCGGCCGCGACGAATCCTGCTGGCGGACCTATAAGTTCATCAGCAGTTCCGAGAGTTATGAGTACTGCACCGATGCGGCCCACGCTTATGAGGCGGCGAGATCCTTCGGTGTATTCAACCTGCGTCTCTCCGATCTTAATCCTGCTGATTTTCATGCTGTGATTCCTCACTTCATAGATACTCCGAAGCGGTTCATCCTCTTCAACGAGATGGTGGAAAAAGATCCCGAGGGACGCGCAGCAGAAGTTCAGAGGGATATAGAATTCGCCTTTGCCCACGAAAAAGAGGCAGGCACAATCATGCGAGGCCTTGACTCGGGCGTTTTCCCCTGGAAAGTGACGCATAACGACATGAAGCTCAACAATCTGCTGTTCAGCCGCCTTACGGGCCGGGGGAAGTGCGTAGTGGATCTCGATACGGTAATGCCCGGCTCCAATCTCTATGATTTCGGAGACCTTGTCCGGACGGCAAGTTCCCATACTGCGGAAGATGAACAGGACCTTTCAAAGATTGCGATGGATATCCGTTTTTTCGAGGCTCTGGTGGCAGGCTTTGTGGCGGGAATCGGTGACGGCATCACCCCCGATGAGGCAGACGTTCTTCACATCGCCCCGCGTGTCCTTGCATTTACGATGGGCCTGCGTTTTCTCACTGATTATCTCGGAGGCGATACCTATTACCGCATTAACCGGCCGTCCCACAACCTCGACAGGTGCCGCTCGCAGTTCAAGCTCGTCGAAAGCATGGAGATGCAGGAAAAGCAGATGCGGACAGCCGTGAAGGCTGCAGTGTAGAATCGCCCGGCCAGGCTTCCGCTTGACACATTATGGCGCGAAAGGGATACTCTCACCGGGTAAAGCATTATGACGTCCTTTCGTTTCCAGAATGTCTCCATAGAGGCGTTTGCGATAAATTCTCCTGCAGAACTCGTCACATCGGCTCAGCTCGAAGACAGGCTCGCGCCTTTATATGAGAGGCTTCACATTCCGTTCGGCACTCTGGAAAGGCTCAGCGGGGTCGGTACGCGCTATCTTTGGGACGATACAGTAAGGCCTAGCGATGCGGCCACAAAAGCGGCTGAAAAGGCGCTTGAGCGGATAAGTTTCGACCGGAAAGAAATAGGCGCTGTCTTCAACTGTTCCGTCACGAGGGACTATTTCGAGCCGGCCACGGCCACTATTGTGCACAGGAATCTCGGCCTCCCTGAGAGGTGCTTCGCTCTTGATATCACAAATGCATGTGTGGGCTTTTCTAACGGAATAACGCTTCTTGGAAACATGATTGAGTCCGGGGTGCTCAAAGCGGGTCTTCTTGTCTCGGGAGAGAGTGTCGGAAGGATAATCGAGAACTGCATCAGGACTATCGCGAAGAATCCTGATATCTCCCGCGAGAAACTCCTCAAACTTGTGCCTACATTGACATTGGGCTCCGGCGCTGTCGCCTTTGTCCTCTGTCATAAAAGCATTGCGAGTACGACTCATCAGGTCTTTGGCTCGGTCGCGAGGACAGCATCCGAATTCAGCGATCTGTGTGAAGGAAACAACGATTACTGCATGTTCCAGGATTTCGACATGGATCCTGTCATGGAAACGGAGGCTTCAAAACTTATTTCGTCCGCAGCAGTGGTGGGCGGACGCACATGGCGGGAAGCGTCTGAATTTTTCGGCTGGTCCAGTAAAGATGTCGATCACATCTTCTGCCATCAGGTCGGAAAGCAGGTGAATGAGGCTTTTTACAGAGAGGTAGGACTCGAAATGAGCAAAGAATTCACCATTTACAGAACTTACGGAAATCTTGTTTCCGCCGCCCTGCCTTCAGCCCTTGTGATAGGCTCAGAGCAGAAGCCTCTTAATGAAGGGGATAAAGTGGTGCTGCTTGGGTATGGAAGCGGACTGCAGTCCATTTTTACCGCGCTCGTGTGGTAAACTCCATCCTTTCCGCCTTGAATTCAGGGCGAATGTCGAACCAGCTCATTTCCGGCGGCCTGCTGAAATCGTATGCGGAAATGGGGGAGACTTTGATGTTCCTCCCTTTTTCAGGATAGTATTCCAGCATGTTCCGGCTCAGTTCTGAAGAAAGAGAGCGCCTGAAAAAGGTGCTTCCCTTTGAGTCCCATTGCACGCAGGTGGCGGGATACGGGATGCATTATTTCGACGAAGGTCAGGGATCCGCCGTTATCCTTCTTCATGGCAATCCAACGTGGAGTTTCATGTTCCGGGCTCTGATAGCGGGACTTCGCGATTCTTTTCGCGTGATCGCGCCTGACTGCATTGGGCTCGGACTTTCCGAACATCCCAGGGAAAAAAGATTTCGCGCGATCGATCGCGTAACGCACCTTGAGGAGCTTCTCTCTTCCCTTTCAGTCGGGAGATTTTCTCTTGTGATGCACGACTGGGGCGGATCAATCGGGAGCATGCTTGCTGCACGGGACCCGTCCCGCGTCGAAAAACTGGTGTACCTGAACACGACGCTGACGGAGATAGAAAGCCTTCCGGAAATAATAAAACAGGCGACTACGCCGGTGGTCGGAAAGATCCTCACGAAATATTCGACGAGTTTCCTCCGTCTCCTGACGGAAATGGGTGTGGCCAGGCGGCTGTCTCCGGAGATCCGGCATGCATACCTGCTTCCGTATCCGTCTGCCGCTGATCGGCAGGCGATCTGGGATTTCGTCGCCGATATTCCTTTCGGAAGTGATCATCCGAGTCACGGCGACCTTGTGCTTCTTGGCGAAAAGCTCCCCCTCCTTGCGGCGAAACCAGTACAGATAGTGTGGGGACTCAAGGATCCATGTTTCCACCGCGAGATGCTGAGCAAGGTCGCGCGGCATTTCCCGGGAGCGAGGGTATGCGAGATTCCGGAAGCGTCTCACCTGGTTCTGGAAGATGCTCCGGACAAAGCATGTCTGGTAATAAGGAATTTTCTGTGCGAGCCGGTAGCGACGCATTCAGCAGCACTGGTTTCAGAACCCTCTGCGGATGGAATTAACGCTCTTTATGCGGCTTTCCTGGAGCAGGCGGCAGAAAGACCTCATTCTCCGGCTGTCATAATGCCGTCTGCGTCCGGGGATCGTCTCTCCTGCACAATAACGACATTCGGGGAGATTGACGGACTGATAAACCAGTACCAGCGCGGACTGCTCAGTCTTGGGCTCGAAAAGGGCGAAAGGGTGCTGATGCTTGTTTCTCCCGGGCTGGATTTTTCTGCGCTGATCTTCGCGGTAATGGCGCGAGGCGCCGTTCCAGTTCTCGTTGATCCAGGTGTCGGAAAGGAAAAACTCATCCGCTGCATCGAAGACTGTGAAGCCGCTGCCTTTGCCGGTTCGCTGCCTGCGTTCGCATTGAGGCTGCTTCGCCGCGATCTTTTCCATCACTTCAAGTTTCAGGTGGCAGCTGTCGACTGGCCGCTTCCGTTTGCAAAGACGCTTTCCTACCTCAAGCGGTTCTCGACAGCCCCTTTAGAGGCGATCTCAAATGAAGGCACAGCGCTTATCGCATACACATCCGGGGCGACAGGAACACCGAAAGGTGTTCTTTATACCAATGAAATGATCGAAACCCAGCTCAGGATTTTCCGCGAAGATTTCGGACTTGAAGCGGGCAGCGTAAACATGTCGCTTCTTCCCGCGTTCGCTCTGTTTTCACTCGGGCTCGGCATCGCAAGCGTGTTTCCGTCAATCGATCAGAAAAAGCCTCTGTCGCTTGATCCGGGGGTAATCTGCGAAACCATTCAACAGCTCAATGTCGCTTACTCTTTCGGCTCTCCGAGTCTCTGGAACAAAATTTGTGATTTTTGCCTGCGCACCGGCACGAAACTCCCGTCAGTGAAGAAGCTCTTCATGGCGGGAGCTCCTGTTTCGGATGAAGTGCTGAGAAAAGCCATGCACGTCGCCGGTGGTGAAGGTGTCTTTACGCCTTACGGAGCCACTGAGGCGCTGCCTGTGACTCTGGCGCCGGCAAATGAACTGGCAAAGGCCATCGCGGTCAAGGCGCATGATGGATCCCGGGGAACAATAGTCGGCCGCCCAGTATCAGCTGTGGATGCCATGATCATAGAGGACCTCGATCGAGCAGTACCGGACATCAGGGATGTCAGGGAATGTCCCGCAGGCGTGATTGGCGAGATAATCGTCAGAGGGAAGAATATAAGTCCGGGATATCTTCATCGCCCCCTCGCAGGCGCGAAAAGCAAAATTACTGACGGCAGTTCCTTCTGGCACCGTATGGGCGACCTTGGTTACCGTGACGACGCAGGAAACGTTTATTTCTGCGGCAGGAAGATCCACGCTGTTCGGACACAATTCCGCACGTTTTATCCGATTCCATGCGAGCGTGTTTTCAACACACATTCGAAGGTCCAGAGAAGCGCCCTTATAGCGCTTGATGGAGGGAACAGGCCCGGCATTGTCATCGAGCCGCGTCCGGAAGCATGGCCCGCGACGGATGAAGCGCGAAGGCGTTTTTCAGCGGAATTAAGGGCGCTTGGCGCGCAGGATCCTGTAACGGCACCGATTGAAGACTTCTTCTTTCATCCATCGTTCCCCGTCGACGGACGGCACAATGTGAAGATCTTCAGAGAACAGCTGGCAGAGTGGGCGGAGAATCAGCGCAGGAAGGCAGGTGAACCATAAGAAGTTCGTTATAACAGGCGGCGGAGGATTCGTCGGCCGCGCCCTGGGACTTTGCCTCAGAGAAAAGGGGCACGAGGTGCACTCGATCTCGCGAAGAGAGCATCCAGGGCTCCGGGAAGCGGGTATCCTTCATCATCAGATTGATCTCGGGGATCTCAACGAAAGCAGCCGTCCGATCTTCGAAGGGGCAGATACGGTTTTTCACACAGCGGCAAAGGTCGAGATGTGGGGGCAGTATGCCGAGTTTTTCCGGGTCAATGTCGAGGCGACGCGCAGGATCATGAAGATGTGCGAATCGTGCGGAGTGCCGAAACTTGTATACACAAGTTCACCGAGTGTGATTGCTTCAGGTAAAGATCTCTGCGGTGTCGACGAAGGAACGCCGTATCCTTCGAAATATGAGGCTTGTTATCCGGAGACAAAAGCCATGGCAGAACAGGAAGTCCTGGCAGCCTGCAGTGAAAGGTTGAAGACTCTTTCACTCAGGCCCCATCTTATTTTTGGACCAGGCGATACGAACCTTATCCCGACGATTGTTGAACGGGCCCGTCAGGGAAGGCTGGTGCAGGTTGGATCCGGAAAAAACCGCGTCGATTTTACTTTTATTAAAGACTGTGTGCAGGCTCATATCTGTGCATCAGAAGCTCTTGATGCAAATCCCGGCGCAAGAGGGAGGCCGTTCTTCATATCGCAGGGCGAGCCTGTTCTTATGTGGGAGTGGATTAATGAAGTTCTTGTGCGGTCAGGGCTTTCTCCACTGCGGCGGAAGGTTCCGGCAAGTGCTGCATTGATACTTGGAGCGCTTTCAGAGGAGCTTGTGAAGATATTGCCGGGAAAAAGGGAGCCTTTTCTTTCGAGGTTTCTGGTTTCCGAGATGTGCACGAGTCATTACTTCAATATCGAGGCGGCGCGTAAGGAACTGGGATATTCGCCTGAGTATACGATGAGAGACGCGATGGATTTGACGTTTAGATAGCGTAATTTCACACCATGCTTAATGCCGTATGTGGTATCGTCACTTTTGTCTGGATCCTTGCACTGACCCGCGCGCATCCTGTGTGTGAATGGTTCGAGAAAATGCTGTCCAGGGGGGCGCCGGCATCACGCCTGCTTTTGTCCGCTTTTGTTTTCTATGCGGGCACTGAAGCTCTTATGGAGACCGCGGGCATCGGACTTCCGCTGGGCGGCGTTGCTTCTTCTGTTGTTTATCCTCTTCTTTTCATCATGCACGAGGGCGGGCATTTTATCTGGGGACTGACCGGTTCGGAATTTCTCGGAATCTTCGGCGGCTCCCTGACTGAATTTCTTGTACCTTTTATTTTTGCCGCGATCACTTTCTTTCATTCTTTTTATGGCGCTGCTTCTATCGGATTCTGGATTGCTGCACTGGGCCTTGCAGATGCTGTGAAATACATCATGGATGCACAGGCCATGAAGCTTTCTCTTGTTTATTCACCAGAGGCTGCCTTTGATGCGCAGCCGCCGCCCCATGACTGGAATGCTCTGCTGACCCGGTTGAATCTTCTCGATCATCATCAGGCTGTTGGATATGCGGCTCTGGGGCTGGGGGTTATTCTGGTTGCGGCGGCAGTGGTGGCGCAGGTGCGGGCTTTATCAAGAGATGGTGCGGGTGTTGAATGTCGAGACAAGTCTTGAAAGCTCCACAGAGGACTCAGCACCTGTATACCCGGCACCTTACAGGCCTCATCCGGGATCTTCGCGAACACGGCCAACTCGCCGCGTTCACAATGCCGACGGCGGGGACGCCGGTCCCTGGATTCAATCCCTCAAGGGCGGCACAGATTCTCCGTCTCTGCGAGTATCATTGATCAGCGCAGGTTTTTCGCCCCGTATCACCCGCATAACCTGTATTGGCTGATCACTCTTGAAGGCGCCGTTCTGATCGAACCGGAATGTCATTCCGAGAGGACTGTGAAATTCCATCTCGTACAGATTTTTCTTTACATCGCCGCCTTTCTCGATTGCCTGGTGAAGAGCGACCTTTTACCGGTTGCCGGGAGAGTACCCCCACTGGCAGCAGGAAGATAACCGGAAGACCAGGCGCAAGATGAACGCAGCACATTTTCCCTCCAGCAAGAGTACAGCTCCGGAGACTATTTCAGTTTGAATATACACGGGGGGAAATGTTTTGCTCAAAATCATCACGAACTCAACTGGAATCATCCAGGAACCCGCTGAATCGGTATACGTTGAGCCAAAGAGGACGCCCTCAAGGCGAACGCAGACGGTTCCGTGACATTATATCTGCAACATGACAATCCTGGCCGCGTACTCACTCCTGCAGTCCGCCTTTCTCCGAATCCCACCTGAACACCTTTCCCGTTCCGTGCGGATGCGAGGCCTCGCCCTGAAAACCGGCGTCCAGCGCCGTCATTTTGAGATTCACGCCCCTGGAAAGTCTGCTCAGCCCTGCCATTTCCAGACACGAGTCATTTTCACAGGAAAGGTAGGTTTCGTGGTCCATGAAATATCCTTCTTCGGCAAGCGCAGCGTTCCTCAGATCGCTCTGTGCCCGCACGTCGAAAACTTTCTTCCGGTAATGACTGTACTGCGGCAGAGCGATTGCTGTTAGAACAGCGACAAGTGTCAGGGTTACGAGCAGTTCGATGAGTGTGAATCCGCGCACAGGGCCTCCATATATCAAAGACCCTTACGTATCGTTAAATTTCTGAAAAAGTTTCCGGCTGGAGGCGCCAGTTGCGGTATTTTCCGGCCGGAAGCCGTGCTGAAATTCCGGAGCCGCTCTAAAATGACTGAAGAGGATTCTCTCTGACCGCAGCGGGGCGCGATGGGCCGCCGGTGGCGGCCGCCGGTGATTTGCTTTCGAGATACTTCTGTCTGCGCATCGCCATCACGCACGAGGGGGAGAAGAAGCCGTCACGGTGGCAGATTGCCCTGGGAAACTCCGGGAGGACTTCCAGGGTCCGGTTTACAGCGCCGCGGCAGTTATCCGAAACAAGTCTGAAACGGCTCGTCACGGCAGGAATTGGGGTCGATGAAGGTCCCGGGGTCCCGGTAAGCTTGCTCATCATTTCGTTAAATGTGGGGTATTTTTCCTTCGCGGATTCGCCGGGCCCGCTCTTTCCGGCAGATTTTTCAAGCGCCTTTTCCTGAGCCTGGCGTTCCTGGTCGAACGAAGGGTTCGGTATTTTCCTGGTAGTCATGCACATCCGGTCAAGCATTGTCGTCGCGGCGGCAGCAATCCTCGCCTTGTTCGACGGGGTGTTTTCGGTTTTGTATGCGCTGACTGCCTGGAAGAATTCAGTAGAGGCTTTCGAAGAGGCAGAACCGCCCACGGATTCCTGAATCCTCACGTCATCCTGAAAACGCATCCACAATCCCTCCGTGTCTTTGAAAAGGAGTTCCGATGTGGTGCGCTCCTGCCGAAAAGCTTCCCGGCATGAAGCGGTGTCGATTCCATCACGGGCGCAGACAGCTTCCGGGTTCGACGGATCAACCGAGAGTGTATACTCAATTGCTTCCAGACAGCCCTTGTTCTTCGGGTCAGGAGTGTAAACAAGCGCTTTGTGAAGATTTCTCATGCATCTGCCCGCCACGAGTCTGCTCAGAGCAGCGATAAGATCCGACTTATTGGAAAGACTCTGGCGTATTTCGAACTGGGCGGCAGCCATCGCCGCGCTCAAAGTCAGCAGATCGTCGTGACCATCGAAGACGGCATGAAGAGAAACGGTCGGAGAAGGCAGGGGACTGATAGTCGTTTCAGGAATCGCAGTAACAGCAGGTTCAGTGACAGGAAGGTCGGGCGGGGAAGGGTGTGCCGGTAATGCAGCGGGTTCCTGTGCATCAGCCGGGGTCAGAAACAACATTACTGCGACGAAGAGTGAAACAGGGGATTTCATCATGGTTAACATATTTCTCCTATACGATTTACCATATTAAGCCTTCGACAAAACAGTGTGAAAATGGTCTAATGCAAAGTCGGAGTGACCGTTCACGGTCTTTTCGCAGGCGGGACGTTTCCAGTCTGTGGTGCTTCTGAACGTTTACCAACCGAATTGATGAGTGTGGAGCTGCAATCATGCTTAACAGGACTCTCAACGGCTGTCCCTGTGCCTGTCGCACCCCTGAGATGTCCTTCTCCGCGGTGTTTTTCGCCGTAATATTCTTCGTCGGCCTGACCATTGCGGGATGCGGTGGGGGTTCTTCGGGAACGGGAACGACGACATCCCGCGTATTCGAAGGGAGCATTTTGACCCTGGGGGATCGGCCCGTCTCGGATGCGACAGTCACTGTAGCCGGCACTGGCGATACGGCAGTTACAGACAACAGGGGCAGATTCTCTCTTGCGACTCCCGCAAAACCCGGCGATGTGAAGCTTGAAATCGAGGCGCCTGGAATCGAAACTTCCGTGACTATTCCTGAACTTGCCGCGAGTCCCTCTACTGTAAAGCTGGATATCACACTTGATCCGGAAACGTCTGCCGCCGCAGTGAGCAAGTTCGAAGTTGTCGCAAAAATCACCGGCTCCTGCGAGCTCTTCTTCAATAGCGATCAGATAGTCACCCAGATTTCTGCCGTGCCTCCGGGCACAAGATGTCTGCTCAGGGTCTGGGTGAACGAAGATGGAATACCGCAGGCGCGTGTACCCTTTGGACTGCAGTATAGAAGCTGCGAGGAAGGATCTCCCTGGGTCACAATCGACTCTTCGAAGACTCTTTCCGGTGAACATGCCGGGATCGGTCAGCTCGGGTTCGATTATCTTGACGACGAGATACACTGTGTTTACCGCATAGTGACTCCGTTCAGATCCGGCACTATGGAAAGTGTTGTTCAGGAGATTCAGACACTCACTTATCAAAACCGCAGTAACCTTTGATGGGGAGCGGGGGAAAGCGTACAGTGCCGAAACTGACCATCCTGCTCTGCAACGATGACGGAAAGAATTCGCCGATCCTGCACCCATTGATAAACAATCTCTGCGAGGCGGCGTGGTGCCGCGAACTTCGGGTAGTTGTACCGGAGAGCGAAAGAAGCTGGATAGGCTCGGCAGTCACAAGGTGGAAGCCAATTGAAGTCTTTCCCTTCAAGTGCCGTACCCCCTCTGCTCTCACCACCACTGGAACTCCGGCGGACTGTGCCTCTCTGGGAATCCACAATCTTTTCCCGACGAAACCTGATCTTGTCGTCAGCGGCGTCAACCTTGGGGAGAACTCCGGGCATGCTTTCTTTTTCAGCTCAGGAACTGTCGGCGCCGCCCTGACAGGATGCCTCTCTGGTGTGCCTGCTGTTGCCGTATCGATGAGGACGACTGAAGAGATCCGGTCTGCCTGGATCTCCCGGGATCATGAGTTCTTATCAGGAATGGCCGCCACTTGGTCGACAATAGCAGAGACGGCCGTTATGGCCATAGGCCGGCTT
>CAYQVO010000020.1:4003-17298 GCA_964421085.1 uncultured Bdellovibrionales bacterium | reverse complement strand
TGGAGGGCGATGTGGCCCTGGCCACCGGTCCGGTCAATGGATACAGGTCGTCCCCGGCCGGCTTGTCGATAACGGCGCCTTTCGCGAATGCTCTCTGTTTTCGATCAACATGCCCGCTTATGCCACGCCCGCCAGTCCGTGCCGTATTGTCGGGATTGCGCGCACAAGATTCAACAGAATCTTCGTGCGGCGGGGTGACGGGCTCTTTGAGCACAATATGGAGCCGTTTTCCATGCTCGAGTGCGAAGAGGATCCCGTGGACTGTCCCGCGGTTTCGCGCGGAGAAATCGCCATTCATCCTGTGGGCTTCAATCTCAACGAAGAGATCGGTGAAGATCTCAAGGCGAGGATTGCCGGTCCGGATATCGGCAGCGATTGCACGCCGGAGAAGTGACGGGAATTACCGGACAGCAGGCGCTCCCATCATCCCGCATCTGCATCTCATGCAGCATTCACGATCCATCATCGGGCAGAGGTGGGGCATTGTGCTCATCAGGCAATAACTGCACGGAAAGTCGCATTCTTGTTCATTCGGCATAGTTCCTTCTGGTTTGTTAAAAGGTGATCGTTCCGGAGATCGGAGGAGTCCGCAACTCAGCCGGAGGAGCAGGAAGACAGCCCCTGTTTTTCGAGATAGCGCTGATGGTATTCTTCCGCCGGATAAAATGTGCTTTCCGGGGTGATTTCCGTCACCACAGGTCCATTAAACCGTCCGGATTTCTGGAAGCGCTCTTTCACACGCATCGCAGCTTCTTCCTGTTCCTTAGACCGGGTAAATATCGCGGATCTGTACTGGCTGCCGGTATCCGGTCCCTGCCTGTTAAGAGTCGTCGGATCGTGCATGTTGAAAAAAGCTTCCAGAAGCTGCTCATAACTTACCTTCGACGGCTCATACTCCACCCTTACGGTCTCCGCATGTCCTGTCGTGTCGGTGCAGACTTCTTCGTACGAAGGATTCGCCGTTGTTCCTCCTGTGTATCCTGCTGTTGTGTTTATGACCCCGGGGATCTGTCTGAACTTCTCTTCGACTCCCCAGAAGCAGCCGGCAGCGAAGACAGCAGTTTCTGCCTGCACACCTGACAATTCAAAAAGATAGAGATAACTGCCGTATCCTTCTCCAGCCATTTTTTCCACCGGCACGAAACGCAGTGATGCGGAGTTTACGCAGTATCTGAGGCCTGTCGGTTCCGGGCCATCATCGAAAACATGTCCCAGGTGGGAGTCCGACTTTTCGCTTCTTATCTCCGTCCGCGTTGTTCCAAAAGACCTGTCCGTCTTCTCTTTGAGCCTGCCCAGGGGTTTCGTAAAGCTTGGCCACCCCGTTCCGGAGTCAAACTTGTCGGTGCTGCTGAAAAGGGGTTCACCGGAGATGGCATCAACATATATGCCGGGCTTTTTGTTGTCATGAAAAGCGTTTTCGAACGGTCGCTCGGTTCCGTTCTGTTTCATTATCCGGTACTGCTCCGGTGTCAGCAGCCGCCGAATTTCTTCATCGCTTTTCGGAAACGCGCAGCCCGTGTCTTCATTTCTTTCGTCCGCCATTGATCCTCCGGCCCAGTTTAAAATCAGCAGGACTGATACAAGTATTCTCACCCTTTCAATGTAACAGGGCCGGACAAATTCAACAAAACGGCGGAAACCGGCGTTGCTACTCGATCCTCAGGAAAACAAATCGCTGCATTCCTCTGGTCTCAATTGCGAGCCTTACTCCCTTCTTCAGCGCGTCTTCAGTCGCAATCGAAGTGAAATTCTTTACGGTTTCGACCTTTTTTGAATTGATGCTGATTATGATATCTCCCGGGATAAGGCCGGCGGATTCGGCGACACTTCCGGGCGAAACAGCGGTAATCACAACTCCTGATGTCCTCTTTGTTCTCAAACGCGGAGCGATCTGCGGTGTCAGATTTTCGAGCTGGAGACCGAGAGCTTCGGAACTGTGCATGCCTTCTTCTGTCATTGCAGCCTCCGCAGCCGGAAGTTCGCCGATTTCGGAAGTCACGGTTTCCCGGCGGCTCTCGCGTTCTATCTTCATCGTGATCCTGGTACCAGGGGCCGTTGCCGCCACAGTATTGCGGAGCTGATTCACGTCCTTGATTTTTACCCCGTCGAACTCACTTATGACATCGCCTTCCCGGATGCCGGATTTTTCCGCGGGAGATCCCGGCTGCACCTGAGTCACGAGCGCGCCTTCGGTTCCCCGGATGGCGAAAGACTCGGCGAGGCCTTCATTGAGATTCTGTATACCCACTCCAAGCCAGCCTCGAACGACTTTTCCCTCCTTTATGAGGCTTTCCATCACCATTTTTGCCATGTTCACCGGAATGGCAAAGCCGATCCCCATATAACCGCCGTTCCTGGAGAAAATGGCAGTGTTGATGCCTACAACTTCACCGTCGAGATTCACGAGCGGACCGCCGCTGTTGCCGGGATTTATCGCAGCATCAGTCTGAATAAAGTCCTCGTACTGCGCGCCGCCGAGAATCGAGCGGCCCTTTGCGCTCACAATTCCTGCCGTCACGGTATTATCCAGACCGAAAGGATTTCCGACTGCAATCACCCATTCTCCGATCTTGAGTTTTTCTGAATCACCGAGTTTCACCGGCTGAAGATCTTCCTTCGCATCGATCTTGAGCACCGAAATGTCGCTCCTGTCGTCAGATCCCTTGATCTTTGCCTTATAGGTCTTTCCTGACGCCAGTCTTACCTGCACTTCATCGGCGCCTTCCACTACGTGATTGTTGGTAAGAATATATCCATCGTCACTGACGATGACTCCTGTTCCAAGTCCCTGCTGTCCCCGCCGCTCCGGGGAATCCATGTATCGATCAAAAAAATCGTCGCCGAAAAATTCGCGAAGCGGATCTCTTGCGCCGGGCCTTCTTGCCCCGGCCTGCGGCTTCTGGACAGAACTGACGTTTACGACGGAATTCGTTATTTCTCCAACGACCTCCTCAAATGCCTCGGAAAGTTTGTGAGCATACTGGACGTCGGAGCTTTCGCAGAGTGACAGCCGGGGGAGAAAACCAATCAACCCGGACATCAGGCCGCATATCAGTAGACGCATCATGGGGAATCTCCTTCATCAATGAAACATCTCCGATAATATGAGAAAACACTGGTTCGCAAAAGGGGGGCGGAATCGGCTATTTGCCCAGCACAAGCTTTATACCATAAGCCAGTTGCTCACGGGTAAAAGGCTTCGTTATGTAATACTCGGCTCCAACGCTGTATCCAGTCATGATATCTTCGGGCTTGTCCTCCGCTGTCAGCATAATAACGGGCGTGTGCGCCGTGGAATCATCCTCCTTAAGCTTCGTGAGGACCTCGAACCCGGTCATTCCGGGCATCTGTTTGTCGAGCAGTATAAGCGCGAACGACTTCGAGCCGCCAAGCGTTTTGAGTCGGTCGAGGGCCGCGTTCCCGCTCTCACAAACTTCCACTTCAAAACCATCTGCCGCGAGCATCACCTGGATGATTTCTCGAATAACCGGGTCGTCATCGATTGCCAGAATCTTCTTTTTCACCGCAATTTTCCTTCACGCGCAAGGCTGAGGGAACGATCGAGGAGATCCGCAAGCATCCGTACCAAATCTTCCTGATCAATTGTCAGCGGATCACGTGGGCCGATCGTTCGCTCAGCGTAGATAACCCCGACAGCCCTTTTCCCATAGCCGATCGGCATTGCAAAAACGGGGAAGCCGCCGGCAAGCAGAGCTTTCTGGGAAAAGACCACGTGGGAGTTTTTGAACGCAGATACTTCTGGTGAATGCGGATCGGCAAGATGATCAACAGGCCGCACATAACGTGAAGGCTCAAACTCGGGGATGCTGCCAATAAGCATTCTTCCCGATAAGGCCTGCTTCCCGCTGGCAGCAAGGAGGAGGAGTACGATATCGAATGAAAGGCTCGCGGAGATAGCCTCCATTACCGTGACGATGATAGATGCTGTAGGCTCCCGGTTTTCAACCGCCTGTTTAATCTCTCCAAGATACTGCGCGAAGAGATCCTGCGCACCCTGATCGCCCGATGGTTTCTCGCTGCTGCCTGTGTACGAACCTACGAAATCGGGAAGGTTGGGGAGAGTAAGCTGCATGCTTGCACAGTGGTCATGGAACAAAGCAGTGAGGCCGCCAAGTGCGCCTTTTACGATGTCCCCATCTACCCCGAGCGAATCTTTGAGGTCCAGAAGCACTCTGTCGAGGCCTGCTTTGCTCTTATCATCACTGATTACGTCCGCGATCTTTTCAGCAGCAACGATACTCTTCGCGCAATTCATAAGATGCCGCCGCTCGACAGGAATAGCGGGCACATTCTTTGGGATTCCTGCGGGTTTTTCCGCAAGCCGCATTACATCGAGATAGAACGACGGAAGGTTCAGAGCTTGAATCACCTCTCCGCTTATCTGCAGAGGAGAGAGCCCCGTCAGCTGCTGAATTGCGGAACTCATCGAAATCGCCTTCGTCTCGGCACGCTTCATCGCATTCTCGTAAATCTTAGGGAAATAATAGGCGAGAAGAAGCATTCCCATTTCGCTGAATGAGCCCGCAAGGTATCCGGTTTCTTCATTCTTGACCCCTGCCTGTGCATTCAGCTGGGGCGTTATTGTACCTGTCAGAATCGAAGTCACGATGACCTTCGTCAGGCATGCGGCAAAGGGCGTGTTCTGACGGGCTGCCGGCACGAACTTCTGCAGAAGAATAAGGCCTGAACACAGTTCCGCAATAGGCTTGATTCCCATTTTAAGCACGGCCTGACTTACGGTCATGATAGGCTGTGCTCTCATGTAGAAAGCACTGTTTACGACATGCAGTATGCGGATGCTCAATGACGGCTCTCGGAGTATTATTTCCGTGATCTGGTCCCCTGTCGCGTTTGGATTGGCAGCCAGAGTCTTCAATTCACTTACGACTTTGGCACTTGCCGGGAAGTCTCCCTCCCGTCTCAGCGCCCGCTTGAGCCTGTTGATAAACTCTTCTGCAGATATTTCGCTGCCGCCGGGTTTCAAAGGAAAAAACTCCTGAAAAAAAGAACCTTCGATAATAAGATGCCTTCTCGTTGAGGAGGTTCGCAAGAAGAGAAGGAAAATAAATTCTGCCGGTTATCAAATAAGGTTTGAAACGACCCGCATCATGAAAAGACATGATCAATATTTAAGAGCCATATTCAACGTCAGTCTCCGGATGTTCCTGATGATGTCCTTCGGCAAAAAAGGTTTGGGGACAAAAACAGAAGCCCCCGCCTGCATGGCCGCATCCTGGTCCTTCTGAAACGCGCATGCACTGAACACAATAATCGGGATCTGGGAGAGCTGTGAATCCGAATTTCTTATATACTGGACCAGAACAAGACCGCTTTCTCCCGGCATCGCAAGGTCCGTGAGGACGATATCAGGAACTTTCTTTTCCAGTGCGGCGCGTCCTTCACTCACACTTGAACCTAATTCAACTGTCGCGCCTGCGGCCGCAAGAAGGTGCTGTAGAACCTTCCGTGTATCGGCGTTATCGTCAACAACGAGAGCAGTAAGGCCGTCGAGCCGCTCATCAACGAGATACGTCGGCTGCTCGCTTTCCAGGTCGCCTGAGATATTAGTCGAAACAGGAAGGAGGATGAAGAACCTGGAACCTGTGCCTTCGGTGCTCTCGACACCGATCCACCCGCCATTTATCTCCACAAGGTGTTTCGTCAGATTCAGCCCGATACCGGTTCCTTCCTGAGTCTTGCTGTAGGTGTCTTCGCCGCGCTCGAACCGTTCAAAAAGTTTCTCCTTCTTTTCGGGCGATATTCCAACGCCCGTATCTGATACCGATATCTCCACTTTGTCGGCGACAACACGCGCGTCGAAAGATACGCTCCCTCCAGGAGGAGTGTATTTGACCGCGTTCGAAGCGAGGTTGATCATTATCTGCTGGAAATGTCTCCTGTCGACATGGGCGTTCACCTCGAGCATTTCGGCAGGGAGCTTCACCTGCTCGAGAATGACATTTTTTCCGGCTGCCGACTGGAGCATCAGTTTGTATGTCTGATTCAGCACATCGGCCACTTTGACATCGGTCGGCTCGGGCGCCTCTTTCCCTGATTCGACACGCGCGACGTTGAGAACGTCATCAATAAGGCTCTTCAGATGTTCGCTGGATCTGGTGATAGCGCGCATTGCGTCGAGCTGCTTGTCGGAAAGCGGTCCGAATATGCCATCGGCAAGAACGCTCGAGTAGCCGACTATGGCTGTAAGAGGAGTCCGCAGTTCATGACTCATGTTTGCAAGGAACCTTGATTTGGCCTGGTTTGCCTCTTCAGCGCGTTCGGTCTGGACGAGAAGGTCGCGAGTGCGCTGTTCAACCAGCTCTTCCAGTCGTTCAGTGTACGACTGAACTCTTTCCTGTGTGCGGGCATTTCCGATGGCGACCGCGGCGGCCTGAGCGAATTCCTCGAACCGCGTCAGATTCCGCTGCGACAGCGTAGTTTCGCGCTTGTTGCCAAGAAGAATCGCACCAAGCGTCTCGCCCCGAACCTCGAGGCAGACAACATCGAGCCCCTTGATGCCGATCTCTTCGAGAAGATCCAGACCGTGGCGGGGATGATCCGAAAGCCGCGATACAGAGAAATGACCGCCAAGCCGTACGGTCTGGCTCATTATGCCTTCGGTCGTAGATACGTCGGGCGGAGACTGAAGTGAAGGCGGAAGTCCAAAAGAGCCTTTTACTTCAAGCATGCCTGCCGACTCATCGTACTTGAAGGTAATCGCAATGTCGCCGCCGAAGCGGAAGGCGCTTTCACGCGCTATGGTCTTCATGATCCGGTCGAGGCTCACATTGCTGGCGATCAGCTGATTGAGTTCATTCAGCACCTGCAGACGATCCATGTAGTGCTGGATTATTCCGTCCATCCTTTCGCGTTCGAATATGATGCCTGCATAGTGAGCGCATCCGGCAGCGATGGCGCGCGACTCCACCGGGAGCGCCTCGCTGGAGACTGCCACCAGCGTGCCGATCGCTGCGCCGTTGCAGCTGACATCGAAGTAGTTGTACGGACCGGACGACCAGCTGTGAAATTCGTCGATGCGGGAAATTTCATTGACATATGCGGCTCGTTCCTGTTCCATGCGGCCTTCTTCCGGAACAAATCCCTCCGACCTGCATACTGCTTCCTGTTCATCAGTGTTGATCTCGGAGGGAAGATAAAGAGCTGCAGCCGTGACTTTGGGGCATTGAAGCACCCGCTCCATGATCAGGCGGTAACCGCTTTCCGGGGCCTCACCAGCTTCAATGAACTGGACTAATGGATCGGAAAGCATAGACGCATATGGCATCTCGTTTTTCTCGGTCATTTTTTCGTCATGCGACGTATGTTAAACTTCCCACTGAAGTTGAGATCGGCAGGTACGTAATAATGCTTAAGTGAAACAATGAGAGCGTCCTGCAACCAAGAACATCACCCTCATATGCCGAATATTTTCAGGGGGTTGCGGGCAGAAGAGGAACGGTGGTCTTTAGTTCGCTTCCTGTCTCTTGTCCACCAGCCTGAAGCATCTGCCGTATCCGGCCGTCTGGCTTGCGCGGAAAAGCGTGCCTGAACCCGGAAAGGGCGACACTACCTGGAATGTCGCTTTCTGGCCGTTGAAGAGGCTGCCGAAAAGAAGCCGATGATAGCCGAGAAGGGGCATCAAATCGCCTCGAGTAAGCCGGACGCGCCTGCTGATCTTGTTGCCTTTCCAGGTGATAACTTCAACTCGGTCTGCGCCGGGATATATGTCGATATATGGGAGAAGGGCAATCGGAGCGTTGGGAAACAGCCCGCCATCGGATCTCTTCAGGATCAGTTTCTTTCCTGGTTTATGCGTAGTGAATTTTGTCTTTGCAGAAAATTCAACACCGCGGGCGAGATCGGAAGGCTTTATGCGGTCCGTGGGGACTTCAATCTTAAGAACGTAGGAATTACGGCTGCATGCGTTCTTTTCGATGATTCCATAGCCATTCTTTTCATCGGAAATCCCTGCGCCTGTGTCTGAGTCGCCGGTTGTTTCTTCCGGATAGTCGTCATGGCATGTCTGGAACTCTTCAGGCCGCTCTTCAGAGGCCATCCTGCAGAATTCCTTACGAGTGATTCCCGGCTGATATTTCATGAGAAGCTTGATAATTTCTTCAGTCAGGCAGCCGCAGTCGGGATCCAGGCGTGTTTTCGGAACTGGAGTTTTGGTCGGAGCCGGAGTCGAATCTGCCGATTGTGCTCCAATTTTTATTGTTTTTCTCAGCTTGTAGTCATAATAAATTTTCAGCGGAATCCAGCCCTTCAACTGTGCGGCAGTTGCCCCTGCGCCGCCTTTGGCCATTCGGTAACTGACGGCGGCATTTACCGGAACATTGGCGTAAAGCGACAAATCGAAACGCTGGGTGTCGTTGCCCGGTGAGGCGATATAAAAGACGATTTTCGAAGGTTTCGAACTCGACGAATCAAGCTTCACCTTTGCTTCTCTGTTTCTCGGGGGCATTTTGACATATTTCACCTGCGCGGCGGCCGATGCGGCTATGAGCAGTGAGAGGCCCAAAGCGCAAGCTATTGAAATTGCCGGTTTTGTATCCATAGGTCAGCCATTCTCCTTACACCCGTATCGGAAGGTGAAGGGAGAATGGTTCAGATAATTTCGCGCTTCTCACGGTCAGGGCCAGTCTTCGGACAGGGTGCTTATAGCGGGCTTTGCGGAATCCACAGGATGGATACAATCAGACCAGAATGCGGAAACGAAAAGATCCGCAGCGTCTCCCAGGGGAGATGCGGGAGATCCTTCAATAAAGGTTTCACCGACCAGGAGGCGTCGCCATGCTTCCACGAAAGCTCAACATCTTTGAACCCTATGAACCGGTGAAAAAGAGGCGCAACTGCCTTATAGACACACTCCTTGGCACAGAAAAGCCGGAGCAGGGGAAGATCGCCTCGTGCGTGAGCTTCAAGTTCGTTTTCAGTGCAGATAAACCGTGCTGTATCGGGCCGAATCGTCCGGTTTTCAGATTCGATATCTATGCCGATGGAGAGATAATCTGTTCTCCGGGCAACGGCAGCTGCCGCAGCACCTGAAGTGTTCGAAATAGATCCCACTATTCCGTCCGGCCAGACTGGGGCGCCTTCGGTGCTCCTCAGAATCGGCACCTGTTCATTGAAACCCAGTTTTCGAAGGGCTTCATGGGCGGCAAAACGCCCCAGCTGGAACAGATTCTTCTGCGCTTCAGAACGCCAGCTCCGGCAGATGATTTCTTCTTCCGCAACGAGGCGCACATCAGGACAGGAATCTCCGGCTGCAAAACATATGGAGATGTCGCGGGGAATCCCATCAAGCATTCGCGATTATGTTCCGATAATTGCAAAAGTTTCAAATGCTTTATACCATCTCAGAAATGGCGAAGCTGATTTTCAAGACAAATGAGGAGATAGCCCTGATGCGGGAAGCATGCTGGGTGACTGCGCATATCCTCGATGCCGTCGGCGATATAGTGGAACCGGGCGTCAGCACAGAGGAGATAAATGCTTTCGTGCATAAGATGACTCTCGAACTCGACGCTCTGCCCGCGACCCTTAATTACCGGGGCTATCCTAAATCGGTCTGCACCTCAATCAATGACGTTATTTGTCACGGAATTCCGAGCGCCTATGTGACATTAAAGGCGGGAGATATTGTCAACATCGACGTGACGTCGGTAAAAAATGGATTCCATGGCGATGCGAGCCGCATGTTCATGGTGGGCGGGCCCGAAGCATGCTCGGAGGAAGCACGGGATCTTGTTGCCATTACAAGAGATGCCCTGTATGCAGGCATCGATGCCGTCGAGCCGGGAAGACGAATGGGGGACATCGGCGCGGCTATACAGGAATACGTCGCATCGGCTGGAAAGGGATACGGAATTGTGCGTGATTACACAGGGCACGGACTTGGACGGGATTTTCACGAACCCCCGCAGGTGCTTCACATAGGGAAACGCGGAACAGGGGAAGAACTGAAGCCGGGCATGACTTTTACGATCGAGCCGATGATTAACGCCGGCACATTCAAAACCGTGCTTTCTACACTGGATGGCTGGACAGTGCGAACGGCTGACGGCTCTCTCTCTGCGCAGTGGGAGCACACGATTCTTGTCACTGAACAAGGGCATGAAATCATGACATTCAGTGAAAACGAGAGGGTGCGCTGACGGGGATCAGCGCGTGCAGACGCCCGCCAAAACCCCTTCCAACCCGCCCCTTTGCCCTTCCTTCATTTCGCGGGTACAATACACGGCCGTGTTCAGGACTGTGTTTTACCGGGGGTGAAGGTGGTTGCCGCGCTTTGTGCACTTATTATTCTTCTTGCTGACGGGACTCTTGTTTATTTTTCGAACGAGGAGGTCAAAGCTCCGCTGCAATTCGCGATTCTTGCCGCAAGCGTCCTTATTCTTGCCGACTACGGTTTGCAGATTTATAGAGGTGCCCGAAATCAGGGAAAACTCGACCGCTTCAAAGAGGAAAACGAGAGGCTCGGTGCTCAGCTCAACCAGGTGCTTGTCGAACGCAAGGATGCAGAGCGTCAGGTTAAGGAGCTTCGCCAGGCGCTTGAGCATGAAAAGGTGCTGGCCGCGAGGGAAACAGTTCACTCCCCGCCGGGGAACGGAGCTCTGACCCTTCTTTCACTGCTTCAGACGAAAGGCCGTTTCGTTGATTTCGTCATGGAAGACATCGCCGTGCACGACGATTTAAGAGTGGCGGCCGCCGCGCGTTTCGTTCATCAGGGGTGCAGAAGCGTGCTCCAGGATCATGCGAAGATCACTCCTCTTGAATCAGGAAGCGAGGGAGAAGAGTTGACGGTGGAGCAGTCGTATGATCCGTCGAGGATCAAGGTTGTCGGGAATGTGAAGCAGATGCCCTGCCGGGGAGTTCTTCTTCACAGAGGATGGAAAGCTGAATATTTGAGACTTCCGCAGATAATTCAGCATGGAAGAACAACCGGCGAGCTTATAATCAGCCCTGCGGAAGTCGAGGTGAAATGACTCTTGAAAAATATCTGTGCCGGCATAGATCTTGGAACATCGAATTCTGCGATTGCGGTATGCAGCATCGCTGATGCCGGCGAAGCTCCCCGCAATCTGGAGATCCCGCAGCTTGTAAGCCTCGATCGGTTCGAGATGCTTCCGGAGCTTCCGTCGGTGCTGTATATCGCACCGGAAGGCGAAGCCCGGAAAAAAAAGCAGCTTCCGTGGGAGGACGGCTCTGAGTACATAAGCGGGCAGATGGCGAGGGATCGCGGGGTCGAGGTGCCGGACCGCGTCGTGACATCGGCGAAATCCTGGCTGTGTTACCATGAACTCGACCCCAAAGCGCCGATTCTTCCCTGGGAATCAGAGATCCCGGAGGGAAAAGTCTCCCCGTTTCTCGCCTCCCGGTATTATGTCGAGCACCTCAGGAAGGCTCTTCAGCTTGACGAGAGAGTGACTCCGTTTCTCGAAAACGTCGAAGCCGTTCTGACAGTCCCCGCATCGTTCGACGAGGTAGCCCGCAGTCTTACTGTTGAAGCCGCAGCCGAAGCGGGATTGAAAGACGTGGCGCTTCTCGAAGAACCGCTCGCCGCGTTTTATCACTGGATATCCCGGGAGGGAGAGGCCTGGAGGAAGAGACTTAGAGTCGGCGATCTTGTCCTTGTTTGTGACGTAGGCGGAGGCACTGCCGATTTCACGCTGATTCTTGCGGAAGAGGAGAGGGGGGATCTCTCCCTTCGGCGGATAAGTGTTGGACGGCACATTCTGCTCGGCGGAGACAATATGGATCTTGCTCTTGCGTTTGCGGTGAGTGAGAAGCTGAAGAAGCAGGGCCGGAAGCTGGATCACTGGCAGTTCCTGAGCCTTATTCACAGTGTCCGCGCAGCGAAAGAGAGACTTTTCCGGGAAGAAGAGCATGCCGCACTGCCGGTGGTGCTGGCAGGAAAAAGCGGCGGTTTGTTCGGGAGCGCGGTTTCAACGAACCTCACGAGGGAGGAGTTGAATTCCGTTGTTGTTCAGGGATTCGTTCCGCTTTCCGCAGTCAGCAGCCGCCCTGCCGAAGAAAAACGAAGCGGACTTATGGAGCGGGGTCTTCCGTATGCGTCCGATCCGGCCCTTTCGCACCATCTTGCCGCATTTCTCGTTCGAAGCGCGAAGGAAACCGGAGAAGAGTTCAAAGCAGCGGAAAGAATTCTGACTGACGCGTCCGGCGAAAAGTACATAATGCCCAATCTGGTTCTTTTCAACGGAGGAGTCTTTAACGCGGTGCCTCTCCGCACCCGCGTCCGGGAGGTGCTGCTGTCGTGGAGTCAGGGCGGCGAACTCAGGGAACTCGAAAGCGGGGATTACGCCTCCGCTGTTGCAAAGGGGGCTGCCTTCTTTGCAGGGATGCGGGCGACAGGCAGAGGCGTAAGGGTCCGCGCTGGCTTGAGCCGTTCCTACTATGCAGGGCTCGAGCGGGCCGCTCTTTCAGCACCCGGCTACAGGCCTCCACTTCGCGCGGTGTGTGTCGCGAAACAGGGGATGGAGGAGGGCACTTCGGCGGAAGTTCCAGGCCGCGAATTCGTTCTCCTGACAGGCACTGAAGTGAAGTTTCGTTTTTTCAGCGGGCAGGGAAGAACGGAGGATGAAGCCGGCAGCATCGTGGATGACGCTGAAGAGGTGCTTGAATCGGCGATGGAGATGACAGGAACAATTCTTCCGGAAGAGGGCGACGAGAGAAAATCCATTCCTGTCCGTCTGCGATCGGTCCTTTCCGATGTCGGCCTTCTCGAACTCTGGATGGAAGAGGTGCGGGGCGAAGGCCGGTGGAAGCTCGAGCTGAATACGCGGGTAGAGCAGTGACGGCTTCGTCAAGGTTTACAATCGGGATCGATCTTGGAACGACAAACAGCGCGCTGGCCTATGTGGACACTCTGCGCGCCGAGCCCGTGCCGGAAATTCTGCAGGTGCCGCAGCCTGTGACTGCCGATACAGCGGCGAGCCTTCCGGCGCTTCCTTCGCTTCTTTACTATCTGAACGAGGGCGAGCTCGAGTTTTTCAGGAATTCAGCATTCCTGCGTGACTTCATAAGGGAAGGGCGTTTTACCGCAGGCAGTTATGCGCAGGAGCAGCTTGCAGCCGGCCCGGCACGCGTTATTCATTCCGCAAAGTCCTGGTTCGTTCATGAAAGGATAGATAAACACGACGCAATTCTTCCCTGGGAATCGGATGAGGTAAGCCCGTCTGAAAAAATTTCGCCGCTTCGCGCAGGCGCGGAGTACCTGAGCGTGTTGAAGGATGCCTGGCATCGCCAGGTGG
>CAYQVO010000020.1:0-3958 GCA_964421085.1 uncultured Bdellovibrionales bacterium | reverse complement strand
CAGGGAATGCAGATTATGAATTCGCAAAGCAGGAAGTGATAATAACAGTGCCCGCATCTTTTGATGAAGGTGCGCAACGGCTTACTCTCGAAGCAGCCGCAATGGCCGGGTATCCGGATTCTGTCCGTCTGATTGAGGAACCGCAGGCAGCGCTCTATGCGTATCTTCGGGATAATGACGATGCGCTCGAAATTCTTTCGTCTCTTCCTTCATCGTCCCCCCGCATACTCGTGTGTGATGTGGGCGGCGGCACAACCGATCTCAGTCTTTTCGTGTTCGAGGAAGATGCTGAAAATCCCTTACGCAGACTTGATGTGAGCAATCATATCCTTCTTGGAGGGGACAATATCGACCTTGCAGTCGCTCTTCTCCTCGGGAATAAATCAGGAGTGAAACTCACCCCGGCGCAGCGGAGGCATCTTGTGTTTCAGGCCCGCCGGCTCAAAGAGCGGATTCTTGGCGAGGACCCGGCAGACAGTGACGCGGCTGGTGACGATGCGGAGATGACAGTCTCTGTACCAGGCGGCGGTGCATCTCTTTTCGCTTCCGCGATATCCGTGAGGGTAGAGCCTTCCGAAATTATTCACGCGTTAAAAGAGGGATTCTTTCCTGATACGTCCCGGGAATCCGTGCCTTTCCGGCGGGAGACAGGGCTGCAGGAATTCGGCCTTCCATATGCCGCAGATAGTGCGATTACCCGCCATATTGCCGGATTTTTGAAGGGCCGTGAAATAGACGCCGTTCTCTATAACGGGGGAACTCTCGAAGCGCCTGCGTTCAGAGCGTGGCTTGATGAACAGTTCGTCAGATGGCAGGGCAGGGAGGTGCTCGAGCTGAAGACCCGGAACAAAGCGCTCGCTGTGGCAAGAGGAGCTGCGGAGTACGCGTATCGCCTGCGTACGGGAAGAGGCAGGATCCGGGCGGCATATCCAAGGAGTGTTTTCCTCGAGCTTGCGACAGCAGCGGAAAAAAGACAGGCGGTCTGCATCGTGAAAAAAGGGCTCGAAGCAGGGGAGCGCACAACGATATCGGAACCCGGCTTTGAGGTTGTCGTAGGTGAGCCCGTAAAATTCCGGGCATTCACATCCGCGACCAGGACTGAAGCGAAGGCCGGCGGGATAATAGATGTGAATACCGCGGAACTTCACGAGCTTCCGCCGCTTGAGACTTTTCTCTCGGTTCAGCCGGGATTCCCGCGCGGCGCGCTTCATGTGACGCTTGAAGGGTCTGTAAATGAACTGGGAATGCTCGAGCTTTTCTGCGTCCATCATTCTCGAAGCGGCGGGAAGGCGGAATGGGAGCTTCATTTCAATCTTCGCACGGCCGGCAGGGGGCAGGCGAAGCGAACTGAACCGGCGCCGGCAGCCCTGGATGCAGGACTCACGGCGGCTGCAAATGAAAAGATTCTTTCATATTACGGAAAGAGCAAAAGCGGGGTTGAAACGAATCCTCCGCGCCGGCTTCTTCGTGAACTTGAAGGCATTTTGAAGAAACCGCGGGAGCAGTGGGACCTGTCCCTGCTGAGAGGCTTGTGGACTGCTCTCGTTCCGGGGATTACGCGAAGAAACAGGTCTCTGATTCACGAAACCACCTGGTTTTATCTTGCAGGGTATGCTCTCCGCCCGGGATTCGGCTTCCCTCTGGACAGCGTGCGTGTGAATGAACTGTGGCGCGTGTTTTCACTCGGGCGTTACTTCAAAAAAGATGCGAATTCGAAAGTGCAGTGGTGGATCATGTGGCGGCGCGTCGCAGCCGGACTGGATCAGATTCAGCAGGAATCTTTGTTTCATGAAGAACATCCCCAGATGAGCCTTAAAGGCGGCGAGCATGCCGAGCTGATGAGTATGCTCGGATCGCTCGAACGGCTCAATCTCGACCTTAAGCAATCGCTTGGCGAATCTTTTCTTTCTGCGCTTTCGAACGATCACTGTGTCCGGGCTCTCGGACGGCTTGGAAGCCGCGAGCTTCTCTGCGGGCCTCATCTTCTTATGCCGGCGGCTGTTATTGAAGAGTGGATTCACCACCTGCTTGCCCGGGCCGGAAAGTCCCAGTCGCTTTTTAACTCGCTTATAGAAATGGGGCGTATCAGCGCAGAGCCGAAGCAGAACATAGATGAGAGCCTGCGGATGAGGATAAAAGAGTATCTCAGCGACCAGGGAATCGGCGCGGCAAGACTCCAGCCGCTCGAAGAACATGTGCCGATTGATCAGGCAGGACTCAATCAGCTTTTCGGAGAGGACCTTCCGCTTGGACTCAGACTGATGGAGGAGGGAGATGCTGTTTAAAGTTCTCCGCGCTTTCGCCTTGCCGGACTCGGTCGGGAGAGGCCCAGTTCTCGAGATGCCCCGCCACGAACCCCAGGTATTGCGCTGCAAGGACTCCGTCGACGACTCTGTGATCATATGAAAGTGTGAGATAACACATCTCGCGTATTGCAATCATGTCGTCGATGACTACCGGCCGTTTCTTTATCGCCCCGATGCAGAGAATGGCAACCTGAGGCTGGTTGATAATCGGGGTGCCAATCAGCGTTCCGAACATTCCCGGATTGGTCACGGTAAAAGTGCCTCCCGCGACATCGTCCGGAAGAAGCTTCTTTGATCGAGCGCGGGTCGCAAGATCTTTCAGCGAACGGGCAAGGCCGTTTAAATTTTTCTCTTCGGCCCTTTTTATCACAGGGACGATCAGTCCGCCGGCGCCGATTGCGACAGCACATCCGAGATTCACATGATTTTTGAGGATGATGTTTTTCCCCTCTACGGAGGCATTCAAGTACGGAAACTTCAAAAGACCCAGCACGGCCGCCTCCAGGAAAAACGGCGTAATGCTCAGCTTGAATTTCTCCTCTGCCTCGAACCGCGCTTTATGCGCGTCCCGGAACTTCAACACTGCTGTGACGTCGACTTCCTGCACGGAATACACGTGCGGGCTTGTGTGCTTCGACCGAACCATATGATCTGCTATGGCCTGCCTCACGTTGTCCATGGTCACCACTTTCTGATCGTCCGTTCCCCAGTCGATTCCAGGGTCGGAAAGCGGAGATTTTACCTCTTCTGCCGGCTCTGCTTCTGATTCAGGCGCCGGCTTCGCTCCGGATTCCGAAAGTATCGAGCTCGAATCCTTCTGCTCCACGTACTTTTCCACATCGCGTCCGGTCACGCGGCCTTTCTGCCCGCTTCCGGGAATGGACGCGAGTTCGGAATCGGTAAGGTCGTGCTTTTCTGCAAGAGCTTTTACGAGAGGAGAGCGGAAGCTCTCCTCTGCGGCTGCGCCGTCTGTCTCGATCCGGGCAATCACCTGCTTTACCGGGACCACATCTCCTTCGCCGTGCAGAATCTCGGCGATGACGCCTGATACCGGCGCGGGAATTTCAGAATCCACTTTGTCAGTTGAAATTTCGAGAATAGTCTGATCCTTTTCGACCCGGTCTCCGGACTTCACCAGCCACTTTGAAATGATGCCTTCAGTTATCGATTCCCCCATCTGGGGCATCACCATCTCGACTCTCATAACATCTCCCCCGGTTGATCAGTAAGCGAGCAGTTCCTCCAGCGCCGCAATTACGTCTCGTTCGTGCGGCAGCACTGTGTCCTCGAGAATTGCCGAATGCGGCACACAAGGAACGTCTTTCATGCCGACTCTCTTCACGGGAGCGTCCAGCTTCTCGAAGCATCTTTCCGCAATCTGGGCGGCGATTTCGGCGCCGAAGCCCATGAATAGACTGTCTTCATGCGCTATGAGAATGCGGCTCGTCTTCCCGACACTTGAAAAAATCGATTCAATATCAAGAGGAACGATTGTGCGAAGGTCGAGAACCTCGACTGAATGCCCCCGCTTTTCCATCTCCTTTGCGGCATTAAGGCTTTTCTGAACGAGCGCGCCCCACGTTACGATCGTCGCGTCGGTTCCTTCGCGCGCAATTTTCGCCTTCCCGAAGGGAACGAAAAAGTCTTTTCCG
>CAYQVO010000019.1:53242-60457 GCA_964421085.1 uncultured Bdellovibrionales bacterium | reverse complement strand
CAGGGGGAAGGCTGGCCCTTCTTTAATGACTCAATGAAATCGGGGGAGGATCAAGCTGCTTCTTCAGTGCTTCCCGTTCCCTGTTGGCAATGTCAGCTTTGGCAGGAGAAACCATCTGCGTGTGAGCTTGTTTCTGTTCGACAATCCCGAGCTCAATAAACGTCCCGGCGTAATCACTGAAGGTCCAAAGAGAAAACCTGTCCGGATTGAAACAGGAGAAATACACGTTCTGTAACGGCATCCCTGTCAGGATCCGGACAGAAGCAGAATTTTTCTTGCTTCGGGGAAAAACGCCGGATAGCCTCGGAAGACGTACATATCCGACATGCGAGGCCCCCATGAATTTCATCAAGACCTTCTCCCCCGTACTGGTTCTTTTGTTCGTGTCATTTGCTTACGCTGAAGATCGCACCGTTTATTTCATTCTCGATTCGTCGGGATCGATGTGGGGACGGGTAGAAGGAAGGATGAAAATCGATGTTGCTCGAAGTGTGATGAAACAAGTCCTCTCAGGAATACCTTCCGATGTTGCTGTGGGATTGAGCGCATATGGCCACAGGAAAAAAGCCGACTGTAGTGATATAGAGGAGCTTGCATCTGTGCGGGCGGGAGGTGCTGCGTTTATTGCCGGAAAAGTGGATTCACTCCGTCCCAACGGAAAAACTCCATTAAGTGAGGCCATTGTAAAGGCGGCTGAAAGTGTTCAATCACTTCCGGGTGAGAAGACCATCGTGCTGATAAGCGACGGCATCGAAACATGTGATAAAGATCCGTGTGCAGTAGTCAGGCAGCTCAAGGAGAGCGGCGCACGATTCGTGCTGCATGTCGTCGGCTTTGATGTCAAGGAGAGTGCGTCCAGTCAGCTTTCGTGCATGGCAGAAGCGGGCGGAGGCAGATACTTTCCCGCAAAGAATGCGGAAGGTCTCACAAAGACCCTGGAGGCTGTCAGGGAATCGGTCGTCGAGAAGAAGCCCCTTCAGACGGCAGTGGCAACGCTTGCTCCTTTACAGGAGCAACTGTCGAAAGGATCGACTTCAGTGAGAGTAAAAGTTCAGGGGCCCGGCGGAATCATCCTGAAACTTCCTTCATGGCTTAAGGCCCCGTATTACTGGAAAATTATCGACCCCGAAACCGGAGAAGAAGAAGGACGATTTACATCTGTTGAGCGGGTAAGCGCCGGTGCGGGCGTATATCAGATCGCATGGAGGCAGAGCGAGCACGGGAGCCGGGAACTGATTCTTGGTGAAGTTTTCTCAGTTGAACCAGGGAAAGATACCGAAGTACAGCTGGCAAGCGGAGCCCATCTCACTCCCGCAGGATGGATCCCCTCGAATCCCTGCTTCTGGGAACTTCGGGCCGGGCAGGATTCATTCCGGTTTCGCGGCAGCTTCGACCCGCAGCTGGTTTCGCCCGGGAAGTACGATGTGAATGTCCGTCTCCGTGAACATTCTACGTCGGACTCTCATCTTGGCATAATGGAAGTGAGGGACGGACAGGTGACAGAGTTTCCCTTGAACACCGGCGTGCAGTTCAATGTGCCGCAGGAGAAGAAACCCCCGTACCGCGTGAGGTTCTTTCCAATCGATGATCCATCCAGGCCCGCTGTCACGCTCTCCGGAGAATGGCTGCCCGTGCCGCTTCATCCCGGCAGATACAGGGTGACATACCAGGAAACGGAACACGGCAGTTCCGAAGTGACAATCATTGAGGACCTGGCCGTCGAAGAGGGTGTGTTATCTGAGATAGATCTGTAAAGTCGCGTATTGCAGAAACACCTGGATTTGAACCGGGCCATAACCGTCGTTTCCACAAAAAATGATGACTCGGGAGTGCGTTGTGCTAGTATCGCTTTCAGAAAGTCTCCCGTTTACTGCGCCTGAATATCACTGTCCCCCACTTTTTACAGGAGTCGGATATGACATCTTCCTTCCTTCGCGCTTCAAGTCTCAGGAATATCAAGCCCCTTCTTTCAAAAGTGGACGATGCGGCAGTGCAGAGCCGTTATCGGATGGCAAAGGATGTCTATGCGGCGATGTCAATTGATACAGACGCCGCTATTGACGCCGCGGATAAGGTCGAACTCTCTCACCCCTGCTGGGCAATCGACAGCGTGGGCGGCTATGAGGTGCCAAAGCCTCAAAGCTCCGGAAAGAGTTTAAGCGCAGGCGGCATACAGCCGCCTGTCAGAACGCCCGGGATGCCCAGGAACCTCGAGGAACATCTTGCCGACCTCAGGCGAGTTGTCACTCTGATTCCAGGCCGCAACGGCATCCTCGTTCACAACATCTATGCCGACACTGCCGGCAAATACATAGAGAGGAACGAGCACGGTCCTGAGCACTTCAAAGGATGGATGGACTGGGCAAAGGAAAACAGTGTGAATCTGCACATGAACCCGAGCCCTTTCCGGCATGAAATGGCTTCTTCGGGCTTCACCCTCGCAAGCGACGACCCCGAAGTCCGGGCGTACTGGGTCCAGGAAGTGATTCAGACAAGACGAATTGCCGCGGTCATGGCCGAATCCCAGGGCTCCGGCTGCGTACACAACGTCTGGATTCCCGACGGGTACGGCGACAACAGAGCGGACCGGTACGGGCCGCGCATCAGACTCCAGGAAAGCCTCGCCGAGTGCATTCTGAAAGTTCCGTTCAAAGGCGTTGTGGATGCAGTCGAAGGAAAGCTTTTCGGCATAGGGTTCGAGGACTACCAGGCGGGGCATCACCTCTTCTACCGGGATTTCACTTCGCGCAACAATCTGGTGCTGTGCGTAGATACGGGACACTTCACCGATGTTTCTCCTGTTGAGTTCCGCGATATTGTCGGAACCGCCCTGCTTCCCGATTCCGGAATACGGGGCGTGCTCCTCCATGTGAGCTGCCCGAACAAATGGGATTCGGACTTCACGACCCGAAGCAGCGACTGGCTCAATCTTCTTGCCGACGAGATTAACAGAAGCAGCATCAGCGGAAAGCCGGTTTACTGGGGGAACGACTTCTTCCAGCCGGGTGCTCAGCCGATTGCGTCGCTTGTGCTGGGCGGACGCGCATCGCGCAAAGCAATACTCTGGTCAAAGCTCGATCCGTACTCCGCTCTCTGCGAAGCGGAAAGTGCCGGCTGCGACATGACAAAACTTGCGATTAACGAGCGCCGGCTCGAGCTCCCGTTCGGCGCTGTCTGGGACATGTACTGCCTCAAACACGACATGCCTGCCGGCCCGGCTGTTTTGAATGAGATTCGGAACTACGAAGAAAACGTGATGGCAAAACGGAGTTGACAGCGGAGGAAATATGGAAGAGAAACTGCCGCGAGTACGTCAGTCGATAGGTCTGTGGGTATGGTCAAATGTTCTTCAGGATCGCTCTTTCAGCGAAATACTGACGGAACTGAAGCGCCTGAGCGATGAGCTTTCCTGCGAGCTGATTGGAAACGAGGGTCTCTCCATCCAGCTTCATCTGGGTCCCGAAGCAAGAAAGAGAGGAAGATCTTATGCCTCCGAAGACAAAAGGGCGATCTTTCTCGACGACCTGACCGGAGGGATAAAAAACGGGAAATATCCGCCCGTGAACGTCCTCAACATGCCCTTCTGGGGAGAAGGACGCGAGAAAGGGGTCATACTGACTGAAGATTCGCCGCAGCGCAGAGAGTGGCATGCCGAGCTGAGCGAAGTGGTGGAGACTGCCGAGGAACTGCAGCGCGCCACCTCGGAGCCTCTTTCCATAATAATCTGCCCCGGCAAAGACGAGTTCCGGACAAACAATGTGGATTTCGAGCGGGCCTGGGAGAAGTTCGACGAGTTCCTTCTTCCTGTCGTAAAGGCCACAAGTCTGCCCTTCGTGCTGGAATGGCAGACAAGACAGGACGGCGCTATGGGCGTTTTCCCGACTCCTCAAATGGCCATCGAATGGGCGACCCGTTTCAATGAGCAGGCCGGAAGAAAGGCGATGGGAATACTGCCTCACTTTGCCCAGTCCATGTCTCTCGGCGTATCTGTCGCAGATACAATCGCGATGATCATAGATGCGGGGCTTTTCTTCGGATGGATCCATGCAAACGGAGGCTCGAGGGCGTCACGCTCTCTTGTTGAAGATGTCCACGCTGTCCGCGAAGGAACTTTGCTTGCTTCTGATGTTCCTTTCACCACAATCCTCGATGTTGCTCCCGGGGTCGCCGGGAAGGGCAACTGGGCGCTCATTGAAGAAGAAGGAGATGGCCTTTTTGCAGCTGCGAACTGGCTCAAGCACAATCCCGGCGAAACTCTGTACGTTGGCCAGTGCTGGAAAGCCTGGACTGACAATCCGTTCGAAGAGGTAAAGCGCGCAGTGGTGATGTGCGACGCCATGCTCAGAACCGCGCTGAGCAATCAGGCCTGTCCATTTGAATGAACTTCCTGGAGACGACATATGAGTAAGCTGTATCTTGCCGCAGTCGACCTTGGCGCAGAAAGCGGGCGGGTAATGCTGTGCTCGCTTGAGGGGAAAAAACTCACACTTTCCGAAGTGCACCGCTTTGCGAGCGCTCCTGTCCGCCTCCCGGACGGACTTCATACGGACATCCTTCATATCTGGGCCGAAGCAAGAAAGGGAATCTCTCTTGCCGCACGTTCCTGCGGGGGCAAACTGGCCGGTATCGGTGTCGATACATGGGGTGTGGATTTCGGGCTTCTCGACAGAAAGGGCGGACTTATCGGGAATCCGTATCACTACAGGAACGGGCCCGGTCCCGAAATATTCGAAGAAGCGTTCCGCCTCGTGCCGAAAGAGGAGATCTTCGAAACAACAGGCATTCAGTTCATGCCGATTAATACGCTCTACCAGCTTATCTCTCTGAAGCTGAACGAATCCCCGATGCTCGACGGCGCTGAAAGACTTCTCATGATTCCAGACCTCATCAATTACTGGCTGAGCGGGCAGCAGACGAATGAATTCAGCGATGCGACCACATCGCAGTGCTTCGATCCGCGCAAAGGGAAATGGGCGTCGGCAATGCTCCAGAAGTGCGGCATCGCTCCTTCGCTTTTCTCCGATACCATTGCCCCCGGCACGGTGATCGGCGGAATCCGAAGTGAGCTGGGCGAGGAACTCGGAGCAGCCGGCGCATCCATCATAGCGCCTGGATGCCACGACACTGCCCTTGCTGTCGCTTCAGTTCCCGCGAGCGCAGACAAGTTCGCGTATCTAAGCTCGGGAACGTGGTCGCTGCTTGGCGCTGAGATTCAAACGCCGTGCATCAACAGGCGGAGCCTTGAATGCAATTTCACAAATGAAGGCGGTGTCGGCGGAACATTCAGGTTTCTCAAAAACATCACCGGCCTCTGGATACTTCAGGAGTGCAGGAATGAATGGGAAAGACAGGGCAATGCTCATTCGTATAACGAACTTGTGAATATGGCTTCAGGCGCTGCGGCGTTCAAGGCCTTCATTAATGTCGACGATCCGGCATTTGCGCCGGCCGGCGACATGACGGAAAGGATAGCGGCAAACTGCAGAAAGATCGGCCAGACTCCGCCTGAAACCAAAGGCGAAGTCGTAAGATGCATTTTTGAAAGTCTTGCGCTGAAGTACCGCAAAACACTCGAGCAACTCGAAGGTCTTCTCGGGTACCGACTCAGTCCCCTTCACATAATCGGCGGCGGTTCGCAGAACAGGATGCTGTGCCGCTTTACTGCTGACGCAACGGGCAAGACGGTCGTCGCCGGGCCTGTCGAAGCAACTGCGGCGGGAAATGCTCTTATGCAGGCGCTCGCGCTTGGCGAGCTTTCATCAATCGCCGACATGCGCGAGGTTGTCAGGGCGTCATTCGAGCCGGTGACGTACGAACCGGAAGCAAGCGGCCCCTGGGATGAAGCGTACGACAGGTGCGTGATGTAAAAAAAGGGGACGGTTCCTATTTCCGAAGCGGAAATAGGAACCGTCCCCTTTTTTTCCCCTTCATGATACACTCACAAAACGGAGGAAACCTGCATGTCCGATTCACCACTGTCTCAGTTGATTTCGATGTCCAACCGTCTGGGAGAGCCGGGGCTTGACTTTGTAATGCTTGGCGAAGGCAATACCTCGGCCAGAGCTGACGACGAGACCTTCTGGGTGAAAGCCAGCGGAACGGAACTCCGCACGATAACCAGTGAAGGCTTCGTTCGTGTCCGCTTCGACAAGGCCCTCTCCCTCCTCGATCAGGATCTGGACGATGGAGGCGTGAAGGCAGGCCTTTCAGCAGCAAAGGCGGACCGGGAGGCTCCGGGACACCCGTCTGTTGAGACTGTTCTTCACGCCCTTGCGCTCCGGCTCGAAGGCGTGAACTTTGTCGGCCACACTCATCCTACAGCCGCAAACGCCATTCTGTGCTCGAAGATGGCTGAAGAAGCGGTCTCAGGCAGACTCTTTCCGGATGAAATCGTCTACTGCGGTCCTGCCTCGGTTTATGTTCCCTACACGGATCCTGGTCTTCCCCTTGCCAGGAAAGTTCAGGAGAAAATTTCTGAATATATGGATCACTATAATGAGGTGCCAAAAGTCATCCTTATGCAGAATCACGGCCTGATAGCACTTGGGAAGTCTTCGAAAGACGTTGAGAACATCACCGCCATGTGCGTAAAGGCATTCCGGATTCTTGTGGCGACACATTCTTTCGGCGGGCCGAATTTTTTCACTGCAAAGACAATCGACCGCATTCACACCCGGCCCGACGAGATATACAGACGGAAACACTGGGGAACGAGATGACATCCATGAGCGCCGCAATGAGCCCTGCAGCCCGGGCGGAACTTGCGGCTGATCTTGACAACTTCGCCCCGCAGAAGCGGCTTAACGCCCTCAGGGTTCTTCTCAAAAGCGCCCCCTCTGCTGTGTTTGGCCGCTCCGTGAACATGCATGCGCATTCCTTCTTCTCGTTCAATGCAGAGGGGTATTCCCCCACTCATATTGCATGGCTCGCCCGCGAAGCGGGAGTGCCTCTGTTCGGAATCGTCGATTTTGACGTCATAGATGGCGTCGAGGAATTTCTCGCCGCATCCGAGATGACCGGAATCCGGGGCAGCGCCGGAATAGAGACGCGCGTGTTTATCCCCGAATTTGCGACACAGGTCATCAACTCGCCGGGAGAGCCCGGCGTGGCTTACTATATGGGGATCGGCTTCAGCTCGGCGTTTGTCCCGGCTGATGCAGAACCGATCCTCAGCGCTATGCGGACACGCTCACATGCCCGGAACCGTTCCATAAT
>CAYQVO010000019.1:27058-53232 GCA_964421085.1 uncultured Bdellovibrionales bacterium | reverse complement strand
AAACTCGTTCCTCGAAAATGCCGGCGTTGACTATACTCACGATGTCATGCCGCTGACGCCTGCGGGAAATCCTACTGAACGTCACATCGTACGGGCGTATATAGAAGCAGCGAAACGTCTGGTTCCCGATACTACGGCTTTCTGGACGGAAAAACTCGGCGCTCCGCCGCAGGAGGACCCGGCAGCTTTCCAGAATCAAATTCGCGGCAGACTTATGAAGAAAGGCGGCGCGGGATACATTGAACCTGATCCGGATTCATTTCCATCCGTTGAAGAGGTCAATGCGCTCACGGTTGCATGCGGCGCGATTCCATGTGCCGCATGGCTTGACGGGACCACCGAAGGCGAGAAAGCGATGGGAGAACTCCTTGCTCTGTTGATGGACAAGGGAGTGTGTGCGCTCAATATCGTCCCTGACAGGAACTGGAACATAAAGGATGAAACGGAGCGGGCAGTAAAAACCCGGAACTTGAATGAGGTTATTGAACTTGCGAAGTCTCTCGATCTGCCGGTGCTCGGCGGCACTGAAATGAACAGCCCGGGGCAGAAGTTCGTCGATGATTTCAGCTCTGCGGCTCTATCCCCTCACCTTGACGTCTTCCTTGACGGCGGGTACTTCATTTACGGCCACACGGTCATGGAACGCCGGCTTGGCATGGGATATCAAAGCGAGTGGGCGGACACGTCCCTGCCGGGACGGAGGGATAAGAACGCTTTTTATGCCGAGGCGGGCCGTCTTATCGAACCGGGCGATGCGGGGAGAACACAGATCGATAGCCTGAGTCCTGCAATGACTCCAAAAGAAATTCTTTCAAGATTAAACAAGTAAACAGGGACTGACAACAATGACGGATAAACTTGCTGAATATAAAAATGCGCGGAGCGAAATCCCGGAGAAAACGATCCTGTGGCCTCTATATGGAGCAGGCTTCGAAAATCTCGGGCTGAACGGCGAACCGATAGAAGTCGACACTCCGGCTCCGGGCCCCGATGAACTTCTGGTGAGGCACGATGCATGCGGGCTCTGCTTCTCCGACACAAAGGTCATCAATCTCGGTCAGAATCACCCGAGGATTTACCGGGATATCAAAAAAGAACCTGTGGTGCTCGGTCACGAAGTTTCAATGACAGTTGTGCAGGCGGGAAAGAACCTCAAAGACCAGTACGGGCCGGGCGACCGCTTCATTATTCAGGCCGACATCTATATTAAGGGCGTCAATCTGGCATACGGCTATATGTTCCAGGGGGGGCTCTCCCAGTACGCGATAATCCAGGAGGGAATTCTAAACGGCGATGAAGGCAACTATCTTCTTCCGCTCAAGCCGGAGACAGGATACGCGGAAAGCGCCCTCACCGAACCCTGGACGTGCGTAATCGCCGCCTACAACCTCCATTACCGCACGGCGTTGAAGAACGGCGGAATCACATGGATTATCGGAACGCCGGAAGCAGCCGGCCGCAAATTCTCGATAGGCCGGGGATTCGATTCAAAGTCCCATCCTGCGCGCGTTATTCTGACCAGCGTGCCTTCGGATCTGGAAACATGGGTGCGCGCTCAGGCAAAGGCACTCGGAATCGAGGTGACAGGCACCGAAGACGTTTCAAATCCAGGCGCGGAGAGCATCGATGATATAGTCGCTCTCGCTCCGGCGCCTGAAATCATCGAAGCCGCAGCCCCTCGCCTCGCGGCGCACGGCGCCTTCATACTGATGAGCGAGAAACCGCTCAGCCGGGCGGTGAGCCTCGATGTCGGAAGGATCCACTATGACGACCTGATGTTCGCCGGGCATAAGGGAACTGATATAGCCCTCGCATACAGCGAAATTCCGGTGAGATCGACGCTTCTGCCGGGAGGCAGGGCCCTTTTCATGGGAGCCGCAGGCCCGATGGGAAGAATGCATGTGCAGCGCGCAATTCAGATTAAGGAGAGGCCGGCAACTATTGTCTGCACCGACATCAGCGATGAAAGACTGTCCGACATGCGGGATGCCTATGAGGAAGAAGCAAAGCAGAATGGAATAACCTTCATTTGCCTCAATTCGACAAAACCTGAAGACGCGGCAAAACTCGAAGCGATGAAGAGCACAGGCTTTGACGATATTATCGTGCTCGCCCCTGTTGTGCCGGTGATTGAGCAGGCCGAAACCTTCCTCGCCCCGAGAGGAGTTATGAATGTATTCGCGGGCGTCGCGCGCGGAACCATGGCGAACATCGACGCGGGTGATTTTTTTCTGAAGAACACGAGGATAATCGGCCAGTCGGGCTCGAAGATTGCGGACCTTCAGTACATGCTGGAACAGACAGAATCAGGGACTCTTTCGCCGAACAGATCCGTGGGAGCCATAGGCTCGCTGAGCGCTTCAAAAGAAGGGCTTCAGGCTGTAAAAGCGACTACTTTTCCGGGGAAGATCGTCATCTACCCGAACATCAGGGAATTTCCGCTCACGGCTGTGTGCGACCTTAAAGAGAAGCTCCCTTCTGTTCATGCAAAGCTCCGCAATGGACGAGAGTGGACCAATGAAGCTGAAGCGGAATTTCTGAAAATCGTGCTGCCCTGAGGTGTAAAACCACATGAAAAAACCACTTGAGGGTAAAGTCGCGGTTATTACCGGAGGAGCTCAGGGGCTCGGAGCTGCAATCTCCAGACGGCTTGCGGGCGACGGCAGCCGCACAATAATCGGCGACATAAACACGGTTGCCGCCGAAAAGACTGCTTCTGAGATTACGGCGGAAACAGGGCTTCGAGCCTTTGCGATGAAGGTTGATGTCACAGACGAAGCGCAGGTTGAAGCCCTTATGAAACGGGCCGTGGATGAGTACGGCAGGCTCGATGTTCTCGTCGCAAACGCAGGGATTCTTATCGCGGAAGCTGTCGACGAGTTTCCCGCTGAAAAATGGCGGCAAGTGCTCAACGTGGATCTCTTCGGATATTTCCTCTGCGCAAAACATGCGGCCCGCATCATGAAAGCGCAGAAAAGCGGTTCGATTATTCAGATAAACTCTAAATCGGGAAAGAAAGGGAGCTTCAAGAACTCGGCGTATGCTGCGGGCAAATTCGGTGGAATCGGATTGACTCAGAGCATTGCTCTCGAGCTTGCTGAGTTCGGAGTCCGGGTGAACGCGATTTGCCCCGGCAATCTCCTCGACTCGCCGCTCTGGAACGACGGGCCGAATTCTCTCTTCAGGCAGTACGCCCGGAAATGGGGCATCACTGAAGAAGAAGTGAAGCAGAAGTATGTGGACCAGGTGCCCATGAAGCGCGGATGCGGATATGAGGATGTGTGCAATGTTGTCGCGTTTATGGCATCGGACCAGTCGAGTTACATGACAGGCCAGGCGATTAACGTGACGGGCGGTCAGGAGATGAGATAGACTGCCGGGGGCGGTGTATCTCATCCCGAACAACCCCCATTGGATGAAATGTGTGAATATGGAAAAAAGAAACAGCGCAGTGATCTTCGGCGCGGGAAGCGTCGGACGTGGTTTTCTTGGTCAGCTCTTCAGTGAATCAGGATATGAAGTCGTTTTTGTGGATGTGGATGAGGAACTCGTATCGGCTCTCACAGAGGCGAAATATTACACTCTGAGGCTCGCGGGAATCGAGAAAACCGAAGATATCCGGATTTCTCCCGTCCGCGCAGTCGATGGAAGATCGGTGGACTCTGTGGCTGAGGAAGTGTCAAAAGCGTCCATCATGGCCACAGCAGTCGGGGCACGCGCGCTGCAGCACATAGCCGGATCAATTGCCAGGGGCATTTCCCTCAGAGTCGACGCAAAAGCTCCTCCTGTAAACATAATTCTCTGCGAGAATCTGCACGATGCTCCGGAGATGCTCCGCAGATTCGTCGAAGAGAAGCTTCCGGCCCGTGTCAAACCGCTCCTCGACAGCCAGGCGGGTTTCGTGCCCGCAGTAATCGCCCGCATGTCTCCCGTCCCGACGCCCGGGCAGCGGGCTGAAGACATCCTCCGCATCTGCGCAGAACCCTACAAAGTTCTCCCTGTAGATCGCGACGCGTTTGCCGGAACCATCCCGCAGATTGCCGGGATGAAGCCCGTGGCGCCTTTCACTGCATACACGGATCGCAAGCTTTATATTCACAACGCCTCTCACGCGATGCTCGGCTTCCTTGGACATCTCGCGGGCTATCAGTTCGGATACGAAGCAGTCGAAGATCATTCAATCAAGGAGCAGGTTCTCAAAGCGCTTGATGAAGCCGGACGCGCGCTCATTGCCGAGCATAAGTTCGAGCCGGTCGCCTTCCAGGAGCATGTCGATTATCTCCTTCTCCGCTACAGCAACCGCGCGCTTGCCGACCCGATCGACCGGCTCGCGCGCGATGTTCTCAGAAAACTTGCCCCCGGAGACAGGCTGGTCGGCGCCGCCCGGCTGGCGTTGAAACACGGGATCCGGCCGGAAGCGCTGGCGCGCGGGATAGCTGCCGGATTTGCTTACAAAAATCCGGACGACCCCCATGCTGTTGAACTCCAGGTACGGCTGAAAACGAACGGATTTGAAAAAACGCTGGCCAAAGTATGTGGAATCGCTGGAGATGAAGAGCTTGGCCAATTAGTGTATAGTCACTATCGGGAAATTTGTGAATGCAGAAGAGGCAATGAACAGTGAGTAAAGTAATGACGACAACAAAGACAAGATCTGTGGCGGACGCAATTCGCGAAGCCGGCAGGGAAAGTATTGATCTGGACAAAAGAGGAGCCCTCGAACTGCTCCGGCAGATGTGGGAGATTCGCCTGTTTGAAGAGACGGTTTACGATCTGCTCGGGAAGAACGTGATTAAGGGCGCTTCACACCTGTATGCAGGCGAAGAAGCAATCGCAGTAGGCGCGGTTTCCGTCCTCAACGACGACGATGTCATTACAAGCACGCACCGCGGACACGGACACTGCCATGCAAGAGGCGCGTCTCTTGCAAAGAGCGAAGAAGCGCGTCAGGAACACTACAATAAGATGATGGCCGAACTCTGCGGAAAGGCGACAGGCTACTGCCTTGGCCGGGGCGGTTCGATGCACATCGCCGACGTCGAGAAAGGGAACCTCGGGGCTACCGGTATTGTCGGCGGAAACATTCCCGTCGCAACCGGCTCAGGCGTCGCGCAGAAGATGCTCGGCACGGGAAGAGTAGTGCTCTGCTTCTTCGGTGACGGCGCGACCAACACCGGCAATTTCCATGAATCACTCAACCTTGCCGCACTCTGGAAACTCCCTGTTGTCTTCATTATCGAGAATAACCTCTACGGAATGTCAGTGCCCATTTCGGGCGCTGCTGCGAAACTCGATCTCGCGGATCGCGGCCAGGCTTACGGCATTCCTTTCCAGGTAGTAGATGGCATGGATGTCATGGCCGTGAGGAAAGCAGTCACAACGGGCGTGAACCACGCCCGCCGCGGCGAAGGGCCGTCACTGATCGAGTGCAAGGCTTACAGATGGTACGGGCACTCCCGCTCCGATCCGCGTATTTACAGGACAAAGGAGGAAGAAGCTGCCTGGAAGGCGAAGGATCCGATTCCCGCCTTTGCGCAGCGCCTTGTCGATTACGGCATCGCAACTCAGGAAGAGATCAATGCTGTCGAACAGAAAACTCAGAAGGCGATTCAGGTCGCCACCGATTTCGCAATGGCGTCCCCCACTCCGCCGGTGGAGGAACTCGAGCATTTCGTTTACACGCCTTTCAAGTGGAACGCGAAAGATATCGCCCGCGAAGAAGAACTCCGGACTCTCTGCAGGCAAGCCGGTCCGGGAACCCGCAAGGTCCGGTACTGGCAGGCCATACAGGAGGCGCTTCGCGAGGAGATGAAGCATGACTCGCGGGTCTTCCTGCTCGGTGAAGATATCGGACTTTACGGCGGCGCGTACGGCGCGACCCGCGATCTGATTCACGAATTCGGCGAGGAGCGCGTCCGTGATACGCCGATTTCAGAGGCAACAATCGGCGGCGCGGCAGTTGGGGCCGCGATGAGCGGTCTGAGACCTGTCGCTGAGATCATGTACGTGGACTTCACTCCTCTTGCAATGGATCAGATTGCGAACCAGGGCGCAAAGAACCGTTACATGTTCGGCGGAAAAACCATCGTGCCTATGGTGGTAAGAACGGAGGGCGGCGCAGGACGCTGTATTGCGGCTCACCATTCACAGTCTCTCGAAGCTCTCTGGACTCACTTCCCCGGTATTTACGTTGTGATGCCGGCGACGCCTTATGATGCAAAGGGGCTGCTCAAAGCCGCTATCCGCGACGACAATCCTGTGATGTTCATCGAGCACAAGATGCTGTACGGAATGGAAGGCCTCGTTCCGGAAGAGGATTACATAATTCCTTTCGGTGTCGCCGACGTGAAGCGTGAAGGAAGCGATGTTACAGTTATTACCTATTCACGCATGGTCTTCCGCGCCCTCGAAGCCGCAGGAAAACTCGAGAGCGAAGGGATAAGCGCTGAAGTAATCGATCTTCGCACTCTGAAACCTCTCGATATGGAGACAATCGCAAAGTCGGTAAAGAAGACCGGCCGGGTGGTCTGCATCAACGAAAGCTATCGCAACAGTTCGTTCGCAAGCGAACTTGCGGCAAGAATTCAGGAAGAGCTCTTCGATTATCTTGACGGGCCTGTCGTCCGCGTGTGCGCGGCCGATGTGCCTGTGCCGATGAGCGAGCCGCTCGAAGATGCTGCTGTGCCCAACACAAACGCGGTGATGGCTGGTATCCGCAAAGCGCTGCAATAAGAAGGAGACTGCAAAGATGATCACGGAAGTAATCCTCCCTGTCATGGGTGAAACCATGAACGAGGGACAGATAGTGGAGTGGTTCAAGAAAGAAGGCGACGCCGTAAAAAAAGGCGAAGCTCTGTTTTCGATCGAATCGGACAAGGCGACGCTGGAAGTCGAGGCCGGCGCGGACGGCGTGCTGCGGAAGATTTTCGTCCCGGCGAAAGAAACAGCGCCGGTACTGGCGGTAGTGGGACTGATTACAAAGACTGCCGATGAAGATATCTCTTCATACAGCGGCGCTGCAAAGGCCGCGCCCGCTCCTGCTGCAGCCGCTGAGCCTGCAAAAACAGTCGCCCCTCAGGCTGCTGTGGTTCAGGCAGGAACAGCCGCGCCCCCGCTTTATGTTGTCCCTGATAAACAGGCAGCTGACATTTCCGCGCGTGATCGCGTCTTTGCCTCCCCTCGTGCAAGAAAGCTTGCCCGTGAGCATGGGATAGCAATTGAGTCTGTGACGGGGAGCGGCCATCAGGGACGTATTATCGAAAACGACGTAAAGGCGTTTCTTGTTTCAGCGCCGAGAGCGGCTAATGCTCCTGTGGCCACCTCCCTTCGACAGGACTTCACGGGGCAGACAAAGCCAATGGATGGCGTCCGCGCAGTTATCGCCCGCCGGATGTTTGAGGGCCATGCCACAACTGCGCCTGTCACTCTTACAATGGAAGCTGACGCGACTGAATTCGCCGCAATGCGCGAGCGTATCAAATCGAGCTTTGGCGAGGGTCTTACCATCGGATACAACGATCTTTTCATAAAGCTCTGCGCAAGGGCGCTCCGTGAGTTCCCCACTATGAACGCCCGCCTTGATGAACAGGCCGGTATGATCCACTTCCTGCAGGAAGTGCATGTCGCGCTTGCTGTGGACACAGAACGCGGCCTCCTCGTGCCAGTCGTCCGCAACCCGGATCAGAAGTCCATCGGCCAGGCTGCACGGGAACTTCGCGTTGTGATCGATAAGGCGAGAAGCGGCAAGGCGTCGAAAGAGGAACTGAGCGGAAGCACATTCACGATAACGAATCTCGGCATGTTCGAGGTTGACTCGTTTACGCCGATTTTGAACCTTCCTGAGACCGCAATTCTCGGACTTGGCCGCATAAAGGAGCGTCCTGCTGTTAAAGACGGGGCCCTTTGCGTGCGGAAAATGATGTGGCTCAGCCTGACGTTTGATCACCGCCTTAACGACGGCGCTCCGGCTGCAGCGTTTCTTCAGTACATAAAGAACCGGGTGGAAGATCCGTTTTTATGGCTGGCTGAAGTGATTTAACCATTCCTGGGGAGATGACACATGCCGATGAACCGAAGAGTGTACGTAACTGAATTCGATCTCCAGAGACTGGAGAAAATTCTGGAGGGAAGCCGCTCTCCAACTCTGGATCTTCTTGCGGATGAGCTCTCGGCCGCCACCGTGGTCAGTCCGGAAAAAGTGCCTCCAAGCGTTGTCACGATGAATTCACAGGTGAAATTCCTCGATCTGGATACTCAGGAGGAGGTTGAAGTCACTCTCGTTTATCCCGGATCTGCCGACGCGCAGTCGGGGAAGGTATCCATCACAGCTCCCGTCGGCGCCGCGATCTTCGGCCTTTCGACAGGCGATGAGATTGAGTGGCCTGTTCCATCGGGAAAGAAAAGGAGACTGAGGATAACGGGTGTGCTGTATCAGCCTGAAGCAGCCGGAAGGTTTGATCTTTAGGCCGGTCTTAATTGCCGGGAATAATCTGTGGAATTTCCGTCCCGGCGGGGAATGCCTGCGTACCTTTTGCATACATGCAAAAACCGTGTTAAATCAGTCCTTCAAATCGAAAAGGAGGGCATATGAAGCGTTCCGAAATCAACTCAATCATCCGGCAGGCTGACAGCTTTATTCAGGAGCGGGGATTTTTCCTCCCTCCGTTTGCCTACTGGAGCCCGGCAGACTGGAAGAAAAACAGGGCGAAAGCATCTGAAATAATCGAAAGCGGCCTCGGCTGGGATATTACGGATTTTGGTTCGGGAGACTTCAAAAAGTGCGGACTTTTCCTGTTCACGCTCAGGAACGGCAGACCCGAAAATTTCACGAACAAGACCGGAAAAATGTACGCGGAAAAAATAATGATCGTCGAAGTCGGCCAGATCACCCTGATGCATTTCCACTGGAGCAAAATGGAAGACATCATAAACCGGGGCGGCGGAAAACTCGTTATTCAGCTCTACAACGCGACTGACGGCGAGCAGCTCGACAAATCGACGCCGGTAAAGATTTCGACAGATGGAGTTGTGCGCGAAGTCGCAGCGGGCGGGACTATTTCACTTGCTCCCGGCGAGAGCGTCACGCTGGTTCAGCGGTGCTATCATGAGTTCCAGGGAGCGGAGAAAAAGGTGCTCGTCGGCGAAGTGTCGCTCGTCAATGACGATTCAAACGACAACAGGTTCAACAAACCTGTCGGGCGGTTCCCGGAGATTCAGGAAGACGAAGATCCTCTGCACCTGCTGGTCAGTGACTACGCCCGGTTTCTCAATTAATTGATTCGGTAAGGAGAATGCTATGGTCCCTTCAGTAGTGGTCGCAGGTCATATCTGTCTCGACGTGTTTCCCGATCTCGGTAAACTCCCGCCCGGAAGCATCCATGAATTCCTCCAGCCGGGAAAGCTTACAGTAGTCGGCCCTGTTTCGTTTTCAACCGGGGGTCCCGTTTCGAACACAGGAATAGTGCTTCACAAGCTTGGCGTTCCCACGAAGCTTGCGGCAAAGATCGGCGCCGATCCGTTCGGCGATGTCGTGCGCCAGATTGTGGGGGGAATCGGCGAAGGCCTGCTCGGGGGAATGGTGAGCAAAGCGTCCATAAGCACATCATATACCGTCGTTATCAGCCCGCCCGGAACTGACCGCATATTCCTCCATTGCCCCGGCGCAAATGACGACTTCGGGCCTGAGGACATAAACCCCTCACTTCTGAAAGATGCGGCTCTTTTTCACTTTGGATACCCGCCTCTCATGCGCCGGATGTTCATCGACGGCGGAAATGAGCTTCGCGAGATTTACCAGATTGCGAAGGAATCGGGAACAACCACATCGCTCGATATGGCGTTCCCCGACGGCGCCTCTGAAGCGGGCAAAGCCGACTGGAAAGGAATCCTGACAAAGGTCCTTCCCCTCACAGACCTTTTCATGCCGAGCATCGAGGAATCTCTCTTCCTTTTGAGAAGAGAGGAATACAGGAAACTCGAAGCTGCCGCGGGCGGCAGGAGCATCCTGCCGCTTGTTACGCCTGAACTTCTCAGCGACATCGGCCGGCAGATGATCGATATGGGCGCAGGAATAGTCGGCCTGAAACTCGGGGATCGGGGCCTGTTCGTAAAAACCGCAGGCTCTTCACGGCTTGACACTCTTGGTCGCGCAAAGGTCGACGCATCGTCGTGGGCGGACAGGGAAGTCTGGTCGCCATGCTTCCAGGTTGAGTGCGTCGGAACGACGGGTTCAGGAGACGCGACGATAGCAGGATTCGTCTCCGCCCTCGTGCGCGGCTGCCCGCTTTACGAGACCGCGAGTTCAGCTACTGCAGTCGGCGCGTGCAATGTCGAAGCTGCCGACGCTCTCGGCGGCATTCAGTCCTGGGAAGCCACACAGGCGCGAATCGCAAAAGGCTGGAAGCGTCAATCAGCAAAGTTGCCGGCAAACTGGTCGCAGGATGAAAAAAGCGGAGTCTGGGTGAAGACTGCGGGTGGATCCGTCTAGATTCTGCAGATCCGGATTGCCACGGGCTTCGCGCAGTGAGCCCGTGGCAATCTCTGGTTACGCTCGAGACGGCTTGTCACTTCGACGCCACACTGAAACTCCTGTAAACGTGGCTCTGCACCATGATAAAACCGCCCGGAATGGTCGGAATATAGCTCACTGCAAGGCTTGAGTCCTCCTTCTCCATCGAAAGAGCAACCTGAGCGATGTATCGCTGCCATTTGAGCGGCTCTTCGTCGTTGTCGAGACCAAAGTACGCGCTCACCAGCCCCTTATTCTTCCGACCGTAATCGCGAAGCATGCAGATAAGGCCGAGGCCTATGGTATTTGCGAATGCAGGCACCGGCGCAGATGCCGACGAAGTCGTCTCATTCTGATCCATTGTCTGATTCGTGAGAGGAGCGCCCCGAATCCACATAACCTCTTCAGCGAGATCATCGCCGAGACGCGCGCCGAATGTTCCTTCCCAGAACATGACATGTCCGATTTTTCCGACACCACCGGTAATGATTGCGGCAGCTCCTTTGTCGAGAAGCTCCTGTATCTTCTTCGGATACTGAAGAAGTCCTTCATCCGCAGCGAAGCTCAAATTCTTTTCCGGGATCTTCCCTGAGCCCCTCAGCAGTCCGTAAAACTGCTCTTCCATGTCTGCTCTGAAACTCGACATGTATGGATACTCAGTCTGCGAAATAGATGTTCCGTCCTCTGTGGACCACTCATCCATCGCGAAGGGATAAATCAGGCTTGTATCCACACCGCCGATGTTATTGATGAGGTCGGCAAGCACTGCGTACTGGCCCATCGGTCCGACAGGAGTAATGTAAATGACAGGCCTTCCTTCCGATGTGTGTTTTCGAAGCTGCGCGAATATTCGGTTTGCAAGAACATAATTGTGCTGGGCTGTGTCCTCGACAAGCTCGAGATGGAAGCCGGGATCCCAGTGCTTTTTCGGAGTGGTCAGACGGTCAGGAGTTGTTCCGATTCCTTTCCTGACATTCCCTCTGATTCCTTCGACATATGGGCTGAACTCGCAGGCATGTCCCCTGTAAATCTCCTTCCCTGCGATGTCGCGCCTGTTATCACTGACAATTCCGTTCAGAATCCCGGAAATCTTCTCCTTCTTGCCGCTGTCGCCGCTTCGAATTCCAACGTCAACCATAGATCCTCCGTGCTTTATCTAATCGAAGATTCTGTATATATTCCTTTTGCCTTGAATTCCAGAGTTATTTTAAGGAGAAACCTATGAAGCCGAAAATCGCCATGGCTGTCGGCGCCCACCCTGACGATATCGAGTTCATGATGGCAGGAACGCTGCTCCTCCTCAGGAAAGCAGGCTTTGAGACGCACTATCTCAACATCGCCAACGGCTCGTGCGGCGGCGACAAATTCTCCGGACCAAAAACCGCCGCTATCCGCAAAAAGGAAAGCCGGGCAGCGGCGAAAGTGCTTGGCGCCGTATATCACCCGAGCCTTGTCGACGACCTTGACATTTACTATGGGGACAGGACGCTCAGGAAACTCGCCGCGGTGATGCGCGATGTGAAGCCTGAGATCCTCCTTGTCCCCTCTCCCGTCGATTATATGGAGGATCACACCAACGCATGCAGGCTCGCAGTCAGCGCTGCTTTTGTCCGGGGCATGCGGAACTTCAAGACAATGCCTGCGCGGGCCCCGGTCGACGCTGATGTCACCGTCTATCATGCGATGCCGCATGGGCTTCGCGATCCCTTGAGGAAGCGTATAATTCCCGGATCTTTTGTAAACGTGACTCCGGTGTTCGATGAAAAAATCGAAGCGCTCGGGCGGCACAAAAGCCAGCAGTCATGGCTCGAAGTCTCCCAGAAAATGAACGCGTACCTTAGGATTATGGAGAGTTTCGCGCGGCAGATTGGAAGCCTCTCGAAAAAGTTCAGATATGCCGAAGGATGGAGAAGAAGGCTTCATTATGGTTTCTGCCCCGAGAAAACGGATCCTCTCGCAAAGGCGCTCGGGAGAAATTATCTGATCAACAGGGCGTACGAGAGGGAACTGGAGATGGTCTGAGGGGAACCTGAAAAGAAGCATAAGCATTTCAACTGATTGGCTTTCCTTTTCCACTTTCGTCCCCCGTTGATTTTTTTGTTCTTTCCGGCAGAATTTTTCGGGCTTTCTGCATCGGAATTCTTCGGGTTATTTTTCTGGAAAGATTCAGCTTTCGTGAGTAGTCAGCCTTTCAGGATGGAGGACGCCCTTATGAAACGGAAGTATGCCGCAAATATTTTTCTGACACTTTCAATCGTTGCCCTCGCCGCGAACGTCTCGTTCGCGCAGACTGAGAACGAAATCTCCTGGGAACAACCCCTCGATCAGATTCTCGACATGTCAATCGTTACTGCGGGAAGAAGATCACAGACCGTTGCAAAATCGGCGGCGCCGGTATTTGTCATCACGCAGGATGATATCAGGCGATCGGGGGCGACAACGATTCCTGAACTTCTCCGGCTGGTTCCGGGATTCCATGTGTTTCAGATCGACAACTCGAACGAATTAAGCCCTTTTGCAGTCGGATCGAGGGGTGAAGTCCGCGTGTTCAACGGCGACATACTTGTTCTTGTAGATGGAAGAAGCGTGCTCCATGAAATCGGCTCGGTTACGAACTGGACTCTCGTTAATTATCTCTTTGACGACATAGAAAGAATAGAGGTAGTTCGAGGTCCGGGCTCCGTCCTCTGGGGCAACAACGCTGTTGAAGGAGTAGTAAACATCATAACGAAGTCCGCCTCCAAGACCCAGGGCGCGCTCGCAAGGGGACGGGTAGGATCGGAAGAACGGGGATACGCTGCGGGGCGCTACGGCGGCGCCTTCGGAGACACATCATACAGGCTTTATGCGCTTGGAAGACGACTGGGCAATTCGGAACTGGTGACGGGGGGGCCCGCTTACGACAGAGACACTCACGGCCAGTTCGGCTTCCGGACCGACACTGATCTTTCGACGCAGGATCTTTTTACGTGGCAGGGCGATGTAGTGGGCGGAAAGAAAAAGCAGGCTCTCGGCGTCCCGTCATTCGACATGCCCGGGACATTCGACCGGATTGAGAGGAATGACTACGTAACCAGCGCCAACACAGTCGGCCGCTATACCCATACCTGGGACGATCGCTCCGAAACCATGCTTCAGGGGTACTTTACATACTGGCACGGCAACACCGCTTTATTCATGAACGACTACCACATATTCGACATCGAAGGACAGCACAGCCTCGCAGCCACTGAATGGCTCGACATAACTTTCGGCGGCGAGCATAAGTTCATCAATGATACTGAACAGGGACATGAAGTGTACTCTTTCGAACCTGGATCGCGGGGATTTCAGCGCCGCTCGGCATATATTCAGGGCGAGGCGCAGCTTATCAAAAATCTCCTCTCTATCTCCGCCGGCGAGCGGTATGAGTGGGTGAACTGGTCCGGAGCAGCATTCTCTCCGGATGCGCGTATTCTTTACACCCCTTCGAAGAATTCCACGATATGGGCATCGTTCACACAGGCCATCCGCTTCCCTTCCAGAGGAGAAGTCGACGGCACCGCGAACATCACAACTCTGCCGCTTGATCCTTTCGAGACGGGAGGGCTTGATACAGGACTCGTCCGTTACATGGCAAACCCGTACCTTGACACCATCAACAGCACCACTTACCAGGTGGGTTACAAACGACAGGTCACTGACAACTTGAACTTCGACTTAACCACTTATTTCATTCACAGAAACAACGCCTATGACGATGAACCTGCGGGGATGCCTTTTGTGGAGGTCATACAGGGCAGGCCCGTGCTCGTAGTCCCCTACCAGAAGGATGATAAAACTGACAGCGAGAGCGTCGGAGCTGAAATTGCCGTCGATTACCGGCCCGTCGACCGGGTCCGTCTCGCAGCGGCGTATTCCTATATGCACTTCACACGGTGGCTCACAGACGGCGGCACAGATCTGGCGGTCAAGGATGACATCAGGAGATACGTTCCGAACGAAGTTAATTTCCGCGCGATGTTCGACCTGAGTGAGCAGGTTCAGTTCAACGCTCAGTTCCGATTCGTCGACGACATACCGGCTATCGATATTCCGGCCTATACACAGCTGGACCTCAAGCTTGCATATCGCCCGGTCAGGAATCTGGAACTGTCAGTAGTGGGTCAGAACCTTTTGCGGCCTGACACGAAGGAATATGCGCCTGAAATGGCTCATTATGATCAGTCAATGATCGAGCGCGGAGTCTACGGCCAGGTGCTGTATACGTTTTAGCCGGGTGAATCACGCATTTCCGCCGCGGAGGTGGCTTCTGCGTCCCAGTTCGAAACGCTCGACCACCCGCTCGAGTGTTTCAGCCAGGACTTCTTCCTCGAATGGCTTTGGAATATAGTCGTCCATTCCGGCATCGAGGCATCGCTCCTGATCTCCGCTCAGAGCATGAGCGGTCATTGCTATAATCGGGATCCGCGGAAGTCTTTCCTCCAGTTCCTTCTCCCGGATCATACGCGTAGCAGTGAAGCCGTCCATCTCCGGCATCTGGCAGTCCATAAGCAGAAGATCGCATTCATTGGACTTGATATGTTCAAGCGCTTTCTTTCCGTTCTCGGCCACGCTCACATTGAATCCCAGAGACTCGAGAAAACGCCGCCCGATCTTCTGATTGATGAGGTTGTCTTCCACCAGCAGCACACGGAGTTTGTCGAAATGCGCATGAGATGACTGGTGAGCTTCCGAAGCTGAAGCCTGCGGCTTTTCGTCCCATTTCGGATCTCTCCCTTCTTCAAAACATGCCGTGAAATGAAATGTGCTCCCTTTTCCAACCTCGCTTTCAACCCAGATGTCGCCATCCATGAGATGTACGAGCCTCGAGGCTATGCTGAGCCCAAGACCGGTACCCCCGAACTTCCGGGTCGATGACGTATCGACCTGCGTGAAGGCCTGGAAAACAGCGTCGATCTTCTCAGGAGGAATGCCGACTCCCGTATCGTTCACACTGAACTGAAGGATGAGACTTGCCGTGCTCTTTACAGGCCTTCTTACGGTCAGAGACACAGTTCCGCCGGCAGGAGTGAATTTTATCGCGTTATGCACGAGATTGAGAAGCACCTGACCAAGACGGTATGGATCGCCGACGAGATAACCAGGGACTTCTCCGCGGATAACCGTATTGAGCCAGATGTTCTTTTTTTCCGCTTCGAGGTATGAAGGCGCCAGAGCATTCTTGATGCTGTCCACAAGAGAAAACTCCGTCTTCTCGAGAGCAAGCTTTCCGGCGTCGAGTCTCGAAAACTCGAGAACATCATTGACAATTCGCAGAAGTGAGCTGGTAGAAGCCCGCATGATTGAGCACAGCTCCTGCTGATCTTCGTCGAGAGTTGTCTTCGCAAGGAGCTGCAGCGTGCCGGAAATTCCGTTGAGGGGCGTCCGGATTTCATGGCTCATATTCGCGAGAAATTCCGATTTCGCCTGAGCGAGGCTTTCTGCCGCCTCTTTTGCGCGCACCAGCTGGGCCTCCGCTTCTTTCCTGGCAGTTATATCCCTGAGAATAGCGGAAAAAAATTCTTTCCCGCTCACATTGTATCTGGTCAGCGTCAATTCGGCAGGGAAGATACGTCCATGCTGAGTAATGCCCTTGAACTCGCGTCCGATGACCGGATTTTCCCTCGCCCTGGAAGCAAGATGATGCAGGATTTCCACCCCTGTGCGTTTCGAGTGCGATTCGTAGCTCAAAACGGCGAAACTCTTTCCTCTGAGATCTTCGGCATCATACTCGAAAAGCGAGCAGGCAGCGGTGTTGACTGTGAGGATTTTGCCGTCGGCATCGAAGGAGAGGATTCCATCGCCTGCACTTTCCACTATAGTCCGCACCCGCTCTTCACTTTCGGTAAGAGCAGAGAGCGCTTCCTGCAGTTCACGAGTGCGGAGATCGACTTCCTCCTGCAGTTTGTCCCGGTACTGCGCGAGCATTTCATCCCGTTCTTCGATCTGCTTCAACATGTCGTTGAAGCCTTCCACGAGCAGTCCAATCTCATCCTGTCCCAGCTTTTGCGCGCGCAGGGAAAAATCCTTCTCCTGGCCGACAAGCTGAATTGTTTTCAGAAGCGCGAGTATCGGGCGGCTCAAAAGTCTCTGCGCAAGAAGAGCTATAAGTACGCCGACGATAAGAGATGCGGCAAGAATGGCAACCGAGAGCTTCGCGCGGCTGAAAAGTCTTGCGTACACGTCGTTGAGGTTGCTGTGAACATACACAGTGCCTGTGAAATCTTTCTCTGAGTAAAGCGCTTCGGTCCAGGCAGCTCCGGACACAGGTGTTTTTTCGAGATCCGCCAGTCTTTCGGGAATTTCACTGCCGGCAGCGATTCCCTCCTGCACGTATGACGCGAAGAGATCTCCCTGTCGGTCGTATACCGCCGCGGAGATGATCTCAGGTTTCACGTGAAGCGCATGAAGTGTCGCCTGCGCATCCTCCTGATTGCTGAAATTCATTGCGGCTTTGACGTTGTCTCCAATGACTCCCGCAAGCACGCGCAGGCTGTCGACCGCGACCTGCTTTGAAGACCTCCAGTCGTTGAACGACCAGAGGCCTGCGGCCAGGACAAGGACAAACAGGCTTGTGACGCTTATTGCAAGCATCATCTTCTGCTTGATTGACAGATTTCCAAGGAAACGTCCCATCATCACTCTCTATCTTCCACAATAGCCAGTTTTAAAAGTTGCGAGCTGATATTTATGCCAAGCGCCTCGGCAGCTTTGAGCCTGATACTGAACCGCACCTTTCCGTCCACCACCGAGAAGGATATGACAGACTTGTCTGTCTTCTGATCTGCAACAGTGAGCACAGAGTGCTGCTCGAGAACCGTCTCGAATTTCGAGACTGCGCTCTCGTGCCTCTCCTGCCAGAAGAACACCTGGCATGCCGCCAGATCCTTCTCCTCAGCGGATTCCGGCAGCTTGACTACGAGCAGATCTCTGTCCTGCGCCTGCTTCGGCGCGTCTGAGGAATCGAAAAACTCTCCGAACGGATTTGAGCCAAAAACGCACACCCGGATCGGGTCGGATGGAGATGAAAAGACTTTATCGGGCCATTTCACGTATTTTGCAAAGTTGAACAGCACAACGGCTTTCACTTTGTATTCGAGCGAGGTCTCGTCCGTGGCATCGGATGAGAAGGGTATCGCGATGAAAACGAGCAGCGCAAATATCAGACGGAAGAGGTGCTTCATTGCTGTTCCACCTCCCGCATTAACCTGCTGTCACTATCAGTGTCGTTTGCGTCTCTGGTGACTATGTTGACGACTATCGAAAAGTCCCCGCCGCTCCACCATCCCGCGCTCTCTCCTGAATAAAATTCCACATATGCCATCTCTTCGAAAAAGAAATGGATATAACTGGCTGCGTCCGCGGTGGAATATACGGCTCCTGCTTCGCAGCCATCTATCGCAAGGAGAATTTCATCCTGCAACTGCCCGGCGAGGAGAATTTCCTGGAAGAGACGAGCCGGCGAACCTGCTTCGATGACATAAATGCCGTCGTCTAAACGGCCCTGCCATTGCCGTGCTTCGACATTGACGTCCAGCACTTCATAAAGCGGGAGTGAGAACAAGTCTTCCGCGCTGACCTGGGTGACGGAAAACAGGGCGACCATGAGCAGACAGAAGATCTGCCGGAAAAATCCCGTCGTGTCGCACGCCCTCTTACACAAAGCTCTTTAAGCTCCCCACCTGTGGATGCAGAAAAACCCGAAGACCACGGGATTTGTCATCCACGAGTGATAATCGGCAGAAAGCTCAGGATAATTGAGGCAGAATTTGACAACTTCCCCCTGCGTCAAAAGCAGGTCCGGAAACTGTCAGCGTTTCCCTTCCGTCAGGAGATAATCGTGAACGGCCTCCAGAAAATCGCTCACACAGGCCTTAAGAGCCTCAATATGCTCCACAACTTCTTCCATTCGACCCCCAACCGCAGCCTGTTCAAGTTTTGAGGCAACTGCACTGCTTTTTGAAGCTCCAAGGTTGCCAAGTGCACTTTTCAGGGTATGAGCTGGAGGGGCTGCGAGTGCCGGATTTCCCTCTCTCACAGCCTTCTCCAATGCATAGCAGCTGCCGGAGAAATCTTGAATCAATGTTTCAACTAACTCTTTGAAGAAAGCAGGATCGTTGCCTGCCCGTTTCAGGGCACGGTCACGATCAAAAACGGGAAGTTCATTCATCAAAAAAAGCCGGGACAACAAAAACGCCACTGTCAGTCAGACTAGCCTGAACATTGCATGGATGCAATCTTTCAACTTTCCCCCTAAGGAAATTCGGCGATAGCATATTGCAGGAGCGACGTATTTTCGTGAGAAACTATCTATTCTTTTTCGCTGTTGTTACTCCTCTCCTCGTTCTTTCACCTCTCTCTGCACAACCGCAACGCAACTGGAAAGTGGGTATTGTCACACCTCTGAGCGGAAACGCCGGTTATGGAGTCGATACGTTCCGGGGCTTCACTCTGGGGGTGAGAGAAGGGAGGGGAACAGCTGACATTTCTGTTCTCGAAAAAGACAATCACTCCCAACCGGCAGGAACAGCCGCTGCTTTTCAAAAACTTGCGAACATTGAAAAGGTCGATCTGGTGATCTCGCCCGGTTCAGTTCCCTCTCACATCGTGGCGCCTTTTGCCCAGAACAGGCATATTCCCCTCCTTGCGTTCGCACCGGACAACAAACTCTCAATCGCCCGTGATATGGTGCTCAGGACCGCCCTGAATCAGAAGGAACTTGGCGAAGCGACCGCACGTGAAGCAAAACGCCTGGGCTATAAGTCGGTCGGCATCATATACTCGCCGAATGATTTTACAGCGAATGTGGTGAGAAGTTTTCAGGAATCGCTGCCGCCTTCGCACATAAAAGCCGTTCACGAGTTCTCTCCGGATGCCGGGGATGTCAGGAGCATTCTCAGCGCAATGAAAAGAGAGGGATGCTCACAGCTTTTTATCTGTGCCGCCGCCGGACAGCCGGGACTAATCGCAAGGCAGGCAAAGGACCTCCGGCTCAGAAACGCGATTTTTGGATGCAGCTCACTGGGCGCGCCGGGAGAGCGCGAAGCTGCAGGCGGAGCACTCGATCGCGCATGGTTTTATTCAGCCGCAGTCGATCCTCACTTTGCGGTTCACTATCGAATAATCGAGCAGGGGCGTTCCGTAGATCTTTATTCCGCTGCAGTGCATTACGAACTGGCTCTGGTTCTCAAAGAGATACTCCCGTCGCTTGCTTCGCCCGGGGAGATTATTCCGGCCCTGCTGCGGCTCGGAAAACGCCGCGGGGTCCTGAAGGAGTATGAATTCGTCACCGATGGAAAAGACCAGTTCATGAATATTGCGCTCGAAAAGTACGTTTCCGGCGAGGGCGTGTACCGGTAGGGGGGAAGAAGGTAAATCTATTACTGACTCTGCGAAATTCCGGCATTCCCGCTTCCGCAGAATTCTCATGGTGTTTGTTTGAGATCGATCCAGTCGTTCTATTTTCGCCGATTGGGCGGCAGATTCTAAAGGAAGATGAGTCCGATGCCGTTTCGAACTTCAGACGGAGGATTGAACCCGCAGGAAGCGCATTAAACGCATCACCTTTCCATGATGACTCGATTCGCGCTTTTCTGCGCCCTAATCACAGCGGTCTCTCCCGCATGGGCAGGACAGAGACTCATCACGCACAAGGATATTCAGGCGGAAGAGGTTTCGGATCTCGCGCTGGCGTACCATGTGAATCATAAGGTTTCACAGATGGCCCCGGGCGAGACACCTCTAGAAGATCTGCAGGAAGATACCGGCTGCAACGCAAGAGGCGCAGGCCCGGCGAAGTTCGGATGCGATATTTATCAGGCGGAAGGCAGACGCAACAGTTATAAGAATCTCACGGTTCGGGGCGGAGTGAATCAAAGCCAGGTCGGTGTGGGCATAAATGTGACGTGGTGACATTCGCGGCATTCCGAGGTGGTTAGCTGCGGGAAATTGTTGTAGCATCTCCATCGTGAATTTCCCGGGCTGCATTGAGGGTAGTGTGTGCATCGACGGCGCTGATGTCGCATACTCAGTGATCGGTGACCCGGGCCTTCGAACTCCCATATTCTATCATCACGGTTTTCCCGGCTCCCGTCACGAGGCGCTGATTGCGGCGAAAAAGGCGGCAGCTTCACGCGTGTCGGTTATTTCAATTGATCGTCCCGGGCTGGGAGGCTCTGATTACAGGGAGAGAACTCTTCTGGACTGGCCCCGCATCGTTCAGGGAGTGGCGGATCATCTGGGGATATCCTCCCTTCGTGTCATCGGAGTTTCCGGAGGAACACCCTATGCGCTCGTCACCGCGCATGCGCTGAAAGAAAGAGTACTGAACCTGGGAATTGTAAGCGGGATTGCGGACGTGGCGAGTTCTCCTTCGCTTCTCAAGGGAATGACATGGACCAACCGCTTTCTTCTGCGCTCTGCGCAGTTCGCGCCGTGGCTCGCGGCTGCAGAGATTGGAAGTCTTGCGCTTCTTTTCAAAGTCTCCCCTGCCCTCGGCATGATGTGGATTCTGATCGGCATGCCGAAGTGCGATGGAAAGAGGTTCAAAGAAAAGAGTTCCGGAAACCTTGTCTTTTCCGTATTTGAAGAAGCCCTGCGGCAGGGATCAAAAGGAGTGCTCCAGGAATTCCGCCTGATGACGAAACCATGGGGATTCGATATATCTGACGTTCAATGCCCGGTTTTTATCTGGCACGGCGCCGCTGATACCTACGTTCCGCCCTCGATGGCGGCTTACTTCGCGCAGAAAATTCCGGGAAGCATCTGCCGTCTCGAACAAGAAGCAGGACATCTCATGGTGCTCGACTGCATCGGGGATGTCATTGACAGGCTGGTTACGGCAGAGTAATCGCAGTCCGGAGAAGAAAGATGGAGAGGCGCGTTTATGAACGAGATAACCTTTAATCACGCTCTCTCGTTTATCGAGAGCTGGCTTTCATTTAAATCGCGGAGCCTCCGCTTTCCGGGTTTCGCCGCCGCAGTCTCCAGAAACGGAAAACTCAGGTTCAACAGGGCTTTCGGGACCGCGAATCTCGAGACCGGAGAAAAGCTTCGCCCGGATCATATTTTTCGCGTTGCATCGCATTCGAAAATGTTCACCGCCACTGCAGTTGTAAAGCTTGCTCAGGAAGGAAAACTGGATCTCGATGATCCAGCCGGCAAGTTCCTTTCCTGGCTTAAGAAGCACAAAGACTCCCGCGTGAAGAACGTCACACTGCGGCAGCTCCTGTCGCATTCGGCGGGAATCATCCGCGACGGAGCGACCAACAACTTCTGGCAGCTGCTCGAGCCCTTTCCCGGGAAGGCCGAACTGAAGCGCCGGATACTCGCTGCAAGTCTCGTTTATGACGCCAACGTGACCATGAAGTATTCCAACTTCGGATACTGCATGCTTGGCATGGTGATCGAAGCTGCGACCGGCATGAGTTTCCATGAATTCGTCAAAAAGGAGATCATCTCTCCTCTGAAACTCGAAGACACCGGTCCCGAATATACACCGGAAATACTTCCGCGCTGCGTTACCGGTTACGCCCCGCCTGACGCCGGAAGCATGCGCGCTGCGGCGCCGCAGTTGAATACATATGCAATGGCGCCCGCAACAGGAGTCTATTCCACGACGAAAGATATACTCAGTTTTCTCGCAGCGCATAGAATGGGAAGCCGCATCCTTCTCGAGGATGCGCTGAAGCGGGAAATGCAGCGAAAGCACTGGGAAGTCCCGCTGTTCAGCGGGAAGAAGCACTACGGGCTTGGTTTTATGGTCAATGAACTGTCGGGACGGAGAATAATCGGTCATTCAGGCGGATTTCCCGGGCAGCGCACGCGAAGCTTTTTCGATCCTCAGTCCGGAATCGCCGTATCCGTCCTGACAAACTCAATTGACTCCGAGGTTGAATTCATTCTCGACGGCATATTCCAGGTGTTCTTCGCCTTTGAAAAATATCACGGGAACGGAGGAAGGATAGACACCCGTTATGAAGGGCAGTTCTTCAGCTTCTGGGGAGCTTCGAATATCATCTCTTTTCCGAATGACAGGCTTGTCTGCGTCAACCCCGGCGTGTGGAGCCCCTTTGACGCAGTGCAGGAACTCGAACCGGCGGGGAAGAATTCTTTTAAAATAACTGCAGCGGACGGGTATTCATCTCCGGGAGAGCCGGTTCTCTTCTTCTTCATGAAAGGAAAGGTGTCTCGCGTGCGTTATGCGGGAAGCGATATTTTTCCGGAAGCCCTGCATTGAAAAAAAACGGGGGAACCGGACCCCCATCCGGCTCCCCCTTCGATATTGGACACGCTTTCAGTGCAGGCGAGAGGTGAAATCTGCTGAAAACCCCTTATCGATGGACAACTGCTGATAAGGCAAGGTATATGCCAGAAGCGGCAGGCGTTAACATGCTGAAGACACGGGGCTAAGCCCCGGTCCGGCCGGCAAGGAGACAATTAACGCCGTCATGGTGACAAATTGCGGCACCGGATGATAAAGCTCTAAGAGCATGTGCACAGGTTATTTGCATAAACTCGACCCCTTTGCGGTGCGAATTGCTGACGATTTTGGAATCCGATGGTACGGGCTGTCGTACCTTGCCGGGTTTCTCGCAGCCTGGCTGTTAATCCGGTGGCTGAGCCGCCGGGGTCTTACTCAGCTCAAACCAGAGGAAGCCGGAGACTTCATCTTTGCGGCGGCGGTGGGAACCATAACAGGCGGCCGCCTCGGGTACTGCCTTTTCTACAGCCCGGAACTTCTTTTTGATTTCTCGAAAGCGCCTCCCTTCTGGGGAGTTCTCGCAGTCTGGAAAGGAGGTATGGCGAGCCATGGAGGCCTTATCGGAATAATATGCGGATGCATCTATTTTGCGCGGACGCGCCGCATCTCGATTCTTCACTGCATGGATCTCGCTGCACTTGGAAGCGGCCCCGGAATTTTCTTCGGGCGTATAGCTAATTTCATAAACGGCGAACTGATTGGACGAGAGGCGCCATCATGGCTCTGGTGGGGTGTCCGGTTTCCTCAGGATATTCTGAACTGGCCGCATTACGAACCGCAGCGCCTGTCGACGCTTGTCCCTGTGGTCTCACACCTTGGAATCTCGCAGGATAAATGGACCAGCGCCGTGGACGCCTGCCTTTCCTCCGGCGGATCCCGGGCTTTTGTTCATTCTGTTCTCGAACGAATCGTCGCCGCTGTTCAGCATTCGAATTTCGTTGTCGCGGACTCACTTGCGCCCCTTCTGACACTGAGACATCCCTCACAGCTTTATGAAGCGCTCCTTGAAGGGCTCTTTCTGTTTCTTGTGCTGATGTACGTCTGGAGAAAGGCGAGGAAACCAGGAGTCGTATCCGGCATGTTCCTTGTCGTGTATCCTGTCGTGCGGATTATCTGCGAAGCGTACCGGATGCCTGACATTCAGATTGGTTTTCAGTGGCTCGGTTTTACAAGAGGCCAGTGGCTGAGCATCGTCACCATCCTGTTCGGCCTGGTGTGCCTTTATTACTGGTCGCGAAGAGACGCCGTAAAAATCGGAGGATGGGGCGGAGCATGCCCCTCCCCTCATGACGACAGCACTCTGATTTGACCGGCATACACAATTCCGATTTCACCCTCTGCGGCCATTGTCACGAGCTCGCCGTCGCACTGCAGAGGCAATGAAGCGTCTCCGGCATCTATTACCCAGGAACTGGAATCTCCGATAGATGGCGCCTTAAACGGAATCCATTTCCTTATGAAAGCCCCTGCGTATGAAAATACTGATGAAAATACAAGGCATGGAATTCTGCGATCAAAAGGAGAAGCTTCGTTTGAAGATACTGCAAGTCCCATGAAAGACCTGATGTTTGGAAAAAGGAGCGTCATGCATCTGCGCGGCAGAACGGGTTTTTCTCCGCCATCCCCGGGTCGCGCGGAAATTCCTTCCGGAAGAGCATAGTTCACATTCTCCAGCCCTGCCCTGAGGTAGAGGTATCTGTTTCTAAGAAGTGCCGCATTTCCTGATCTCTTTCCCGCCGCGAGCCGGAGAGACTCGAATCTCTCCAGCACTGCCGCGTCGAAACCTGTCGACAAATAGTTGCAGAAAAACCGTGAATTTCCGGCAAAGTCGCACCGCCAGACATCGAGAAGTCTTTCCTGCGCATATTCCAGCCTGCAGGCAGCGTCGACAATGTTCCGCGGCCGAAGCAGCCTGTAAAGTCCGAGTTCCTTTGCGAGATCGTTGCCTGTTCCTACAGGCAGGATCCCGAATACTTTTCCGCTTCCAACTGCAGGCTCGAGCAGAGATGAGAAGGTCCCGTCTCCGCCGACAACAATAATTCTTGAAATATCAGGATCGGCAATCAGTGCGGGAATATCGGCGTCCTCACCGATGCACCGGACAATTGAGCCGGGGAAGCGCTCTTTCAGAATCGGTAGAAAAAACCCGGCGGCTCCGCCTCCTGAACGGGGATTAACAAGGAAACATGCAGGATTTTTCACCTGTCCGCGGCTTTTGCGGCAGCCGCTGAACCGTTACCGTGACTGCCGTTGCCATTGCTTCCACTGTGGCCGTTTCCGTTCGAAAGCTCGCACAGCGGGTTCCGGATGCGCTCATCGGCGGCATCAAGAATCTTGAGAAGCATTTCGGAATAACTGTACCCCGCGAAGCTGCACATCATGTTGAACTTTCCATCCCAGCACCAGCCCGGATTCGGGTTCACTTCGAGGAGCTTCACCTCACCCTCTGCATCCGCCCTGAAGTCGAATCGCGCGTAGTCGCGGCAGCCCAGGCGCTCGAAGAGCAGGCTCGAGAAGTCGAAGAGCTTCCTCCTTGTTTCCTCGTCGATGTCGGCCTCTTTGTACCTGACCTGGGTCCAGTACGGAGAATCAGGCTCCCATTTCGACTCGTACCCGAGGATTTTCGGAAGCTTCGGATCGAGTCCCGAATAATCCACTTCAAGAGGAGGAAGGAAATCAATCGTCAGGCCCGGGTTCCCGATAATTCCAATGCTGTACTCCGGCCCCGAGAGAAACTCCTGAATGAGCACAGGTGTGTTGGGCATGCTTTCCCAGAGTTTGTTCAGATATTCCAGCAGATCCTTTGAGTCTCTTACCACCGCTTCTTTTGTTATTCCTATGCTGTTATCGCCGAAATTCGGCTTTACCAGCGCCGGGAACACGGAAGGCAGATTTGCCGCCTGATCATCCGGGTCGAAATAAGTTTCGAGAGGCACCGGGATATCCAGAGACTCGGCAAGCGCGGAGACGATCGACTTGTTATAACACATTCCCAGGCACTGAGGCCCCGCTCCAGTGTAGGGAACTCCGAGCATTTCGAGCAGCGCCGGGACATGGAGTTCCTGAGTCGCCTCATTGTTGAAGCCTTCATCGCACAGATTCATGACGAACTTCGGACGCTTTGAAAGAAGCAAATTGATCAGCGAAGCGTGATTATCGGCGAATGTAACCTTGACGCCCGGAATCTGAATGAGCGCCTCTCTCATCCTGCTGATGGTCGACATGTCTTCGTCGTTGAACACTCCGTTCCGCTTTACGGTGTCGGGCAGACTCGGGTCTCCGAGCAGGACGGTCGTATCGGCGTACAGAGGCTCCTGCGCTCTCGATGCCAGAGTCGGCTTGTGCACGATGGCAGTACACACAAGACGGTTGGCCATCATTCAG
>CAYQVO010000019.1:0-26955 GCA_964421085.1 uncultured Bdellovibrionales bacterium | reverse complement strand
CGTAGAACTGGTCGGCAATCACACCCTCATCGGCATGAACCACGACTTCACGTGAAATGAGACGTCTGCTGTCCGATGAGAGGCTTCTTTCACGGCAGACGAAATAGCTCTGATCTATCCACTCCCAGGACCGAGGCTCGAAATGCTCCCGGAGATTCTCCCCGTCCGCTATATCCATAAGGAGCATTCCCCTGTGCGAAAGAACGTCCCTGATGCGCTTCAAAAGAAGAAAATCATCGTCTTCACGGTCGAAATATCCGAACGAATTTCCGAGCAGATACACGCAATTGAACGGATCGCCGCCCGCCCTGATCTTTCTCGCATCACGTTCCCGGAACGTGATGTTGAGCCCCTCCTGTTTTGCGCGGCTTCTCGCGAGACGGATGAGATATCGAGACCGGTCGATTCCTGTTACGTTGCGAAAGCCTCTTCTTGCAAGCTCGAGACTGTGCCTTCCCTGGCCGCAGCAGAGATCAAGAACGTAATCATCCCGCTGCAGTCCTGTGAGTTCGAGGAGCGCATTTACTTCATAGATCGTGTTGTCGTGATTTTCCACGACATCACCGTCCGTTTTAAGGTAAAGCGAGTTGAAAAGGCCAAGCCACCAGTCGGACGGCAGGTGTCTTTCGAGATCCGAAACCGGTCCAAGTGTTTTCAGCGCCTGCGCCTCGGCAGTTTCGTTCTTCTTATCTGTATTTTCCATAACCAGATGACGGACTCACTCGCGTTTCAGTCCGAAGCGGCGTGAAAGAGCAGTGACAATATTCAATTATACCAATGTCCCCGAACGATCAACCGGTTGAGTAAGAAGATCTGTAAATAGAGTTGTCAAACACGGAGCGCCGGCCCCTACGGCGCCACTCCCGGCCCCCCGGTATTCGCCCCGATCCGCTCCTCGGCAGCCTCGAGGATCTTCCTCAGGAGCTGCGAGTAAGTGATTCCGGCAAAGCCGGCCATAAGGTTCATTTTGCCGTCCCAGCACCAGGCCGGATTCGGGTTGGCTTCGAGAAGCTTGATGACGCCATTCTTGTCGGTCCTGAAGTCGAAACGGCCGTAGTCGCGGCAGCCGAGCCGCTCGAAGAGCAGCATCGCGTAGTCCACGAGCCTGCGCTTCGTCTCTTCGTCAAGCCGTGCCTCTCTGTACTGCACTCCATTCCAGTATGGAGAATCAGGCTCCCACTTGGACTCATAGCCGAGAATCTGAGGAAGCCCCGAAGGAAGCCCCGAGTAATCCACTTCGAGCGGGGGCAGAACTTCACAGGTGAGATTCGGGTTGCCCACAATCCCTACGGTATATTCCTTTCCGCATAGAAACTCCTGAATCAGGATCGGGTCGCCGGGAAATTCCTGCTTGATTTCATCAACATACGCGAGCAGCTGGTCGGAATTGTGGACAACAGACTCCTTGCGGATACCCATGCTTCCGTCACCGAAGTTCGGCTTTACCAGCGCCGGGAACTCCGACGGCAGATTTGCCGACTGATCGTCCGGGTCGAGGTATGTCTCCAGCGGGACGGGAACTCCCATGCTGTGGGCCATCATTCGCACAAGATTCTTGTTGTAGCACATCACCATCGAGGCCGGACCGGCGCCTGAGTACGGTATCTCCAGCATCTCGAGGATGGCCGGCAAATGGAGTTCCCAGGTCGGCTCGTTTTTGAATCCTTCGTCACAGAAGTTCAGCACGAACTTCGGCGGACGGGTAAGCAGCACCGAGATCATCGACTCGTGGCTGTCGACATATGTGAACTGGCAGTCCTTCAGCTCGGCAAGAGCCTCCTTCATCTTGTCGACTGTTACGATGTCTTCTTCATTGAAGTTCTTGTAGGGCTTGACCGGGTCGAAGAGAGACGGGTCGCCAAGAACGACCATCGTGTCGGCAAAAAGATGCCCCGACTCCGCGACCTCGACCGAAACAGGCGCCTTCTCCAGGGTAGTGGTGAGCAGCAGACGGCTTGCCAGCATTCCAAGGTCCTTGTTCCGGGTTGACTCTGTGTGGACCGGCTCGTGGAAACGGACAGCTCTGAAGCCGGCTTTCTCCAGCAGCTCTGTAATCTGCTGCTCGTTGTAAAGCCGTTCAGCATAAAACTGATCCGCTATAATCCCCTTCTCCGCATGTGTAATGAGCTCCCTGGAGATTATTTTCCTTCCGTCCGACGACAGGGTGCGTTCGCGGCAGACGAAGTGATCCTTGTCGATCCACTCCCAGACGCTTTTCTCATAATTTTCGCGGAGATAATCTCCGTTCGAGATGTCCATGAGGAGAACGCCGCCGTCGCCAAGCGCGTCATGGACCCGCTTGAGAACCAGAAGATCGTCCTCTTCCCGGTCGAAGTAACCGAACGAATTTCCAAGTATCAGAACAAGATTGTATGGCGCCTTCGGAATCTGAAATTTCCTCGCATCGCTCTCTTTAAAGACGACGTTAAGACCCTGCTGCTTTGCCCGGTTCTTTGCGAGCCTCACAAGATAGCTCGACCGATCAATGCCGGTGACATGCTCGTACCCTCTCCGGGCAAGCTCGAGGCAGTGACGCCCCTGTCCGCAGCATAAGTCGAGGATATTGTCCGACTTTTTGACACCCGTAATCTGGACGACAGCGTTCACATCATTAACGGTATTCTCAAGATTTTCGACGACATCTCCGTCAGTCTTTAGGTAAAAAGCGTTAAAGATTCCCTTCCACCACTCCGCTGGAAGATGCCGTTCCAGATCGGGAACTGGACCAAGTGTCCTTGCACCGCCGTTTCCCGCGACGCCTTTTCCTGCTGCTGCCATCTGTTTTTTTCTCCACTGATCACAACGAAAATGATCAATTTCAATATTTACCAATTGCTGTGATATGTCCAGATCATTTGCCGGAACAGTCGCGTCCAGTTTGCGCTTTATTCCCGTCACCGTTGTAGTAAAGTGATCGAGCTTGACGCGGGAGGAAACATACCATGAGCATCAAAAGGGAAAGCTACGGAAAAACCAACGATGGGACGGAAGTCCAGATCTTCACGCTGGAAAATTCAAAGGGCGCGTCCACGAAGATAACGAACTACGGGGGCATCATCGTGAGCCTTCAGACCCCGGACAGGGACGGGAAGTTCGAAGATATAGTACACGGGTTCGACTCGCTTGACGGCTACCTCAAAGGTCACCCTTATTTCGGGGCAATCATAGGGAGATACGGCAACAGAATCGGCGGCGCGCGGTTTACTCTGGACGGGAGAGAATACACGCTTGCGGCGACTAACGGCACATGCAGCCTGCATGGCGGAGTCGAAGGCTTCGACAAGAAGGTCTGGAAAGCGAAGGAAGAGAACACGCCTGAAGGCCCCGGACTGAGCTTGAGCTACCTGAGCCCCGACGGAGAAGAAGGCTACCCCGGAAACCTGAGCGTTCAGGTGGATTACACGCTCACGGAGCAGAACGAGATTAAGATCGACTACACCGCCATGACAGACAGAACGACGGTCCTGAATCTCACCAACCACTCTTACTTCAATCTCTCGCCTGCTCAATCCCCCACCATCCTCGATCATGTCGTCACGACAAATTCCGACACCTTTACCGAGACCGACGAAGGCATGATTCCAACCGGGAAACTGACGGATGTGACCGGCACGCCCATGGACTTCCGCTCGCCTCATCCGATAGGAGAAAGGGTAAACGCCGATTATGAAGCTCTCCATCTCGGCAAAGGCTATGACCATAACTGGGTGATAAACGGGGAGGCGGGCACTCTTCGCTTTGCTGCCCGGGCCTCATCCCCCGCATCAGGGCGCGTTCTCGAAGTCCGGACGACAGCGCCGTCCATGCAGATGTATATCGGAAACTTTCTTGATGGAACTTTGAAAGGAAAGGGCGGAAGAGTATATGCCTACCGCTCAGGCTTCTGCTTCGAGACCCAGCATTTCCCTGATTCGCCGAATCATCCCGAGTTTCCGACAACGGTGCTCCGCCCGGGCGAAATATACAGGTCGACGACTGTGTACAGCTGGTGACTGGGTTAAAGTTCCCGATTCAGTTTCGGAACCTGGACAAAGATGCCGCTTCTGAATCCCCACAGGAATCTCCATTGTCCGGGCCACTCTCCGTCTTTGATGAACCCGGGAACCCGCACATGCCCAACCCGGCGGAAGCCCGATGCGTCCAGAAACCGGCTTGAGGCAATGAGAGCCGGAACGGGAGCGGAGGCTTCATCCGGGCATGACCGAAGATTCTCAACGGCTGCGGCGAAGAATATGCTCAGTTCCTGGACTGCGGAAGCTCCTGCTTCGCCGTACTGGATCAGATTGACTGCCCCCGCACCGGCCGCAAGACTCTCCACGTCGGAGATCTCCCAGCCGGGCTTTCTGTACGGATTTCTTCCACTGTTCGAGCAATGGCGGCTCGAATGCTCCTTCGTCCATGAGTTCTCCGGTCAGGAGCCCTGACAGTCCCTCACTGCCTGTCCTTGCTGAACTGATAATCACGGAAGATTTCCTCCGCTGTCGGGAGGACATACATTCCATCGTCACGGCAGGTCGTCGTATCTTTCAGCCGGTATACATAATGACCGCAAGTGTAGCAGTTATAGCTTCCGAAGTGGAAGCAGAGACAAATTTTCGGGACATCTTTGCCCGGACCATCCGACTCGAGTTCCCTCAGGTAGTCGATGTACTGGCATTTGCCTTCGCAGTCCAGCATATATCCGAGCGCTTCGCATTGAGGCTTCGTGCGCGCGGCGAGACACGGACTGCTCTTGATCATACGGATTGGATAACCCGTTGGAGATACCCCGCTCACAACAACGTCATCCTCCTCTGATCGAATGAGCTCCTGCTTGACCTTATCGGGATAACCGCATTCCCGCGCGATGGTAAAGCGTGTCGCGACCTGCACTCCGGAGGCACCCATTTCCATATACTCTACGGCGTCGCTTCCCGTAAAAATGCCGCCTGCCGCAATAACGGGAATATTGAGGCCGCTGGTAGAGAGATAATTGAGAACTTCGGGAACGATATTCCGCAGGCTGAACGCCTTCCAGTCGTCCATTCCAAAACCAAGGTGCCCCCCGGCCAGCGGGCCTTCAACGACAACATAGTCAGGAAGCCTTCCCGCCCTGCCCGCGCTTCTCAGGAATATCTTCAGCGCGCGGGCGCTCGAAACGATGATGCCAATCTTCGCATCATGGAGCCTGCGATTCTTCTGTATGAGACTCATGCTGTGCATGTGGAGTCCCGCAGACAGGGTAATTCCGTCGATTCCGCCGTCGAGCGCCGCGTTAAGGCGCGCCCCCATGGTCTGAGTTGCCGCTCCCATGGTGAGCTTTTCCATCACGTTGATGAAGACAAGGCCATCCCCCTGTTTCCGGCTCATCACCGAGCGCACATGATTCAACTGCGCCTCGCGGATCACTTCCAGACGGAACTTGACACTGCTCTTATCAAAGGAAGACCTGCTTTCGAGGAGACTCTCTGATTTTTCCGCGCTGAAGCTCGTCCCGTACAGCTTGTCCGAGACAAAAACGTTCATGGCATCTGAAATGTGCCCGACGCCTCCCAGCCGGACCGCTTCGAGGGCAAGCTCCGCGGTTGATATATCGACACCCATCCCTCCAATTATTATCGGGACGTACTCTTTCTGGCCGAATTTCAACCGAAAATCATCGAGGGCTTTCATTTAAGAACTCAAACTACTGTTAAACCGCCCGCAGGACAACGCAGTTCATACTTACATTTCAATGTCAGGTTTTCAAGTAGCTCTCCCTTTTCCGCTGTTATCCCCGGCGTGTGGAAAGGTTCGAGTCAGAAATAGCTGCTGAGCTGCAGAAGCCACCGGTTCGTATTCAGACCATCCCCGTCGACCGGCTTTCTGCGCAGATAGTCATAATTGAGCTGAGCTTTTAAGTTATGCTTCCACCAGTAGTAGTTGAGCCCGGCTGTCGCCTGATTCACTTCGTCCATGCCGGAGCAGTCGCCATATGCTTTTCCCCCGTCGCAGTCCACAATTCCCCAACGGAGCGCAACTTCGAGCTTCTTCTCCAGCACAAAGTAGCCGCCCTGAACATACGCGCCCTGCGTCGTGACACTTTCGTTTATTTCAGGGCGTTCACGCGACACATAATACTCGGCATTCACACCAAGTCCTTCATACTTAAAATTCGCGTCGACATTCACCCGGTCTATGGAAAGTTCATCCTCGATATCTTTTATTCTGTTTTTCGATGAAGAATGGGCGTAAACTGTCCCGAAATTAAGAGCAGGGTCTTTCGTAAGGCTTATGTCTCCCTCTTCATAAGGATCCATGCTGCCAAGCGCATCCCACCTTATATCGCCCGAAAGCAGATGTCTGGTGTCGATTCCTGAGCCGTATTCCCCTTCGCCGTCGCTGTTGCCGTTGAAAATTCCAAATCCTGCTTCCACCTTCCCGCCGGGAAGTTTCGCAGCTGTTCTTGCACCCTTCTGATAGCCCCAGGTGAAGAAATTCGAAGCGTAGCTCCTGTCTGCGAACATAAGTTTCCAGTCCGTATTGTTGAACTGCCTGCTCACAGCGGTCTTGAACTGGCCGAGTCTGGCAGAACCGTCGGCACACGGGTTCCACTGCAGAAACGCGTTGTTGAGATGACGGGTCGCCCCGTTCCACTGAAGTTCGTAAGAAAACTCCTTATCGAGAACTGTCCCGGATATATCAATCCGCGCATTGGGAACGTCAAAGTCCGAAGTGCTCTTTTCGCCCTTTGGAGCGTCTTTATACGTGTAAGATGTCTGGATAAACGTGGAGATTTTTGCTGAAAATCCATTGTCCGGAAACTCGACACGGGTTCCATCGTTCCAGAAAATTTTCGGAGTGCCTGAAGATGCGGAAAGCGCACCGGCTTCCGCCCGGCTTATCACCCCCTTTTCGGTGAGAAGCTCCTCGAGCGTTTTTGCCTGGCACAAACCAGGCAGAAAAAACAATATCAAACTTAATACAGATAAAAGACGCATGCGTCTAAAAGCTCCTGCGGCGATATCAGAGAAGGGCAGCTTTACCGGCAAAGGGGTTATGGTTCAAGATGAAAAGATAACCTCGAGAGTATTCTCTGTCAAAATGGAAAGGCCCGGGGTGCGGGATTAGAACGCCGTCTCGGGAGTTTCAGTGGGTCGTTAGTTGCATCTTCCCGGACATCACATTAAATTGGCGGGACTTTTAATTGTTTAAAGTGAGGCAGAGAAGTGGGACGAGGTGACAAGAAAACCCGCAAAGGGAAAATTTTCAAAGGGTCATTTGGCAAAGTACGGCCAAAGGCTTCGAAGGGAAAGAAGGAAAAAGCCGGGGCAAAGAAAGCCGGATAAAGCCTTGATTCAGTGCTGCGCAGCGACGCGCCTGTTAATTCTCTCCAGGTCCGCACCCGCAACGCGGTATATATCAGACTTCATGTAAAAATCGAGCAGTCTCTGCATAAGGACTCGTTCATGTCCTTCGTTTCTGTTCATCTGATCTTTTATTTCCTGAACAAGATCGGTGAAGGCGGGGTGAAATCCATCGAGAAACACACCTTCCTCGAATGAAGCGTCACAGTGCCGGCTTATCTTCATTCGGCCCCCGTAGCGGTACAAAGCGTATTCTCTCAGCATCACATCCAGACCTGAACTTCCTTCAGGCGCGTTTGCAAGCTTGAAGCGGGCGGCAAGCCGGCGCGCATCGTCCGAAAGAGACACCCCCGGATCCTTAAACCATATTCTTCTGCGGAGCCCCTCTATTGCAGTCTGATCGAGACGGCCCGACTGAGCTTCGATATCGCAATCACTCTCCTTGAAGTAGTTTTTCAGCGACAGGTGCCTGAATGCCCCAATCGCTTCGAGAGCCGTCTGGCTTGATTGATCGGAGGGAGCATGGAGGTCCGAGAAAAAGTCGCAGCCATCGAATTTGAAAAACTCTATCGCCCGTTCAATTGGAGTATCTGATCCCTTGAGCTCTGCGAACCTCCTCAGGTTGATCCACAAGGCATACCGGTGATTAGCATCGAGCAGGACGTACGGAATGGCTTCGAAACGGCTGTCGCATTTAAGATCGTAATTTGGAACGAGTCTTTCCACCAGAAGCCCCTGTTTCGCCCGTTCCAGAGCTGAAGGTTCATAAGGGACGTAGCGCCGCACGTCGATTTTGAAATGCTCGGCATAGTACCGGGCAAGGGAGATTGTGAGACGAACATCGGCGCTGCTTTCATGGAGCTGTTCGCCGTCGAGTATTCCAGCCGCGCTGCAGAGGGCTTCGAGCTTAAGTGAACGCCTTCCCGGTTCGCTGCTGTTTTCCATCACCGGAAACGAGGATTCAGTCACGGCCAGTTTTCTGGAAACGAACAACAGGTCGCGGTAAATAACCCTGAAATAAGGATGAAGGCCGTTCCTGATGAGGCTGACTCTCAGGAATTCCAGGTCAAACCGCGCAGTGTTGTAGCCTGCAAGAACCACCTTGTAGTCCCCGTGCTCTTTCACAATCCGGGTGATGAACTCGTGAATCCGCCGCATTGCTTCAGCTTCCGTGAAGTCCGCACGCTCCTGATGAGCGAGAACATCGATCTTGTTGGCGCAGATTGCCGCGGCCCGCGGAAGCTGGAGTCTCGTGATTGTCACCGTACCTTTCAGTTCGTCAACAGGTTCGAACTGATCGTCCACCAGAGTGAAACAGAAATTCAGGATCTGGCCCACGGGACTCAGATCGCTTGTCTCAAGGTCATAGAAAATTGCAGGGTATTTCAAGGTCACTGGAGTGCATGGTACAATTGTCTCTCCTTGTTCGTAAAGAAAACCTTCGGGACATTATGAAGAAAATTTTTCCGCTTATCGCTTTCCTGCTCTTCGTTCCGCTTAAATCGGCGGCCGAAACGGTAAAATTCGTTTCGAGCCTTCCGCTTACAGGATCCGGAAATGCCGTCGCATCTTCAATGTCGAATGGAATCAGAATGGCTATCGAAGATGCCGGAGGCAAAGCAGGGCCGTTTGATATCGAATACGAGTCGCTTGATGATGCCTCGCCCGAGCGTGGCACGTGGGATCCCAACATTGAAGCGGCAAACGCCGAAAGAGCGATTCGCGATCCCGATGTGATAGTCTACATCGGACCTTACAATTCCGGCGCGGCAAAAATCTCCATGCCGAAGCTCAATGAAGCAGGCCTTGCGATGATAAGCCCGGGGAACAGCTGGGCCGGGCTTACAAAGCCCGGAACCGGCGAAGCGAATGAACCCGCCGTTTATCGTCCCTCCGGCAGGATCACATATTTCCGGGTCGTGCCCGCTGATGATATTCAGGGAAGCGTGAGCGCCAGGTGGGCGCATGCGGAAGGACTGAACAAGGTCTTTCTTGTGCATGACCGCGAGCTTTACGGCAAGGGCATCGGCACCATCTTCGAAAAAACCGCCAGAAGCATTGGAATGCAGATAGTCGGCTTCGAGGGTATCGACACAAAAGCGCCCAATTACCGCTCCCTTGCGATCAAGATTCGTCAGGCGGCTCCCGACCTCGTTTATCTCGCCGGCACCACACAGAGCAACATGGGCCAGGTCGCGAAAGACATCCGTCACAGCGGTTCGAAGGTAAAAATCCTCGCGCCTGACGGCTGCTTCGACAGCGCGTTCATCGAAGCAGCGGGCGCTTCAAATCTTGAAGGGACGACATTCGCTACCTTCGGCGGAGTTCCGCCGGATCAGCTCAAAGGCAAAGGCGCCCGTTTCTATGAGGAATACAAAAAACGATTCGGCCGCGATCCTGAGTCGTACGGTGTGTACGGATATGATGCTGCCAATGCGGCGATTGAAGCGATCAAGACCGCCGGCAGGAAAGATCGCGCGGCGGTACTTGATGCGCTCCGGAACACGAAGGACTTCGACGGCGCGCTGGGCATCTGGTCCTTCGACCCAAACGGCGATACAACGCTTTCCACGATGAGCATAAATGTGGTTGAAGGCGGAAGCTTCCGGTTTGTGAAAAAATTGTGACGGTTACGACTTTAATACAAAGGATAAATCGAGTCGGGGAGAACCGATTCCGGAGGCGCAGGCTGAAACAGCGCGGAGGTGCCGTGCCGTACAGGCGTTTCACCGCTCAGGACCTTCCTGAGAGCTGTCTCAATCAGTTCTGCGTAGTAAGAATGGGCCGCCGGTGATGGGTGTGTATCGAACGGGATCATTGCCCATCTGCTCATTCCAACCCGCGACTGGAAATCGCATTCGGCCTGGCACCAGTTGAGGTCGCTGGTCTGAAGAAATTGAAAGTGTTTGTGGCCGGCATCAAGACAGAATACCAGAAACTTCGAGTCATTCTGTGCGCAGTAATGGTTCATTGCGTTCATGATATAAGCAGTCGCCGCGGCCGGGGGCCTTGCAGAGGAGATTCCCGGGGGATGGTACCGATTGACCATATGCTGCATCAATCGAAGACAGAAACAGGACCCGCTGAACGGCACTATTTTACGGGCCAAAGGAGGAAATGATTTGAAGCGCCCATTCCTGTCTATGAAGCACCTGGGCCTGATCGACCAGAACATGGCAGGCGGCAATATGCCTCCACTTGTTATGTTACGCACATCATGCGCGGAGAAATGGCAGTACACCGAGACCAGCGGACGCTCTTCCGGAATCCATTTTTTCATGGCGAGAAACGCCTGCCAGGCGGAGTAGCCGCAGACTCCATGATTATATATTCTGTACTCCGGCATTTTCTCCTGGAGACGCCAGGCGAAGGTATCCCTGTCCTCCACCATGAACCCAAACAGAAACGAACAGCCAAATAACGCGATCACAGGCCTCTCATCGGCAATCACATCCTCGGCAGATGTCACTCGCCTGCCCTTACTGTCATTAACATGAAGAACGCTCATTGACTCTCCCGAAGCCAGCGTAATGGTCGCACGAGCACGGCAGGACGGAGCATTTACGACTCCAAGCACGGGATCAAACCATGAAACTGGAGATGAGGATTCGCATCGACGCGATGCGATGCTGAAACCGGGGCGAGAGGCCCGCGCCTTTCTCCTTTTCAATATAATAAGACGTCCGGCGACTTCAACGAGCAGCACACTTCCTGCAAAGACGGAAAAAGCCGTGTACGCTTTTCCGACAAGAAGAATAACTGAAAGAACGAGTACCGCACCTGCCAGAAGAACAAGCGGTCTGTAAGAAAAGAGATTACAGGTGGGCAGGTACCAGTTCTTGTCGATATCCTCAATCCGTTCCGGGTCTCTCCCGTTCCAGGACAAAAACAGCTCGAAGTCGCGGAGGAACAGTCTCAACAGATAGAGGGCGTCTTTCAGAGAGCGCGGCGGGAACTCCGAACCCGACACAATCATCAGCCGGCATCCTCTTCTGACACTCCACAGGGATGCTTTGAGGAACCCCAGAACGCCGAGGCTCTCAAGCCGGATGATCGATGATGCGGGAAATGCGGTTCTTACAGCCTGCGCATCCGCCCTGCGGGCTGCAAGGAAAAGAGGAGATTCTTCGCCGGCAAACCGGCGGATTACATCTTCCCAGCCTGTCGGTGCGGCAAGGAGGAAAACAATAATTCTTTTCATGTGCAGCTTGAATCCGGAGTCCTGCCTCTGCAGCCCTGAATATAATTCACAACTTTCCGCCGCTGCAAGAAACGGTTTCCTGATTCCTGCTTTTCATGCGATGTTCGGTCATGACCAACTTCGAGGTATTCCTCCAGCAGGTCCTCACGGGGCTCTCAAACGGCATGATTATCGCGCTGATAGCACTTGGCTACACGATGGTCTACGGGATAATCGAGCTCATTAATTTCGCCCACGGGGATCTCTTCATGCTGGGCGGCTTTCTCGCGCTGACTCTTATTGGCGCCTTTGGATTCGACAAAAATCCGGCGGAGGGATCGGCAGCAGTGCCCCGGCTTGTCCTGCTCTTTGCAGCTTCAGCGATATTCTGCGCGGTACTCAATTGGTGCGTCGACAGGTTCGCGTACCGTTCCCTCCGGAACGCTCCCCGCCTGAGCCCGCTTGTGTCGGCAATCGGCATCTCGTTTATCTTCATGAACGTCGGCCTTTTCTGGGGGGGACTTCCCCTGCGGATCTTTCATTACGGAAAGACTGCGGCAACTCCGAAGGACGTTCCCGACATATTTCCCACCGCAAGCCTCTTTGGCGACTCTGTCCTTCATTACACGGCTAACGACTTCCTTATTGCGCTTGTCACAGTTCCACTCGTCATTGTCCTCACTTTCTTCATCAAGTTCAGCCGGACAGGAAAGGCGATGAGAGCTGTCGCGCAGGATCCTCTCGCCGCGAGACTGATGGGCATTGACACGGACAGGGTAATCGGCCGAACCTTCGCGCTTGGCGGAGCGCTGGCGGGAGTCGCAAGTGTTGTCTATGCCCTTTACAACCACACAGTCCATTTTCAAATGGGATTCCGCACGGGCATCGACGCTTTCTCGGCGGCAGTTCTCGGCGGAATCGGAAATCTCCCCGGCGCAGTCGCAGGCGGCCTTCTTATCGGAATTATCCGCGCACTCAGCGATCAGTACATCGGCACCATGTGGACGAACTGCGTGGTTTTCCTCGTCCTCATCCTGATGCTGATCTTCCGGCCCTCCGGACTTTTTGGAAGCGGGGTGCACGAGAAAACATGAAGACAGGGATCCGCGCCATAATCACCCATCCCCTTGCCTGGCTCGCTCTGGCGGTCTTCCTGCCCGTTCTCGATCTTATCCTGCCGTCCGCCTTGAGATTTGCCGACACATTCAGGACGATCTTTGTCTTTGCGATACTTGGCCTTGGACTGAACATCATAACGGGGCAGACAGGCCTGCTTAATCTTGGATGCGCGGCTTTTATGGCAATAGGCGCATACGCATACTCAATCCTCACCTGTTCCATCTTTCCTTTTCAGATCGGCTTCTGGCCGGGCATTGCTGCCGCGGTTGTTTCGGGCCTTCTGGTCGGCATTCTTCTCGGAATCCCCGTGCTCAGGCTTCGCGGCGATTATATTGCGATTGTGACACTCGGCTTCGGAGAGATCGTGCAGGACACTCTCAGGAATGTCGAAAGCATTACAAAGGGGACGCAGGGAATAAACCCGGTGCCGCCCCCTTCCCTTTTCTTCTGCACATTCAACTCGAGCGCATATCTTCCCTGGTATTATCTTTTCCTCGCCATTCTCGTTTCACTGGTGATCCTCAACACCAATCTCGAACGCTCGCGATTCGGCCGCAAACTCCTGGCTCTTCGCGAAGACGAACTCGCGGCGAGATGCACGGGAATAAAAGTGGTAAAGGTGAAGTTATACGCTTTCGCCCTCGGCTCAGCATTCTGCGCTCTTTCCGGAGCACTCTGGGTGTCCTACCTCGGCACAAGCGGAGAACCGGGGAATTACGATTTCCAGCTCTCCGTCATTGCTCTGTGCATCGTCATTGTCGGGGGTCTTGGGAGCACGAAAGGAGTGATAGTCGGCGCCATAGTAATGCTGGGCTTCAACTCCATTGTGCTCAACAAGCTGAGTTCCCTCCTGGCATCCTCATCCACGAATGTTTTTCTCTCCCCTGCGAACTGGAAATATCTGATATTCGGCCTTGTTCTTGTGCTTATGATGCGATTCCGCCCGCAGGGAATCATCCCGGCCGAATCGGCGCTTCACACCAAAGAGGAGGACCCGGCATGAATCTCCTCGAGGTCAAAGATCTGAACGTGCGATTCGAAGGCCTGACAGCAGTGAGCGATCTCAACTTCACAGTGAATAAAGGCGAAGTCGTTTCAATCATCGGGCCGAACGGCGCGGGAAAGACGACGGTGTTCAATGCAGTTACAGGAGTAAGGCCGGCGGATTCAGGCCGTGTTCTCATTGAAGGAAAAGAATCACTGGGCGTCCTGGCGCCGAAAACATATCCGCTGATTACTCTTGCAGCTCTTGGCAGCGCAGTCGCCGCACCGGCAATCCTGAATATCCAGACAATCTGGAACGCCGCAATTACGGCGAATTATTCGTATAATCAGTCCTTCTCCTGGGGGAGCGCCCTTCTTTCGCTGAAAAGCGCCATTGTGTCTCTCCACATCTTCGATGCGCTCGTTCTTCCGGTGCTGATATTCGCGGTTTTTTTTCTCGCAGGCACTATTCTCATTAATCGCGCAAGACGAAGCCCCGAGGCCATTGCTTCCCTGGGCATCGCCCGGACTTTTCAGAATATCCGGCTTTTCAAAGACATGACTGCCGCTGAAAATGTTATCTGCGGGATGGACAGATTTCTCAAGGCAGGGTTCGTCCCCTCGGTTTTCAGGCTTCCCTCGTACAGAGAGGAAGAAGAACGGGCACGGACAGAAGCGGCTGAACTTCTGAAATTCGTCGGGCTTGAATCTTCAGAAAATGTCAAAGCATCGAGCCTCCCGTATGGCTGTCAACGCCGGCTCGAAATCGCGCGCGCCCTTGCCCAGAAACCGAAACTGCTCCTTCTCGATGAACCCGCCGCAGGCATGAATCCCTCTGAAATCGGAGAGCTGATATCTCTGATCGCGAGACTGAAGGAATCCGGCGTCACAATTCTGCTGATCGAACATCACATGAACGTTGTAATGGGGATTTCCGACCGGATCGTCGTCATTGACTACGGGAACAAAATTGCCGAAGGATCGCCGTCTGAAGTGAGAAACAACCCCGGAGTAATTGAAGCCTACCTCGGCAAAAAAGAGGATACGCGATGATAAAGCCTCTCCTCGAAGTCTCGGATATCCACGCCGCACACGGCCCGCTCGAAGTCCTTCACGGAGTTTCGCTTGCTGTGAATGAGGGAGAGATAGTGTCGCTTATCGGTGGAAACGGCGCGGGAAAAAGTTCTCTTCTTATGGCCATCTCGGGTATTCTGAAGACTTCCGCAGGATCTATTTCCTTCGCGGGGCGGCCCATATCGAATCTTGACGCCAGTGAAATTGTCGCAGGAGGACTCTCCCAGGTTCCCGAAGGACGCCGCATTTTCCCCCGGCTTACAGTGAAAGAAAACCTCGATATGGGAGCCTTTTGTTCGAAAGATCCGGCGAAAAAGCGGGAACTGCTCGAATACTGCTACAGTCTTTTCCCTGTCCTTCAGGAACGGGCATCCCAGTCAGGCGGCACTCTTTCCGGAGGCGAACAGCAGATGCTCGCGATTGCCCGCGCCCTCATGGGTTCTCCAAAAATGCTCCTGCTCGACGAGCCTTCCATGGGAGTTGCCCCGATTCTCACGCGCCGCATTTTTGAGGGCATCGAACAGCTGCGTGCATCAGGCATGACTATTCTCCTCGTTGAGCAGAACGCGCAGCTCGCGCTGAAACTTGGCCGGAGGGCGTACGTGATGGAAACCGGAAGAATAGTAATGGAAGGTCCGGGTCCGGAACTTCTTGAAGATCCGAAAATCAGGGCGGCTTACCTGGGCGCGTGAACAGGCCGTCAGCTTTCCATTCATTGACATAATCACAAAGCCCGCCGGATAATACCTCATGCCCTATCCCCCGCCAGACTGGGTAAAAGACGCAGTCTTTTATCTTATCTTTCCCGACCGCTTTGCCGGCAGCGCCCGCGTTGAAAAACCCGCAAACCTCGAGCCCTGGCTCTCTCCTCCGACATCTTACGGTTTCAAAGGAGGCGACCTTTACGGCATTCTCGAAAAACTCGATTACCTGCAGGATCTGGGTGTGACCGCCCTTCTCCTTAATCCCATTTTCATGTCGGCCGCAAACCACAGGTATCACACAATCGACTATTACCGGGTCGATCACCTGCTTGGCGGAAACACAGCCCTGAAGGCCCTTATCGATGAGCTTCACAGGCGGGGAATGAAGATAATTCTCGACGGCGTGTTCAACCACACCGGCCGCGGATTCCCGCAGTTTGTTCATACACTCGAAAACGGAGCTTCCTCGCTTTACACCGACTGGTTTCACTTCAACAAAGACTGGCTCGCCCGCGGCCGCCAGATAGATGCATACCCCGTTCATTACAGAGTCCTGGAACCTGGCGACGGAACAAGGTGTCTTCAGACATACGGATACAAAGGATGGTGGGACCTGCCTCCTCTTCCGAAGCTGAATACGGAAAACCCCGCGGTGCGCCGTTTTCTGATGGATGTGGCCAGGCACTGGATTGAATTCGGAGTGGACGGATGGCGGCTCGATGTGCCGAGCGAAATCAATGACGACGCCTTCTGGCAGGAGTTCCGGGAGCTGGTCAAGAGAGCAAACCCTGAAGCTTACATAGTCGGCGAGATCTGGGAAGACGCGACCAGGTGGCTTCACGGCGATCAGTTCGATGCCGTAATGAACTATCCTCTCACAAAGGCATTGCTCGGCTTTATTCCCGGGAAAAGCCTCAATACCAGAGTGATTCATTCATGCGCGGGCTATCGGTCTATAAAACCGATGAAGGAAAAGGAATTCGACGCTGCCATTCTGAAACTTCTGTCGATGTATCCGGAACAGGTCAACCTCGTGCAGCTCAATCTTCTCGGAAGCCATGATACCCCCCGGTTTTTGAGCTGTGCCGGCGGAGATATCAAAGCTCTTTCGCTTGCCGTTCTGTTTATCTTCACATTTCCGGGAGCGCCGTGCATCTACTACGGCGATGAAATCGGCCTCCAGGGCGGCGCCGACCCGGAATGCCGCGCAAGTTTCCCCTGGGAGGAGTTCCGCTGGAACCATGAGATTCGCAGCATCTTCAGGCAGGCAATCAGGCTCAGGAAAGATCAGCCCGCTCTTCGAAGGGGAAATTTCGAAGAAATCGCCGCAGGGGAAGATGTGTTTGCTTTTGCCCGTCATTACGGGAAGGAGAGTATTTACGTTTTCATGAACACATCATCTGAAAGGCACAGCGTCTCGCTCCGTCTCACGATTCGCGGCACCGTGGTGCTCAAAGATCTGCTGAGCGATACGTCGGTCACCCTGACGGACGGAATTGTGCAGAATCTTGTGCTGGAACCCCGCAGCAGCCTCGTTATGAAGGGGCAGCAGGAGTGAGAGGCGGGGGCGCTGCGGAGCGATCCTTCCCGGGCCTGACGCTATTGCATCACCGGATCCAGCTTCTCTATCACCTCCTGAGTGAACAGCCGGTTAACCAGCACATTTTTCAGAAAAGGGGTGACCGGAAGCTGATGCTCGCGAAGACCGTCCTCGACCATCTGGAGAGCCTGCCTGGCAATTGACTCGAATTTTGCGGAGTCTTTTATCTCAATATCGGATTCGAGCTGCTCATAGGTGCTGTTGAACTCTTCAGCGTACTGGTCGATGATCTTCGCCGATATATCCACCATGGCATCGTCGTGTACATATCCAGCAACGACCATGAAATAACGCTCGCCGGCCGGATAGTGACGGCGGACGAAAAAATCGATCGCTTCGGAGGCCCGCGCGGAGATTACCGCGTTTCTGAAGTCTTTGAAGAAACGCTCTTCAGGGGAACCGCGCTTCACTTCCTGCTTCAGAATTTTCTTGATTGCCGCGTTTACGTTTTTTGCGTTCCGGAAGACTTCTACGATCTCCTCCATGGTCGACGGATACATAATCACTCCTGTTGAGAACAGCCCTTCACAAGACAAAAATCACAAAGCGAAGACAAATAAAAGACCACGAATGGAGAATTTCCTTCGTGGTCTTCGTGAAACCGGGACCGATCGTGCGAACCGCGCGCGATCGAACCGCAGCATCTTACGCGTCCGTCATGCTGATTGCTCCCTCAGGGCAGCTGTCTATGGATTCCTGGACGGCATCCACATGCTCATCCGTAACAGGATCCATCTTCACGATAGCTGAATCATCACCCATATCGAAAACATCGGGGGCTATACTCGCGCAAAGGCCGCACAGGCTGCATTTATCCTTATCTACCGTTACCTTTTTTGCCATTTTTCAATACTCCGTAAGTCGCCGCGCCGCAGATCATTCAGGGTGTCCCCTGCCGGGCGCAACATGTCTATGTAATGATTTCTATTATTATAATTGGTATTTTCCGTAAATCGCAAACGACGGTCAAAATTAAAATGATGTTTCACAACGCCGCTATTCCCCGGCTGAGGCCGGGCGGGGTAGAGTCTATAAATATCCTTCACCCTCTTTGGCAGGAGAACCGGAAGTGATACCGTTTCTCGCCGGTTCCAGTCCAGATTTTTGTGAACTCTTTTGTTGAGGAGAACTATGAAAAAGAAACTTTTGCTCCTCGTCGGCGCCGCAGCGCTGATGAGCACCTATGGATGCGCTAAAGTTCAGCTCGGGAACGTACAGGCTGAGGAAGGGCGCACAGCATCATCGGAAGTCGCGCAGTCATCGATCCCGTATGAACCGGGGTACCCGAAAGTTGTTCTTGCTGTTGAACCTTTCCGCGCGAGCAGCCAGGTTGTTTCGGTGACAAGCGGACCTCAGGGCCAGGTTCCAGTCGGCGACAGTATGGCGGCACAGCTTACAACCGCGCTTTCGAGGGTCGCCAATTTCTCCCTGATCGATCCGGCTCATGTGAAAGGCGGCAAGGTTAAAATGCAGAAAGGCGAGATCGGGCCGTTTTATGTGCGTGCCACCCTGACGGAATTCAATGAAGTGGCCGAAGGACAGTCCGACAGCACAAGCGTCAACCTTGGCGGCGTGGGCGCCGTCATGGGCATTGCCGGAGCGGTTTCTGATACACCTGGACTCATGTGGACAGGCGCGGGACTCGCTGCCGCAAATCCAAGCTACGAAGACACGATGACCTCGCGCAAAGGCGATGTCGCTTTCGACGTGCAGATTGTAGACAGCAGAAACGGAAGAATCGTTCGTTCATTCGACTGTGCGGGCACATTCAAGGCCGAATCAGGGGTGAATGGAATGAGCCTGTTTGGAATTGGAAAGACACAGGCGAAGTTCGCACAAAGCGCGCTTGGGCAGGCCCTGCGCGTTGCAATGAACGATGCGCAGAGAAAAACATTCGATGCCCTGAGAGGCGCAAGGTAGGAATTACCCTGTCAGGAGGTTCTTCGCAGGGGGCTGGCCGTTCAGACGAACAGGAACAGCCCCCTGCACTCCATTGGAGTCTTCTTCTCAATCCACTGTGTTGACAACGTTTCTTTCTGCAGGTACTTGTACTCAGGAGGTCATATTATCGGCGTTTTTCAAGGTTGGAGCATGAGTAAATCAGAAACGGGCGGTTTTTTCGATCTTGAAGGCAAAGTCGCTGCCGTAACTGGCGGCGGCGGAATCCTCTGCAGCACTCTATGCAAAGCCCTTGCCCGGGCGGGCGTTCGTGTGGCCGTTCTCGATATAAACCCTGAATCCGCCGCAAGAGTGGCGGACGAAATCCGAAGCACCGGCGGGACGGCAATTTCTGTTGCCGCCAACGTGCTCGAAAGATCAAAGATGGAAGCTGCGTGCGTGGAGGTAATTGAAGTGTTCGGCGGGATCGATATTCTTATCAACGGCGCGGGGGGCAATAGTAAAGGCGCGACGACCTCTGATAATCTCTCATTTTTCGATCTCGACGCTGACGCAATCCGCGCCGTTTTCGACCTGAATTGCCTCGGCACGATCCTGCCGAGCCAGGAGTTTGGAAAAGAACTCGCAAAAAAACGTGCCGGTTCCATTCTCAATATCTCTTCGATGAATTCCTACAGGCCGCTGACCAGAATCCCGGCGTACTCTGCCGCGAAGGCAGCGGTGAGCAACTTCACTCAGTGGCTTGCTGTGCATATGTGCCGCAACTTTTCAATCGACATTCGCGTCAATGCCATAGCTCCGGGCTTTTTCCTGACAGATCAGAACAGGTTCCTTCTGACTGATGAGAAGACGGGGGAACTGACCGCCCGGGGGAAAACTATAATAGAACACACTCCAATGGGCCGTTTCGGGAAACCTGAAGATCTCATCTCCACCGCAATCTGGCTGCTTTCTCCCGGAGCCTCTTTCATAAACGGGGCGGTAATTCCTGTTGACGGCGGTTTCTCAGCTTTTTCAGGCGTGTGATCGCACAGGATGGAAAAGCTTCCGCAGGTACTGCTGGCAATGCTGCTCGCGTTTTCTGCGGTAATCACGCTTCGCGCCCCTTTTGTGGAATACGGAGATGCAAGAGAGTACGTAATTCAGACTCAATCGATCATTTTCGATCGAAGCCTTGCAGTCGACACCGGCAAACGGGCCGGATATTTCAACGCCGGAAATCCATTCGGATTGACCCTGACCGCCAGGCCGTCACCCGGACCATATGACGGCGCGCGTTTGACAGAGCAGGATCAGTCAGGCGGCGGATTCGGCGGGCTTTATCCGGACAAGGCCGGAAATTTCCATTATATCCATTCGTGGTTTTACTCTCTCGCGGCGTCTCCCGTTTATATACTCCTTCATCGGTTTTCTCTCGAGTACTATGCATTCCGGGTTCTTAACCTTCTTCTTTTCTTTCTCGCCATCACTCTGCTGTGGCGCCATCATCCCGGGAGTCGATCTCTCGTTTTCTTCGCCCTGTCTCTCGCCACCCCCATTACCGCCTACCTTTGCTGGATACACTCTGAAATTTACTGCTTCTCTCTGACCGTCATCGCATTTGCCCTGGTAAGATCGAAAATACAGAGATGGTCTCCTGTTCCGCTTGGACTCGCGGCAGCTCAGAATATTCCGATAATCCTTTTTTTCCCGGCGCTTCTCTGGATACTGAGGCGAAACGGCTGCTCTGTCCGCGGAATGCTGCTCCCTTGCTTCACAGCCCTGCTCTTTCCATTTGTTTCGCTCTTTTACTTCAAATGGCATTTCGGTGTCTGGAGCCTTTATACCGCGCTTCAGACCGCATCCCTGAATTATACAACTCCAGGCCGGGTTGTGGGCGCGTTCTTCAGCCCGCTGTACGGGGCTCTCTGGTACTTTCCGCTTCTTTTTCTTCTTCTCCCGTCGAGATTCAGCAGGAATAACTGGACCGAACTCACGCTGCTTATCTTATCAGTCGTGGCTGTCGCCGCGCTGTCTGTTTCCACGGCAAATCTCTCTTCGGCCCAGGTCGGCGCGCTTCGATATGCCTCGTGGTTTGCCGCTCCGCTTTTTCCGGCTCTTCTCCACTATGAAACAAAAACGAGGAGTCTCGAGGCCGCAGGTGTCTTAGCTTCTCTGCTGATAATTCTTTATTTTCACACATACGAACTGGCATATGGAGGCTTCACCCGGTTTTCGTCGGCTGCAAGCCGTCCCGAAGCTGCCCGGCTTTATGAGATTACTCACTATCAGGATGATGCCGAAGTCATTGCGGAATTCGTCCGGAAAAAAGAATTCCTCGCGCCCCTCCAGTTCGACGGCGTCTACATATGGAATCTCGGCCCGCGAAGCTCCATGTGGCTCGTTTCAAAGCGCGCAGTGAAGAATCTCCGTTTCCTTAAACTCGACCGCGCACAGGATCCCGGGTATTCAGTGTCGCCGGCACAGAAGAAAAGAAAGATATTCTCTGAGTTCGAAAATTCTCTTTATCTCGTACCGAACAGAGTCAGACGTTATCACGACCATCCGGTACTCGGGGGCTATATTTACATCTGGTTCGAGAGGGCGACGATGGATGTTACGTCGAGCGAGCCCGTGCACATCCTCAATTCTTTCAGCCTGCAGGAACCCCGTTCTTGACCAGAGCAAGATTCGTCCGTTTCTTCGACCGCTTCACAGGAGCGAAATCGGGACAGTCGGCTGAAGACTCTCTGAGAAGATGTTCAGAGAGGTGCTGCACGAATAGAGGCATGCCGGCGAGAGGGATGCTGTTCAATTACGGTTTCACGCACCTCAATCGGCGCTGAGAGAACTTCAATCACCCGTGAGAGCGCCCGGGCATCCGCGCCTTCACGAAGATACTCGCGGACAACTTTCAGTCTTTCGTGAGTGTGCTGTCCGAGCTGGTTGACGACAAAGGCAAACGGCACAGCGAAAAAGGCGGCAAATATGAGAAGAAGGGAAAACGGACCAGACGCGACGGGTTCAATCGCAGGAACAGCCATGCCTGCAGGCACAATCGCCCTTTTCAGGAACTCGCGATCTCTTTTCCGGGCCGAGGTCTCATGGCAATTTTTTTCAACATGCCGCCCGGTGTGACTCTGGTTTTCTTTTTCAGCCCGTCTCTGGTAATTCATACGCGCTCACTGACTTGATGGTTTCCGGCTGGCACTGCCCGTTGATTCGGCTGGTTATGGTTCCTGCTTCATACGAAAGGACGGGAAATTATGCACAGGAGAATTTCGTGGGAACTTATTCCGGCGGCTTCGCTTTCTTCTTATTTTTCAACGGCACGAGAATCTTGACCAGCTTCCTGACAGGAATCCCCTGTTCGGAAACCACCAGAAAGCCGCCGGCCGATTTTTCAGTCTTTATGCCGATTGCCTCTGCCGCCGATGCCCGGCTCTCGAAACCGGATGGCGGGTTGAAAAAGAAAAACCGGAACCTTTGCTTCCCGTGCTCTTCCCGGACGCGCCATCGCCTCCGCTCCAGACTTGTAATCAGGGTCGGGGGAAAATCCGGGAGCATAACCGGACAAAGATAGCCCAAAAGACGCGCCGGATTTCCGCCCCCCGGGACAAAGACAGCAATCTCCGCATTCTGTTGGCGGGCCGTCCGCAGAAGCTCTTCACACTTTGCCTTGACAGCCGATACGCGCTCCGGTGTCACGGCCCACGGGCGGGTGGTCCGCAGTCCCGCGGCAAATTCGTCAAAACTGAAGATATGAATCAGCACCGAAAGAACGCCGGCTGCAAAGCATGTCAGAGCGATAAATTTCTCCCTCTTTCGGGAAAGGGCCGGCAGGGGAAGCATCTGAAGTCCAAGCGCGATGACAGGCGGAACAGCGAGGAAGGGTCTGGCAAAAGGATAAAAAAGGCTTTCCGAACCATCATAAATTTTCCGGAGAGTAAAGGAAACAGCACAAACCGCAAGTGCCGACACAAACAGGACGGGAACCTTCCACTCTTTCCTGACGAGACAATAGAGAACACAGAGAGCAATAACAAGAAAGCATCCGCCCGGGGAAGTGACGCCAAAGGGCGAGTACATGCCGAAGAACGAGTCGAGTTTTTCAAAACCCCTGCCCAGCGCAGCGGCAGTGAAGTCAGGTTCAAGGCCCTTCAGCTTGTACCGGTCAAGATCGGGATTGAGTATGTATTGAAGTCTGGTGAGATAATGAACTGCTCCCCCAAGTCCGATTCCGGCTGCAAGCGAAACAGCACTGGACGCTTTTGCAGCCGCAGGATCGACCGCCCGCACAAGCACCACAGGCCCAAGCAGAAGAAAAGCGTTCGGGTTGATACTGCAGGAAAGAACTGCAAGAAACCCTCCGAGGAAGGTCCCCCGTCTGCCTGCGGGGTCAAAGATAAGAAGGGCCGCTGAAACCGCCGCAACTGCGATGCCTCCCATGAAACCCCTCGGCAGGCTCGAAACAAATGAATATGACAGAGGAAGAGTGAGAAGATACACAAGCGACAGGAGAACCCCGGTTTTTCGGCCTTTTCTCCAGAATAACGATGCAAAAAACACAAACGGAAATACCGCCAGAAGAAGCGTCACAAGCGGCAGGGCGAAAGCAGGCGGCATTCCGGCCCCAACCAGCGGCGTCGCAAGGAAAGGCTCCAGGACAATATTGTACGACTGGCCGGGAAAATGGATCTGGTGAAATCTTCCCTTGAGAAGCTCATCCGTCACGACCCACAGCACTCCCTGGTCATCATCGATCCAACGGCTTGAAAACTGAACGAGCATAAGGAGGCGATCGAGCGCCAGCAGCAGCAACATCCCGGCAAAGCAGGCATTCAGCAGAATATCCGGTTCCTCCCTTTTCATATTTTCCGCCCTGAACTTTTCACTTTTTCGCTCCCGTTTGTAAAGAAACGGCCGTTTTCTGCCGTTTTGAGTCTTTGCTCATGATGCTCACGGAACCAGGCTGCGGCCCGGATGAGAGCATAGATTGTCTCACGGAGGAACATGTCCATCACTATCGGCGCAAATATTGCCTCACTCAAAGCGCAACGAAACCTTGATTATGCATCGAACAAGCTCACAAAAAGCTATGAACGCTTAAGTTCCGGCCTCCGGATTAACAACGCCTCTGATGATGCGGCAGGCCTTGCTGTTGCCGACGCGCTTCGCGCGAATCAGAAGATTGCTTCGGTCGCGGTTCGTAACGCAAATGACGGAATTTCATCAATCGCAATCGCCGATGGAGCGCTTGGCGAGATTTCGAACATTCTGCAGAGACTTGCGGAACTCGCTGAACAGTCGGCAAACGGCGTGTACTCGACAACCCAGCGATCAGCCCTTCAAAACGAGTTTGCAGCTCTGGGCTCCGAAATAGAGCGGATTGCAGGAACAACGACGTTCAATGGAATCGGTGTTCTCTCGTCAGGCAGCGCTCTGACCCTTCAGGTCGGATTGGATGCCAGTTCAAACTCCCGGATTCATATAGATGCAGTGCGCGGCACGCTTGCATCGATGGATCTGGCTCCGACGAACAGCTCGGCTTTGACGTATTCTCTTATCGGCACCACAATTGAAGCAGGGCAGTCGGCATCAAGACTTGCGCTCGACGCTGTTAATGCCGCCATCTCCTCGATCAGCCAGACACGGGGATCCCTTGGCGCTGTCCAGTCCCGCCTTCAGGTCGCAGTGGAGCATCTTCAGGTGATGCGCGAGAATTACGCGGCTGCAGAAAGCCGCATCCGGGATACGGATGTTGCCGCGGAGGCCGCTGAAATGACCCGGCTCACCATCCTTCAGCAGGTATCGACAGCAATCCTCGCACAGGCAAATCAACAGCCGGGCCTTGCGCTGAGCCTCCTGCAGTAAAATGCGGAAAGCAGTTATCTTTGCGCCTCAGCCCGGCGGACCTTGAACCTTCCGTCAATATTTCCTCAGCGACTCGTGGAGGACTTCGGCAGGGTGCCGTGCGGACCGCCCGGTTCCATCCAGGATCTGAGCGCGGCAGCTTGTTCCTGCAGCGGCAACAACCGCGTCAGGCGGAAGATTTCTTATGAATGGGAAAAGCTTGAGCTCGCCCATCTGCATCGAGACTTCATAATGCTCTTTTTCGTAACCGAAAAATCCGGCCATTCCACAGCAGCCCGCCGAGATCACCTCGACCCTCTGATTCGGAGGAAGCGACAGCATCTTGATTGTGGGTTCCATCGAACTCAGGCTTTTCTGATGGCAGTGCCCGTGGACATAGACCGTCCTGCCGCTCTCTGTAAACGAATCCGAAGTAATACGCCCCGCCCCCATTTCCTCCGCTATAAACTCGTCAATCATAAGCACACGACCTGCGAGTTTTTCAGCGACTGGAAGGAGAGCATCGCTTACGAGATCCGGGTATTCATCCCTGAAAGTGAAGACAGCGGATGGCTCTATACCGACGATGAAAGATCCGTCGCCGGCGTGCTTCGAGAGCGCCCTTATGTTTTCCTCGGCAATTTCTTTCGCCTTCCTGACAAGTCCTTTCGAGAAAAGCGTCCTTGCGCTTTCCTGATGCCGGGGTATTTCAACTTCATATCCAAGAAATTCCAGAAGCTCCACCGCTGCTTTCCCGATCTCGACGTCGGTGTACTGTGTAAACTCATCACAGAACAGAAACACCCTGCCTCGGGGCTCGACATAATCAGGGAGCCGCTTTCCTTCGATACTCCTGTTCGAAAACCACGATCTCAGAGTCTGCCGCTGAATGACGGGAAGATTTCTCTCAGGCGCGATTCCAAGAAGTTTCCGCACCGGGTAACTCAGCAGCCGGCTTCTCATCCCGAGCGCCGCGACCCGCGGAACACAGGACGCGGCTTTCATCATCTTCGAGTAATTGCCGACAAATCTCGCTCTCAACGGAATTCCATTGGTGTCGTAGTAATGCTGGAGCGCTTCGGCCTTGAGCTTCGCCATATCCACGCTCGACGGACATTCGGACTTGCATCCTTTGCAGGAAACACACAGCTCCAGGACCTCCATTATCTCTTCATGGTCGAACGGATTTTCTTTCGGAGAATTCGTCAGAAACTCCCTCAGGACATTTGCCCTGCCCCGGGTCGTATCTTTCTCGTCAAGTGTCGCCATATAGCTGGGGCACATCACATTTCCAAGCTTCGAAGTCCTCCTGCAGTCTCCGGAACCATTGCACTGCTCCGCAGCCCGCAGCACCCCGAGTTCTTTGCTGAAGCGAAAGCAGGTGCTGATGGACCGCGGCCCCGCATCCTTCTCGAACCGCATATACTGATCCATGGGAGGAGTGTCGACAATCTTTCCAGGGTTCATTATGAGATCCGGATCAAACGTGTGCTTCAGTTTTCTGAACAGTTCGTAATTCCTCTCTCCCATCATAAATGGGATGAATTCGCCCCTGAGACGTCCGTCGCCATGCTCGCCGCTGAGCGATCCCCCGAACCTTTTCACCAGAGCCGCGATTTCCTGAGCCAGCACCCTGAAGAGCTTTTTACCCTCTGCTGTCTTCAGGTTGAGAATCGGCCGGAGATGAAGAACGCCGACTGCAGCATGACCGTAATGCACTGACGACAGGTTGTGCTTCTTCAGTATCTCCCCGAAAGCTTCGACGTAATCAGGAAGGTCTTCCGGCGCCACCGCAGTGTCCTCGATGACCGGCACAGGCTTTGCGTCTCCTTTGATGTTCTGCAACAGGCCCAGGCCGGCCTTCCTGAGCGCCCATACCCTCTGCGTGTCGGGCCCAAGTACCACGGGGAAGTGATATCCCAGGCCGCTTTTTTCGAGTTGCGCCGATATCTTTCTCGACTGGTTTCTCACATCCTCGAGAGACTCGCCGGCGAGTTCCACGATCAGCACGCAGTCGGGATGTCCTTCGACAAAAAATGTATTCCTGCTCTGCTCGATATTGGCTCTCGTGCATTCGAGAATGTAATGATCTATCAGCTCCACTGAAAGCGGCTTGTGGGGCAGAACGACGAGATTCGCGAGCAGCGCCTGCCTGAGGCTTTTGCAGTGTACGCAGAGAAGCCCCCGGTATGGAGGGGGAAGAGGCGTAAGTTCGACAACGGCCTCAGTCACAAGGGC
>CAYQVO010000018.1:3290-65033 GCA_964421085.1 uncultured Bdellovibrionales bacterium | reverse complement strand
AAAATTCAGGGAGGAATTCCTAATGGCTATTACAATCGGTAATAATATCGTATCTCTTCAGGCTCAAAGACGTTTGGGCAACGCAACTGAAGCATTAAGTCAGACCTTTGAAAAGCTCAGCTCCGGCCAGAGAATCAACAAGGCAAGTGACGATGCTGCAGGATTGGCGATTGCGGACGCTCTTCGTGCTAATCAGAGAATCGCAGGAGTCGCAGTTCGAAATGCCAATGACGGTATTTCCACAATTGCAATCGCTGACGGCGCTCTGGGAGAGATATCGAACGTCCTGCAGAGGCTCGGTGAACTTGCCGAACAGTCTGCAAACGGCGTGTTCTCGGTGACGCAGCGTTCAGCGCTTCAGAACGAGTTTGCAGCACTCGGATCTGAAATCGAACGTATTGCGACCACCACGACTTTCAACGGCGTCAATCTGCTTTCAACAGGAAGCGCGATTGTACTCCAGGTCGGATTTGATTCGGCGTCGACAGCGCAGATTCAAATAACGAACGTAAGAGGTACGCTGAACTCTCTCGGGCTGGCCAATGTTAATCAGTCCGCCATGTGCTACTCAATCACGGGTTCAACCATCGATCAGGGACAATCCGCATCGAGAATTGCCCTTGACGCCATTAACTCAGCCATCAGCTCACTCGCACAGACTCGAGGCAACCTTGGGGCTGCGGAATCGAGACTCAAAGTGGCAATCAACAGTCTGTCGGTGGCACGTGAGAACTTCGCGTCAGCAGAAAGCCGCATCAGAGATGTCGATGTCGCGGCTGAAGCTGCGGAACTGACCCGGCTCAGCATTCTGCAGCAGGCCGGTGCAGCGGTTCTTGCTCAGGCAAACCAGCAGCCGGCACTGGCATTGTCGCTGCTCAGGTAAGCGAATCATTCGCAGCGAGCGATGACAATTCGGGGGCTGTCTCAAAAGTGAGGCAGCCCCTCTGTTCATTTTTCAGCCCCGGCACTCGCAGACGGTGAAGGCGCCGGCGCAGCTGCCGGTGTGGGAGTAACTGCGGATGGTGTGGGAGTACTTTCCGTGGAAGGAGTAGACGTCGGAGTCGGCCTCTCTCCGACGATGACTCTGACTGATACGACCTGGACCAGAGCAGTATCGAGGTTCACTGAAAGATCGACAACCACTTCCGTGACACCTTCCGGAATATCGTTAACGACAGTGCTTCCTTCAAAATCGCCGCTTTCCAGGAAAAGATGTATATCACCAGGTGCAAGGCTCGTGGTGATTCGGAAAAGTCCGGCGTCATCAGTCAGAGAAGAATCGCCCGTTTCTTCGATAGTCACGGTCACGCCCGGCAGTGGTATTCCAGGGGCGGAGTGAATGTAGCCCGAAAGCAACCTTATGGTCGGCGAGCCGGACCCGGAAGTTCCGCCTCCGCCGCATGAGGTGAGAACTGTCACGCACAGCACGACAAGAAAACACGGCACGATAAGAATACGCGGCACGACGGGAAAAAATGGAGATTTCATATCTTTATTCCTCCTTCCTGCTTCCTCACTGCGCGTTCAATCCTGTCATATTTCGCTCCTGAATACACTGTCGGCCCGGGTTTTTCGCGGAAAGTTTGATTTCAGCGGCATGTTTGGTTATCACTTGTGAATGCATCGTGTCCGGGACAACATGGCGAAAACGGCTTTTCTCTTTATCTTTACTCTTCTTTTTTCGAGTGCGGCATATTCGTGTCCGCTTATCCGCAAAATCCCGGACTTCAACTGCGATAAAAAACTGACGATTTCCGTTCTGGGCGACAGTCTTGTCTATGGAATTGGCGATACTGACAATAATAACCGCGGGGGCTATGTCCTCAGGACGGCAAAAAGGCTGCGATTTGCGCGTGTTCTGAACCTTGGTGTCTCCGGCATGAGGGCAGTAGAACTCCTTCCCGGGCTTAAAAGGGAGTTTCGGCATCCCGGCTCCTCGAAACAGGTCGCTGCGCTTCGCGAGTCCGATATAGTCGTTCTGGATCTCGGCAGAAATGACCGATGGCTGTTCGGTGCGCCGGCGGCCACGTACAGGAATTTGAGGGAAATTCGCTCTGTAATAGAGAAGAACGTGAAAAAACTCAAGGGGGCATCCCCGCTTGTTGTCACCGCAGTCATGATGCTTCCCAACAGAGGTTCCCAGGGCCCGTGGATGAAGGAGCTTGATCGCCTGATTTTGAAGGGAAGCACGCTTCATGCTCCGGCGGATCTGCGGTTCGATCTGGTGGATAAACATCTCCTTCAGCCGGGTGGTATTCATCCGACGTCGAAGGGTTATGCCGCGATTTCGCAGGTTCTGGTAACATATATAACGAAGAAGCTTCCAAAGCGGATGAAAAAACTCCGTCCGGATGCCGACAAGGACGGTGTCTACGACCTCTTTGAAAAAGCGCGTTTCGGCACTGATCCGGCAAATCGTGATACCGACGGAGACGGAAAATCCGACGGGAAAGAGATATTTTCACTCAGGAGCGATCCTCTCGCCGCAGACTGACGCGTCTATCAGGCTTTTCTGTTCAGGGCGTCTCTGACCGCTTCGAATAAAGGCCGGTGTTCTTCCCTGCGCGGATTGAGGCGTACGATGAATTCTGCAAGGTACCGATGCAGGGGATGTTCCTCGGGAACTGCGACTCCGCCATGCTCAAGAGCTCTCAACAGCTCCTCGACGTCTCTGTAAACATACCGGCTGGTTCCTCTCGGCTGCGGGCCCTTTGCCACGCTCTGAAGAACTTTCACATGAACCGCATCGACAATCTCAGTCTCCGCACCGCAGCGGGAATCACCCAGGATTCGAAGAGTATAGACATAGGCGGCCGCAGCGTAACTGTCACTGCTCGACCGGAAAAGACCCAGCACTCCTCTAAAGTGCGCATCGACAGGTGGAATAGTCTGACGGAGATTGAAGAGATCGTAACTTTCCCTGCCGTCCCGGAACTGCCGCTCCTGAGCCTTCCGGATCATTCCGATGATTATCTTTCGCAGTCTTCTGTCCACTTGCCTGTTCATGACGGAGAGAGCCGCCTGCGAACAGCATGTGCAGTAAAGAAGTCTCTCGACCGTATTCACCTTTGAAGAGGCGGGAATTGTCTCAAATTCGTCATCGAAGAGCCGCGTTAATTCGTCGATTCTCTTTTGCTTTTCCTCGGGACCTGTCTTGAGAAACTGAGCATCCGAGAGGGCCTTGTTGATCCGTTGAAGGTTTTCAAGCGGCGCCTGCAGTTCAGGCGGAACGGAAAGATATTGGTTCTTCAGGTGCGGGGAGATGCGGGGAGCGATGCTGTCCGTGATGATTTCAGGTTTGTCTTTGGAATGAAAAAGTGGAATTGCTCCCATTTCGCGGTATCTGTCTTTCTGTCTCCCAATCTAATCCCATTCCGGCTGCGGATGATTCAGGTGAAACTTTGAGAAAGGTGTCCGGAGAAGAGATTTCCGGGGTTTTCTTATCGCAGGCAGGAGTAATGCCTGCTTTCGGTATCCGAAGGTTTACTATTGATGGAAGGTTTCAGATGCGAAGAATTACTACTGTGCAGGATACGTCCGCGAAAGCGGACATTTTCTTGCTTTCTTTCAGGCGCGGATGCACTCTTTGATCTCATGAATCCTTTGAAGTTCGCCAAATCGCGATTCGTCGCGATGAATTCCGACCTGCGGGCGCGGACCGGAGTTTTTTCGACCCCGCATGGCGATATACCGACGCCTGCTTTCATGCCGGTGGGCACACGCGCGAGCGTAAAAGGAGTCGATGTAGAACGTCTCAGGGAAGCCGGCGCCGATGTAATGCTCGTGAACACTTATCACCTGTGGCTCAGGCCCGGACATGAGCATGTCGGAAGCCTTGGCGGCGTTCATGCCTTCATGGGATGGAAAGGGCCTGTTCTAAGCGACAGCGGAGGTTTTCAGGTTTTCAGTTTGAAAGGAATCCGGAAAATTTCAGAGCGCGGAGTGGAATTCCGTTCGCACCTCGACGGGCGGAAACTGTTTCTGACTCCTGAACTGTCGGTGGAGATTCAGGAGACTCTCGGGGTCGATATCGCGATGATGCTTGACGAGTGTCCCGATGGAAAGCTTCCGCGTGAGTATGTTGATTCTTCTCTCGAAATGACTCTGCGATGGGCGAGACGATGTCTGGACGCAAGGAAGAAAGAAGGAACATGCCTTTTCGGCATTACTCAGGGAGGAGTATTTCCTGATCTTCGCAGGAAAGCCGCCGATGGAATCCGGGAGCTTCCGTTTGACGGGGAAGCAATCGGAGGTCTGAGCGTCGGGGAGGAGAAGGAGCTTATGTATGAGGTGCTGAGCTATCATGTTCAGCAACTCACTCCTGAGAAGATACATTACCTGATGGGGGTGGGAACTCCTGAAGATATTGTTCAGGCGGTTTGCGAGGGAGTTGATCTTTTCGACTGCGTAATGCCTACAAGAGCCGGAAGATTCGGGAGAGCCTTCATTCGGGGGCCGGAACCTTTCATAAATATACGCAACGCGAAATACCTGGAGGATCGCGGTCCTCTCGATGAAAGCTGCGGCTGTATCGCGTGCAGTAACCACAGTAACTCGTATATCGCCCACCTTTTCAGGGTTGGCGAGATGCTTGGTCCTCAGCTTCTCAGTATTCACAACCTGACTCATTACTTTGATCTTATGAAGGCCATCCGGACAAGCCTGGAAGAGGGGAGTTTTGAGAGCCTGTATAAAACGGAGAAGGAGAGATGGGCGCGTTTGCCGGAGGGCCGCGAGCCTTGAGGGCCGGGGCGGCGGGCCGAAGCAGTGAAAACATGCAACACCTTGCCCTAACCGTACCATTAAGATATAAGCATTCCGAACCCTTAACGGAGGAAAAGTCGTGCGTCACCTTTTTCTGGTGCCTTCAGTATTGTTGGTAAGTCTCCAGCTTCTGGCTTTTGAAGCCCTCGCCCAGGCTCCTGCAGGAGGAGCCGCTCCACACCGTCCAGGTTTCGGCGAGATGCTGGGAAATCTGTTCCCGTTGATCATAATGGTGTTTCTGATCTTCTATTTCCTCGTGACCCGCCCGCAGCAGCAGCGGCTCAAAGCGATGGAACAGCTGCATGGCTCTCTCAAAAAAGGAGACCTGGTGATGACGACTTCGGGCATAATCGCCAGGGTTGGGGGCATCGAGAGCGATCACTTTGTTCTTGAGATAGCATCCGGAGTGCGCGTCAAATTCGAAAAGACCGCGGTAAACCGCAAAGTCGAAAAAGCTGATCAGTCAAAATCTGAATCGAAGGAAAAATAATCATGGGGATTGATGTAAGAAAGCGATTCTTCGTAATGGCGGGCGTCGTCTTGGTCGGGCTGCTCTTTCTTCTCCCGACTTTCTTTCCGAAGCAAATGCCCGCCAACTGGATTTCCAGACCCCTCAGTCTCGGGCTCGATCTGAGCGGAGGAATTCACCTGGTTTACGAAGTTGAAACAGCCGAAGCGGTCAAGAGCAGGCTTCAGACCATGGGTAACGGCATGCGGAGCGATCTCAAGACTGATAAGATACCGATCCTGAGAGTCCGGGTTCCGGAAGAAAATACGCTGGAGCTTACTTTCATGAGCGAATCCAGCGCCGATAGAGCGCGGGGACGGATCGAAAATGATTACCGCGATCTTGTCTTCAAGCAGAAGCGGCAGGATGAAAGCCGAACAGTCCTTCTTTTCACCGTCTCCCAGCAGTACGCAGAGAATGTGAAGCGGAACGCGGTTCGCCAGTCGATCGAGACCCTTCGCAGCCGTGTCGACCAGTTCGGCGTGACGGAACCGTTGATTCAGCAGATTGGAGACACAAGGATTCTGCTTCAAATGCCGGGAGTTTCCGATGTGGCTGCAGTCAAGCGTGTCGTAGGGTCCGTGGCAAAACTCGAATTCCGCCTCCTGTACACAGGCGCGGGAACTGCCGGCAAGGTCATGATGAAGGATTCCGAGGGAGGAACCACCGGTGTTCAGGATGAGGTTCTTATGACGGGTGATGCTGTCGACGATGCCCGTGTCGCCTTTGATTCAGCGCGCGGAGCGGAGGTCTCTCTCTCGTTCACGAACGAGGGAGGGAAGCAGTTCGCGAAGATCACAGGCGAGCATGTCGGCGAACAGCTCGCCATCATTCTGGACGGGGTCGTCAAGTCTTCGCCCCGGATCAATGAACGCATCGGAGGCGGCAAGGCGAGCATTTCAGGCAACTTCGCTGTGGAGGAAGCGCGGGAGCTTGCCGTCGTATTGAGGGCCGGAGCTTTGCCGGCGCCCTTGAGCGTTCTCGAAGAGCGCACGGTCGGACCCACGCTCGGAAAGGAATCGATCAGGGCTGGAATAACCGCTATTCTCATGTCGCTCATTTTTATCGGCGGCTTCATGGTCTTTTACTATAAGAAGTCCGGGCTGGTTGCCATCGTGTCGCTGGTGCTCAACATATTTCTCGTCATGGCGTGTCTTTCAGCTTTCGGGGCGACTCTGACGCTGCCGGGCCTTGCCGGTCTTGCTCTTACTGTGGGAATGGCCGTGGACTCCAATGTTCTCATCTTCGAAAGAATGCGCGAGGAACTGAGGAACGGAGCGACACGCGACGCAGCGGTGGTTGCGGGCTTCGATCGCGCCCTTCATGCGATTGTCGATTCGAACATAACCGAGATGCTTTCGGCTGCGATCCTTTACTTCGTCGGTACCGGCGCAATCAGGGGATTCGCCGTCGTGACCGGCATCGGAATAGTCGCCACATTCTTCTGCGCCGTGTTTGTGGCGCGCACCCTTTTCGAGATGTTCGAGTTCAGGGGCAAAGACTCTATAATTTCTGTTTGACGCAAAGAGGATTTCAATGGAACTTATACCTCACGATCTGAAAATAGACTTCATGGGAAAAGCCTGGGTAGCTTGTTTCCTGTCGCTTGCATCCATAGTCTGGGCCTTTTATCTCTGGTTCCATCAGGGGGACGCCAAGTGGGGCGTCGATTTCCGGGGCGGATATGATCTGATAGTGAACGCGCCCGGCAGCAACACTGACAGCATAAGGGCGGTGCTGGACGGCAATGGTTTCCCAGGCGCCGTGGTTCAGGCGTTCAAAAGCGATGCGGACAAAGACCAGTTCGTCGTTCGTTTCGGGGCCGAGAATGTCCAGCCGGCGCCGGCGCCTGGAGCAAAGACTGACTCATCGTCGGTTCCAAAACAGGTTGAAGGGATCTTGAAACAGGGCCTGAACTCGGATGTCCATCTCATTAAAAGCGACTTTGTGGGACCCGCTGTCGGCGCCGAACTTCGGCGCTCAGGGCTGATAGCCGTGGTATTGAGTCTCATTGCCATGCTCATCTATGTTTCGATCCGGTTCGAATTCGCCTTTGGCCTCGGCGCTGTGGGAACGCTGTTCCATGACGCGGTAACTACAATGGGGTTCTATCTGTTCGCTGGTTACGCCATCAACATGATCACGCTGGCGGCTGCTTTGACTACCATCGGCTATTCCATGCACGACAACATCATCATATTCGACCGGATACGCGAGGAGGCTTCCCGCAGGAAGAGTTTTAATCTGATAACGCTTATGAACGAGTCGATAAATGTGACAATGTCGAGAACTTTGATCACCACATCTCTGACTTTTGTGTCCTGTCTTGCTCTTTATTTCTTCGGCGGGGCCTCGCTCGAGGACTTCAGTTTTTTTCTGGTTATCGGGATGATTGTAGGAACATATTCTTCGGTTTATGTTGCATGTCCGATTGCCTTCATGTGGCACCGGCTCCGGGGAGGGACGGTGGAAATACAGAATTAGGGCGCAGTCCCGGGGGCGGGGCGGGGAGATCGCTCTTATGACCATAGAAGGCGCCGTTGCCCTTACTGCCGACAATCTGCTCAAGACATACAACGGCCGTCGCGTCGTCGACGGCATATCCTTCGAACTCCGGTATGGGGAAGTGCTCGGAATACTCGGCCCCAACGGCGCAGGCAAGACAACAACAGTTGGAATGCTTTATGGAGCTGTAGAAAGAGATTCCGGAAGTGTCTCGTTCGGCGGTCTTGATCTCGACCGGGAAACGAAGAAAGTCAAAAGCCTTCTGGGAGTTGTCACGCAGGAGGACCGCCTTGATCCCGATTTTTCGGTAATAGAAAACCTCACTAACTCTGCCCATCATTATCGCATTACCGGTGCAAAGGGAGTCGCGCGAGGCGACGAGCTTCTTAACGAACTGGATATGGACGAATACAGAGGATTTTTGCCGGAAGAGCTTTCGGGCGGACTGCGCCGGCGGGTGGCGCTTGCCCGCGCGCTGATGCACAGGCCGGTGATCCTTTTTCTTGACGAGCCGACGACAGGACTTGATCCGGATGCCCGTCAGGATTTCTGGGCCAGAATCAGCATGTTCAAAGAGAAAGGATATGCGGTCCTCCTTACTACTCATTACATGGAAGAAGCAGAAAAGCTGTGCGATCGCCTGCTTCTCATGCAGCAGGGCGTTATCATCGACTGCGGATCCCCGCAGGACATTATCTTCCGCCATGCAGGGGAAGACGCTATCGAAGCCGGCGGACTGGAGGAGGAAGCTCTGCTCGGGCTGCTTCCCTCCGACGCTGTGTGGAGACCTTTGTTCGACGGAGGCCTTTTTATCTCCCGGCCCGGCGGGAGTGTGAAAGATCTGTGGCAGGGTTTCCATGATCTCAATCTTCCGAGCCTGAAACGAAGGAAAAGCAATCTCGAGGACGTTTTTCTCCTGATGACGGGAAGGGGGCTCGCATGAAGGGCGGCGACCTCTGGGGAATATACACCGTCTGGCACCGCAACTACCGTCTCTTTATAAAAACCTTCTGGATAAACTGCGTCGCTCCAATGAGCGAACCGCTCATCTACCTTCTGGGTTTTGGGTACGGACTTCTCCCGCTTGTAGGCGCTGTTACTTACCGTGGGTATTCTGTCGACTATCTGGAGTTTCTGGCGCCGGGCATGATAGCCGTCGGAGTGCTATTCCAGAGTTTTTATGAAGCTTCATACGGATCGTACCTGCGGTATTCCTATCAGAAAACGTGGCATGTAATTCTTGCCGGTCCTGTCACATTCAGGGACATTTTTATCGGGGAGTGGCTCTGGGCCGCCACGCGGGGAATTGTTTCAGGGGTGATAACAGCTTTTATCGCCTCTTTGCTTGGCGCCTATCATGCGCCGGATCTTCTGATCTCGCTTCCCGTCATCGTGACAGGTTCACTGGTTTTCTCGTCGCTTGGTCTCTGTACCGCAGGTATCGTGAGGAAGGTTGATCAGATAAACGTCCCGATTTTCGTGCTTATCGTCCCGATGTTTGTTCTGAGCGGAACATACTTCCCGATGGAAGGCCTTCCCGGAGCGCTGAAAGTGCTGGTTGCAGTCATGCCGCTTGCCGCATTTGTCGACCTTCTGCGATGGCCCATTGCCGTCCCGCAGGACTGGTTTGTCCTCGGGATCTGGCTTGTGCTCTGGGCGGCACTGCTTGCACTCGCCGGCTACAGGATTTTTTACCGCCGGATGTTTCCATAGCTTGAAGGTTCGGTGTATGAACGGGAGAAGAGATTAAAGATGAAGGGGACAACACATCTGGTGATAGGCCTGAGCGCAGGAATGGCCGTTTCTTCGGCCCTGGGCGTTCCACCCAGAGATGTCCCCTGGCTTGCGCTGCTTCTTGGCGCCCTTGCACCCGACCTCGACGAAGAGGAATCTACTGTCGCCAATCCGAGCAAGTTCCTTGCCCCTCTTCTTCCAAAGACCATCTGCGATCTTCTCGATTCTATCGCCGCGGCGCTTTCCAGGCTTCTCAAATTTGCATTCGGGCATCGAGGCTTCCTTCACTGGCCGATACTTGCGGTTCTAATCATGGCGCTCGGGATGCGCTACAATATTTACCGGCTTTCGTGGTTCGGATTCGGTTACCTCACTCATCTCGCGTCCGATGCGTGCACGATGGCAGGGGTTCCGCTTTTCGCGCCGATCAATCAACAGAGCGTGCAGTGGTCGCGGCTGAAAACCGGGGGAGTGGGAGAGAAAGTGATAATCATGATCTGCGCGCTTTATATGGCATGGTGGGGGTATAACCAGATCCCCGGCGAGTCAAGAGAGACGTTGAAATCACGAATCGTGGACATGACAGAAAGACAAAAAGACATTTCAATCCCGTATTTGAAGGAGTGATTCACTTTTTCTGCATTTCGGAGCGATAAGCACTTGTCAGCGCAGGGAATTTTCTTTCCTGCACTTTTCAGCCAGGCGCGCATAACTGAGGAGTCCTCCAGAACATGACGCAGGAATCCGTTCAAGATTTTTCACCTTCCCTCCGATATTACCTCCGCGGTTGTTTCTGCGTTACAGGATTGTTCTTTCCATGGAACTGGAAAATCTCAGCATAGAAAGCATAAGCGCTCTCAAACAGGCGGACGTCCAGTCAAAGGTCGCAGTGAAAGTAATGAAGGGCATCAATGAGCAGTCGGAAGCTGTCATGTCAATCATTGTCGATGCAATCAAAAGCATGCCCGCCCCGGAAAGCGGAAAGGGGCAGCGGCTGAATATTGCAGCGTGAGCGGCAGCGGAACGGCTGCTTATTTCAGCTTCAGGTTCACCCAGTCAGCATGATCGGCGGTTATGCCGTCTCCAGCGTCTCCAACGATGAGATCAACAGAGTCGAGACCGCGAATGTCCACTGAGAACGGCTGCGCAGGAGCACCCCGCCTCAATATGCCAGTCTCAAAAAGAACTCTTCCATTTGCCTCGATCCTGCAGGTGATCGTTCCGTTCGTCTCATCATCGTGTCCGCATGCCCCGGAAAATGTGGCGTATCCACCGGGAATTACCAGGCGGATTTTCGACCTGGCGTGCGTTCCAAGTCCCTTTCGATAATGCCTTGACCCGATTGACAGGGGCTTTCCGTCCACAGAGCGGTCATAACGAAGAGTTCCCCATTGCTGCTCTGCATGAGAGATTACGAATTCCCCGAAGCGGGGTTTGAACCACATGAGAGGATTCCAGAATCCTGTAACAAGACTCGGTACAATGTAGAGCAGAAGCAGGATGGCGAGGACGGCAGCTCCCATTCCGGAGGCGGAAATGTTGAGACGCTGCCGAAAAGTCTTTCCATATTTGTGTTTGAGCCTTTTCCAGGCGGTTCTCAAGGCATCGCACAAATCGTCGCTCGCATCGATGATGTTGACATTCTCGAGGGGTGTTCCCGCCGGGCCCGGGGAGGAAGCGACTATCGAGGGGTCGAAGGCGAAGAGTGATTTCACTGCGTCGATCCAGGCCGCCTTTTGTTTTTCCGGCAGCACAACAACGGTCGCGGGGTAAAGGGCGGCCTCGAGGGCGTCGAAGGAATCGATCCGATCCAGCTGTGAATTGTCATCGCGATCTCGCGCGTTCAATACCCCGAGGAGCTTCCAGCCCCGCAGCAGGTGTATTGCCGCCTGAAGCTCGCCGTCCTGCACCTGATTCAGAATGGCTTCAGCGGAAAGGCATTCATTTTCGGCTTCGTTCCAGATCTTCGCCAGTTCTTTGAATTTGTCGCTCATGAGGACGCCTCCATCGGTTGAAAATATGCTCTGTCCATCAGATAAATACAGTATTAAAAAAGAACGGCACTGGAAAGCGGGAGTTTCGGTTTTGTTCGGCGCGTCAAGTTGTTATAAAAAGAGGGCTGAATAACCGGCGGGCAGGATATAGAGTGGCAAACATTTTAGTACTCGGAGTAAAGGCGCCTTTTACGAGCGGAGGACAGGAGGCTCTTGTCGGTTCGCTGCTGAGGGAACTCCGCGCCCGCGGCCATGAGGCCGACATTGTGGAACTGCCCTTCAATCCGGGGCCGAAAGAAAAGCTTCCCGCTCATGCCGCGCTCTGGCGGGAACTTGACCTGTCGAGTTTCAGCGGTCGTACGGTCGATCTCGTGATTGCGACCAAGTTTCCGAGCTATTATGCGAAGCATCCGAGAAAGAGCCTCTGGCTCGTTCACCAGCACCGCTCGATTTACGATCTTTACGGGGGCAGGTATTCCGACTTCTCCGACGATCCGAGAGACGAACAGCTTCGCAGGCTGCTTGTCGAAGGCGACGATCGTGTCCTCCGTGAGTGTTCATTTATCTCCGGCATTTCGAAGAATGTCATAAAGAGGCTTGAAACATTCAACGGAATCAAAGGCAGTGTCCTTTATCCGCCTCTCCCGCACAGAGGCGCTTACCGGTGTGCGCCTCCCGATGATTATGTGCTTTCAGTGGGAAGACTGTGCGCAATCAAAAGGGTGGACCTTATGATAAAGGCGCTTCCGGTAATCCACAGTTTCGTAAAACTGAAAGTCGTTGGAACGCCCGATGAACCGGGTGTGATGGAATATTTCAGGAATGAGATAGCCAAGCATCATCTTTGGGAGAGGGTGGAATTTCTCGGCAGGGTCAGCGACGAGGATCTTATCGATCTGTATGCACGGGCTCTGGCGGTATATTATGCGCCGCATGACGAGGATTACGGATACGTGACTCTTGAAGCCTTTGCGTCATCGAAGCCGGTTGTCACAGCCCGGGACAGCGGCGGCGTGCTGGAGTTCGTAAGGCACGAAGAAAACGGACTTGTAGCGACGCCCGATACCGACGCTGTCGGGCGCGCCGTCAACAGCCTGGTTGAAAACAAAGATCATGCACAGGCACTCGGCCGTGCCGGCCGGGAGCTTATAGAGAGTCTGGGAATTCAGGAAAAGGGGTGGGATGAGGTCATTGCGGGACTTCTTTCGCCGCTGTCGCACAACTGATGAAAAAACTGAGAATAGCCTGGTTTTCCAATGTCAGCTGTGCATACCGGCCGGGCAGAGTGTCGCTGTCCTCTTACACCACCCGCCTTCTTTATCCGGTCCTTTCGAAAAAACTGGATATTGAACTCTTTTCGTCTTTTGAAGGGAGCTGGGAGGGGAGGGATGTCCGGCATTTTCTGACTGCATTCAAGCGGCACAAGGCGCGTCCGTTTGATCTATTCTTTTATCAGTTCGAGGACGACAGTCAGAGCTTCTTTACCCGCGCTCATCTCGGGCTCATGCCGGGAATTGTCTGGTTCCATGACTTTTTTCTTACGAGCGACGGACCCGAACCTCTTCTCAACAGTCCCTGGAGTGAAACAACGGCAAAGTTCAATGAACCGGAGCGGGACTGGCCCTGCCGGGAAAATGAATACAGGAGATCCGGGCCACAGGCCTGCAGGGAAGCCTCTCTTTCCTTTGTGCCCGTCTTTTCATCGGAACGTGATCATGACGAATATCTGAGGATAAGTTCCATTCGATGTCTGCAGGAAGGACTCAGGAGCTGGCATCTTCCTGTTCCGATGGATATGCAGATGCTGAAGAAAACATCCGGAGACCTTCCATCCCGCACTATTATCTTCTGCGGAAGTCCCAGGATTGAGCACCGCGCGCACAAGCTGCTTCAGGCTGTCAAAGATGCTCATGCATCCTGGAAGGTGGTGTGGCTGATTGATGATAATGAACGGGAGCATGCCGGGTCACTTATAGATGAGTTTGGAGGCGGAAAGATAAATTTAGAGAGCCCGAGGACTCCCGAAAACTGGGCTGCAGCCATTGCTCAGGCGCAGATCGCGGTTCACACCCATTTCAGCGTGTACGGTCACCTCAATCCGTATCTTCCGATGAGTCTTGCTGCCGGGTTGCCCTGCGTTGTCTCCGATTTCGCGGGCGGTTCGCTTCTGCCTGACAGCCTGGTGTTCAAAATAAGGCCCGGAGATACAGAGGCGCGCGAACTGACCATGCTGCTCAATCGGCTGGAGAAAGCGGGGGGTCCGGGCTCTTTTGCGGAGGCTTCCGTCCACGCTGGGGAAGTACACAGCCATGAGGTCATCGCGTCTGAACTGGAAATGATAATAACTGAGTCGATGCCGGATCTGACGAAAGCCATGGCCCGGTGGGAAGCGATGGAAGAAGATGCCCGAATCAGTCTGCTCAGGGAAGCATTATCGGGCTCCGAGGGAGAGCTGCTGAAGCGGAACTTCTCGGAGCTTGGCTGGCTTGGAGAGGCGCTGCCATGAGACGATTTGCTTTTACAGTTCCAAGATTCGGAAAAAGTATAGCAGGCGGCGCGGAAACGCTTGCAGGGGCTCTCGCAAGGCAGCTTCATCTGAGGGGAGACGATGTTGAAATCTGGACAACCTGCGCAAGAGACAACCGGACATGGGAGAACGAGTATCCGGAGGGAGATACAGAGGAATTCGGACTCCGTGTGCGACGGTTTCCCGTCGATGCGCGAAACCTCGATGTATGGATTCCCCGTCAGATCAATATTCATCAGGGTCTCAGACTGTCGGTGGAAGATCAGCTCGTCTGGATGAGAGAAGGCGTTAATTCGGCTCCGCTTTACAGGCATATCGAGAAACATGCTCCGTCGCTCCATGCTGTTTTTTTTGCACCCTATCTTTTCGGGACGACATTTTTCGGAGCTCTTGTGCACCCCGAAAAAAGCATCCTGATTCCCTGCCTCCATGACGAGAACTACGCGTATACGGAGATCATGCAGAGCCTCTTCAGGCAGGTGAAGGGATGCCTCTTCAATTCAGAACCCGAACAGGAACTCGCGCGAATGCTTTATGGTGATGTACGGGGAGGCGATGTCGGGATGGGTTTTGACGCGTCCGGCTCTCCTGAACGGGAGCCGTATTTCAAAGAGCCGTTTCCCTACGTTCTCTATGTCGGCCGCAAAGAGACCGGAAAAAATGTTCAGGTTTTGATCGACTCGTTCTGTGCGTACAAGGATGCAGAGCCTGGGTCGAGAATGAAGCTTGTGATTGTCGGAGGAGGCGAGTTTTCCGACCTGCACCGGCCGCAGGCTCTGGAAAGAGGAGATATAGCGGATCTATCTCACGTTACCGAAGAGGAGAAGCAGAGCCTGATTCAGCACAGTCTTTTTGTATGTCAACCGTCACAGAACGAATCCTTCTCTATTGTGTTGATGGAGGCCTGGCTTCAGGGAGTTCCGGTAGTTGTCAGTGCGGGATGTCCAGTCACAAAACGCCACGTGATTGAATCGGGAGGAGGGCTTTACTTTGCTTCGAGCGATGATTTTGCAGGAATATGCGAAGAATTAGCCCGGAATGATCAGCTCCGTTGCACCCTGGGAGCTGCAGGCAGAAGATATGTGGAGAAAAAGTTCAACTGGAAGGCGGTGCTGGAAAGGTTCGACCAGGTGGTCGAAGAGGTGCTGAACCCGTTTGAGAGGATGTCCGCCCGAATAGACTGATGACTGACGCCGGTGAACGCATAGATCAGCTTGTCGCGGAACTGAACGAGCACAGTTACCGGTATTATGTGCTTTCAGCTCCGACAGTAAGCGATGCCGAATACGACCGCCTGTTCCGGGAACTGGAGACTATCGAGCGTGAAAATCCCTCTCTGATCCGGCCTGATTCACCGACTCAGAGGGTCGGAGCGAAGGCGCAGCCCGGATTCGAGCCGGTCCGGCATGAGATTCCCATGCTCTCGCTCAATAACGCAATGGACGAGAACGAACTCAGGGAATTCGATGAGCAGGTGATGCGTTTTCTCGGACCTGGTGGAAGCGAAAGAATCGCTTATGCCTGCGAACTCAAGTTCGATGGACTTGCGGTAAGTTTGAGATATGAAAAGGGAGTTCTGGTCAGGGGCGCAACAAGGGGCGACGGTTTTCAGGGAGAACTCATCACTGAGAATCTCCGGACAGTCCGGTCCATCCCGCTGCGGCTCAGGCTGAAAAGAGCGCCCGATGTGATCGAAGTGAGAGGAGAAGTGCTCTTCCTGAAAGAGGCGTTTGCCGCGCTCAATGAAGAGCGTGTTGAAAAGGGCGAAGAGCCTTTTGCAAATCCGAGAAACGCGGCATCTGGAAGCCTGCGGCAGCTTGACGCGTCGATTACGGCGTCGCGTCCCCTGACGTTTTTTTCTTATGGACTGGGTGTGACCCCTGACGAGTGGGGCTGCAGGACCCACGAAGAAGTTATAAGCTGGTGCGCTGAATCGGGATTCAACACATCGCCGGTGTTCAAAGTTGCACGCGGCGTTGATGAGCTGCTTGAGATATTCCGGGACGCTCTTGATAAAAGGCACGACCTTCCATTCGAAGTGGACGGTATCGTTGTCAAGGTGAACGAACTTTCTCTTCAGGAGCGGCTTGGATTCAGGCAGCGGTCGCCAAGGTGGGCAGTCGCCGCCAAGTTTCCGCCTGAGGAAGAAACGACAAAACTTCTCGATATACTCGTGCAGGTCGGAAGGACCGGTGCTGTCACACCAGTTGCAGCGCTCGAGCCCGTGAGGGTGGGAGGTGTAATCGTGTCGAGAGCGACACTTCACAATGAAGATGAAATTGCACGAAAAGGATTGAAGATTGGCGATACCGTCGTGGTGCGGAGGCAGGGCGACGTAATTCCGGCAGTTGCAGCCCCAGTCACACAGCTTAGAGACGGGACCGAGAAGAATTTCATATTCCCGGCAGAATGCCCCGAATGCGGAACTCCCCTTGTGAAACCTCCCGGCGAAGCCGTCGCCCGGTGCCCGGGTCCCGCATGCCCTGCAAAACTCCGGCAGCGGCTTCTTCACTTTGTATCGAGGAAGGGAGCGGATGTCGAGGGTCTGGGAGACAAGCTTGTTGATTCACTGCTCGAGTCAGGTCTTGTGAAAGATATTCCGGACCTCTACCGGCTTGGTGCGTCACAACTTGAAGAGCTTCCGCGTATGGGAGAGCTTTCGAGCAGTAATCTGATCAGAGCTCTCGGTAAAAGCAGAGAAATTCCACTTGCCCGGTTTATATTCGCGCTTGGTATCCGGCATGTGGGCGAGCGCACTGCTTTGTTCCTCGCCCGTTTTTGTAATACCATCGAGCGTTTCCTCTCTCTTCAGGAAGAGGAGCTTCCGAGGATCCCGGAAATCGGTGATGAAACAGCCCGCGCCATTGCAGCTTTCCTTGGAAGCGGGAGGGAAGTGCGGAATATCAGGGAGCTTATCGCGCTCGGATTCAGGATCCTCCCGCCGGAGGAAGTAGCTGAAAAAAAGGGAGTCACCGGCAGAACATTCGTAATAACCGGGACGCTGGAAACGATGAGCCGGGAGGAGGCCGGAGAAAAGGTCGAAGAAAGCGGCGGCAAGGTGGCTTCTTCAGTGAGCAAGAAGACCGATTTTGTGGTGGCAGGTGAGAGCCCCGGGTCGAAACTGGCAAAAGCAAAAGAGTTCGGGGTGAAAGTGCTTAATGAGAAGGAATTTCTGGAGATACTGAAGTCATGAAGAAAGTTCGAACGCGTTTTGCCCCGAGTCCAACCGGGTTCCAGCATATCGGCGGATTTCGGACGGCATTCTACGCCTATCTTCTCGCAAAGCATTTCGGGGGCGAATTTCTTTTGAGGATCGAAGATACCGATCGCGAGCGGCTCGTTCCGGGCGCGGTAGCTTATATTTTGAAGGAGCTTGAATGGTTCGGAATCGTACCTGATGAAGGCCCCTCGAAAGAAGAACTGGAAGCCGCGGGCGATTATGAAGAAGGCCTTCCCGCGCCTGGTGGCCCATGTGGACCATACTTTCAAAGCATGCGGCTTGCCCGGTACAAAGAGGTGGCTGAGGAACTAATCGCAAAAGGCGTCTGCTACAGATGCGACTGCACACACGAAATGATTGAGCGCGAACGGGCTGAACAGATGGCCAGGAGAGAACTCCCGGGGTACAGCGGCTACTGCCGCACAAGAGATGTGCCTTCGGACACGCGGCATGTCGTACGGTTCAAGATGCCCGCCAAATTAGACGCAGCAATGGATGACGCTGTGAAGGGGAGGGTTTCATGGGAATCGGTTCCAATGCGCGATCCTGTTCTCCTGAAAAGCGACGGCTTCCCGACATACCATCTTGCTGCGGTCGTAGATGATCATGACATGGGGATTACCCATGTCATGAGGGGTGATGAGTGGCTTCCTTCCGCGCCTCTTCATCTCAAACTTTACGAAGCACTTTCGTGGGAGCCTCCGGTTTTCGCACATCTTCCGGTCGTGCTCGGCCCTGACAACAAGAAACTTTCGAAACGGCACGGAGCTACGCTCATAAGCGCTTTCAGAGACGAGGGATATCTTCCTGAGGCACTGCTTAATTTTGTGACTCTTATCGGATGGTCGCCGGGAGAAGGGGAGGAGCAGGAGATATTCAGCCGGGAAGAGCTTATCAGGCGGTTCGCGCTTGATCACATCAACAAGGCGAGCGCGGTTTTTCACTACAATAAGCTCGAGTGGATGAACGGCGTCTATATAAGAAACCTCTCCATCGATGAGTTTGTCGAGCGGGCAAGGCCGTTTCTCGATGCGTCGGGACTGAAGTGGAATGAGGAGAAGCTGCGGATAATCGGCCCGCATGTCCAGGAGAGGGTGAAACTTCTGAAGGAAATTCCGGCGATGGTGGATTTTCTTTTCGAAGAGAATATTCAGCCTGAAGTCGCGTCTGTTTTCAGGCAGAAGATGGACAAGGAGACTGCGGTTAAGGTGCTTGAGGCGGCAGGGAAGGAGCTCAGGGCGCTGGAAGAATTCACAGTTGAAAATGTCGAGCAAACTCTCAGGCAGATCCCTGAAGCAGTGGGCTTCAAGCCGGGTCCTGTTTTCTCTGTCGTCCGAATTGCGGTCACCGGGAAAACTGTTACCCCGCCTCTTTTTGAGTCGATGGTTGCTCTCGGTCAGGAGAAGACAGTGGAGAGAATTGAAGGGCTCGTTCCTCTCGTGCAGGATTTTCAGAAATGAGCCTTCCTCCATACTGGGGCGCGCACAAAAGAGGAGCTACGCTTCATCTCCGCGTTCAACCCAGGTGTTCGAAACCCGGGCCTCTCGGGCTTTACGGGGAGTGTCTGAAATGGGGGATTAAAGCCGCACCGGTCGATGGCAAGGCAAATGAGGAGTTGATTGAATCTCTCTCCCGGGTATTTGAAATTGCGAAGCGGGACATATCAATTATAAGGGGTGAGACGTCCCGGGAAAAAGTGGTATTACTCCCGGGCATTTCCGCTGAAAGTGCCGACGTATTTTTGAAGAGTTATTCGTCTTGAACAAAAAAGGCCGCTTGCGCGGCCTTTTTTGCATACTGCGATAATCCGTTATTTCTTTTTCTTTGCAGGCTTCTTAGCAGGAGCTTTTCTTGCCGGCTTTTTGGCAGCAGCCTTTTTGGCAGGAGCCGCCTTTTTCGCGGCTGCCTTCTTCGGAGCTGCTTTCTTTTTAGCGGCTTTCTTTTTAGCTGCCTTCTTTGCCGGCGCGCTGCATCCACATGAATCACATGCCATAGTCACTCCTTATGAGAGATTAGTTGAATCAATATTGATGAGAATAGTCTAAGAAAAGAAACGTGGAAAGAGAAAAAACTACCTGTAGACATGGTAACAGGTTCGCAGCAGCGCAAATATGAAGAGCACTCCGAGAAGTCCCCACCATACCATCGGGAGGCCTGCTGTTTCCGGGGTTGCTGCGGGTTTTGTGAAATGGAAGCCGATGTGACGGAGGATGTCTTCTTCGGTGAAGTGAAGCTCCGACATCGCCGCGGCGAATTCGGGATTATCAACGGGCACGCGGCCGGCAAGGATCGTCGGGATGACGAGCTGCTCGGTTTCCCGGACGAGAGGATCCCTCAACCCCACCCGGTCGGTCAGAAGATAATTTCCCCCGGCATCGAGTTCATAACCGCCGGTTGCGGCTTTGACTTTATTAATCAGGACGGTGCGCTCGTGAGGTTCAAGCGCTGAAAGCGCCGCTTTAACGTCGAATTCAGGAGTGTCGTTCATTGTGAGCAGCAGAAAAGGACATCATAATCTCTACCGGATTTGCCGTTCGGGGGCAAGCTAAATGGAGATCAGGAAATCATCGGGAAGTCCAGTCGAAGCCTTTCCAGTTCTTCGGCCCGCTGCCTCAGTTCATTCTGGAAAGCCTTTATCGCATGGTCCACCGACCACCGGAATTCCTTGTTGATTGCCCGGTACCGCTTCTGAATCGCCGCGAAGCGCTTTCGGACATATATTCTCGCTTCCGCGACACTTACTTCGCCCCGCTTCGCATAATACGTCAGTCTTTCCTGGAGGCGCTCGTACTCTGCATCAAGAAATGATTTGAAGTCATCCACCATTGCCTGCTGCCATGTGACCTTCTGGTAGTGGTATCCCATTACTGCAAGCCGCACCGCTTCAGAGATCATTCCAGGGCGCCGCAGAAGAACCTTGCAGAAAAAAGCCAGGTAAGCGGGTCCCTGGCGGGAAAAGAGCTGCCACTTGATGCTTCTGTAAAACGCCAGGATTTCGAGCCGGCCAATCGGCCTCGTGCAGTATTTTCTCTGCTGCCAGTTCATGATGAGGGTGTAACATCTGCGGAAGTAGTTCCGGAGGTTCCTGTCGTACAGAGTCGTGAGGACCTTCTTGTATCCGGCTATCAGCACGCGAGGATCAATTTTCGGGATATACGTGAGATTAAACGAAACGTTGTCGCCTTTGCTCTCCTCAACAAGACGCCCCTCGCGCCTCAACCGCTCGTAGAGCGCGGTTCCCTTGAGCGCTGTAAGAAGACCGACCATTGCCGTTGGAATACCCGCCTTCTGAATGAAGTCGATTTGAGAGTCGAACGAGGTCTCGTCGTCTCCGTCAAGTCCGACAATGAATCCGGCAGTCACTTCAAGCCCGTGTTTCTGGATCTTTCTTACTGCCTGAAGCAGATAATCCGGATCTTCCGTCTTTATGTTGTGTCCCTTGTTTGCCTGGAGCAGGGCTTTCGGATTTGGAGTCTCAAGCCCCAGGAAAACCATGTCGAACCCGGCCTCGGCCATGCTGTCCATCAGATCCGGCATCTCGGCCAGATTGACGCTTGCTTCAGTATAAAAAGTAAACGGATATCCCCTTGCTTTCTGCCATTTCGTGATTTCAGGCAGCAGACGTTTTGCATGCACGCGGTTTCCGATGAAATTGTCATCTACAAAGAAGACCGTGCCGCGCCATCCGGCATCGTAGAGCACATCAAGTTCCGCCAGCACCTGCTGAGCTGATTTTGTGCGCGGAAGGCGGCCGTACAGTTTCGTTATATCGCAGAACTCGCAGTCATAGGGACATCCGCGGCTGAACTGAAGAGCAACCGAGCCGTAATCCTGAAGTGACAGGAGGTCGTACCGGGGAGGACGGGCAAGATCCATTCCCGGCCTGAGGGTATTTCCGTTCCGGTCTTTCGGGGGTTCGTAATTTGACGGAGCATTCCCGGACTCGAGATCCATGAGGAAGTCGTGGAAGAAGTGCTCGACTTCTCCCGGCACGATGTGATCCACCCCGTCGATTACGTCCGAAAACGACGTGGGGTAGGGACCGCCTGCGACTACTTTAATCCCCATTTCATTGCAGCGGCTTACTACTATGGCGAAAGATTCATGCTGAACAAGCATTGCGGAGAGAAACACATAGTCACACCACTGCAGATCTTCGTCGGTAAGAGGGCGGCCGACATTCATATCTACCAGCTTCAGTTCCCAGTTTTCCGGAAACAGCGCCGCCAGTGTAAGAAGGCCAAGCGGGGGGTGAGGGGCTTTCCGATTTATGAACTGAAGCGCGTACTTCTCGCTCCAGTAAGAGGTAGGAAACTCGGGGTATACCAGCAGGGCCTTCGGCATCCGCAGAGTATAGCTGGAAGAGAGCGCCGGCGCCAGTAGAGGGCCGATATGGCGGAAACAAAGAACATTGTTACAGGTGACGATCACTGATTTTTCTCTGGCATCGAATCAAAGTCCGATTCATCATATGTTTCTCCGGGCCCTTTTTGAGGTCCGTCTATGCTTTTCAAAGGGAACAATATGAACAGAAAAATACTTTCAGGCCTTCTCTGTTTAATGCTTTTTGCGGGCTGCGCCGCACAGCGCGCAAAGCAGAGAACGCCGATTCTATATCCAAATGAGCAGATGAGCAGAAAGTCAGGCGCGCAGATCGACGACGACATTGCGGACTGCGATTTCAAAGCCGACCACTATGTGAAGAAACCGTCAACCGGCGAACAGGTTCGCGATGTGTTTCTTACAGCGCTCGAGGACGCGGCAGTTGGTTCAGCAGTCGGCGCGGTTGGCGGCACAATCATGGGCAGCAAGGTCGGGCGCGCGACAGGTGCAGGCGCAGCTGCCGGCGGGATAATCGGGGCTTACGGCGCGATCAAGGAAATCAACAAGGTCGATCCGAAAGAGCGTGAGTTCATAAAGGCCTGCCTCGAGGAGAAAGGCTATAAGGTGATCGGCTGGGAAGCGAATTAATGCCGCGTCCGGCAGGTTTTTTTTACCGTAATAGTCGCAGTACCAGCGACTGCAAAAGCAGTTGTTCGTGATGGCCACGGCACTCGTGGCCATCGTTATGCCGCGACACATTCCGCAGTCGATCTCTGTCCGGATAAAAAAGAAAACAAAAATTAAAGTTACCTTGAAGAAGTGACTTCGTGTTGCACCTGCCGTATTTCGGCAGTCCCGAAGATCTGGTTAAATGAGAAGATAAAAGACTGATACAGGTTCGTCTGGAACTGAAAGGGGATACGGTATGAAGAGGGAAATAATTGCGCTTTTTGCGGTGGCATTGTGCTTCTACGGCGGAGAGGGCCTCGCCCAGGGGATGGGAAGAGGAGGCGGGGGCCACCATATGGGACAAGGAGCGGGAAGCGGCTCGGGCAGGATGTACAATCCTGCAACCGTGGCGACGGTGAAAGGAGAGGTGGTGTCAGTCGAGAAGGTTCCGTCTCCGAAGGGGAAGCATCAGGGCGTGCACGCTCTTTTGAAGACTGAGAGTGAGACAATTTCCGTGCGTCTCGGTCCGGACTGGCACCTGAAGAAGCAGGACGTAAAAATCGCCTCCGGCGATCGTATTGAAGTCACAGGATCACGTGTGATGATAGACGGCCAGCCCGCCATCGTCGCAGCAGAAGTGAAAAAGGGAGATCAAACTCTGACACTCCGGGATTCGAAAGGTGTTCCCGCGTGGAGCGGGTGGCGCCGGAAGCAATAGTGCCGCTTCTACATCTTCCACCGGGCGGCGGTGAGGGCAGTGATGCCTCTCTGCCCCCGAACATCCTGCTACTGCCTCTTGTTATGGGGAAGGGTGAGAAGGATGACCGCATTATTTACTGAACGACAGCGGCTTCATCCAGGAGAGAAAGAAGATCCTTTGCGGTTGTAGGCTTGCTGAAAGCCTGAACAGGATAAAGGTGCTCTTCCAGTCTCGAAACGGTCGAGGGAGGAAGAGATGTGAGCACAATTACTCTGGACTCAGGCAGCACGGATGCAAGCTCTCTGGCGGTCCGGAATCCAACCTCATGAGAGTATTTGTAATGAACCTGCCGGTCCGGGTTGTTGGTAAACGGCATGCAGAGATCGCACAGGATAAGGTCGAACTTTTCGCCTGCAATCAGCACAGCGTAAGCTTCCTCTGTGCTTGAGACCCCCCGGACCCGGTAACCTTTTTCCTCGAGAATCAGAGAAGTTACTTCACGAAAGCCGGCATCATCGTCAATGATGAGAATATCTTCCACGGGGCGCCTCCTTGCACGCTGCTCTAAGGAGCTTTATCGGAAGCGATGGCGCCCGGCTTTAATGCTTTTACCGCATCATGCGCCCGTTCCACCGGAAGAATTTCTCTGAGTTTACAAGGTGTTGCCTTTGTCCGTATGGGGGTAAAAAAAACATTAAGATTCAGGACTGTACAGCGAGATTTATCTTTCGTGACAGCCACTTATATGGCATATTCTCGGGCTACCGGATGCTGGTGGTGTTACACTGATAATTAGTAATGTCTGTTTTTACGGGACTCACATGAAGAAGAAAGATTTGGTCGACTTTAAAAAGCTGCTTGAGAGTGAACGGGAGAAAATCCTTCGTCATCTTGAAAATCTCAGCGCCTCCCAGGAACTCCCGGACGTGAACGTAAACGCAGGCGACTCTGCCGACATTGCCGCGGTAGAGATTAACCAGGCCAACCTCCAGAAAATCGGAAAGCGCGAAACATATCTCCTGAAGAAAATCGAGCTTGCCCTCAAAAAGATCGACGATGAAAGCTTCGGTGTCTGCGAATCGTGCGGTGAAGATATTTCCGTTGCGCGCCTGAAAGTCAGGCCGGTTGCCCAGCTCTGCATAGACTGCAAGCAGGAGCAGGAGAATCTCGAGAGACGCTTCTCTGGTCAGAGGGAAGAGAGCGAAGGAGATGACGGGATGTTCGAGGAAGGAGAGGAACCCTGAGCCGGGTCGAGACCAAAGCTCCTGCAAAAGTGAATCTGAGATTACGGATCACGGGCCGAAGGCCTGACAGTTATCATGAGCTGAGCATGGTGAACGCGCAGCTCGATTTTTGCGACGTGGTGCGGATGAGTTTTGATCATCCTGAGCAACGCGAAGGACCTCCTCAGGTCGTTTTCTCCTGCGCTTCCACCATTTCTCTTCCTGGTCTGCCGCCCGAAAAAAATCTCGCATCGCGCGCTGCCGGAGCGTTTCTCGATCGCTATCCCGTGGGGCACGCGCCTGTGATAGAGATTGAAAAGCATATCCCTGCCGGCGGCGGGCTTGGGGGTGGGAGCAGCGATGCGGGAGCGGTGCTGAGACTTCTTGCCTCTGCATGCGAAGAGAAGATCAGCCGCGAGTCTCTTATTGAAATTGCCGCAGAAATCGGCGCTGATGTGCCGTATTTTCTTTTTTCCGGGCCTGCGATTGTAACCGGCGTCGGCGAGAGAGTTCTGCCCATTGAGATACCGGATCTTTCACTCTACGAGGTTCTTCTCATACTGCCTCCATTTGGAACATCTACGGTTGCGATTTATGAAGCTTACAGAAGAAGCTTTCCTGTGCTTGATGGCAGACAGGAGGATCTCGACCCGGCCGCGATCGCACTGACTCCCGGACTCATCCATAATGACTTCGAGGAAATCGTCGGCGAGCTTTACCCCGCTCTGCAGGAACTGCTGCTGGAACTTCGAAAGATCAGTGATTTGATTTTCTCGATGTCAGGAAGCGGCAGCACGCTTTTTGCGATTGCAGGAGAAGGAAAGGCGCTGCCCGTGGATGCTGAAAGGCGCGTGAGGGCAGTGGCTGCGGATTTCGGGGCGGTGGTCAGGGCAGTTCGGTTTGCGTGAGGGTGATCTATCCATACGGGCACAGCAAAGCACCGGTTGTCTTCTCGAGGATTCGAAGAATCAGCTTTTTATCTCTCACATATCGGCAATGCCGGTTGCCTAACCCCCCCAAATCACTGCCGCCTGCTCCCCCATGGCTTTACTTCACGGCAATTTTGTGTTTATCTACGGAACCTTATGTAAAAAATGACATTTTAGTCCGCGTGCCGGATGGAGGTGTGATCGCCTGTCCGGAATACTGCGGGCATAATTGCTGACGAGGTGATCGAAGTGGAAGGCTTTACTGTTGAAATTTCACCGCGCGCGGAAAGCGGCAAGGGTGCTGCAGGGCGTTATCGCAGAGAGGGATTGATCCCGGTAATCATTTACCAGAAAGGAACGGCAAGCGTTCCGGGTCTTGTTCCGTATTTTCAGTTTCTGCATCTTGGAGAGAAGGCGAAGAGTTCTCAGATCTTTTACCTGAAGAGCGAAGATAAAGATATCGATGGACGTTCTGCGCTCGTAAGAGGGATCCAGCGCGATTATCTGACTGGAAAACCGATACACGTGGATTTCCAGGCGCTTCGCGAGGATGAGGAGATCGAAGTTGAGGTTGCGCTTGTGTTCGAAGGGGAGTCGGTCGGTGTCAAGACAGAGGGCGGCGTAATGGCAGTTAACGCCCATCACATCGACGTTGCGTGCCTGCCCAGGGATATCCCCACAGACATCAAGATTGACGTTTCTCAGCTTCGTCTGAACCAGAGCATTCACGCCGGCGATCTCGTGTTCCCGCCGGGTGTGCGACTTGTCACCCATGCTGAAGAGCCGCTTGTGTCCGTCGCGGCGCCGAAGGCAGAAGTGGTCGCTGCTCCTGCAGAAGGAGAGGCAGTTGAAGGAGCTGCTGCTGAAGGCGAGGCTGCTGAAGGTGATGCTGCCGCGGGCGCTGAAAAGGGCGCATCGGCCGCAGCCGCCAAAGGTTCTGATAAGGAAAAGAAATAGGCAGTTGCCTCGACAGGACAGCAGGGCTGGATGGGCACTATTCGAGTAATAGCCGGCCTCGGCAATCCGGGAACTCGTTACGAAAAAACGAGGCACAATTCGGGATTTCTGGTGCTGGATGCTCTTCGGGAGAGGTGCGAAGGCTCGGATGATCCGCTTACGGATGCGTCCGGGTGGAGAGATAAGGGAAGTGCGGCCCTGGCCGAGTTTCGCATTAATGGCGAAACGATATACGGCATAAAGCCGCAGACATACATGAACAGAAGCGGAGATACCATTGGTGAGCTTCTTCGCTTCTACAAGATCGAAGCATCGGAGCTTCTTGTCGTTCACGATGATATCGACCTTCCGCTCGGCAGGCTCAGGCTGAAGCAGGGGGGAGGGGAAGCAGGCCATAACGGACTGCGGTCTATAAGCGAAGTGCTTGGAACGCGCGACTATCACAGACTGAGGATAGGAGTGGGCAAGCCGGAAAGCAGACAGGACGAAGATGCAGTGGCTGAATATGTTCTGAGCCGCTTCTCGCAGGAAGAGGAAAGCGTGCTCAAAGACGTTGTGATGCGAGGCGTCGACGCGATTTTTGATTTATGCCGGCACGGGCTGGAGACTGTCCGGAAAAGGTATAATAACTGAGGAAAGAATGAAGAAATACGAAACGATTGTGGTATTCACGACAACGCTGAACGAGAGCGAGCTTTCTGCCGAGATCAACAAGGTGCAGGCCCTGCTTGAATCCAATGGTGCTCAGAATGTGAGTGTCCAGAGATGGGGCCGGAAAGAGATCGCCTATACTGTCAAGAAGCAGCGGTTCGGGAATTTCGTTGTTTATGAGTTCACTTCAGATCAGTCCGATACAAACGACAAAACCTCGCGGATTCTTGTCATTACGGACTCTGTTCTCAAGTTTCAAACGCATGTCGTCAGTGACAGGCGGAGAAAAGTCAAGAGCACCTCAAGACCGTCGGCATCGACGAGCGGTGACTCGATGGGCGGAGGCGACGATCTGGACGATGTCGCAGCTGATGCTGATTTCTGAAATGGAGGGCCGCGCGTGTCGCGGCCGCATAAATACTGAAGGAGTCGCAAGATGAGATTGATTTTGAAAGAGGATTATCCCAGCCTCGGATTTATGGGAGATACTGTGTCAGTCAAGGGCGGATACGCCAGGAATTTCCTCATTCCTCGCGGCATCGCCGCTGAGGCCGAGTCATCAAAAGGCCATCAGATTAAGCATATACTTGCGGGCATTAACGCAAGAAAGGCGAAGAAAAAAACGGAAGCCGAAGAGTTCAAGCAGAGGCTCGAGAGCCTGAATCTCGAATTTCTCCTGAAACTTGGAGAGCAGGGCAAGAGCTTCGGAGCAGTGACGGCTCACGACATCGAACTCGAACTGCAGAGGCAGGATATCGCGCTCGACAGGAAGCAGATCCGTCTCCATGAGCCTATCAAGTCAGGCGGCGCTTTCCCTGTTCAAGTGAAGCTTCACGCCGAAGTCACGGCTGTTCTCAATATCAAAGTCAATGTCGAAGTCCCCGCTGCAAAGGAGATCGAGCAGAAGGAGGCAAAGCCGAGAAGAGAAAGGAAAGAGAAAAGCGAAGAAAGAAATGCCTCGGATGCAGAGTTGTCTGAGGAAGGAAAGCCGGCCGCCGCCAGAGGAAATACGAAGTCGAAAGATGCAGCCGGTGAGGAAGAAGAATCTGCCCAGGAATGAGTGAGCACGGTTTCTCATCGATCAGCAGAAGAGAGTGAGGAGGGGCGCGAACCGAAAAGCCAGCGTCGTTACCGCCTTTTAGGCATCATCGCAATCTCTGTTCTCCTGGTTTTCGGAATACTGTCTTTAACCAGCGATCTGATTTTCAGTTCGACGACTGAAGTTGCCGGGAAAATTAGTACCGTCCAGAGGATTGAAAGCTCGGGCTCTCATATCCGTGTATCGCACGGTGCAGACCTGAATCCGAAAGAGGGCGAGAACTTCATCCTGATGGCCTGGTTCAAGTTCCGCAGGCTTCCGGAAGATGGCGAGAGCATAACGCTTCTTTCGAAAGTCGACTCATTTCTGAGATCACAGCGGGGATACCGGCTGTCGCTGACGCGGGAGGCCGGGCGTATACGTCCTGTCGTTTACTGGCGAAACGGTGAGGCCGTGGGCGGCACGTATAAATTCAGCCCTTTTGAGTTAAGGCATCATCAATGGGCTATGTTCGGACTGAGTTTCAGTGAAGGACGTTATCTCGGCCTGCACGCGGTTATGCGCGTTCCAGGCAGGAAGCCGGAAGTAATTCTGCTGGGGGGCTACACGCTCTCGACACCCGTCTATCCGGACGCAACTGCCGATCTTTATGCGGGTTCCTTTTCAGGCCCTCCGTACAGGGGGTTCCTGGGACCGATGTCGATTATTTCGCTGAAGAAACGAAGAGATTCCCTTTACAGGATCTTCAAGCAGGCCGGCATCGAGGGCGTTCCGCCCACTGAACTCTTCACGGACGGTGAGGTTAAGCTTTATATCGACGAAGCCCGTTCAGACAAAAGCAGCCTGAAAAATCTTGTGACCTTCTCGTCCGACCTGAGATCGCCACGGGAGAAAGATGAGGATGAGAATAAAGGCGCGGAAGCGGCCGGCGCCGAAGAGGCTGCTCCTGTGGCTCGTCCTGCAACTGCCATTCCGCCTCCTGCGGTTTCACCGTCTACAGTGCCGCCACGGGCAACTCAAAAGGCAAAGCCGAAAACGGCAAAGGGGCACACGGCATCGCAGAAGGCGGTCAAAAAAATTCCCTCTGCACCCGTCAAGAAATCATCGCACAAAAGGAAAAAGACAGATGCGTAAAAGCACGGCGATTGTCCTGTGCTGTTTCTTTGTCTGTCTGCCTGCCGCCGCACGGTTGTTCCTGGTGCAGTCAGCCGGGATGAAGATTGCGGCGATCGCGTATCTCTTGTTCTGTGTATGGATCAGGAGGTGCAGCGGCGGGGAGAGGGACTATCTCCCGGCCATGTTTTTGGGGGGAGCAGTTCCGGTTCTCCCGGTATCTGAATCCGGGGCGCTTCTGCTGTTCGGGATAATATTCTGCCTCACCTCGCTCCCGGCGCTCAAAGACATCAACCTTGGCTGGGCGGCATGGCCGATCGGCCTGCTCTCGCTTTACGCCGCAGCCGCGGCGGCAGCCGGTTTCGATGCGGCGACCCTGATGATCCTGTTCGACGGAAAGGACGGCCCGGGCGAGAGCGGATGGTCGAATGTGCTCCACTGGATTACCGTCTCACCCCCGCATTTTCTCGTCACCTTCGAAGCTGCAGCCCGTTACTTCGTTTTCTTCTCAGTGTTTTCCATCTTCGTAAAAGAAGGCTCGGAGCGTGTCTCCTTTCTTTCAGGTTTCTGCTCCCTTCTTCCTGTGCCCGCGTTGACAGCGCTGCTCATGTGGCAGGGCGTGCTTCCCCGGTCACTTTTCCCTTCGCAGACGCACTACTGGAACATGCAGCACAGATTCGCGGCGACTTTTACAGATCCAAACGCGTTTGGCGTAATAATCGCGCTCAGCATACCTCTTCTTTATGTGCTTGCAGAGAGATTTGCAGGGTGGCGCAGATTCGTTTTCAGTTCTTTTGCGGTATTGTGCGCCGCCTCGGCGCTTCTTTCGGGCTCACGCAGTTTTGTTCTTGGAACCTGTCTCTTTGCGATGATGCTTCTCTTTTCAGTGAACCGCCGCGTTTTTTTCGCGGTATTTCTCGCGGGCGCCGGGTCGCTTGCTCTGTGGAATATTGCGGCCTGGCTATTCCCGGGAATTGACGTCTCAGTCGGCCGTCAACTCCCGGTTGCCGCGGAACGGTTCATTCAGACACTCTCTTTCACCACCTGGAAGCACGCCTTTTTCAGCCGGGCTGTTTTCTTTGAAACAGCCTTCAGAATGTGGCGGGACAGTCCGGTACTTGGCGTCGGTTTCTCGATGTTCCGCGATTACGTGCCTTTCTACACGCATGAAACGGGCGCAGAGATAGGAATGTGGGTCGATAACGCCAACAACTGGTACCTTCAGATCCTTTCTGAGACAGGCGTCATCGGCGCCGCGGCTTTTGCGGGTGCGGCCCTCCGGCTTCAGATGAGACGGGTCCCGCCTGCACTGAGCCTTTTTCTTCCCGTATTCCTTGTGGTCCTTTTCTTCGGGCCTCACCTTGAATTCGATGAAGTCTCGCTTTTTGCCGGAGCGATGCTTGCGACAGTCGCAATGCCGCGCAGAGTTCCAATGCAGGAACGGCACGACAGGGATCCTTCATGGCCGCAGACCATCATCAACTGGAATCATCGCCTGCTTCTCGCAGGTGCAGCTTTCCTTGTGATCGGCTTTGGATATTTCTCGGATCGGGGTTTCTTTGCGATTGAAAGAGATGGCCGCTCATTTTTCCGATGGACCGGACGGAGAGCTGAGGGGAGGCTTTACTGCGGCGACAACGGAGATGCGGAGCTTTCACTGAAGCCTCTAATACCTCCGGGTTTCAAAGGCTCTATGAAGGTTCTCATTGAACCGGAAAATGGCGCTCCTGTGGAAAGAACACTGAGCCAGGATCACGCCGGGCGGCCTTTGTCCTTTCATCTTCAGTGCAGAAGAGGGGACAATCTGGTAAAATATGCGGTAACAGTGTCAACGCCCTGGACTCCCAGGAAGTTCGGCATGGGAGCTGATTCAAGGCTGCTTGGAGTCAGGGTTATGTCTCTGCCGCCGCTTGTTGGGAGATTGAAGGATTAGTTTCGCGAAATGAAGATGGCTGCCACAAAACCGCGAGTCCGTGTGCGGGTGCCGGAGGAGGATATACAGTGGGAATCCGTCCTCGAAGCTCTCCTTGAAAACGGCGGCAGCGACGAAAAGTCCGAACGGAGAAGTCTCAAGAGTTTCGTAAGGAAAGTGCGTGCACCGTTCAACGGGCAGTGGCTTCGTTCGCCTCTTCTTACAGGGGAGGAGCAGAAGATTTCGCTCGCTCTTTCAGAACTTTTTGGAGCGGATGTCGTGACTATTCTCCGCGAACGTTCTCACGGGAATTCCCATTTCATGATTTCGTACAAAGGAGAAGTCGAGCTGAATCCTTTCGGCAGAATAGAGAACGAGAATGATGCGGCGGGCATCCAGGCGGCGGCCGGACGGAGAGGGTTTGCCCGGGGCAGTTTCCGGCTTGTGATTGCCGGGATCGAATTTGACATTAATACGATGCCGAGAGTGGTGCTCTTATACACTCTGCTGATGTTAATCAGCGTGGTAATGTATGTGCTCGTGGTCGGCATGCTCCTTTATGCAGTGGCGGTATTCCTGCTTTTTATTGCCGATCCCGAAATGATGACTGTGGTTGCAGCCCGGAATCCGCCGGTGGGTCTTGCGCTTCTGTGCCTCCTCACAGGTCTGGCAGGATTGAGTGGAAAGGCTCTGAGGAATGTCGTCTCGCTGATAATGACGAGACTCCGCAGGCAGGCAAAAGCAGTGTCTTGAAATTCTGAAGGATGATGGCTCGAAAGTTCGACATTCCTGAGTTCTACCGCTCCCCCATTGCTTCGACCATCAAGGAGGAGAGGAGCCGGAGGGATCCCGGGAAAAAGGACCTTTCGCCGGCGGTTATCGACGCAGGCCCCGTTCGTTTCAAGATTTCCAGGCATTTCGGCTTCTGTTTCGGCGTTCAGAATGCGATCGAAACAGCTTTCAGGGCGATACGCGAGAATCCTGAGCGGCGAATATTTCTTCTCAGTGAAATGATTCACAACCCCGCGGTAAATGCCGATCTTGAAACAAGGGGAGTGCGTTTTATATTCGATCCCGGCGGGACACAGATCGTCAGCTTCGATGAACTTTCCCCGGAAGACATCGTGATCGTACCTGCCTTCGGGACCACAACGTCACTCATGAAAGAACTCGAAAAGAGAGGGATCGATCCTCTCAGTTATAATGCGACCTGTCCGTTCGTGGAGAAGGTCTGGAAGCGTGCAGGTGAACTCGCAGCGGGAGGCTTTACGACAGTAATACACGGGAAGCATCTTCACGAGGAAACAAAGGCGACCTTTTCGCATGCGTGCTGTTTCGGTCCAGGCGTGATAATTCGGGATCTCGAGGAGGCAGAGATAGTTGCCGCCCGCATGCGGGGAAGTGTTTCTGAACAGGAGTTCGAGCAGCATTTCAAGGGAAGATGTTCCGAAGGTTTCGACTCGTCGCGCGACCTCGAGCGGCTTGGAATTGTGAATCAGACAACGATGCCTGCAGGTGAAACGCAGGCGATAAGCGCCTTCCTTCGCGGTGTGATGAGGGAACTTTACGGAGAAGAAGATCTTGCGGCGCACTTTGCCGATACTCGGGAAACGCTCTGCTATGCCACTACTGAAAATCAGCGCGCTGTTAATGCTCTGGTGGCGTCGGGAGGGATGCTCGCTCTGGTTATCGGCGGTTATAATTCCTCCAATACCAGCCATCTTGCCGGACTCTGCCGGGAGCATCTTCCGACATATCACATAAAAGATGCGGCAGAAATAATAAGCCCGTTTCTTATACGGCACAGGGATACTGAATCGGGAGAGATAATTGAAACGCGGAAATGGCTGCCGGATGGAGAGGACCCTGTGGAGATTCTTGTGACAGCAGGCGCGAGCTCCCCTGACTCGCTGGTTGATGCATGCCTGCTCAGGATTGCCGGGTTGCTGGGGGTGGAGGGGAGGTTGCTGAGCAGGGGAGGAACATAAAATCCCGCCGTCCCCGCCCATTTCCTCCTTCCCACGTCTCCTCTAATGTGTGAGATTTGAAGGGGCAAACCAGTATCATCAAAGAAGGGAGAATAAAGATGAATTCCTGCAGATTCAGGGGAGATTTAATCTCTGAAAAGGGTTTTACTCTTATCGAACTCCTGGTCGTAATCGCGCTGATTGGAATCCTCGCTTCCCTCTCCATCGAGGGCTTCACCCTGTACCGTGCGAATGCGGCGTATGCCAGCGTCGAATCGTCGCTCCAGAACGCGAGAATCGCGGCAGAAGCAGGTCAGACGGATGTCAACAACCTTCCTCCTCCAGTCCCGTGGTTTTTCCAGAATGTGCCCGGACCAGTGAACGATGCTTCTGCAGCCAGGTATCTTCCCGGGTTTAAACTTTCTCCCGATACAATGTTCTGGGCCTTCTATAACCCGGACTGCATGGATGGGGCGTGTCAGAGTGATTTCATTGAAGTGAGGCACTGCAAGGCAAATGAATTTGCCCTATGGACCCGCTGGGGTGATGGTTTCGAAATGACGCTGCACCATCTGCCGGGTGAAGCGGCGTGTTGAGAGAGGTGGTTAATCCATGATGCAGTTTGATGTGGCCGGTGTCGGAAATGCGCTTCTCGATATTCTTGTCAGAATCGACGAGGAGGTTTTCAAGACTCTTGATCTCGAAAAAGCCACCATGCGTCTGGTGGACGAAGAGGAGCAGAAAAGCCTTCTGAAGCGGCTGGGAAACGTTCCCTCGAAGCAGGTCAGCGGAGGATCTGTCGCAAATTCAATCGTAGCTGCCGCGCAGCTCGGGGCAAAGACCGCGATTCTCTGCCGTCTCGGCGAAGATGTATATGGAACTGCATACAGCAAAGACTGCGCCGGCCTCGCAGTGATGCTTCCAAACAAACTCAACCCGGGACTTAATTCCGGTACCTGTCTGAGTGTTATCACCCCTGACGCTGAACGCACGATGCGGACCTGTCTTGGCGCTTCGGCGACTCTTGGTCCTGATGATATATCCAGTGCCGTGATACAGGGATCAAAATGGTTTTTCATCGAAGGTTATCTTCTCGCAAACGGAGACGCCACACGGGAGGCGATTCGTAATTCCATCTCTGTCGCGAAAGAAGGCGGAACGCGGATTGCGTTTACCCTGTCTGAAAGCTGGGTTGTATCTTCATTTCCTGAAATGGTCCGGGAAATTCTTTCGGACGCAGACCTTGTATTCTGCAACGCATCAGAGGCCTGCTCTTTGACAGGCAGGGAGAGCGAGGATGAGGCCTTCGAAGCTCTTTCCCGGCAGCTGCCCGGGGTTGCTGTGACGGCAGGAGGCCGCGGCGCGTTCGCGTCATGGGACGGGACGAAGGGTTTTGTGCAGTCTTTCCCGTGCACTCCGGTTGATCTTACCGGAGCCGGCGACATCTTCGCGGGAGCTTTTCTTTACGGCATCGCCGGAAACTTTCCCGTGCTGGACGTCGCGAGGCGGGCGTGTTATCTCGCTTCTGAGGTGATTTCGCATGTAGGCGCCCGGCTGCAGACGGACCCGAGAGTTCTCTGGAAGCGATGCGCGTGACATTTTTACAGTGCGATTCTTTTTGGAGTGCGATTCTTTTTACAGTGCGATTCTTTTTAGAGTGATTCGCCATCCAGATGAAACCAGTCTTCTCACAGAAAAGCGACCGGCTCGTGGTAAACGGGAAACTCGAGCCCGATGGCCTGAAACTCTTCCTGGATGTCGAGAAGCTCACTGACGATCTGGTGACACGTCAGGACATAGTCGATCTCATCGCGAATCATGTAAAGATGGATCTGGTCGACCTGGACGTGATCAACGACATCGCGAGATGCCTGAACGATCCGGAGGCAGAAGAAACGAGCCAGAAGGACCGGAGAATAGCAAAAGGAAAGCCCGCTGAGACGGGAGCCGATGGGAAGCTGCTCATGATGGTGAAGGCTTTCACCGGAGAGGTTTCGATCAACGAGGAGGGAGAAGAAAACGCGGTCATCAATTACCGGGATATTCATCTTTTCGACAACATCGAAACCGGCGTCGTCATAGCCAGAGTATACGAGCCCAAAATGGGCGAAGATGGTTATGACGCCATGGGAAAACCGCTGCCCGGAAAAAAGGGGGTGCCATATAAACTCAACATCGACAAGACTCTCGCTTCCCGGCCGGGAGAAGCCTCAGGGGGAGAATTCACGGAAGTGGTGGCGCAGGCAGAAGGATATGTCCTTGTGGATCAGGGGAGGCTGTCGATCCAGAACGAGCTCGTTATCAAGGGAAATCTCGATTATCACGCAGGAAACCTCGATTTTATCGGATCGGTCAAAATACTCGGCGACGTGATGCCCGAGTTCCGGATCACCGCCCGCGGGAACATCGAGATACGCGGAATGGTGCGCGGGAAGAATGTAATCATAAGCAGAAACGGCGACATAACCGTAACCGGCTTCCTCTTCGGGGGAGAAGACTCGAAGATTATCTGCGCGGGGACTTTCACAGCCGCTGTCATGCAGGAAGTCAACGCCGAGGTCGGAGGCAACTGCATAATCAAGAAGGAATGCGTCGACAGCGTATTGAACATAGGGGGCGCGCTCCTGATGCCGGACGGCACTTTGATGGGGGGTGTCGCGCATGTGGTAAAGGGAGTTCAGGGAAAAGGGCTTGGAAACGAGGCAGGGCAGCCCACCACTATCAAGGTGTGCAGTTCTGTTGAAGCCACCATGGAGTATCAGCAGCTGATCTCGGGCATCGAAGATCATGACAGAGCTGTGGAGCTTTTGAAATCACACCTTGGGCCGCTCGTTGCGGCTCCTGACCGTATTCAGTACCTGAACGAGCCTCTTCGCTCGAAGATGGAGAAACTTGTCGAGAAGCTCAGAGGATTGCTGAAGAGCAGGGAGGGGCTCATTCTCAGGCAGAGAGAACTTCAACAGAAGGCAGCTGCCACTGAACTTGTAATGCAGGTGAACTATTCGAAGAAACTTTACCCCGGGCTCATCATCGTGGTCGGAAAAGAGCAGTTTGTGAGCAAAGAGGAAAAAGACGGACCGGGAGCAATAGTATTTGACAAAGCTTCGGGAGAGTTCATCGAGGCGGAGTATAAGGAAATTGCGGGCGGCGCTGAAAAGGCCCCGAAGTAGGAGGAGAGGAGGAGATTAATGTCTGTGGATGATCTTGTGAGAAAAGGCGACGATCTGATAAGCGACTCGATTAAAAGTGTCCACCAAAAGAGACTGGGTGTCGTTGACGTCGGGTTCCTGAGTAGAAGTGTCGGGCAGCTCAACACACCGCCTGCTGTATGCATGAAGGAGAGTGAAAGTGTCGCTCACGCGCTCGAGGTCATGCGGAAGCATCACATTGGATGCGTTCTGCTTACTGGTCAGGACGGAAAGCTGACGGGTATATTCAGCGAGCGGGACTGCATGGAGAAAGTCTTCGCCGCTTCCCTGGATCGGGAAGGCGCCAAAGTGGAGGAGTTCATGACGCGGGATCCGGTTACGATTGATTTTACGGTAAGCATGGCATATGGGCTGAGCCTCATGTCGATGGGAGGTTTCCGGCACCTTCCTGTGGTGGATGAGGACAGGATTCCCGTAGGCGTTGTATCAGTAAAGGACATTGTCAATCACATAACCAGCACCTTTATTGACGACATCATGCATTTTGGAGAGGAAAAATGAGCCTCTGCAGGTGGTTACCATGTCGTCAGTATTTCCTGCCCATATTCAGGGCACCCATTTTCGTGGCCTTTTCACGTTACGCTCCCGGGAATAAAGCCATAACAGATTGTAAGAGGAAATGAAGGATTTCGGGACTTCTGCCCTTGTTTGATTAAGGGCCGTGAAGTCTCTAAAATACGGCTGATCCTCTCGTCGAAGGTGGAGCATGAGTCTCCGCCTGGAAGCGCCGACGGTTGTGAGTTTTTGCTGCGTTTTTGGTGGTTGGGCGCAAGGGAGCAGTATATCGATAGGAAGGATAACAAAGTGTCGTCTACAGCGAGAAACTCGTTCGCAGCAGCGGTCGTCGGACGGAGCTTCGTCCTGAGCATTCTTTTCCTTGTCCTCGTCATTGCCCTCTTTTTCATCCCGGAGATCATTCATCTCCAGGAAGGGATTCTCAAAGGCGGGAACAGATCTCAGGCCGCTTCAGTCTCCTCTTATAAGGTGGATGAAGCATCCGAGCGGCAATCGGAACTCGATCCGTCGAAAAATCTTTCGGCTCTCGACAAGGTTCTTGTGCTTGTCAATTCGGGCTACCTGGGCGGCGGGAAAGATCAGCCCGTCACCCCTGATTCGGTGCGTGCAAGGCTGAATATTCCCGGTGCGCCGGCAGCCTCTGCGCCGGAAGACGCGAATGTTTCATGGAAAACAATCCGCACGCCGCAGGTTTCAAAAGTCCTGAAAAAAGCGAAGGGAGATGTGCGAAGCCTGGCAAAAATAATGGACGCGAATCAGTATCAGACGAAAGAAGCGCTGCTGAATTATCATAACGGTATCGGATGGCTTCTCGAAGGGGACAAGAGCCCCATTCCAGTTCAGCAGGCGCTCAATTATATAGAAAGGCTCGATCTTGACGTTACGAGAGCAATGATCAAAGAAGGCATCGATCGGTCGGACTATATACGGTGGAGTAAGATTTCTCTCGGCCCGCTCTTCGAAAACGGCAAAGCAAGGCATTTGAAGCAGGAGTATCTCGCCCCTTATAACCCGAGGATTACGCTGGCGAGAGTGCGCATAAAACTCGGCAAGGCCCGCGTCGCACCGGATGGCCGCGTCTTTCCGCCGCCTTCGTCGATTGGAGTTGTCGGGTTCATAATGGGAAGGGATACTCAGAAGGTTGTTCTCCTTAGAAACGGCCGGAAAATCAGGACTATTCCTGTCAGAAAAGCAGTTGACAGCGAAGGCAAGCGAACGTTTGCCTTCAGCCTTTCGCCCGCCAACGGCCCGATTGCCATACAGGCAACAGACGCGCTGGGCGGAGTGGTTCAGAAGACGTACAGATTTCTTCCCAGAGCGGCCGCGCTGCCGAGAGCGGCAAATGGCCGCGCTGTAGTCCTTCCGTTCAATAATGAGCTTCGATCGCGATCGTTTGACATCCGGGAGGTCGATCTCAGAATGGATCGATACTTCCGGGAATCAGTAACGTCGTATGCCGCCGACCAGGAGGGAAGAGCGTCGGAGAAGTATCAACTGGTGGCGTTCTAAGCGTTGTTGAATTTCCGGTCCAGATCATTCCGGACGGGAGTCCACCCGTTCAAACCCTGACGATTAAGGGACGATCTCTCAGGCATCCTTCTTTGCACTGATACGATACTGATAACCCGGCCCCGGAGAAGAACGCAAAAAAGGCTTGTTTATAACGGAGAAAAAACCGGTCGGGAGGTTCACAGGTGACGATACGCGCGTTTCACAGCGCTGAAGCCCCGGCTGAAGGAGAGGAGAAGGACCATACCAGAAAAAGAGCGCCGTTTCCGGCGCTCTTTCGTTATCTGGAGCGGTCGTCAAAAATAATTTCGGCTGTTACCGGGAACCGCTCGAATCGCTCTGAATCAGATGTCTGAACAACTGCTTCAGCAGTCTACCACGGTATCGCAACGGGCGTGAGTCGCGTCCACTTCCTGCTGCTTGGCTGTCGCGGCGGCCTGCGCATCGACAGCTTTCTGCCGGGCTGTTGAAATCTTATCTGTGCAGTATCTTGCTTCCTTTTTGGCTGCATAAGCAGTTTTGCTTTCAAGCTGTCTCCTGAGCGAATCAAGTTTGGCCCTTGCTTTTTTAAGTCTGCTCCTGTATCTGCTGGGTTCTTTGCAGCCAAAGAGGAGAGTCTCGATCGTGCTGCAGTGATTGGAGTTGGCCTCCGACTCGGCCTGAGCAGTTTTTGCCTCCTGATCGCCAATTTTCGACTGCAACCTGTCAATCGTTCTTTCATTGGAATCTCTGACTCTGTCACATGCATCTTCCGCACGGGAATACTTTTTATCTGCAAGCTTTGATTTCGTTTCGAGAACTCTTAATGAACGTTCAACCGTTTTGATAAGATTCCTGCACTGACGTACCGTCAACTCTTCCGCAGAGCTTTGTCCGGTTATGCAGAGCGCAGTTACGAGGGCGGCAAAAGCCAGAATCTTTGTATTCATGTTCACACACCTTTCAAAACAGCAGGGGAGAGGATACTCCCTGCAAATCTTTCATATAAGTTATTCCGCAGTTTCCGGATCTTGTATCAGAAAAAAATCGATATTTTTACGGGGCCTTCCGCCTTGCCAGGTCCTTGAAATTACTCCGGCTTTTCCGGCTCAGTTTCCGGTGTTAAGCTGAGAAAATATGAATTCTCCAGTGCTTTATTCAGGGTTCGACCGGTCCTTCATTGATTTCAGACATGGAATCCGGGTTGGACGTCTCGATCCTGCACAGCGGGTTACCCGGATTCTGAAATCCCATCTTACTGCAAGACACGGTGTCGAGATGGTGTGCGATCGCTGGGGACGGGGAATATTCTGGCAGTGGATCTGCTGGGTGCCTAAACCAAACCGTGAAGCCAAGCCGGCAAGCTCGAATTCCAATTTTGCATCAGCCAAGTTCTTCATATCTGTCGATCGCGATGAGAAGAAATTTCAGGCTGGATTTCAGATTGAACGGGCTCCAACAAAACCCGGACCTGACGACTGGGCTGTTCCCGTCGAAAAAGACTGGGACTGGTTTGTATTGCTGAGTGCCCTGAAGGAAAAGAAGTTCCAGGACGCAGTGTCTGAACGCCTCGATGACGGATTTCATGTGCGCGCAGGCGCTTTCTCCGGCATGAGGGAGTTTACGAAAAAGAACTGGGATCCTGCAGCCTGCCGGCGGGCCGGCCTGCGTTTTTCACCGAAAGAGTGGGGAGGATTTCAGCTGCTGTGGGAAATGCCTCAGTCGGAAACAAAGACGATGACAGGGCCGGAAATCATGGAAGCTGTTGCTGCCGTTTTTGATGAAGTGGCGCCTGTCATGAACATGTGCATGTACAAGCCGTGTCTCAAGGTGTGACATGACCGGGAGCATCGTTGAACGGCCCTACTGGCCCCTCACTTCTCTATTCACCACCCGGACTGCCACTGGTTTCTGATTCGAATCGAAGACTTTGATGCAGAACCTTCCCCGCGCAGGAAGCGGCGAAGCTGCGCTTTCGAATATACCGAGTTCATAGTTTCCTTTTTCCCATTCGGAAAGCGGCAGTATGCCCGGCAGAGTCACAATCCTGCTGAAATACTCATCGTCGCTTTTGTACCTGTACCCGCGCACATTGACCCGAGTCGTCGCTTTATCAAGGCCGAAAATGCTTATTTTTCCTTCCTGCCCGGGATCCGGAACGGAAAACTGAAAAACTGAAACGTCCACTTTTCCTCCGGCTGTCTTCTGCTGAGTTTCTCCGCTGCCGCGTCCGGGTATGCATGCGGAAGCTGCGGCTGCAGTCTCGCGTTCGCACAGGTCCCCGATACCATTTGCATCCGCGTCAGCCTGATCGGAGTTTGCGGCAAAAGGGCAGTTATCGTCACAGTCCATAAGGCCGTCCCCGTCTGTGTCGATGTCGAGCCTTCCACAGCCGCACTTGCCCGGCGCAGTTTTTCCCGGATCATCAGGACAGGTTTCCCTGCAGTCGACAGTTGTGTCCGAATCTCTGTCGGCATCTGCGAGGCCGCATCCGCACCAGCCCGGGTCGATTTTCTGCGGGTCGTCGGGGCACATGTCGTTGCAGTCCGCGATGCCGTCAGAATCGAGATCGAAGTCCGGTTCGCTGCATCCGCACTGGCCCGCTTCTTTCTTCTGAGAACCGGGAGGACACGAATTCCCGGCAGGATCGAGCTGTTCATGACCCGTTTCGACGTCAAACGGCTCGATATATATCTGTCTTATTGCGTAAGATGAAATCACCGCCGCGGGCAGAATGCAGACGGCAAAAATAATCTTCAGAAGTCTGAATGCTTTTGCCTTTTGCGGATTCTCCTCCTCATATTTGTCCAGGAGTTTCCTGCTCTTCTTTCTGTACCCCATAATCTCGCGCTGCTTTTTCTGCGCGCAGGAGGGACAAAGCCTGCCTTCATTTCCGGAGTCGGATCCGCAACTGTAGCAGCCCAAGTCAACCCTCGAATTCCAAAGATTCTTCCTCAGCCGGAATTCTGCGTTCTCTGCCGGCAGCCGGCCATACACACCATGCACATATGATTGTCCAGTGCAGGGAAGAGAGAAAGAGGGAAATGCCCGGAATCTTCATTTGGAAGCTCCCTGTGCGCAGCTGTGCGTCCATAAAGCTCAATGTGGACGTAAGGTGATGGAGCAGGCGGGGACTGGAGGCGAGAATCTGGCTCTCGGCAGTGAATAAGACTGCAAATACGAGGAGGAAGAGGAGGTTTTTCCGGCGTTTTGAGTCGGTCGATGTCCATCCTGGAATTGCCGGTACAAGGACTGCGAATATCAGGAAGGTAAGATTCTGAACGAAAACCGGCACCGGCAGGCGGAGAGGGTATTGAACGGGACTCAGCATGAACAGCCCGAGAACGTCGTTCGCATGAACCTGAACCTGGTGATTTAGAATTTTGAAAAACCGCCACAAATCGCTGAAACCGTAAGCATCTAATCCGCTGTTTTTGAGCGTGATAAGCAGGAAGAGACACGCGAAGCCTGCCGCCATCGACCACAGTTCAACTGCCCTGGCGGGCGGCTGAACCAGCATGCGCAGCCCGAGAACGGGCAGAGCGCAGAAAAGACAGTTCAGGATAATCAGCATGAACGGGCTGACAAAAATCCACCCTGATGCGTCCGCACCCGCCGGCAAAGGACTGAGAAACATGGTAACTGCGTCGAGTGCAAAGCTGAAAATCAGGGCAAATATGAGAAACACAGGCAGGGCGGACAACCGCCGCCAGAGCGGGAGTGCGGGTGTGATTTCCGGATCATCATCTTCATCGGGATCGCCGGTCAGGACCACTGCCGCCGAGTCTTTTCTTTCGAAGCTTTCTGTCTCCTCATTGTGAGATCCCCGGGAATCTCCGAATTTCCCGTCTCCCCATGCGTCAAAGGCAGGAGTTATCTTTTCGATTTCACCGTCGTTCCAGCTGTTTTCTTCGAAAGACTCGTCCTGCGGCTCCCACTCGTCGAGTTTCATGAGAACTTCATCTGCTGACTCCGGCCTTTGCGACGGTTTTTTTTGCAGCAGTTCAAGGACAAGTGAACTGAGGAGAGGAGAAATGGCGGGATCAATCTGATGAGGCGGCGTCGGATCGCACTGGATGTGAAAATACATAAGTTCCATTGGATTTTCCGCGTTTGCAGGAGGAATTCCCGTAATCAATTCATATGCGATTACTCCCAGTGCATAAAGGTCGGTCGCAGGGGAAAGGGCATCTTTCTTCCACTGTTCAGGAGCCATGCAGGCGGCAGTTCCGTATATTTCCTGAGTGGCCGTAATCTGGGAAAGGGGTGTGTAAGCGATGCCGAGATCCGTGATCTTTGCAGTCCGGTCCCCGTCAATGAGAATATTTCCAGGTTTGATGTCTCTGTGGACAATTCCGGCATCATGAATTGCCGAAAGGCCTGCGCAAATATCCCTGAGAACCATCACGCATTCCTCTTCCGAAAGCCGCGCCCGGTCCATCCACATCCTCAGTGTTTCGCCCTCTACGAGCTCCATCGAGAGAAAAATCTGCGAGTTGTCGATCCCTGCGTCATGCATGCGGATAACATTAGGGTGGTTTATCTTCCGGGTAAGTGAGACTTCCTTGATGAAACGCCTGACCATGATCGGGTCGACGCACAGAGAGGGAAGGAGAATTTTCAAAGCGACGTACTCATCGAGAATCTCATCGTGGGCTTTCCAGACAGTGCCCATGAAACCCGAGCCCAGCAGTTTTTCGAGCCGGTAACGGTTCGCAAGAATCTCATTCCGACTGTGAGTTAAATCCCGGCTATGGCTCATGAAATTCAATCCCTCATGGTTGAATCGGCGGATTTTTGTGATTTCTTTAATGTCTGCACGGGTAAACGGCGTCAAGTTATAAATGCGGATAATAATTGTCGGGAAGCTGGACTAAGAAACAGGGAACGATAGAATTAGCCGTCGGAACTGCAGTTAATTGTGATTGATAAATGACTGATTTCACAGGCCTGGAAGGGGATGCTTTCTCCTGGCATCATTACGAAGGTGCAGAGTGGAGGTCGCTTTCTTCTGTAAATGCGAGATATCTCCTCGAGGGGAAAGTCGTCCCGTGCATGAACGACCTGATGCAGGTCCCACCAATTGTCCGCCTCGCGGACGTTAACCAGTGCTTTGGCGTGAAAAGTACCCTGCTCTCGCACCGAGGGGAGTTCTTCAGTCACTCGCGGCTGCTTCACTGCATCGATGTCTTTGTTGAACTCGACGGCAGGGCCGGGACCAAAGTTACTGCGGGAGAAATGACAGTTGACGAAGCAGCTGCAGTTATCATCGCGGGCTTCCTTCACGACATCGGCGTTCCGGCATTCTCACATGTTGGTGAGGATATAATCAGGGCGAACGGATTCAAATCTTTCGACCACGATCTGCACACCCTTGTGCTTGCATCGCAGGACGAGATCCAGGAGGTGCTTCGCAGACATCTTGGGGATTCGGCGAAAGAAGTCCTGGCGGTGCTTGGCGCCTGCTTTCTGCTCGATGACGATGGAAAACAAAGGGAAGAGACGGCAACGCAGCTGAAAAATATGTGCGAATTCCTGAAAAAAATCGGCCTTCCTGCGATGTCGCCGGCTCTGCAGGGTATTCTCGATGATCGAAAACTCCTGGAAAGCCGAAGAGTCACAAGCCGGCTGGTCCAGGATTTTTCAGACATGTTCGCCTATCTCAGCCGTGATATTGAAGAAAGCCCCGTGGACAGGGTGAATGCCGAAGACTGGGCGAAGCGCGCCCGCGAATCTCTTCAGATTGGCGAAGGAGAACTTATTCTCAGCAGCTTCGAGCCGTTTAAAAAAGTCGTGATGATCCTCGCGGATAAGGAAGGGTCGTCTGTGCTTACCAACGCCACTGCGCTTGCCAACGCTGTGCTCAAGCACTGCCTGAGGAAGGCGGGCATAAACACCAGACACATGATCGCCGGTAAAGATAAAGAGATCCTCAGTAAATTCGAGGAGTGGGAGCAGGAGATGTTCAACAGAGGAGTGGACGAATATTATCAGGAGGTGATAAGTGTCCCGCTTCGTGCGGGGATTAACCCCCAGCCCCTCCTGGAACACATTGAAAGATCATGTGACCGCCAAAAAACGCCCGGAACCGTTGCAGGTGTTACTCCACAGTTCAACAAATCCTTCCGGTTCGGGCTGGTAGACGGGGCTTTAATGGAGGTGAAGGAACTGAAAATTCCGCCGGAAGGACTCGTTTTGAACAGGCTGGACGAAGCAAAGTACGAGAACGATCCGGTAATCGTGACTATCAGGCAGCAGATCGATGAAAACCACATCGAAATCGATATGACCGGAAAACGGACAATCGTTGTTGCAGTACGCCGGCAGAAAGGAAGATCCGTCGACATCGAAAAGCTGACGCAGTCCGTGCTTGGGACTGTCGCCGCGTACAATTGTCGGCCTTCTGATACCCGCCTGGCCGGTGGTTTCCCCCCGGTAATCAGCCTGCCGTGATTTTGCCGGTTGCATTGGGAGGGTCCGGGGACCTCCGGGGTTAACGCCTGCTTTCCGCCTGTGCCGCTTCCGAAATTTCCACCAGTTTTCCGAACTTCTCGATACTCAGGGAAGCTCCCCCGACAAGCGCCCCTGCAACTGACGGAAGCGCGATTATCGGCCCGAAGTTGTCCGGTGTGACGCTTCCTCCGTAAAGAACAGGCGGGCACGCGGCGCCGGCTTTGGATTTCCAGTAATTCTGAACAAACGTGTGAGCCTCTTCGACCTCCCTGACAGTAGCGACTTTTCCTGTGCCGATTGCCCAGACAGGCTCGTATGCGATAAGGAGCAGCGACTGATTAAGGCCTCTGATGCTTTCTATCAAAGGCTTGAGCTGACCTTCCAGCACTGCTTCAGTCCTGCCTCCTTCGCGTTCGTCGAGCTTTTCCCCGATACAGAAAATCACCGTAAAATCTTTCTGAAGTCCCAAAACCGCCCTTTTTACGATAAGAGCGTCTGTCTCTCCGAAAACGTGACGACGCTCGGAGTGGCCGGCCAGCGAAAACGTGCAGCCGAACTCTTTATACATGCCGATTGACACCTCGCCCGTAAATGCGCCTTCGGGATCCCACAGGTTCTGTCCGCCATATTTCACCGGGGAGCCTTTCAGTACTTCAGCCACGGCAGGTATTGCAGTCGGAGACGCAGCCGCCCACATCTCGCTTTTCCTGAGATTTCCGGCCGCCTCTTTGAATTCAGCCGCCAGTTTTGCCGACGCTGCCGCAGTAAGATTCATTTTCCAGTTAGCAACAATGAAATTGCTCCCGACCTGATTTGCCATGTATATTCCTCCTTGTTAGCTTAAATATGCCGACCATCCGTACAGGCAAGATTGCAGGTAAAGTTGACTGAGCTGTCAACTCATCTTGTCTGGTTCGCCGATATGGTCTATTTTTAAGCGAGTTAAACAAAATAAGTACATCAGCTGATTTTCCCGGTAAAGAGTCGAGTCTTATCAAAGGTTATCTTTACAGCTTTAATTACAGCTTTATGTATTTGATTACAGCTTTACTGTAGACAGCTTTACAGAAGCCTTATCATTTACGGTAGCCTTGTCAGCGGCCTGCACGGGAATGTCTTATACTGGGAATTAAACCTTTGTACAAATTGGAGCAAACTAAAAATGGGTGAGGAAGTAGCTGTTCCCGTACACAGCAGCTTTTTTGAAATGGTGACCTCTTCAGGCCCGGTTGTCAAAGCTGTGCTTGTGATTCTGATCATTCTCTCGATTTTAAGCTGGGCCGTGACAATCGCGAAGATTCTGCAGTTTCGGAAGGCTAAATCAGAATCGGACGAGTTTCACGCCATTTTTCTCGAAACGAGAAATTTTGCGCGTATTGATGATTCGACCAGGCGGCTGAGCGGGAGTCCGCTTTGCCGGGTTTTCATCGCGGGATATCGCGAACTGATGCGTATCCTGCAGCCTGTCGAAGGAAGCGTCGATAAAGCAAAAGCCCAGGCGGGCATTGAAGGAGTCGAACTCGCCCTGAAGCGGGCGGAACTCGAGGAAGCGAAGAAACTCGAGAGCGGCGTGACGTTCCTTGCGACTGTCGCAAGTTCAGCGCCGTTCATCGGTCTCTTTGGAACGGTTATCGGCATTATGACGGCGTTTCACGGGCTTAGTTACGCAAAGAGCAGTTCGATTCAGGCAGTCGCGCCCGGAATTTCAGAAGCTCTTTTCGCGACAGCAGTGGGCCTTGCAGCGGCGATTCCCGCGGCAATCGCCTACAATTTCTTCGCCATGGTTATCAAGAGGATGCGGCAGTCGATGGGAGCATTCTCTGAAGAGTTCCTGAGTGTGGCGCGGCGATCACTTGCGCGCTGAGGAGATCCTTCGGCTTCGCTTCAGGATGACAATTAAGGAGAATTTAAATGGGAGCAGCAGTTAACGGCGACATAGATGAACCAAGAGCTGAGATGAACGTCGTGCCCCTGATCGACGTGATGCTCGTTCTTCTGATTATTTTCATGGTCACAGCGCCGATGCTCCAGCAGGGCGTGGAAGTGAACCTTCCGAAGGCGACAACTGCGCCTCTGCAGGGGACGAATGAGCAGGTGGTCCTGTCAATCAGCCAGAACGGGAAGATTTTTCTCGGTGCCGGGAATGAAGTGGGTCTCGATACACTTGGAGCGAAGGTTGCGGCGATAATGAAGCTTCGAAAGGAAGAAGACCGCAAGATTTACATCAAGGGCGACACTGCGCTGGCATACGGACGGATCATGGATGAAATGGCCGCGCTTCACCAGTCAGGCATCACGCAGATTGGACTTGTTTCAGCGCCGCCGGAAACAAAGAAGAAGCAAGAGGGGTGAAGCGTGCTCGTTTCAATATCTTCCGTTTCATCGGAGGCCGGCGGCTCATGGATCCTCCGTCGCACAAAGGGACCGGCGGCAATCCGGGCGGAGGCGGCTTGTATGGAACTGCACGAAGAGGAGAGCACACGAAAGGAGTGAAGACCACAGAAGCGCCCTTCCTGACAGGTACGATCTGCTCGCTTGCAGGTCACCTGTTTCTTGCGCTTTTTGTTCTTCTGCTCGGCCCGAAGTACGGAGATTTCGGTCAGCCTGTGGTTTATTCAGTCTCCATAGAAGGCGGCAAAAAGCTCGGAGGAATTCAGCAGCTTCAGCAGGCTGATAAGCCTCAGATGGCGCCTCCAAAGAACGTGTCGGAACCTGCAGTAAAGGGCAGTGAGAAGGAAAAGGAAGAACCGAAGAAAGAAGAGCCGAAGTCCGAGGTGAAACCTGAGGACGCGGAAGTATCAGTGCGCGAAAAGCCTTCTCCCGTTCCGAAGGCGACTGCAGCTCCAAAGGCTGCGCCTGAGCCTAAGAAGGGTGAAGAGGACGGAAAGGCCAGGAAGAAGACCGGAGCGCTTTCGAAATCGGAAGACAAGCAGCTTCAGTCGGCGCTGCAGAGATATCTCGGTGAATCCTCAAACGCGGGAGGCGAGGGGTTCGGCGCAGCCGCTCTTGGCCCGGGTAACGGCATGGGAGGCGGAATTGTAAGGCCCCCTGAATTTTTCATCTACTTCAATGTTCTCAAGAATCATGTTTACCGGAACTGGCGCTGGCCCGGGAATGCGCCGCGAGTCGCGTCTATCACCTTTCATCTCGAGCCTGATGGAACAATCAGCGATGTGCGCGTGGAGAGATCATCGGGTGATTCGTACTACGACGATCTTGCGTACCGCGCGATTCTCAAAGCCAATCCCGTTCCCCCTCCGCCAAAGTCAGTCTACGAGTTTTTCAAGGAAACGCGTTTTCATTTTGATTCGAAAGGAAACGCCGCCGCGGGGTGAGTACAGTCATAATTAAGCCTTCTTCTTGCGCGCCCTGCTTTTTTCTATTAGCGTAAAAGCACCCGATCTTTTTTCGATAAATACTGATAAGGACATCACTATGAGGCGTATTGCTGCAGCCTTTTTAACCGCACTTTTCGTTGCCGGAACCTCTTATGCCCAGACTGATATTTACCTGAGCGGCGCTGCGAAGCTTCTTCCGATTGCTCTGCCCCAGTTATGCCAGGAAGCCGACGCCACCAATGCGGTCAAAGAGATTCCCAACATAATGGGACGCGATCTCGATCTTTCGGGATACTTTGAAATCCTGAGTCCGAGCGCCTATGTCGAAACGCCGGGAAAATGCGGCGGTCCGGAGTCGATAGTGTATTCAGACTGGACGGTCATCGGCGCAGATCACGTCGTCAAAGGCAACATTGCGGTGGATGGCGGCAAGCTTCGCGCAAGGATGTATCTGGTGGATGTGGTCAGACAGACATCCGTTCTGGGCAAGGAATACGAAGGAAGCACGAATGATGCGCGGATGATTGCTCATCGCTTCGCAAATGAAATCCTGAAATACTTCACCGGATCCTACGGCCCGTTTGGAACGCAGATAGCATTCTCCACAAAAGTCGGGCGCTTCAAGGAAATCGCCGTGATGGATGTGGATGGAAGCAATATCCGGCAGCTTACGAACGAGCGGAGCCTCGCCACGTCTGTATCGTGGAACCCGAACGGCAAGTCTCTGGTGTTCACGTCATACAGGCTTCGGGTTCCGGATCTTTTCTCAGTGGACATCTTCTCCCGCGCAGTGAAGCAGATCACGAACAACGGCGAACTCGAACTCTCTCCGCATTACATGAAAAACGGCTCGGTGCTGCTTGCGTCGGTGACGGAAGGGGGAGGCGATTCCCATCTCGTTCTTATCGATAATACTGGAAAGCTTGTCCGGCGGCTTACTCCCGGCCGCGGCGTAATCGATGTATCAGGCGTGTGGTCTCCTGACGAATCGAAGATCATCTTCTGCTCCAACCGGGGCGGAGGTCCTCAGATATATGTAATGAATGCCGGCGGAGGAGGTGTGCAGAGAATAAGCTTCGTAACCTCAAACTACTGCACATCGCCCGCGTGGTCGCCCAAGGGCGATAAAGTCGCATACGTCTGCCGGGCTGATGCGGGCTTCCAGCTCTTTATTTCCAACCCTGATGGATCGAGCGCTCTGCAGCTGACGAGCTATGGAAGCAATGAAGACCCGAGTTTTTCTCCTGACGGCCGGTATCTCGCGATGTCGAGCACGCTTGGCAAGTCCATGACACCCAGTCTGGCCATGATTAGAGTGGATGGTGCAGCCCTGAAACAGCTCACTAAAAGCCGAAGTGGTGACTTTGAACCGTCATGGGGTCCCGGAATCGAGTAAATAGACCGCCCGTCTAACCGTTTTTTGACCAAAATCGTGGTCTTTTTCAGCGATTATGACTCGCAGCACGATACAATCTATTGCATCCTTTGGTAATCTACAGTAAAAAAAACGCAGAGCTTGGAACAGATGGCTGTACGGAAATTCCTGCGAACTCAATAGCTTAACCTGTAAAGGGGAGGCAATAATATTGGTTAGGGAGCCCTGATTTCTGAGAAATCTGTTTTTAATCAATACTTTAGTCGGTCAATAGATCGACGGATGGATAATGAAGCTTTGTTAATGGCCGTGTGCTGATTGCAGACGGCGCATCGAGGTTTAAGACTTTTAGAAATTCGAAGGAGATTAAGTCATGCGTATCACGAAGATATTGTTGACCCTGGTCGCTGCCTTGTTGGTCACAGGCTGTGCGTGCAAGACCAAGGTGGTTGGCGGAGCGCCGAACGTTCCTGTTGCGGGGGAAGTTGCCAGTCCGCTCAAGGACGTCAATTTTGACTTTGACAAGTACAACATTACCCCGGTCGCGCAGGGGATCCTGAGAGAGAATGCTGCGTGGTTGAAGGCTAATCCTGCTGCCAAAGTCCAGATTGAGGGGCATTGCGATGAAAGAGGCACCAGCGAGTACAACATGGCGCTCGGAAATCGCAGAGCCAAGTCAACCTTCGATTACATGAAAGGTCTTGGCGTGGATTCGGCCCGGATGAGCACAGTGAGCTATGGAAAGGAACTGCCCCTTGATCCTCGTCACAATGAGGAAGCATGGGCAAAGAACAGAAGGGCTCACTTCAATATCCAGAAGTAATGTAAAATATACTGGGTAACCAGTTACAGTTTTGCTGCGGTTTGGACACATTGGCGTGATCCGGCCGCAGCAAATTCGTTATAAGGGAGGTCACAGCGACCGATGCAATTCAGAGCAGTTTCCTTGTCTTTATTGATGCTTATTCTGCTTACCTCCTGTTCGTCGTCTCAACCGACGAAAAGAGATATAACGCGGCTCGACAGCGCCCTTGCCGACGTAAGGGGTTTTCAGGCTGAGCAGACAAATCAGCTCAATTCACTCCAGAGCCAGGTCCACAGGCTCTCCGGAAAGATCGAAGAGCTCGAGTATGTGCTGAAGCGGCGGGGACAGATGTCAGCCGGTGGCGGCACAGATATTGGCGGAGCAGCTTCAACCGGAATGACGACTGGCGGCGCGCCCGATATGAGGCCCGGTTTAAAGGCGGTTCCCCCTTCAATTGTGCCCCTGGCGCCACTTGAAGATGACGAGAATTTTTCGAGAAGTCTGCCTGCAAATGCAGGCAGGACTCTTGGTGCGGCACTTGCCCGCGTACGGGAGGGAAATTTCCGGGATGCGCTGACTCTCCTTCAGCAGATGGTGCAGCAGGGTGAGCGCGCGGAATGGACGCCAAATGTTCTTTTCTGGCTTGGTGTGACATATGACGGACTCGGAGAGGATAAGAACGCTCTTCGCTCATATAACGACCTCATAGTCCAGTTCCCTCGGCACAGGCGCACTCCTCTGGCGATTCTCAGGCAGGCGGACGCTTTGAAGAGACTTGGCGACGCGAAAAGCGCAACGTTGCTTCTTCGGAAGCTGGTGGCGGATTATCCGGATTCAAACGAAGCAATGAGAGCAAGAGAAGAGCTGAAGAAGTTTTGAAATCTCTTCGGCCACGACACGCGCGGGCCTCCATTCCGGCTTTGAAAAAGGATCTATGCACATATTTCGAACTGCCTATAGCTGCATTCCAGGTGAGGCAAAGGTCGCCGCAGCGCTTGGTAATTTCGACGGCGTGCACGTCGGCCATCAGAAACTGCTCCGCAAAGTCGTCTCTCAGTGCGAAGCCTGGCGTGCCCGGGGTCTTGAATCTGCTTCGCTCGCACTGTCGTTCCGCCCCCATCCAGTTTCGGTGCTCAAAGATACAGGCCCGCTTCCTTTCATATCGACACTCAGGCAGAGATCTCAGTGGATAAAGGACTGCGGCGTCGATTTTTTCAATGTCATCCGCTTTACGAACAGCTTTTCTCAGATCCCGGCTGAAGCTTTTATCGACAATATTCTCATAAATCAGGCGCGGATCTCTTACCTGGCGATTGGGGCGGATGCCAATGTGGGCCGTGGCGGAAAAGGGGATGCCGGTTTCATAAGGGATCGGATGGAATCAGCGGGTGGTGTCGTTGAAGTTGTTCCTTACGAGATTAAAAACGGCGTCCGGATAAGCTCCGGCGCGGTCAGGGAACTCATAAGGGACGGCCGGCTCGAGGAAGGTGCTGCCATGCTTGGCCGGCCGTTTCAGTTTGAAGGAAGGGTGATTCACGGCGCACACAGGGGAAAGGTGCTTGGTTTCCCGACGATAAATCTCGCACCCTCAGATCAGATTCTTCCGCCCCGGGGAGTATACGCGACAAAAACCCTTCTTCAGAATGGAGACAGCCGTCTTTCCGCCACTAATATAGGAACGCAGCCGACTTTCGACGGGAAGGAACTCAGGGTTGAGACATTCATGCTGGACTTCAACGCGCCTGTGCATACTGGAGAGCGGGTGGAGATCGGCTTTTTCAGAAAAATAAGAGGCGAGGAAAGATTCCGGAGCGCGGAAGCGCTTACTGAGCAGATTCGAAAGGACGTCGAGGAGATACGGGAGTTTTTCGGGCAGTATGAGCGAAGGTGACAGGGAGCAGACTTTCATCTACAACGGCCGGTATCCCGACAGGCTGGACAAGGTGATCTGCGCTTTCCTGTCGGAAAAGAGGCCTGACCAGAAATGGAGCCGCTCGCAGATAAAGCAGTGGATAGAAGCGGGCTTGGTGAGTGTGGATGGAAAAACGGAAGAAAAAGCCGGAGCAGTCACGAAGCCGGGCGCCGCAATAGCTTTCTCGGTTCCCCCATCAACAACGGAACTCACTCCGTATGAATTCCCTCTTGATATTGTCTTTGAAGATGACGAGTTGATCGTTATCAACAAGCCGGCAGGAATATCGATGCACCCCGGGGCGGGCAATTATGAAAAGACTTTGGCAAACGCTCTTGCCGCTCATTTCACGACAGAGATGAAGGGAATTCGTCCTGGAATCGTGCACCGGCTCGATAAAGACACAACCGGGCTTGTCGCAGCAGTCAAGACTGTGGCGGCACATGCCGCCCTTGCTCGTCAGTTCGCCTCGAGGGAAGCGGGCAGACGTTACATAGCTCTTGTTCTCTCAACTCCCCGCGCAAAGCGGGCAATCGACACAGCTGAATCCGGCACGATTGAAGGGAATATCGGAAGACACCCGGTGCGCAGGCAGGAGTTTGCGGTAGTCGGGCCGGAGAACGGCAAGGGGGCAGTCACTCACTGGAAAGCTCTCGAGCGGATGCCTCACGCATCGCTTCTCGAAGTAAAGATTGCGACCGGCCGGACGCATCAGATTCGGGTGCACATGGCGCATATGAACTGCCCGGTAATTGGAGATCCTGTGTATGGAGACTTTTCTCCGCTGCCCGCATCCCTGAAACAGGCAGCCGCATCATTCGGGCGTCAGGCCCTTCATGCTGCGTATCTTGAATTTGCGCACCCCCGGACTGGAGAGCGGATGTCGTTTGAGCAGGGGATGCCGGAAGATATGGAGGCACTCGTGGAGAGGTTCAGGAGGGCGGAAGGGCATATTTGAGAGGTGACGAGGGAAAAAAACGGCAACCTCATCTGGTCAACCTGCCAATCACTTTCCCATGCCCGGGAAACAACTTCATCATTTCCTCCTTCCTCCCCATTTCAAAATCAGAAAACTCGAAAGCAGGGCCTACTGAACATCCAACAAGACTGAAATCGCCTGATTCAACTTCGGCCGCGAACCAGCTCCCCCTTTCTATCGCAAGCTGGAAGATGTCCGTCCCCATTACAACCTTTCTGTAATTTCCACTCCCATCAATGATATGAAGAGTCACAGGAGAACCTGTGTAAAAATGCCATACTTCATCCGACTTCAGCCTGTGAAAAGCGGAAAAATCGCCCCTCTCGAGAAGAAAATATATCTCCGAAAAGAAGCTTCGATCGCCATCGTAGCGTGAAGGAAGTGCCTTCCGGGGTATCTTCTCCTCTGATCGATAGGTCTCGCGGTACCATCCTCCTTCGGGATGCGCGATGAGCCCGAGTCTTTTAATTATCTCTTCAGCGTTCATGCAGGAATTGTCCCCCGGTGGCCCCGCCCTGCGCAACATGCTACGTTTCTCCTGTTATGGGGCTTTCATGGAGAGAAAAGGGATTATTTTCCTTCCTTGTGTCGCAAGATTGGGAAGGCAGGGGAATCCGCCACGGTTTTACGGGCAGTACGGCCGACTTTTCGTCCCGCTCCATCGACGAGTGGAAACAGAAATTCCTCGACGCCTTTGATGCTGACGCACTCTTTCTCCCCGCGCAGGTGCACGGGGACACTGTCGTTGATCTCAGAACCGGGGGCCTTCCTCCTGAGGAAACGGACTTTGCCGAGTGCGATGCCGTGATTGTTCCGATGAAAGGCTTTCCCGGAAAAAGATGCGCCTTTGGAGTCCGGACGGCGGACTGCCTTCCGATTCTGCTCCATAACGACGAAAGCATTGCTCTCATTCATTCAGGATGGCGGGGCCTTGCGTGCGGCATTATCGAAGGAGCATTGAGGGAAATGGGCGCCTCTGGAGAGATCTCGGCAATAATAGGCCCTGCAGCCGGAAGAGAAAGTTATGAAGTCGGGCCGGAAGTTCCTGAAGCCATCGGAGAAAGGGCTGTGTGTAATAACGGGCGTCTTGACCTTGCAGCTACCGGGGAAAAGATCATCAGAACAGCCGCGATCTCAAGGAAAGTGTTGATCGAGGCAGGTGACATCTGCACAATAAGCGATGAGCGATTCCATTCGTTTCGAAGGGAAGGCGCTCCGGTCAAAAGTAATCTTGCCTTTGTCGTCGTATAGAAGGATCACATGCCCGTTCTCGGATTAGGCACAAATGTCGGAGACAGGCTCGGAAACATCGCCGCAGCAGTGAGGCGTCTTGCAGGAGTTCTTCGCGACATTCGCGTTTCTCCGGTTTATGAGTCCGATGCTCTCCTTCTTCCCGGATCACCTGAAGAATGGAATCTCCCATTTTACAACATAGCGCTTTACGGAAAGACACCGCTTTCGCCGGTCGAACTGCTGAATCAAGTGAAGAAAATAGAGCAGGAACTCGGCCGGCAGGACAGGGGACGATGGGCGCCCCGGGAAATCGACATAGATATACTTGCCTGGGGCACTCTCAAAGTTGATCTTCCTGAGCTTACGATCCCGCACAAAGGGCTTTTTGAGCGGGCATTCGCGCTGCTTCCGCTTTTTGATGTGGCGCCTGAATTTCCTGCCGGAATCAATCCCGGGCTTTCATCGCAGGCAAAACGCGCGTCTGCCGCCGTTCAGCGCGATTTTCGCGCGGAGCTTGCGGGCATGGAGCTCAAATTCTGCCGGAAAGAAAGGCGGGTGCCGGAGTTTGTCGGGATAATAAATGTTACCCCTGATTCTTTCTCTGACAGCGGGAAGTTCATGGATCCGGCGCGCGCTGTCGATGCAGCCATCGAAATGGGCCGCCAGGGAGCTTCGGTTGTCGACATAGGAGCTGAATCAACAAGGCCCGGAGCAACCGGTGTAAACGCAGACGAGGAGTGGTCAAGACTCGAACCGGTTCTTCGAGGGTTATGGGAGGCGCGGCAGCGGGGAGACAGGGTGCCAAAGACAGGAGTGGATACCCGTCATGCGGAGGTCGCGCTCCGTGCGCTCGAGTATGGTGTCTGCTGGATCAACGACGTTAGCGGGTTTGATTCTGATGAAATGATTGAGGCGGCGATGGCGTGTGATGTGGACATAATCTGCATGCACCACCTTTCTGTGCCTGCAGACCCGAAAGTCTGCATCCCTCACGGGGAAGATGCGCTGGATACGATAGTACGCTGGGGCGCAAAGCGGATTGAAAGACTGGTGCAAAAGGGTGTCTCCTCCGAGCGCATAATCTTTGACCCGGGTCTTGGGTTCGGCAAAACTGTCGATCAGTCCTGGAAGATAATACGGGACATCTCGCGTCTTCATGAATTGAATGTTCCCCTCATGGTCGGGCACTCACGAAAGTCTTTTTTGAGCGCCGTCACGGACCGCCCTTCATGGGACAGGGACGGAGAGACAGCTGCTGTATCGCTTTTCCTCGCACAGCAGGGCGTCAGCTATCTGCGGGTTCATAATGTGAAGCTGAATTCCTCGTTACTGGGGCTGCTCTCCGCAGGCGAATGAGCATTCCGCCGGGCGCTGGTCCTGCACAACCTTTTCCGCCGATATATCAGGGGATTAAGTTCGCGCATGAACGGCCGGAAAAAAATGGCTGCATAGCCGCATGCTTAGAAAGACAGACGGTAAGGGGCGCGTGACCTTTTCCTTGACATTCGATCAGCTGCATTCCTAGTATGATCTTATAGACAGTCATCTCTTACTAACAATCAATGATCATACTCAACCGGAAATTCGCGGTTGCAGAAAGGAATTCTGCAGCAGCCGGCCGGTTTCGTGTGCACATTGAAAGTGTGGTGTGTGTTTATTTCTTTAAAGGAGACGGGAAAGTTATGGAGAGCGAAGAGAGGAAAAAAATCCGCCAGTTCAGTCTCACAAACAAGGATTTGCGAAGGCTGTACATGGAGCACCTCGACTTTGAAAGAAAGTTAGCGTCGCTGGGTGGCAGCTACTATCTTACTCCCCAGGAAGAGATCACGATGAAAGAAATAAAGAAGCGCAAGCTCGCCGGGAAGGAAGCCATGATGAGAATGGTTGACCAGCTCTCGGCATCGGCCTGAAAAGAGAAAAAACAAGATTAAAAAGCCGCTGATTCAGCGGCTTTTTTTTTGCCCGCCGCTTTACGCAGCCCGCCTCCTGGTGCTGATCTTCCGTTTTGAATGGATGATCTGGTAGCGGACGGCCGCAGGATCAAATCCAAGATATGAACAAATGCTCAGGAAAGAGAAGATGTACTCGTCCTCACCGTCATGCATATATGCGAGGGCTTCCTCTCTAAGCTGCCCTCCGGTTTTGAAATCTTCGATTACTCTAAGAATAATTGCGCGCATTAATTCGGTTATCGCGTTGTAGCCCTTCCCTGGGTCATACGACATGTCAATCTGCGGAAGTTTGCTCACTAGTTTCTCCAGTAGCTTCTTCATGTGTCGGCACCTCCAAAAAAACCTGGATTCAGGGAAGCCTCCCTCTGGAAACTCCGGGCAAACAGGGGAAAACATGCCAAACAGCAGCACATTGAAACGCAGCCTTTTTCAAGGCAGCTTGACACCACTCGGCTGTTAATTGTCATGCGAAGGCGCCCCCGTCGCGTCTCGCTAATAAACTTATGCCAAATACTCTGCTTTTAGTTGCATAGTGGTTCAAAAAATTCGCAGGCAGAACTGCGTGAATTTCGTAGGAATTTCCAAATTCTGAATCTACCGCCGAACCCGGGCCCGAACGCGATTCAGATTTCGGAAACACGGATTAATGAAGCCGGGAAACGACAAATCGAATCAGGGATAAAAGCAGCCGGCCGCCTTCGTGGTCCGAGGCGGATGAGTTCAGGGATATCGCCCGGTTGAGGGATTCTTCCGCCTGCGCGGCATAGTGTTCAGCGATGTCAGCAGCCTCGTCCAGTACCCCGAGATCCTTTATTTCTGCCATCGCGGAATTTACGTATGCATCCTCGTCCGAATCCGGCTCCGACAGTAGCCTCGACGCGAGAGGAGTCCCCCTGTTCAGCCACAGTATGTTTACTACCGAAGGTTTGCGCTCCTTAACATCGATTCCTGCGGCTTTCCCGAGAACGTCTTCTGTTCCCGAAACATCGAGAATATCGTCCAGAACCTGAAAGGCTGTTCCCAAAGATTCCCCGAAGGTTCGCATCAGACTTACTGATTCCTCACTGGCGCCCCCAAGCCTTGCTCCGCATTCCGCAGCCAGCCTGAAAAGCGAAGCGGTCTTTTTCCTCGCGATGCGAAGCGCGGACTCTTTTGAGTGTGATTCAGAATAGAGGGGAGTCTCGAGAATCTCGCCTTCAGTCAGTTCGACGCACGCTTCTTCCGTAGCCTTAACTATCGATATATCGAGTTCTCCACACAGGCTGAATGCCCGGACAAGCAGAAAATCGCCTGCGAGAAGAGTGGGCGGAAGCCCGAATTTTCTGTACGCAGATACCTCTTTCCGCCGGATCGGCGACCTGTCGATAATATCGTCGTGAAGAAGGGTCGCAGAGTGGATAAGCTCGATGCCGGCCGCAACCTTGAGGATCTGCTCCGAAGGCTTTTTCATCCCGAGCGTTTTTGCGGACAATAGACATAAAAGGGGACGTATTCGTTTTCCTCCGAGTCCGACAAGATGGGCCGATATCTTTGCAAGAGCCGGAGCTTCGGATACGAGTTTTGTCTGAATCAGTGCTTCGAGTTCCTGAAGCCCTTCTGTGGCGGCAATGATGCGTGAAAAATCAAGCGGGGCAGGGGTATCTTGCATGTCGTAGCGAGCTGCCTAAACTGCTTTCGAATACCCGAGAGAATGGAAAAATACAATCACCACGTTCCTTACAAAGGGAATATGGATATCGTAGTCGAAGAAATAAAGGGCCGAGTCCAGAATAAACAGCACGATGAAAACCTTGAGCAGCAGCAGGCAGCCATCTATCATTGTTTCCCAGAAGCCTTCCATGTCGGTATCTCCTTGATTTTACATTGCTACTTTTATATCTTCCGGGAAGTGCGTCAAGGCAAAAGGTTGCTTCGATGGCGCCGATCCGGGAGCGCTTCTCCGGCCCAAACTGCCATGAAGGGCTAAGGCAGCAATGGGTTAACGCACCTCAGCCCTTTGAAGCGCGCAAAGTCGGAGTCGTTCGAATGCAAAGTGCAGGAATGCTCGATTGACAATGCTGCGAGATGCGCGTCTGTTGTAAGATTTCCACCGCAACCGGCATTTTCGAGCATTTTCCGGAAAATGGAAAAATAACGCGGCCCTGGCTCGAGCGGCTGGACGACGGGAAGCCCAAGCCATTCCTCGACAACATCGCAGCAATCCTTCAACGACATGGGAATTTTAAGTGCCGCACGATGCGTCATTAACCGGATAAAGCCCACATTGACCAGCCAGGGCAGCCCCACCAGCTCATCAGCATTCAAAAGCGATTCCCACCATGTTTTTGCCGCTGCATGCAGCGGGGCTTCTTCGTTATATGCATAGATGAGCAGATTGAGGTCGGGAACAATCATTTCTGTCGCTTCCCGAAATCCTCAGCCGAAATTTCATCGTATAGCTGGTTCAGTTTCAAAGGATCCACTCCATCGGCAAATGGGGAATGATGAGCTTTCACTCTGAACTTTCGTCGAGGAGTCTTTCCGCTTCTCGAGATCGCAAAGAATTCCCGCAGGGCCTGGTTGAGGACGACTTTGAAACTGGAGCCGCCTTTCTTCACCCGGACTTTGAGTTCAGCCTCCACATCCGGATCGAGTGTGACCGTTGTTCTCATGATCGCATCATGACAGCATAAAGAGCTGCTGTCAAGATGTCGAGGATGAATGTTTAGCGAAAGCAGGGGTATGGTTGCAGGGACGGCAAAGCTGATTTTTCTTATCACAGTTCTTGTCCAGGGATTAACTCCCGCAGCGGCACAGAGTGATTTCAATGACTCGGGCATAATTCTCCCCGGAACCAGGAATGAGTCGACCGCCTGCGCCGATTACGACCGCGATGGCAAAAACGATATAGCAGTTGCCGGGGGCTGTATCGTTGCGGCCGGAAATGGCTGTTCGGGGTATGCGCACAGCACTTTCCATAACGAAGGGAGTTTCATCTTCTCGGAACAGACCGATCGGTTTGCGGGCACAATGCCTGGGGGCGTCGCCTTTGGCGACTATAATCTTGACGGATACCCTGACGTTGCACTCACCGGCTTTTTCAATGTCAGCAGCATCTACGACAACAATCAGACATCCTTTTCCCGGAACACTCACGCCGGCCTTATCGGTGTTGCGGAAAGAAACGTAGCGTGGGCTGACTATGACAATGATGGCGAGCTTGAGTTGATTGCTGGAGGTATGACAAGCGAAGATCAAAGATTGACGGTTCTCTATGACAATGAAGCAGTTTATCCACTTACCCCCACACCGACATCAACTCCCACGCGCACACCAACGATAGCTCCTGCCGCAACACATGCGCCTCACCCTGTATCGACGGTGCCTGCTCCAACTGCAACGCCTGCTCCGACTGATATCCCGGATGAACCAGATCTTGATGGGGCGATAACGGGAAGTGTGACACTGGAAGATAACCCCGTTGAAGGCGTGACAATCAGGATCACCGGAGCCCATCAGGACAGTGTCGAGACTGATGAAGATGGGGAATTTGCTTTCAGCGAACTTCCCAACGGCGAAGTTTAAATTGCCGGCGGATATGCGGGCAGGAAAGTACTATGTCGGCGCGGTCGCTGATCCGGACGAGGTGATCGGCGAAGAGAACGAGAATAATAACATGAGGATGTCGACAAAGGGCTGAAGGTGAAGGCGACGAAGGCAGCGAGGAGGTGAGGGGTTCGCCGATATTGAAAAAGCGATCCGTTCTCCTTTCTTCCTTTTAATCGTCCGCCGGTTATCCACATGGCGTTCATCCTGCGGGATTGATAAGTTTCAGGTACGCATTCACCGATTCCCCGTGGTTTTATTCCCCGTAATACAATGATACCATTCCATCATTATGAAACGGGCGAAAATCGATCTCGACTCACTTCTCTCAAAAGGAATCGTGTGCAGAATTCTCAGGGTTCTTGCCTGCACAAACAAGGCGGTTGACCGGGCAACGCTCGTTGAGAAGACGTCTTCAAGCCCTGCTGCAGTTGATCGCTGCCTGGGCTCACTTCGCGATGCCGGCATCATAAAGTGGTCTTCGAGGTCTTCCTGCTGGCGGCTCGTTCGCGAGCCTTCAATAGTTCGAAAGATCGAAGAAGCAATCTTTGAATACGAACTGTCGATTCTGAAAAAAACGAGACGCAATCTGCATGCCGAAGAAAAGCTTCGTGCTGTCGACGAAATTGCGTCGGCCGTGTTCCATGCAAGGAATTCATTGAGACAATGAAGCTTTTCTCCGGATTGAAACGTGTGATTGAACGTCTCGAACCCCGGACAGGAAGCTGGGCAGTATGCGGCGGTATTGCCGCAAGTCTTTACCGTGAGAACGCAAGGTTCACGGCGGATATTGATATTGCGCTGATTGATACTGAACAGCTGAAGGCGCGGGCCCTGGCAGAACGTGTTTTAAAAGAACTTGGATACAAGCCCGCTCTCGGGTTCGTCCCGGACTTCGAAAAAAAAGGGGGGCAAAGGTTGGCCCTGATTCTTTCCCGTGAAGGCGAGAATGAGCGCTTTGAAGGAATTGACTTCCTGCTGCCGGTGTTCCCCTGGGTACCAGGTGCTGTGAGGCGCGGTCAGAGCAATTTAATCGACTATGGATTTGCCCGTGTTCCGACCATAACCGCCGAAGATATCATCATTTCCAAGCTTTTTGCTTTGCGTGGAGGTGATCCGCGGGCAATTGACAAGGATGATATTCTTTCAATTCTTCAAAGTCAGAAAGTCGACAGGGAATATATTCTCAGGCGGGCGAAATCATATTCGCTGGCAATTCCACGCTGGGCAAAAGGTCTGAAGTGACGGAGAAATCCCAGGACAGACGAATTGATGCTCGATGCGGTCTGCGGAACCGGCCATATGACACTGCGATTTGGACATCGTTTCAGGAGAGTGATAGCGGTCGATCACAGCCCTGCGATGTTGAGATAAGCTGAAGCGAATATTGCTGCCCGAGGTCTCACGAATGTCGAGTTCGTGTGTCAGCCGGTGTCTGAGTTCATGTCGGGCTGCTCAGGATCCCCTTTCGTTTTCATTTCCTCAACGGGCCTTCTCCATCATTTCATTTATTGCCCGGGCAGCTCCAGACCCTCTTGATTCAGGCAAGGAGCATGGTTGCCGGCATCGGCATGCTTCTCCTTTCCGAACCAGTCAGAATCTCTCAAGGCTCCATGCCGTCACCGATTGGACGGTGGAATAGTTAGTCTGTTGCTGCGAAACTCTCATATCCGGATCCTCTCGAAGAGCCGGATGAGGCGCCCATAGATCTCGACTTTTTGAAGAGCGCTCCGGCTTGTGCCAAATGGGATACTTTGCGAGAACATCGGAATCGGGAAATCTTCCCGAAAAATTTGCCGGCTTCGGCGGTGGATAGCACAGTCATATGCCTGCTCAATCTGATCAATGGACGAAAAGGCGGTGTGTTCACGCTTCTCGCATGGACTGGGGGCCGGGGATTCTTCTTCCTGAGCGGAAGATAGCTGGATTTGGTGATTTCTTTAATTTCCTTGATTACGCAGCTGCCTTGTTGTTCAATCCTTACGAAAAATGGATATGCCGCTCCTGACAGTGGAAGCGAAACCTGAGGGAACATTGAAAAGCTATTCTCATACCGGAATGGATTTCCTGTCGCAAGCTTACCAGGACAGCTGGCGCCAATATCTCGCCTCCCTCAGGCCGAATGCGACAGTCGGGTGGGATATATGCATTCTCACTGCCAGT
>CAYQVO010000018.1:0-3228 GCA_964421085.1 uncultured Bdellovibrionales bacterium | reverse complement strand
GAGCGTCAGGCGGATATGTATCGCCGTCAACTCGAGCGACGTAAAAGCGTGGATCTTCTCCCCTCCCGCACTCGCTTTATTGTCATGGCAGATCCTGCGGGCGCGCGCATCGGATCAGGCGGCGCGACTTTGAGGGCGTTAGCATCGCTTGCAGCTGAAGGGGAGGCTCTTTCAAAAAAACGTGTCTTGATGATTCACTCGGGAGGCGACTCCCGCCGCCTGCCGCACTGCTCAGCTGTCGGAAAACTGTTCGCCCGTGTGCCGAGGGTGCTGCCGGATGGAAGATCATCGACTCTTTTCGACGAGTTTCTGATAAGTCTTTCGGGAATTAGCGCCGGCGCTCCCCCCGGTCTTCTGGTGGCTGCCGGCGACGTCGTGCTGGTTTTCGATCATCTTCAGGTTTCGCTGCAACGCCCCGGAGTAATCGGCGTAGGAGCGTCCGTCGCGGTAGATGTGGGTTCGAGACATGGTGTTTACGTCTCGACCGCTGAAGGTGGAAGGGTACACACGTATCTGCACAAACCTCCATTGTCCAAACTGGAAGAATGCGGGGCGATACTGGATGGGCAGGTTGATGTGGATACGGGTCTTGTCTGGCTGGATTATCGGACAGTCGAAAAAATGGCGGCGTTGGCCGCAGTCGACGAAGTGGCGACCCTTTGTTTATTGAGTTCCAACAACCCTGATGATGCTGCTCCTCTGAACTTTTACGGTGACCTCGTTCTCCCACTGGCTCAATCTACATCGTTCGAGGAGTATATCGCCGATTGCAGCGATCATGCCGCCCTTTTTGAAATTAAAAGAGCGCGGCGTGAGATCTGGAAGATGATTCGTGGAACCGATTTCACAGTTGAACGGCTCAAGCCGGCTATGTTTGTCCATTTCGGCTCGAGCAGCGAATACTGGGAAGCTGCGGCTGACACACCGAGTCTTCAAAACATCTGCGAGTGGACCTCGAGTTCCGCGTCGTGGGTCTCTGCTCCCCAGGAGAAACTCACTGTGATAAACGCCGTGGTGGAAGCATCAGTAAGCGGAGATCGGCCTGCGTTGATAGTCGACAGCCACCTGCGGGGCCCGGTATCCTGGAAAGGCAGTGCGATCATAGCAAATGTTCAGACATCAAAAGCATTCGCTCTATCGAAAGATCTGGTCGTTCACCAGCTGCCCATCGCCTCGGGCGGATATGTAACGCGCATTTACGGCCTTTATGACGACCCTAAGCAGTGCGCGTCAAGCGAACGCGGGACGTTCATGAATACTCCGTGGACGGAATGGCTCGAAAGCTCGAAGCTGTCTGCCGGAGCTGTATGGCCGGGTGTGTCGGAAGGGGAGAGATCTCTCTGGAATGCGATGCTCTACGTGCCTGCAGAGCGAAGTGACGATAGCCTCGAGAATGCGCTCAAGCTGCAGAAACCGGAGCTGTGGACGGACGCGGAACGAAAACGATGGGTGGAAAGCAGGCGCTATTCGCTTGCGGAAAGCTTCCGGGCGGCAGGAAGCGATCGTCTGCTCGACGACATCAGCGAAGTGGAGGACATTGCAGCAGCCAGGTCGTTCTTCGATGCTGTTTTAAACGAGGAGCCCGCATCGAAAGCGCAGAAGATTCTGGGCACAACGCCTGCCACCATCGCCCGGCGCGCAGGACTGGCGGCTGAATGGCTGGTTTCGGCGGATCCTGTAATACGCCTTCGGGGCTATCGGGCTCTGCATGAGGCGGATCCTGCCGCAGGCTATGAAGCTGCCGCTTTCGATTCGCTGGCAGGGATGATTAAGGATTCCACGCGGCGAATTCTTCGCAAGGCTCATGCGCCGGAGCGAAAGGCCGCGAAGTTCGCGTCAGAGCAAAAAGGAACGCGAGTTCAGGCAGCCGCGAGAATTGATTTCGGCGGAGGCTGGACAGACACGCCTCCCTACAGTATCGAGAAGGGGGGATTAGTTCTCAATGCCGCAGTTACCCTGAAGGGGGTTTATCCGCTCGAGGCATCGGTTGAAAGACTTTCGGAACCGCAAATTGTGCTGGAGAGCCGGGATATTGATTTAGTGTTCAAGGCGAAAAAGGCGTCAGAGCTGAACAGCTTCGATGATCCGAAAGATCCGTTCGCATTGTTGAAAGCCGCCCTGGTGCTCAAAGGTGTGATACCGGATGAGATCGAGGAAGACTTTCCCATTTCCGCAATCTGCAGATCTCTAGGTACAGGAATGAAAGTGTCCACGAGGACTTTCATTCCCCGGGGATCGGGACTTGGAGCAAGCTCTATTATGGCGGGCGCCGTATTGATGGCTCTTGGCAATTTCTTCGGCGAGGATGTGAGCATTGAGGCGTTGACCGATGAAGTTCTGTGTCTCGAGCAGATGCTGACAACGGGCGGCGGCTGGCAGGATCAAGTGGGAGGCTTGAGAGGCGGAATAAAACTTGTTTCTTCAAAACCAGGCCTTCCTCAAAAGCTTCACGTGGAACCACTTGTGCTCGATGCAGCAATAAAGAAGGAATTGGGGGACCGCCTGATGCTTGTATATTCAGGAAAGCAGCGACTGGCCAAAAATCTTCTGCGAAAAGTAGTCAGCCGCTGGATGGCCAGAGATCCGGAGATGGTCCGGCTGGAACAGGAGATCGCGAGCCTCGCCCTTCTGATGAGGGACGCTCTGGTTAAAGGAGATTTGGACTGCTTTGGAGCGCTTCTTGGCGAGCACTGGGAGTTGAATAAACGCTTTGACAGCACGAACCCATTCATCGATCGTTTCTTCGATATCATGAAGCCGTACATGAACGGCGCAAAACTGGCAGGCGCAGGCGGCGGAGGCTTTGCCATTGTCATGGCGCGCAGTGCCCGCGCGGCCGGGGATTTGAGAGCGGCGATTCGACAAGAGATGAGAGGAACGCCGGTTGGTGTCTGGGATTCCGCAATTCCTGAAGCGGGCATACGAGTAGAGCAGTTTACCGGCGAACAGAGGGTAGTGGGTTTTTGACGAAAGGCGCTTTCATTCGGGACAATGGCCAGGACTCAATGGTCGCAAATGCATGGAATTCCCCCTGCTGCCTGAATCTCTCTTCCAGCAGTTCCAGGAGATCTGACCTCCTTTAATTTCACCGGAATGGGTGCTCCGGAGGAGCAGCAGGTTGTGCTGGATTTCCTCAGGGACTGGCAGGTTCTCGACCCGAGTGTGCCGGAATCCCTTATGCCTCAAAACCCATGTCACCCAAATTATGGAGGGGTGAAAAGGATTCGT
>CAYQVO010000017.1:61493-65576 GCA_964421085.1 uncultured Bdellovibrionales bacterium | reverse complement strand
GCCAACTTCACATTTTTTCGGAAATTATAGTACCCTTGATCAGAGCTTCCCTAATTCTCCACCGGCCTTAGAGTCCGCAGATAATCTTCAGAACTGAGAAGGAACCCGCGGCTCCAGAGATTGAACCAGGCGAAGAGAATCAGCACTTCGAGTATTCCATCGATCATGTAGGATGGAGAGATCGTTCCGGCCAGAGAGTACGTGACTTCGACAACAATCAGAATAACCGGGGCGCCTGATGCCAGTACGGACGTCTCCGCCGAAAATCTTTTCATAAGTCCTGATACAAAGAGTGAAAGTCCAATCAGTATCAAAAGAAGGGCGTTCAGGTTCACAAGCCAGAGATCCGTATGAGGTCCCATTACAAAGAGAAAAGACTGTATGGAAATAAGAGGCCAGAGAGCTGCGAGGATATAATACCCGCCCTGCGCCATGAGCATGAACGCTATAAGCTGAATGCGGGAAATGGCGCCGCGTGATTCGTCGATTGATTTCGCAATTGTCCGCATGCCCGTAAAGAATCGATCGAATAGTTGTGGATTTGAATGATGAAGATCATTTAATGAGTACGATGCCTGTTCCGCAAAGGCAACAAAAGAGTCTGCGCCATAAAGCCCGTGGCAATCTCAATTGGAGGCGCGTCTCTTCAAAATCCTCGCAATACTCTTTCTGTCCAGCCCAATCTCTGCTGCGGCCCTGACCTGATTGCCGCCGTTTCGTGCAAGCGCTTCTTCGACCAGTCTCCGCCTGTATGTCTCCACATTTGCATGAAAATCCCGTTCCTCAGCAGGTTCACCTGAATCACTGGTACCGCACCTTACATCCTCCGGAAGAACGAACTTTCGCCCTTTGAACTGCGCATGATATGCGGCGGCTTCCACAACTGCGTCAAGTTCGCGGATATTTCCGGGCCAGTCGTAACGGGAGAGAATAAAAAGGGCATCGTCTGAGACTTCATGCACGTCCGCTTCTTCTTTCTCGCGAAGCTGCGCAAGCACATGTGAAGCAATCGATGGTATATCTTCCCTGCGTTCTCTCAGGGGAGGAAGATGAATGCGAAGGTGGGCAATTCTGTGATAAAAATCTTTTCTCAAAGTTCCTGACGCCAGACACTCTTCGGGAAAATTGCCGACTGCCGTAATAAGCCTGAAATCTGTCGGCTGTTCCTGATTGCTCCCCACAGGGCGCATGACTTTGTCCTGCAGCACTCCAAGCAGGGCAATCTGTGTTTCCTGCGGAAGTTCGTTAATCTCGTCGAGAAAGAGTGTGCCGTGATTCGCTTCTGCAAGAAGGCCTTTCCTCGGCTCGGAGGCGCCGGTAAAAGCGCCTTTCACATGGCCGAAAAGCTCGCTGTTCACGAGGTCCGGGGTGAGAAATGTGGGCTGGTAACGGATGAAACGGTTTGCGCTGCGTCCGCCCAGCCTGTGGATAGCCATCGCGCACAATCCCTTGCCTGTTCCGGTTTCTCCTGAAAGGAGCACAGGCTGTGAGGTTTGTGCCGCATACTGAACCTGGCCGATGAGATCCTTTGTCTTCGTGCTTTCGCCGATGATTCCCACAAACGCAGTACTTATCTCTTTATTTCTAAGAAGAGAAAGCTCCGCTCTCAAGGCGGCCTGGGAGAGACCGTCATTAATCAGCGCGGTAAGATGCGGAATGTCGGCAGGCTTTTCGAGAAAATGCGCAGCTCCGAGTGAAATCGCGCGGACCCCGTATTCTGTCGAACCGTTTCCAGTCAGGATGATGACGCGGCAGATTTCCGATAACGAAAGGAACTGCTGCAGCAGCGAAAAGCCGCTTGATACCCCCTGACTTTCGTCGATACAGAGATCAAGCACGATTACGGAAGGTTTTTTCCCGCTGAAAATCTTCATCGCCTCTTCGGCGTTCCCTGCAGCGTGAAAATGAGCGTTGATCGGCGCCGATTTCAGCGCTCTTACGAGGCTCAAAACCCCTTCCGAATCATCATCGACAAGAAGAACATGAGGAAGCGTCGTCACTCCCGTTCTCCGCCATCACAGATTATATCAATGGAGGCGCCGTTCGCCTTGACCGTCGTTTCCCATCCCTCTGCGGCAAAAAGAGCGTCGCAAAGAGGAGCTTCGATAAAATCAAGTCCTGCAGCAAGGCAGAAAAATCCGGTGACGGAAGATGCAGTCGATTCGGCTATCTCGCACGCCGCATTGACTGGGAACGCAAGCGCGACTTTGTTTCTCTCGATACGGATTTCGCAAACTGCATTGCCGGGAAGGATCTTTTTTACAATAGTGAGAAGCTTTTCAAAGGCTTCGCGGAGAACCGGCGCGCAGTTTTTTCCGGATCCCGTTCCTGAAAGTCTGACGAACGAAAAGGCGGTTCCGAGCCCGGAAATCATGTCGTGGAGTTCGAACTCTGATTTCGGGCATTCAATTATTCGCGGGGGGGAGATTTCGCGGAGCAGATCCACGATCTGGCGGCACTTATAGAGACTTCGCCTGCATTCGCCTTCAGCAACAAGCGTCTGGATATATGTGAGGTCGTTCTGAATGACAGAAAGAGGAGTCCGGAGTTTATGAGAAAGCACCCGGGCAAAGCCTTCGAGAACGTGGCAGGTTTTTAAAGGGTCGTGAGGCATTGTGTGGCTGACATTAGCACGATGGGCATTGTAGAACAATGTTTTTATCATATAAGACTCCAGCCGATGGATTCGGGAAGAACCTCCTTATTTTTGAGTCTTCTCCCTTCTTGTGGTTCAATAGTGAATTCTCACCAAAACAACGGGTTTTGTTATGAAAAAGAAAGTAATTTCGAACGAAGAGTTCGCAAAAATCGCCCGGCTTGCGCGCCTACAGCTGAACCCTGATCAGACTGAGCGCCTTTCGGAAAAATTCAACGAGATTATCGAGTTCGTTCAGCAACTGGATCGTTTCGACACAAGCAAGGTCGACGCCATGAGCCATGTGCATGGAAACAACAACGTGTTCCGGCCGGACGTTGTCGAACCATCGCTTGATCCGGAAGTTGTTAAAGAGATAGCGCCTGACACATCCGGCCGCTTTATTCGTGTGCCCATCATTATCGACCAGGAAGGGGGAGATGCCTGATGACAGACATTACTACACTTGGACTTTCCGAACTTCGACGCGGTCTTGATGCAAAGCAGTTTTCGTCGACTGAACTTACGAAGGCATATCTTGATAAAATAAAGAAGCATCAGGATCTCAACACATTCATTACTCTTGCGGAAGAGGAGGTTCTCAAGGAGGCGGAATCCGCTGATGCAGAGATTGCAGAGGGAACATCAAAACCACTGCTTGGAATTCCAATCGCGGTAAAAGACGTAATTCTCACAAAGGGACTCCGAACGACCGCCGCAAGCAGAATCCTGGCGAACTTTATTCCCCCGTACGATGCGACAGCAGTGGTAAAAATCCGCGAAGCAGGAGCTCTCGTCATCGGGAAAACGAACCTCGATGAATTTGCGATGGGCGCTTCAAATGAGACATCGGCTTTCGGGCCGTGCCTGAATGCGTGGGACAAGACGCGTGTCTCCGGCGGGTCGAGCGGAGGATCGGCAGTCGCCGTTTCGGCGCGGCTCGTTCCGGCCGCTCTGGGCACTGACACGGGCGGATCGATCAGACAGCCTGCTTCGTTCTGCGGAGTTGTGGGGTTGAGGCCGTCTTACGGCCGGGTGAGCCGGTACGGTGTTGTCGCATATGCTTCTTCGTTCGATCAGGTGGGAAACTTTGCGAACAGCGTGAGAGACTGCGCCCTTATGAGTAAAATCATCGCCGGCCATGACACTCGCGATGCAATGACTCTTTCCGTGCCCGTTCCTGACTACACAGAAGTCCTCAACAAGGGGGTAAAAGGACTGCGGGTTGGAATGCCGAAGGAATATTTCACGGAAGGCGTCGAACCGGAAGTGAACGCAGCAGTAAGAGGGGCGATAAAGAAGCTTGAGGAGCTTGGCGCATCAGTGGTTGAGATATCGCTTCCGCACACTGAAGCTTCAATTCCAACTTATTACATCCTTGTTTCCGCCGAGGCTTCTTCGAACCTGGCCCGTTTTGATGGAGTTCGGTACGGACACCGAGCGGAAAG
>CAYQVO010000017.1:57350-61483 GCA_964421085.1 uncultured Bdellovibrionales bacterium | reverse complement strand
CCGGAGGATCTCGTGGATCTTTACTGTCGGTCGCGCTCTGAAGGGTTCGGCGAGGAGGTTCAGCGCAGAATCATGGTCGGCTCATATGTTCTTTCAGCGGGCTATTACGATGCGTATTACAGAAAGGCGCAGAAAGTCCGCGCTCTTATTGCGGATGACTTCCGAAAAGTGTTCGCATCTCACTGCGATGTTATTGCGTGTCCTGTCAGTCCGTTCACAGCTTTCAAGGTCGGCGAAAAGATGGACGATCCGATTCAAATTTATCTGTGCGACGTGTTTACAGGCTCTGTGAATCTTGCAGGCACCGCAGGCCTGAGTGTCCCGTGCGGTTTTGATTCGAAGGGGCTTCCAATAGGGCTCCAGCTTATCTGCAGACCATTCGATGAAGCGAGTCTTTTTCAGGTCGCAGCGGCTTACGAAGAGGCTACCGAATGGCATAAGAAGATGCCTGTGCTGTAAGAGAGGGGAGTGGAAATGGAATATGAATCAGTCATAGGTCTTGAAGTTCACGTCCAGATGTCTACGGACTCCAAGATGTTCTGCAGTTCTTCTGCGAAATTCGGCGCGGAGCCGAACGAGTTTATCGATCCGTATACGCTCGGCCTCCCGGGGTCTCTGCCCGTTACGAACAGGAAAGCCGTTGAGTACGCCATAATGCTCGGGCTTGCGCTTAAATGCGAAATCCGCAGAGAAAATCTTTTTGCGCGGAAGCATTACTTTTATCCCGACCTTCCGAAGGGTTATCAGATATCCCAGTTCGAGGAGCCCATATGCGAGCGGGGCCAGATTTCCGTCAATGTCGACAACGCAAACCGCGCAATCGGCATTACGCGGATTCATATAGAAGAAGATGCAGGGAAGAATATTCACGACTCCCGGACTCACTCCTCTCTTCTCGATCTGAACCGCGCCGGCGTCGCTCTCCTCGAGATTGTTTCCGAACCTGACCTCCGCAGCCCATCTGAAGCGGGAGCATATCTTCGCTCCATTCGACAGATTGTAAGATGGCTCGGAATCAGCGATGGAAACATGGAGGAGGGAAGTCTCCGTTGCGACGCCAATATCTCTCTCCGCCCGGTCGGAACAATGCAGTTCGGAACGCGCGTGGAAATAAAGAACATGAACTCCTTCAAGCATGTGGAGCGGGCGATAGAATATGAAATTGCGCGTCAGGCGGGAGTCCTGAGAGGCGGAGGCGAAGTTGTGCAGGAGACAAGGCTTTACGATCCTGCAGCGGGAACGACCCAGACAATGCGCGGCAAGGAGGGATCGGCGGATTACCGGTATTTCCCCGATCCCGATCTGCCCCCTCTTCACATTGAAGAAAGCTGGGTGTCTTCGGTCAGAGAGAAGATGCCGAAGCTTCCCGAGGAAGTGAAGAACGAACTCATGCAGCAGTTCGGCCTTTCGTCCTATGACGCGTCAGTGCTCACGACTGAAAGGCGGCAGGTCGAATATTTCCTCGAAGTCCATAAGATTTGCGGCAACGCCAAAGCATCGTGCAACTGGGTCACAACAGAGCTTTTCGGCGCCCTGCACAGGGCGGGCATTGAGCTTTCAGAATCGCCGGTTTCCGCCGAAAATCTCGGCGCCTTGATAAAACTCATCGAGAGCGAAGTGATAAGCGGCAGGATAGCAAAGACGGTTTTCGAAGAGATGTTCGAAACGGGCGGAAAGCCCGAAGATATTGTGGCGGAAAAGGGATTACGTCAGCTTGACGACGCCGAGGCGATTCACGCCGCAGTGCTGAAAGCCTTCGATGAGAACCCCAGGCAGCTCGCCGGTTTTGTGAGCGGAAACGACAAGCTTCAGGGATTCTTTGTCGGCCAGGTCATGAAAGTCACGGGAGGAAGCGCGAACCCGAAGAAAGTAAATCAGATAATTCAGTCGGAGCTGGAAAAGAGACGGAATGCATAATCCGGCAACCAGTGAAGACCTCGATGGCTGTGCTGTCGCGCTTTATGTCGAGGTCCCCGGCGCGAAAGTTGTGCTTTTTCAGGCTTTCTTCGATATGTATGAAGCAATCGGGATTGTGAGAACAATCGATATCAGGCGTTCTCAGGTCTGCGTGCTTACGACAAAGGATCAGCTGAGGGACTGCATGGGTCTTCTCGAGGCGGTGAAAGAATATGTTCCCTGGAGGCTTATTGAAAAGCCCTGCGACAGTGAGAGACTTTTTGGGTATTCACGAAAGAGGTGAATCAGAATGATTAAAGTGTTGAGAAAATATCAGCGCACAATTTTCGGCGTTCTTGTGATTGCCGCGGCTGCTCTTGCCATGGGCGGATTCGGACTCGGAAGTTTCCTGACAGGCGGCGGCGGACCAAGAGGCGCCATCACGGTTAACGACACGGCGATTTCATACGACGAAGTCCACAGACAGCGCCGCGAACTCGAGAATCTTTACCGCGCGCGGTTCGGTCAGAACTACGACCAGATAATGAAGATGTTCAACATCAACGTCGCGCAGACTGTCGTCGATCAGATTATCGCCAACACGCTCCTGGACCAGGAGCTGAAACGGATGGGTTTTGCCGCCGGAGATCAGGAACTCACGATGCTCCTCACGACCCGCCTCTTCCCGAAAGGCGTCGACGAGCAGCAGTATCAGGCGCTGCTGCGTGAAAAAGGGCTCACTTCGGCGCAGTTCATGGACGAACTCAAAAGGACGCTTGTCCGCGAACAGTTGATGGGAATGCTCTCCGATATATCCAAAGCTTCCGTTGAGGAAGCCCGCACCGTGGTCGAACGTGAAGACACAAGCTACACGGTAAGCTGTGCGTCCTTTGATCCGGAGAAGTTTCTCGACAAGGCACCGGCTCCCGACGAGGAGAAGCTGAAGGCTTATTATGAAGAGAACTCTCTGAGTTACGAGCTTCCGGAGCGCGTTGCGTATGATTATGTAATTTTCAGTCCGGAAGATTTCGAAAGTACGGTTCAGGTAAACCCTGAAGACATTGAAGCATGGTACACGGAAAACTCGGGACTCTACGAACTGCCTGATGAAGTGAACGCCCGGTGGATCCGCATCAACAAGCCCGCGGAGAAAAAAGGCGATCCCGCAACGGAAGAGGAACTCATTCCGGCGAGGGAGAAGGCTGTAAAGGCCCTTGATCGCGCGAGGACCGGCGAGGATTTTACAAAGCTGGTGACAGAGTACTCTGAGGACGCGGCGACAAAGCTCATCGGCGGAGACATCGGATGGGTGAAGCGCGGCAAGCTCTCGAAGGAGTTCGACGAAGAAGCGTTTGCGCTCAAAGGTCCAGGTATCGCGGAACTTGTCGAGACGCCGGAAGCATATTTCGTCGTCGAGGTGAAGGAATATAAAGAAAAGCAGCCGAAACCGCTCGAACAGGTCAAAGACGGCATCGAGAAAGAGATAAGGAAAAGAGAAGCTCCGACCTATGCTTCTGAGACTGCAAATGGAATGCTTTCGCAATGCTCGAAGAGCGGGAAGTCTCTGAAGGATTTTGCCGCGGAGAAAAATCTCAAAGTTGCTTCATCCGGAAAGCTTCTTGCGAAAGAGGAGGATCCCGCCCCGAAAGTCGCCGGTCTGACCAGGAAGATTCTGGAGATGCCGGGTGAGGAGAAACAGGTCGTAGAGCTCAAAGAAATTTCGGTTCTTGTGGGTGTCGCTCAGTACCGTGAAGTCGAGACGCCGCCTCTTGCGGAAGTGAAGGAGAAGGTCGCCGCTGATATCAGGCAGAAAGAGGCAAAGGAACTTGCCTGGCAGGCCGCGCAGTCATTCTTCGAGAAAGTCGAAGCATCGCCTGCAGCCTTCGATGCAGAGGCAAAGAAAACAGACGCAAAGCTGGATAAAATCGCCGGTGTCAAGGTGGAATCACCCGGCGACCTGCCCGATGAGCAGGAAGTTCACAGCGCAGTTTTCAATATGCCCGGGTCCGGTCTTGTGAAGAAAGTTATCAAAGTTCAGGGGAAACCGTCGGTATTTTACGTCACAGAGGTGAAGAAACCTGACCCCGCGGAAGTCGAGAAAAAGGTCGACGATAAACTTCCGCAGGTCAGCCGGGAGAATGCCGAAATTCTCATGCAGTCCATAGTGAACAGGCTCAAAGCTCAGGCAAAGATTGAGGTTGATCCCATCCTGACGATGGATGAAGGGGCGTAGGGAG
>CAYQVO010000017.1:40541-57340 GCA_964421085.1 uncultured Bdellovibrionales bacterium | reverse complement strand
AAGATCAGTTCCAGACGAATACCGGTATCTTTATCGAGAGCAGGCAGTGCCAGGTCTTCCAGAGGATTTTTTCGCGGGATAATTCCGAGGTCCCGTGCTTCTTTCAGAAGCGCATCGAAGAGAAGAAATTCTCGATCCACGTCGGAAGTGTCGGTGTCGGAAAGCACCTCCAGGATCCGGCCTGCACGCTCACCAGAAGGACCAGGGAAGACAGGAGAAAGTCGAGTGCCGGCCATGACGGAATCATGCTTCAGGCGGCGGTATCCTGACAACGCTGATCAGTCCGGAAAAGCCGGGAAGTTGACAGAGGTGATTCAGAGCGATTCGCAGAATAAATGTCCGAACCGCTCTGATCTGCCTACGCCGCCGGCGATTTCCGTTTCCTCTGAATTAACGGCTTCAGTCCATGCGGTGTTCTCGGGGTCCTCTTTCGCACGAGAACTCTTTTTCTGTACTCCCACAGTTCACGCCACGCAATCTCGAGAGCAAAGAGCGCAAATGCGAGCATGATGAAGGGAACACTCAAATCCTGCTTTTCGACCTTTTCCACCTTGCTCGCCTTTATATCCTGATAGAGCGGGTTGACCCTCCCTCCGCTTTCGCCTGCGAGCGCTTCAAGAAGAGGGACGTTGAACCCTTTTCCTTTCTTTTCGCCGAAGTACTCGCCTGAGATTTCGAAAGCAACGGGTGTAAGGGCAGCGTCCCCTGCCCTGCCGCGGAATTCATATCTGCCGGGCAGAGGATCCCGTATCTCGGACCTGAACCGGGCCTTCGCGGTATTCCTGAATTCAACACTTCGGGTTGTCGAATCGGGGAACACGAGATCCGCAGTAAGTTCCGTGCCGGGCACTGAGTTGATTAAAACAGCGTCGATTACGAGCGAGCCGCCCTCCATTCCGTAACGCAGATCGAACTGCGGACGTTCCGCCCGGTCTTTAATCCCCGGTTTTGCCGAGCTTATCACCTCATCCCAGAACTGACGGAATTTCGTCCACTCTATCCAGCTCTTTGACCACCTGCCGTTGGCGTCGGAGGTAAACGCGACACTTCTCCCCTTTCCGAAGATCCATGACGAAAGAAGAGGATAACTCTGCGGTTGAGTCTGTGACGTGATGACCAGCTCCTGATTAGCGCTTTCTTTCTGCTGTGTCTGAACAAATCCGGAAAGCGGGGGAAAGGCCTTCAGCGTCGTACTCTGAAGAGTGCCCGGACCTTTCCGGACTTCGAACTCCTGCTGTTCCTTCATCGTCTCTTCGCCGGACCGCACCTTTACGTCCCTCAGGAAGATCCTCGGAAGCGCCTGAGGATCGTTGGTGCTGTAAAATGCGCCTCCGCCTGCATCACCCATCTGCCTCAGCAGCCTGTCGAACTCAGGACCGATGAGAACTGTGGAAACTGTTATCCCGGAGAACCGCATCTGTCTCACAAACTCAACATAATGCGGTCCCGAATCAGGAAGATCTCCATCAGTAAGAATAATCATATGTTTCCGTCCGGCAGCCGCTTTCTCGAGACTATCTCTTGCATGCGCCATTGCGGGGAGAAGGTTGGTTTTTCCGTGGGGGAATATTATGGATATCCGATCGATCGCCATGTGTTTTATCTGGCTGACGACTCCGAGCGGCACGGCGACAAACGGGCTGGTATCGAAAGCCGTGACGCCGAAAAGATCGTCGTCTTTCAGGTTCCGTACGACTTCACGCGCGGCATCTTTTACAAACTCAACCCGGTTGTCCTCGGCCATGCTTTTTGACTTGTCGACAACAAGCTCGACGGCGATATTGAGCCTTTTCTGTTTCGACTGTGGAGGAAGAAGGCGAACCGGGAGAACCGACTCGATTTCAGTGTGACGGTATTCACCAAGGCCGAAGCTTCTTTCACCGCCCACCATCACAAAGCCCCCGCCGTTCTGGACATACTGTTCGACTCTCCGGGGAGTGTCGTCCGGGAGCTGCACGCGGCTTACGTTGTTGAAAATAACCACTCCAAAATCGCTGAGCGGGGGAAGGTTTTCGGCTTCTGTTTCAGCAAGAGCCTTCAGCTGAAACGACTCCCGGCTCAGAAGGGGCGCAAGAAAACGTTCGTCTTCCCTGGTGCCGCTCACCAGAAGAATCTTTTCAGGCGTCTCGCTCGAAAGGTAAATGGTGCGCATGCTTACCGGAAATCCGGAGTCAGGACGGAACGTCGCAGTTATCTCTTTTATTCCTTCCTTTGAGGGGTCGCTCCGGGCATTCACGACCACGCTCCGTCCCGCAGGAACTGTTATGAACGAACTCAAGATGACCTGGTTTTCATGATGAACCACAAGAGTGCCTCCTTCGTCGGAATCAGCAGGGTTCACGAGTGTCGCCCGTATCTCCGCGGATTTGTTCAGCGGAGCTATGAGAGGCGCGGTCAACTGAGCCACATGGGCGTGTTCTTCGGACCGCACCGTTGATGCCGGGGTAACCGGAAAAACGTGGATACTTCCCGCGCGGAGTTCGGCGAAAAGATTCCTCGCATTTCCGAGAGTTTCGAATCCGTCGGAAATAAGAAGAGCATTGAGACCGGACACGGAGGCCCGGTTTCGCAGCGCCTGTTCGACGTTTGTTTTCCCTATATTGAGGGAGGAATATCTTTCCTTCAGCTTTCTGTAGGGTGACAAATCGTCAGCAACCGGCAAATCGGCCGCTGTTCCTGCAAAAGGAAGAATGTTGACTTCGAGACCCTGGCCGCTCATCGACCGCACTCTGTTCAGAAGTTCCTGGGAAACCGCGTCATCCATGCTGTCTGATATATCGAGCAGGAGAAGCGCTTTTGAAAATTCCTCGCGGTGCTCGACATACGGCTGAAGGATTGCGATGAGAATCGCGGAGATCGTCAGGAAACGGATGAGAAGCTCAGCGCGCGAGGCCCTTCTTGCACGGAGCAGGACAAAAGCGAGCATCGCGGCCGGGATAAGCCAGAGAAGGAGAAAGTCTATGCCGCCATACGCAAACTTCATTGCTTCACAGCTCCTGCTGCCACCTTTCTCCTGAGCTGAAAGCCCATATCAGCGAGCAGAAGAAGGAGAGTGAGAAATAAAAACTGACGGCGGAGCGAAGAATAGTGATCTCCGGACTCGCGCGCGGAGAGAATCTTTTCGTTCAAAGTGATCGGAGAAACGCTCAGGGTGTTCGACTCTTCCTCGCTGAAGAAATTAACTGCGACAAGTTTCTGCGCGCCATCGGAGAGACTGCATTTCACAATGCCCGGAACAGGCAATATATCGTTTCCAGGCGCAAGCCTGGATGGGCCGGTGTAACCGGGAAGCGTGAGGAGATATTCTCCCGCCACGAGCGGCTTATCTGAGCCGAGAGAAGCTTCCGTCTGACGCGAGTTCCCCGTCATGCCTTCGTTGCTCAGCCACTTCAAAATATTGAGCAGGAGGACGCTGGGACCCGGCGAACGGCGGCCTTCGAACGGAAGAATTTCAAAGCCCAGGACTGTGTACCGCTGTCCGCGCCGTTCACCGGCCAGCATAAGCGGACCGGCAGTACTGTCTATGACAGCGGGCGCCCAGGGAAGCGCTCTGACAGGATAAGCCTCTTTAATATGGAGAATATCGACTTTTACATAGCTCAAGAGAGGGTTCGAAGAATCGTAAAGGCTTATCTGGGGATTAAGAGTCCGAGACTGAACATCGAACATTCCTTTCCCTGAAGGGGGGAGAATAAAAAGAGCGTCACGACTCGGCAGTTGTTCAGGGGCCGACTTGTAAAAAAGAACAGGAACGCCCTCCGGAAGCCCCGGCTCTGTTTCAGGATACTTTGCGGGAGAGATATATTCCGGAGAGAGAAAGGGAATCCTTGAAAGGCCGAGACTCTGCGGATCTTCCGGGGCGACGACACCGATCGTTTTTCCTTCGCTTTCTCGTGAGAGCCATGCGATGTCGTCTTCCCTGATTGAATTGAGACGGCCGCTGTTCCGGGGATCGGCAAGAGTCAGTGAGGCGCGGAATGCGACTGCTTCCTGAGGGACTGCTTCAAAAGTCACAGTCTTTGAGGAAAGCGGATCGAGTCTCGTTGAAAGCTCGAGCGCCGGCATCGGGACGAGCTGCCCATCCTTCATCCTGTACGGGAGAGCAGAGACCCTCAGATCGACAGGCTCCCGGGCAAATGAAGTTATGCCTGCCTCGAGGAATTTTTGATTACTCAGGCTTTCACCGCTCCTGAGCAGTATCGAGGTCATGGAGATGTTCTGCAGCGAAGACATTTCTCTTATCTTCTCAACGTGAAGCTTCGCGCTTCCGGTCTTGATCGCCCGGTCCGTGAACACTCTCACCGACGCGAAATCGGGAGAATTAACGAGATGCTGAAGAGCGGGAAGAAGCTTGTCGGCCGAAAACGAGATTGAGATGCGGGAAAGGGCGTCTGCGGCTTCCGACGGATCTACCGTCCCTTTTGTCATAGAGCGAAGCTCCGGTGAAGTGACAAAAAGCTCGACCTGACGGGAAGACGACAGATTCAGAATTTTACCGGCCTCTTCAAGGGATTTCCTGAAGTATGTTTCTTCGATGCTCGAAGAGGGCTCGCGCGCCAGCATTCCGAATGAATTATCTATTACGAGAGCCTCTCTTCTCTGTCGGCTGTGAAAAAGCAGATCTGCGGCGGCAAGGCACAGGAGAAGGAAGAGAAGCGCTTCGAAGAAAAAGCGGGGCGGTGGAAGAAACTTCGTCGGCCGGAGTTTCTGCTGCTTGAAATGCTTCAGAATGAGAATGCTCGATACGACGACTCTCTGTGACTCATCCTTCCTCCTGTAGATGTAAACAAGAAAGGCAATTGCGGGGATGATGAGAAGCAGCCACCACCAGGCCCCGAATCCGATGCTGAAGCCCCCGGGTGTGTTCATTCTACAAGGCCTGTTCGGGGAAGCTGAGTGAGCAGGAAATCCGGCAGCTCGGAATCGGCGCGGGCCGGGAGATATCCTATTCCGGAAGCCGCAAGGTAATCCTTGATGCCGAGTATGTGGCGCTCGAGCAGTTCATTGTACCGGCGCGCCGTATCAGCTGTGTAGTCAACATGAGTCTCCTCTCCGCTTTCTGAATCTATTGCCACAGCCTTGTCGCCCGCTGTGAAGGGCTTTATGTCGTGCGCCCCCAGAAGATGCAGAGCGACTATGTCGAGGTTCATGGCCCGCATCGGGTTGAATATTCCCGGAAGTTCTTCAAGTGGAAGGAGAAAATCCGATATGAAAATGCATATGCCCGGGTACTTTATTCTGCTGAGCGCACGGAGTATCTCCCGCGAAAACTCGAAAGGCCGGCCGACCTCGAGTGCAGCAAGCTGTTCCGAAAGCATATGAATTGCGCGGGCGCCGCGGGACGACGGGGAAAGAAAGGTTCCCAGCGCACATATCGTGACTGCGTCCTGCTGCATCAGCGCGATATATGAAAGGGCAAGCGCAATCTCAACGGCGCGGTTCCACTTTTTATCTTCCCCGGGAGTTACCATTGATCCGCTGGTATCGAGGATTACAAGTATTGAGAGATCCTGATCCTCCTGAAACCGTTTCACGTAGAGCCGGTCGCTTCTTGCGTACACGTTCCAGTCGATGTCACGCGGACTGTCCCCGAGCTCGTATTTGCGGTAATCCGAAAACTCGATCCCGAACCCCCGTTTTTTCGATACATGAATGCCCTGTCTTGCTCCGAGGAAAGCGCGTCTCGACCTGATCTTCAGCAGTTCAAGCTGGCCGAGAAGCGATGGAGTGAAAGAGCCGGGAAGCATTCAACCTCGCTCTTACTTTGCGTTTCGGACTTCTTCGAGAATGTCATCCGCAGTGACACCGTCCGCCTCGGCCTGGAAATTCAATATAAGCCGGTGGCGAAGAGCAGGAATGATTACTGAGCGCACATCCTCGAAGGCCATGTTGATTCTTGAATCCAGCAGTGAAAAGACTTTCGCAGAAAGTATGACGGCCTGCGCGCCGCGTGGTCCCGGTCCGAAACGAAGGTACTGCTTCACGAGATCTGTGGCATATTCGTTTCCGGGAGTGAGTGCGGCGATAATTCTGACAAGCACATCCTTGAGAGGATCGGGCACAAAGACTTCCCGCACCAGGCGCCTCATCTTCGTGACGGATTCAGCCGCCTTATCGGCCCCGAATACCGGCTCAGGCTCGGCAGCGGTCGCGCCGGTGGTGCGGTTGAGCACTTCCTTCAGCTCGACTGACGATGGCGGCTTTATGAGAAGCTTCACGAGGAATCTGTCGAGCTGTGCTTCTGGAAGAGGATAAGTTCCCTCGAGTTCAATGGGATTCTGGGTGGCAAGGACGAAGAAAGGTTCCTGAAGCCTGTGTGTCTGGCCAAGCACTGTAATCTGCCGTTCTTCCATCGCTTCGAGAAGAGCGGCCTGGGTTTTTGGAGTTGCGCGGTTTATTTCATCAGCGAGAATCACATTTGCAAACAATGGACCCGTTTTGAACTGGAACGATCGCCTGCCTCCTTCGTCTTCAGTCAGCACTTCTGTTCCCGTTATATCCGAAGGCATCAGGTCGGGGGTGAACTGGATGCGCTTGAAAGAGAGTCCGAAGACGCGCGCGATGGATTTGACAAGCAGAGTCTTGCCAAGTCCGGGCACTCCCTCGAGGAGCGCGTGACCGCCGGCAAAAATGCACGAAAGAGTGCGCCTCACGATATCCCTCGAACCGACAATCGCCTTTCCGATTTCATTTTCAATCCTGGAGAAGGAGTCGTTGAAGTCAAGGATTGCGTTTTCCAGCTCTTCGCTGCGCTCGAAAGTAGTGTTTGTCATAGTGATAAGTGTGTTTTGATGTATGCGGTTAATTCTCCGAAAAAACGGCCGTTTTGTCTATTGGAATGCAGCACCGCAGGATAGGATAAATCATGCTGAAACAACCCGCATCATTTGGGCAATGCCCTCGCAATGACCGGTTCAGCCGTTTTTCCGCCAGTTTGTCATTGCGAGGCTCCCCTGCGTCAGACCTGCATGGCGCCACTGCACGAAGCCCGTGGCAATCTCAATCCGGGATGGAGGAATATGGCACTTGACCTGAAAACCTGGTGGCTTGCCGTCCGGCCTTTTTCTTTCCCGGCATCTGCAATTCCGGTGATATTCGGAACTGCCGCCGCTGTCGCAGTGGGAGGCGCGGCGTTTTCTTTTTCGAAATGCGTTCCTGCTCTCCTGGCAATGATGATGCTTCAGGGCGCCGCTAATCTTCTCAACGATGTCCATGACTTCAACCTTGGACTTGATACCCGGGTGTTTCCGGGGAGCGGCGCAGTAGTTCGAAGGATCATCTCTCCGGAAACTGCCCGCAAAGCGTCCATTCTTCTTTTTACTGCCGGCGGCGCCGCCGGGATTTGTCTCGCAGCGGTAAGTTCATCGCATACTCCTGCACGGCCGTCCGTCTGAAATACCGCGGTTTCGGGGATTTTTCCGTCTTTTCCGTCTTTGGGATTCTGGGCAGCCTTGGCGCATGGACTCTTCAGACGGAAACGCCGTCATGGATTCCCGTTGCATGGGGAATCCCTGCAGGACTCCTCATAATCGGAATCCTTCACGCCAATAACTGGCGGGATATAGAGGGAGACACGGCGCATTCTTCTCGGAGCATCGCGTCGATCCTCGGAGACAGGGGATCTCTTATTTACTACGGAGTTCTCCTCTTCCTTCCGTTTGCGCTTGTAGCTTGTTATGTGTTCATACCCCGAGTCGCAGGCCGGTGGACCGCAATGCCCGCGGGCTGTCTTCTTGTTTTTCTCGCACTTCCATTTGCGCTGAAACTTTTCCGGCAGGGGCTTCTCCGGCGCACACCGGCCCTCCCCGCTGACTTTGTGGGACTTGACGGCGAGACAGGGAAGCTCAATCTTGTTTTCGGTTTGCTCCTTGCTGCGGGCGTCCTCACTGTTCTGATATGACAAATTCCACGCACTCATGAGTCGGAAGCAGATGACGATCCTTGTCTCGACTGGTTCATGTGTCTGAAGGATTGCCCGGAGTGAGCGGAATATTTTCCGCGAGCAATGCCTGTGCTGCTGTTATTCTTTGACGCCGTCCAAGAAACCAGAGCAGCGGAAAACCAATAAGGGTTGCGGCAATGAATACCTGGAAGACAGGGTCTTTTGTGTCAATTCCCGCACCCATATATGCAAGTCCCAGGCTTCCTCCAATCTGCCCGAAAATGTTTGCAAGCAGAAAGTGGTGAAAAGGCATTTTCGAGAGCCCTGCGAGATAGCTGAGTTCATCATCCGGAAAGAGAGGGAGAAAATACATCAGAAACAGAAGGTCTGCCCGCGTGCTTACAGCGTTATTGTAGGTTTCCAACGTATCAGCGGGGACAAATTTTCGTGCAGCCGGGAGAATGAGCTTCCTCGCGATAAGATAGGATGCGGTATGACCAGCGAGCCTGCCGGTATAATTGAAAAGCGTTCCCCAGAGCGGTCCGAACAGAAATCCTCCCATATATCCGACGCTATAATGAGAAATCGGAGTAATTATTACCTGCAGAGCCTGGAGAACGATGAAGGGCATGGGCGCGACAAAGCCGAACCTTGCTGCAAAGGACCTCACCTGTTCCTGGGCGCCGAGAAATGACGCGGGAGAAGCAAAGCTTGCGATAATCCCGATGATTGGAAGCCCCGTTACCAGGAGCCAGAAAATAAAAGCAGCTGGTCTAATGTGTTTCAGCACTTTCATCGTCTACGGGAAGTTAATTACACCCTGCAGCTCCGGGAGTCCATATTCAGCGCCCCCTGTAATCAGGATACTGCACCGTCACTCGGAATGTGGGGAATATTAGACCATGAGGAAGGCGTAATCCAGTTTTTGTCATGAGCATTCGCGTGTGGACCGCGCATAATTCCGGAGGTTCATGACGGCAACGGGCGAAAAAAGCGGGTTCCTTTCCCCGTCTTCAGGTCAATCCCATGCTCCTCGTTGCTGTATTCGTATTCGGGCTTTTCCGGGGGCGCTCTATGCGGGGAAGCATTCCCTCTTAATCAATATCATGGGCCATTTCGTGCGGAACCTGCTGGTGTTTGTTATCCTGCCGTTCCATTGAAAGTCTCTCCCGATTAACCAGGGGGCTGCCGGTCCTCACGAATATCCCGTTCGGCAGCATCGTGTAGCCCCGGTTTCGTATATATGCGAGATCTTCTTCTGCCGGATTCCAGAGATCAGTAATTACATCGGGTTTAAGCTCGCCGATGCTCCATTCATAATTCCACTTGTTGTGTCCGGGAATGAAACCGGCCCGCGGCGCGCTTTTTGCGACGACTCTATCGCATTTTCCAAGAAGATCTACAGCCTGCCTCTGCGCAAAGTACGGCAGAGTTCCCGCGCCGTATGTGGCAATAACAGCGCTCTCACTTGTCACCTCCCGCAAAAGGAGTCCGAGACGTATTCGCGGCCAGTCGTAGTTTTCGACGTACATTGCGCCGTGATCGATCCAGGAGCCGAACGGCCAGAGACTCGATGGAAGCCACAGCATCAGAAAAAGGACGAATGCGGCGATTTTCGGAGATATAGCCGGTATATGCAGATTCGACAGGCCAAGGGCTGCGAGGATGTAAAGATACGGGATGGCCGGTGTGATAAACCTGCCGGAAATTCCCCATCCGTCCCAGACATCACCACCCACATACACGGAATACGCGCACTGCGAAAGAAAAAGGAGAAAAAGCAGAAGCTCAATCCGGCGTTCACAAGCCTGCGCGTCTTTTTGCCGGAGGAAATACACGAGCCAGACTGCAGCAAGGAGCGCAGGGACAAGCAAAGGCTCGAGAAAAAGACTGGAAACAGATTCAAGGCCGCGGTCTATCCTTTCGCCCGGAGGAATTCCGTACATTTTGAGGTACCAGGTGTTCGGGAGAATATCCCCGTAATAAACCCATCTGAAAAGGGTATGCAGAATCAGCGCGGCAACAGGCAGGACAATGAGATATCCTCCGCCCGCTGCAAGAATAACTGCCACAGGAATAATCGCATCTGTGCGCGTGAGCACAGCAAGGACACCCAGAAATGCAGTTAATGCCCTCAGGTTCAAGCCGCTCTCTTCCTGATTTTTCAGGCTCAGCAGCAGCATTGAATTGAAAATCACCGTAAGAAGACCAACCTCGAGCCCCCTCAGGGTCCAGAAGATAAGAGGATAATAAAGAGCCGATGCCCAGATGACGGGCTCTGCAAAATGAGGCGCTTTTTTTTTCAGAACCGAAGATGCAATGCCTTTAAAAATCATGATGTTTGCCAGGAGAATTAATGCACACAGCATCATCACAGCAAGCGGGACCTTGCCCTCATGAATCGGAAGCAGATGGAGAAGCGCCATGATGATTGTCCAGAGGAAATTGGTGTAACCTTCGACTGCAGGTTCATTGGGGTTCCATACAAGACCCATACCTTCCGCGAAATTCCTCGCGTATCGCATGGAGATCATCGCATCATCAAAAAGGGTGTAATAAGTCGTCCCGTTTATTGAAAGCGCAGTGCTCAATATAAATGCGGAGAAAACCGCCAGTGCGCAGAAGATAAGCGCAGCAAATCTCAGATTCCAGGTTTTTTCTTCCACGTCCGCTTCTTCAGGTGAAAGCCGCCTTCTGCCGCGCGATAATCTGAGTTATCCCCTTCTGCGCCAGTTTTAAAACTGCATCGAACTCCGGCATCCGCAGAACGCCCTTTTCCGCTGTTCCCTGTATTTCGATTATGTCGCCGCCCTCGTTCAGGACCACGTTGAGATCGAAATCAGCGTGCGAATCCTCGGAATAATCGAGATCAAGAAAGAATTCACCGTTCAATTTTCCGACTGAAACGGCAGCCACATGGGCAAGCGGAGGCATTGCCGCAATGAGACCGGCTGAAGCCGCCTTGTTCACCGCCTGGGCCAGAGCAATCCAGGCTCCTGAGATAGAAGCTGTCCTTGTGCCGCCGTCGGCGGAGATAACATCGCAGTCAAGGCGTATAGTGATTCCTTTGATCAGATTCAGGTCGACCGCCTGCCTGAGGGAGCGGCCTATGATGCGCTGAATTTCCAGGGTTCTCCCCCCCTGTTTTCCTGTTGCCGCCTCGCGTTTTGTCCGCACCAGCGTCGCCCTTGGCAGCATTCCGTATTCTGCGGTAATCCAGCCGGTTTCAGACCCCGGCTCCATCCACCTGGGAGTCTCCTTCTCCACTGTGGCTGTGCAGAGGACGCGCGTACGGCCGAAGGAGATTTCACACGAGCCTTCAGCGTATTCATTGACGCCGGTCAGTATCTTTATTTCGCGCATCTCACCGGGTGTGCGTCCGTCAGCCCGTTCCAGTGTCATAGGCCCTCCTTTGTCCATGTCACTATAGGACTGGAGCGGCGTGACAGGAAGTCTTATTATCAGTGCATGTCCGATCCCGAAATCTCGCAGCGCCAGCTCGACCGGCTCAACTTTATCGCGCGGCTGAGCCTGCTTCTCAACTCTTCTCTGGACACCAGGCGTGTGATTACCATCGCTTTGAAGCACCTGCAGAGGATTCTGAATGCCGAAGCAGGTACAGTCTTTTCAATAGAACCGGGAGCCGGTGAATTATCCTTCTGGGCGCTCGATGGCGGCCAGGAGAGCCTTCTCAACCGGAAGATTCCGCCTGGGAAAGGTATCGTTGGCTGGGTACTTTCGAAAAAGACGCCCCTTCATGTGAAGGATGTTCAATCCGATCCGCGGTTTTTCGACGCGATCGACAGGGAGGGAAGTTTCAAGACGCGGGAAATTCTCTGCGTCCCTCTCATATCGAGAGGAGAGAAACTGCTTGGCGCCCTTCAGGTTCTGAATCCTGTGGATGGCGGAAACTTTGTGGACGACGATCTGTTCTTTCTCGAACAGTGCGCACAGCAGCTTTCAATTTCTCTCGAGAACGCAAGACTCTATGAGACTCTTTCCGAGCAGCATCGTAAACTCGAAGCTCTCGACAGGCGCAAAGGCGAGCTTGCAAGCGTAATTTCACATGAATTTCGCACTCCGCTCAATATCATCCGGACGGCAACGGAACTTATGATGAGTTCGATTGAAGAAAAAAATAAGCCCACAGGGATGAAAATTTCAGAGGCGCTGCTCAACGGAGTGGACAGACTGAGCAGAGTGGTGAGCGAGATAACAAACCTTTCCCTGATTCAGAAAGAGACAATCCGATTGTCGAATGAAAATATGGATGCAGCCTCTTTCCTTGATGAGATTACAGGGAAGTTTCAGAAGGCGGCAGAGCAGCGGCGCCTGAACCTGAGCTGTGATACAGGCGGGTGCGGAGAAATGATTTCCGGCGACAGGGCGCTTCTTGCGATAGTTGTCTCGAACATCATTCGCAATGCCATAAGGTTCACCCCTGATGGAGGAAATATCGTCACGGCATGCCGCAGACATTCAGGGATGATGGAGTTCTCAGTGACTGATACTGGCATAGGCATTGCGCCTGAAGAGATTCCCCTTATTTTTGAAAAATTCTATGAAGTAATACCCGCCGCAAATCACAGTTCGGGCGATCTCGGGTTCAAATCATGCGGACTGGGACTCGGTCTTTCGACAGCGGCGTCGATTCTTGAAGCGCATGGGTCTAAAATCAGGGTCGAAAGCGCTCCGGGAAAGGGGAGCACATTTTCATTCTTGCTTCCCATCGTCGAGAATCCGGCGTAGTTCGTTCAGGTTCTGCTGCTTTTTATCCGAGAAAAGAATGTGCGCGCTTTCAGTCTTCCACTCGTGGTGAGAAACGAATCTCCAGGAGTCCTGCATGAACTTCAGGCCGGCAGGAATTTTTTTCAACTCATTCAGCGATGGGACGTTTTCTCCGAATCGTTCATTGAAGAGTTTCAATGTGCTCGGAAGAAATATGTCGGTTCCGAGGTTATGGAGGTCGGCGTCCAGAAGGTATGGACTGAGAGGGTTCCGGAGAATTCCCTGCTCAACAGTGGTTTCTTCTATGGTCAGGGTAAGCGCGGTGTCGAGAATCATCTCCTGAACGGCCCTGACCTTATCCTTCGGATGGTTGAACCGGTCCATTGATGCCGCCGCGAGCTGGGCGCCGCGGTGCTCGTTCAGGTAAAGCATCTCGGGCTCGCCGGACGTGGCGGCGATAAAGCCGAGATCGTGGAACGCGGCAGCGATTGCAAGCGTTTCGACTTCGGTTTCAGAGAGTTTTCCCACGAGGGCAAGAACTATCACTGCTCCGAGTACGCTCCCGGCGGCAGGCTGTTGAGCATGTGCAGTCCTGCGGCGATCACAGGGATTTTCGAAATGCGCGCAATCTCCCCTTCCACCCGGGAAGGAGTAAGAAACGAGGGAAGCTTTTGCCTGTCAAAATGAAACGCAGATCCTCTAATCAAGCTGTTCGATCTTCCCTCCTCGAATCTGTTTTGCCACGTAAGACACGCCGACTACGTCGCCATTACCGTCGAAATGGTAACTATACGCAACCCCCTTGAATTCAGAAAGATTGTAAAGATAGTCCCGTATTTTTTCGGTGTCGAGACCCGCGTTCCGGATAGCGTCGGCCATAAGGTATGCAGCATCATAGGAAAACGCTATGGAGTATTCCGCCTGAATCTGTTCTCCGTAAAGCTCCCTGTATTCGCGCAGGAGTTCCATTGCGCGCGGTGTGGTCGTCGCAGGAGCGTCGACCAGCAGCATCCCCTCGAGCTTTTCGATTCCGCCGGCTGCCTCGCCCGCATCTGCCGCGGCAAAGACGTTGTTTCCAATGATTGCAGCGGGCAGTTTCATGTTCCGGATCTGCCTGGCTAAAAGCCCTCCTTTCACACCACTCTGAGGGCTTAAGAATATAACGTCGGGATTTCTGCTGTTTACTTTAAGAAGGATGCTCCTGAAGTCGGTATCGGGCGTATTGTACGTCTCGTCTGCGACAGCATTCAGGCCGTATGCGGAGAGATTTGCGGTAAAGGCATTTCGGAGACCAAGCGTGAAATCCGTGTTCTCGGAGATGGCGGCAGGTCTTTTATATCCCCGCTCCTTTACAAGCCGGGCCGCGCGCGCGCCGCCTTCGAGATCGTTTACGCAGTTTCGAAAAACAAAATCTCCGGAATTTGTGATCAGAGGGTTCGATGAGAAGGAAGAGAACAGTATCACCTTCGCTGTTTCAGTGACGTTCGCAGCTGCAAGAGTTTCAGAACTGCACAGACCGCCGAGGATTACCGGGACATGATCGATGTCGACCAGTTTCCGGGCAGCTGATGTCGCATCCCTGCCGTTGCATCTCCCGTCTTCATAAATCACTTTCAGTCTGATGCCGGGAACATAATCTTTGCTGTTGATCTCATTTACCGCGATATCAACAGCGTTCCTTGCCTCAATTCCGAAGTGAGCGGCGTCACCTGTCAATGGCCCGATAAACCCGATGGGGATTTCAGTCTGCTGGGCGGAGACGGTTGAAACAGGAAGGAGGAGGAGCACAAGCAGGGGGAGGATTTTCATGGGTGGTAGAGTAAACCAGAGGGAAGGAGGAGGGAACAGCGACGTGACAGAGAAGAAAAAATCTCATCTTCCCGACAAAATGCTCTCATATTCCGGCGGGATATACTGCTCTTCCCCGGTTTCGCGGCTCTCGGGCTTTGAAAGCTGGACGTCGGCAAGACTGGTCTTTGGTACAGCTCCCTTTTTATTCTGCACGGATTCTCCATCCTTTTCGGCATGCCGGCTGTCGAACTGTTCATCTTCAGGAGCATCGATATTGACTTCAGCAGCCCGGCTTCGTTCCTGTTCTTCCGTTCCCTGCTGCGGGCCCGGGGCAGGCGTTTCTCCTGTTTCTCCTGGAGCAGGCAGAGCGCTTTTCCCCTCACTTTTGCCCCGCTGTTTGTCGGAATCTTTGTCGTCTTTTTCGCCGTCTTTCTCAGGGGGCCTGCCCGACTCGCTTTTGTTCTCTCCCTTTCCCTGTTGTCCGTCCTCTCCTTGTGCGGAGTTCCGATCTTTATTTTTACCCTGCTCTTTTCCGGAGTCTTTCCCTTTTCCTCTTTCCTTTTCTTCGCTCTTTCCCTTTTCTTTATCCATGTCTTTTTTGATCTGATCGATCGCTTTTTTTGCGTCGTCCATTCCCTGCTGATCGCCTTTCTGCTGCTGATCTTTTTTATCTCCCTGCTCGTTTCCCCTGCTGTCTCCTTCTTTGTCGCCCTTCTTTTCGGCGCCTTCTTTACCGGCATTCGACTGCCCCTCTCCTTCTTTTGACTCTTTGTCTTCGGCGCTCTGCTGTCCCTTGCCCTTTCCATCCTGCTTTCCCCGGGCTGAACTGTCTTCCTGCTTTGACTCAGACTGCTTTTCGCCGCTTCCCTGACCACTCTGCTGCCGGCCCTCGCCGGAGCCTTCCGCATTTCCCTGCCCCTGTCCATTCCCCTGCGAACTCTGCTGTGACTGCTGAGACTGATTCTGCTGCTTTCCGTCCTTGCCTTTGCCTTCTTTGCTCTGCTGGTCCTGTTTCTGCCCTTCCTGCTTTTCTGACTGCTGCTGCTGTTGCTGATCCTGCCTGTCGGAGGAACCTTCCTTTTTCTGCTGGTCGGACTGGGCGCCTGGAGGTGTGGGCGTGGGAGTTGGCGAGGGAGAAGAAGGTCCCGCTTCGGGGTTAACTGGCGTGGGAGTGGGTTCATCTATTATTTTAGCCGGGCCTCCTCCTCTGGATTCCGATTCGAGAGACTCTTTTATTTGTTCATCGGCTTCGGCAAGCGCTTCTGCCACAGGCGCGTCGAGCAGAGGATGTTCTTCGAGGGCGTCTTTCAAGCTTTCGAGCTTTTCAACCAGTTCAGGAGGGAGGTCTTCCCTCTTCTCGAGAACTGCGTCGATCAGCGCAACCTGGTTTTCGTTAATCACTGGTTTTAAAGACTCCCGCCCGAAAAGAACCAGAGCGCCCATGAGCGGAACTGCCGCACCGAAGAGATATGGGAAAAAATATTTCGGAAGTTGAAACCGGGGCGAGAGGTCGTCAGTACACGTTTCAAGGAGGTGATCAAGCTGCGTTCCAAGGAATTCGAGTTTTCCTGGTTCATCGACGGGCGCAAGCTCCACGAAACTTACGAATCTGTCCTTGCTCTGAAGCAGGTCGTCCAGATACCGCGCGGCATCGAGAAGCGTGTAACGCCTGAAACAGCGTCTGCGCCAGGCGGTGAAAAGGAGAACGACTGTCCCCGCGATAAGAAATGCGACTGTTCCGGAATGACTGAAAAACGATATGAGCCATCCAACGGACAGAAGATAGACAGCCGCGGGCAGAAACAGCAGGAGCCACAGGAGAATATGCCGCCTCTGCAGTCTGCTTCGGATGCCTATCATTGTCCGAGACCCGTTCACAATTCCAAGTCTAGCTTCCGCGCGGGTCTCGTGAAAGACTGAGCTTTATTTTTCGCCCCAAATACGGTTCAATCAGGGCACTTCTGAACTTTCAAAAAGAGAGGAAATCATGGCGAGAAGTCCACTGGCGGGAAAACCCGCACCAGAATCGATACTTGTAAATGTTGCGAAGCTTGAGAAGGAATATTACGAACAGAAGCCCGACCTTTCGAATCCGCAGCACCTTGTAAGTTTCGGCACAAGCGGGCACAGGGGATCTTCGCTCGCCGGCAATTTCACAGAGACGCATATTCTTGCTGTCACGCAGGCTATCTGCGACTACAGAGCAAAGGAAGGAATAACGGGTCCCCTCTTCATGGGGAAAGACACTCATGCGCTCTCCATCCCGGCTGAAAGGACGGCTCTTGAAGTCCTCGCCGCAAACAGTGTCCATGTCCGTATTCAAAAGAATGACGGCTTTACTCCGACTCCTGTGATTTCCCACGCCATACTCTGCTATAACCGCGGCCGGACAGAGGGA
>CAYQVO010000017.1:10273-40401 GCA_964421085.1 uncultured Bdellovibrionales bacterium | reverse complement strand
CGCGCGAACGAACTTATGCGCGGCGGCAACAAGGACGTGAAGCGGATTTCTTTTGAGAGCGCCTTCAAAGCGGGAACAACTTCAGCGTACGACTATATGGTTCCATACATAAAAGATCTCGGCGCTGTCGTGCAGATGGAAAGGATCAGGACGTCAGGACTCAGGCTCGGAGTCGATCCCCTGGGGGGAGCGTCAATCAACTACTGGCAGCCGATCTCGGAGCTTTACGGGCTGGATATCGACATTGTAAACCCGAAGGTCGATCCGAAATTTTCGTTCATGACAGTCGATCACGACGGAAAAATACGAATGGACTGCTCGAGCAGGGAAGCCATGGTCAATCTTATCGGGCTTAAAGATGAATATGACATTGCGTTCGGCAACGATCCCGATTCAGACCGGCACGGTATTGTGACCAGGTCGTCGGGGCTGATGGATCCGAACCACTACCTTGCGGTATCCATCAGATATCTCTTCTCGCACCGCAGCGAGTGGCCTTCATCACTTTGTGTCGGAAAGACTCTTGTCAGCAGCGGCATAATAGATCGCGTCGCGGCGGCAATTGGGCGGCCTCTCTTCGAAGTTCCTGTCGGATTCAAGTGGTTTGTCGAGGGTTTTTTGACCGGCACGCTTGGTTTCGGCGGAGAGGAAAGCGCAGGCGCTGCGTTTCTCCGCACAGACGGCACGGTTTGGACAACCGACAAGGACGGCATCATCATGGATCTTCTTGCCGCCGAGATTACAGCCGTCACGGGGAAGGACCCGGGGCAGCATTTCGAAGAGATCGCCTCGGAGTTCGGCAGGCCCTATTACAGGAGGATTGATCAGGCGTCTACGCCGGAAGAAAAGGCGGGCTTCAAAAAGATGACACCCCAGTCTGTGAAGGCGGCAGAACTTGCCGGAGAGCCGATCCTTCAGAAGCTTGTGAATGCGCCCGGAAACAACGAGCCTTTCGGCGGGATCAAAGTGACCACGAAAGACGGCTGGTTTGCAGCGCGTCCGTCGGGAACCGAGAATATCTACAAGGTCTACGCCGAGAGCTTCACAAGCCGGGAGCATCTGGACAGGATCATCGAGCAGGCCTGCGAGATTGTGAGTGAAACAGTGGGTGCGTGAAGTTCCGCGCCGTCGCAATGACGATCTGCGTCAAACATGCATCAACTTTTTGAAGGGAAAGGCGATATGAAAGAATTGTTTTCAATTTTTACGATCCTTACTCTGTCCTTCGTTTCTCCTCTTTCCGCTGAGGCTCCCGTTAAACGGAAAATCGGCGTTTGTGTCGGCGTTACGGGAAACCTCGCGTCCGTAGGCACAGGCGTGCGCAACGCCATTATTCTCGCCGACAGGGAAAACGATCCGGATAACAGAGTGGAATTCATCTTTGAGGATGACGGCTTTGATGCAAAGAGAACCGCGGCGGCCGTGAGGAAACTCATCGGAGAAGACCGTGTGGACGGACTGATAGTCCTCGGATCCAACACATCCCTTGCCGTGAATGGAATCGCGGAAGATGCGAAGATTCCCATGATTGCCCTCGGAAATTCAAAGAAGATCTTCGAGGGAAAAAAGCATGTCATGATGCACTTTCTGAATACTGATGTGGAAAACGAAGTTGTGGTGAAGGAGGTGAAAAAGCGGGGATTTAAACGCGTTGCTGTAATCGTGTCGGCTCACGATGCAATGATTGCGCTCAGTGAAGCGTTCAAAAAGGATCTTCCCGATCGAGTTGCGGCATCTTTTGAGTTGAACACTGGCGAAACGGACTTTCGGGCTGAAATCACCAAAATCAAGGCCATAAATGCCGATGCCGTTTACAATGTTTTTCTTCCCGGTCCTGCGGCGATCTTTCCGAAACAGCTCAGGCAGATGGGATTCAAAGGAGAGCTTTTCTCCGCGCATGCCGTGGATGACTGGTCACAGGTGCAGAATGCCGAGGGGGCGCTCTATGGCACATGGTTCGTGACGGGAAATGTCGTCAGAGATCCGGGATTTGCGGAGAGATACAGGGCCGCCTTTGATGAACTGCCGAAGCTTGCTACACCCAATGGTTATGACTCGGCAAAGCTTTTTATTGAGGCTTCCGCTTCGTCCGATATGAACGGATTTCTCCATGAAGTGAAGGATTTTCACGGGATAATGGGAACCTACGGCCTGAATCCCGAAGGGTATTTCAACCTTCCTGCGGAGTTGAGGAGGATTACGCCGCAAGGGTTTGTGGCGATGGAGGGATCTTAGGGACCGTAAAAGGTCTTCAAAAATGACGACTGGAGATTGCCGCGGGCGAGGCCCGGTTCGGCCCCTGCGAACTTACTGCAGCAGCCTCTGCGACATTGCCGCCTCTTTCTTTTTCAAGGCTTCCTCGCAGTGAGGACACCTTGTCCCCATTTTCTCGAGGAACGCGCATAAAGCGCGCTGGAACGATATTTCCTCTTCATCCCAGTCCGGGTGTTGTCCGTTTGCCGGCTTGAAGAATCCGGAAGCTTCGAGAGGCACGCCGGTCACGATGGAACCCACCGAAAGCTCGAGAAAGGGAGGCCTTGTATCTTTCACCCGAAAGTATCCTCCTTTCGGAAGTCCGGGAATCGGCCGGACAAGCTTGACAATATCGCCAGGTCTAAATCCGCGCTGTTTTTTTCTCTTCATGATTTCTCCTCACTGAAAATTACCGATCAGTAATCGAAGAAATCCCGGAAAAGTTGCTCGGAATGAGTGCCGGCGCGGCTTTTGTCTGGTATGGCCGTCGTCTCAGTATTAGATTACGCTCTATATGAATCAGGATTTCAGCATGCCGATGAGAGACTTCAAGGACGCAACGGTAGTTTTCGTCGACGATGAACCGCCCGTTCTCACCGCTATGGAGAGGCTCCTGATTCGCGAGCCTTACAGGAAGCATTTCTGCCGCACAGGTCAGGAGTGCGTCGATATACTCGAACGGGAACCTGTCCATCTGGTCGTTACCGATGTTCTTATGCCGGAAATGGACGGACTCGCTCTTCTGAAGATTGTCAAGGAAAAGAGCCCCGATACGGTGCGCATGACCCTCAGCGCGCAGATCGGCGTTCCCCAGATCCTTGCCGCAATAAATTCCGGCGAGGTTTACCGCTACCTCGTAAAACCGATGAACGATCCGAACGAATTTCGCACTATTATCCGGCAGGCGCTGGAACATCATGAACTCCGGCGCGACCTGAAAGAGAGCGAAGAGCGATGGCACTTCGCGCTCGAAGGAAGCGCTGAAGGGGTGTGGGACTGGAACCTGGAAACCAACGAAGTTTTTTTCTCCGAACAGTGGAAGCGAATGCTCGGTTTCGAGCCTGATGAAATCACAAATAGTCTTGATGAATGGAAGGACAGGGTCCACCCCGAAGAACTGGACAGTGTGCTCGATTGCGTGCGGCAGCATCTCGAAGGAGAGACGCCGATTTATGTGAACGAGCACAGAGTGAAGAGCAGGAACGGAGAATACATATGGGTTCTCGACAGGGGCAAGGTTATGGCCCGTAAAAATGACGGAACACCGCTTCGTATGGTCGGGACACACGCGGATATCACCGAAAGAAAGAGATCCGAAGCGGTTCTGAGGGAAATGATGGCGATGCGATCGAAATTCACCTCGATTGCTGCGCATGAACTGCGTTCTCCCCTTGTGACGATGAAAACAGCAGTGGATCTGCTTGTTGAGGAAGAGACAGGTGAACTCAACAGTGATCAGCGGACAATAGTCGGGATGATCAGGAACAATATCGATCGGCTCATGAGGCTCACCACGGATTTCCTTGATTTCAAGAAAATGGAGGCGGGAAAGATTACTTTTAATTTCGAAAAAGGCGAAATCAACCCGATTGTACACGAAGTGTGCGAAACTTCGCGCAGTCTGGCGGCCCAGCGGGGGCTTGCGTTCAAAATGGAACTCGATTCAACAGTCTGTGAAGTGAAAATGGACCGGGACAAGATTACTCAGGTCATCGTCAACCTGATTAACAACGCACTGAACTATACTGCAACCGGCAGCATCACTATAAAGACCGTGAAGGAAGAGAAGGGGTGCCGGGTCATTGTCGAAGACACAGGCGCAGGGATGTCGAAGGAAAGTGTGCAGAATCTCTTTACGCCTTTTTTTCAGGTCACGCAGAAATCTCTCACAAACGTCCGGGGCACAGGCCTTGGATTGACAATTTGCAGGGAAATAGTAGAGGGACACGGTGGAGAGATACGCGCCGAGTCGGAGCCCGGCAGAGGAACCGCCCTTTCTTTCACTCTGCCCGATGCAGAGGAGTCATAGAGCATGTCGATGTCCGATTTGAGAGTGATGCTTGTGGACGATGACCCGGATTTCCGCTGGATGATCAAGAAACAGCTTATTTCTCTCGGAGTAAAGGAAATAGTTCAGTTCTCCTCAGCAAAGGGAGTGATTGAGGACCTTCTCGAGGGGAAAGCCGATGTCGTGCTTTGCGACTGGAACATGTTCGGGCGAAGCGGCATCGATGTTTTGAAATCAGTAAGAAAGAACGAGAAGATCAAAGATATCCCCTTCATCATTGTGACTTCCGAGGCGGACAAGGAGAAGGTAATGGAGGCGATTCACGCGAAAGTCACTGATTACATAGTGAAGCCGGTCAACAAGGAAGTGCTGATTGAGAAGTTGAGCGGCGTGAAGCGGAGCAAGTGAATCATGCTTTTTTCACATTCTGTCGCATCGATCACCGGCATGGACCCAGTCGAGAAGCGCAATTGGCACAAGAGCGAAAAACCAGAGAAAATACTGAGAAAATATGATGTTGTTGAAAGCAATAAAGCACATCATGACAAGCAGCGCCGCTGTAACTTCTGGAAGCCGGCGCCTCAAGGCCGCAAGGTAAACAAGCGCCATTGAGACGAGCATCAGGATAGTCGGCAGGGCAGGATGTATGGATCTCACGGCGGCCGGATATCCCGCATAACCGCCCGGAGCAAGATGCATGGTCGGATAGAAAATCGCCATGAAGAAACTCTCGTAATCCCGGATAATGAAAGGAAGAGTCGCAGCAAAGGGAATTATCAGAATCAGGAACACCGACCTTCGGAAATCAGACCATGATTTCCTGTCGTTCCAGCACCACACCAGATAGAGCGGCGCCAGAAACACCGCAACCTGTTTGAGAACAAGCGAGAACCCAAACAGGAGAAGCGATGCGGTACGTCTGGTATTGATGAACGCAAGCGAAAGAAGAAGAGGAAAAAGCGCGAGCGTATTTGTCTGTCTCGTCACAAGGGTCTGAATACTGAAGCGCGAAAAAAGCCAGAAGAGAATCACGAAAAATGCGAGGGCGGGATGCCCCTTCTCGAAAAGAAGAATGAACAGCATCACGCCGATTGCGATGTGCAGAACGACAAGCGCAGGTTCCCACACTTTCTGCCACTTTTTGTGAGTGTTGTATCCGAGCTTCTCAACTGCGCAGATAAGAATGTATGCGCCCGGAAGGTAAATGGGCGCCCGGACGACAGGCTTTCCATTTTTCCCTTCTTTCTTCATGCGGGCATAGGGACTCCTTCCTTTACAGAGATCGTGGCCTGCGTTCCAGATCGACGCGATGTCGGAGCTTTTATAGGTGTGGCGGCTGATTTGAGAGTAAGTTACGTAGATCCGCAGGAAGAGAAATACCGACATTATCAGTCCTGCGAACGCGAGAATCCGGACAAGCCGCGGGTTCATTGATACGGGAAGCTGCATGCCGGTAAGTATAAACAATGACCCATGAAGGTCAAATGCGCTGATGGAAGGGTTCCTCCCCCTGAATGGACCTGAAATCTGAATGCCGGCCCCGGATCCTTTTTCGGGGAATCAACCTCTGCTGTCGGCTACACCTTCGCGGTTGCAACCACCGCAATTCCATCCGCAGGCATGAGCGCAGCGCTCACTTCCACCGACTGTGCCCGGCTTTTCTCTTTGACATCGCGGGCAACACGCGCGGCAAGTTCCTCGCAGAATATACCCTGGTCGCGAAACTGCTGAAGGTAAAGCTTCAGCGAGGTTGTTTCCATCACCTGCGCCGGCTTTGTATAGCGGATATCGACCGTGTACTGATCATACCGGCCGGTGACCGGGCATCGTGCAAAGACTTCATCATCGACGCACTGTATGGATGCCGTCTCAGGCGGCGCATCAAAAGTCTCAATGCCGTTAAATGGAGGGACGCTTTTCTCGAGGGCTGTAAGTTTCATGATGAATATCTCTCATGAACAAACTCGACTTTCTGCGATCCCGATCAGGTGTCGCCTCGGTTTTAAAGCCGGCGAATCAATCTTCTCAGGCACAGTGGTTTTGAGGCGCAACGAAAGGAGTTCGAATGCAGTCCTGAATATTTCTTAGCGCCGGGATTCCTGTAACATGTTTTCCATGCATATTTTTCACCACTCATCCGGGCGTTTCCAGGAGCTTCACGATCGTTACACGACCCGGTACGGGCCGATGACAATCTCACCGTCTGAAGAAATGTCCGATGTTGTGAAGCGCCTTGGCGATCGTTTGAAAGAGTTTTTTCCTCTTGATTGCTATCACATCAAAAGCCTCCACCCGGCTCTTTCGCTGCTGATGAGGTGGCATGCCCTTGCCACTGCATTCAGCGGCGAAGCTCTGGTTATAGAGCGGGATCAGATGTACGGCTTACTGTACGGTCCGGAACGACTGCCGCGGAAAAAAATCTGGCAGAAGCATGAGTTCGTACCGTTTGAGGAAGCGCGGGAATATCTTGCGGGTCTAATTGCAGTTCTGAAGGGCGATGTCACGAAAAGTGAGGGGAGGAAGATATTCAAAGGCGGAACACCGCCGTTTTATGCGATCGGTCCGGTAACAAACCTTGAAGTTTCACACCCCGGTCACCCATCTTCCCGTGGTGCAGAAATCACAGGTCTCAACATTCCCGCAGGCGATATTCGCTTCTTTGTACCTGTCAGGGACAACATAATCGGCCGCCATTTCAACGTTTACAATAGAGAAAATACTCTGGTTCAGACCATTGGCCCGTACCTGGCGGCCCCTCCGTACTTTGACAACTACTGCTACAGCGAAAACGAGGCTGTATGGTTCAAAAGCAACAACATGGGCTCGTGGGAGAGGGAGGGAAAGCAGTTTGTTGAAGGGGTGAGGGAAGTTTTATCAGCGTATATGCGGTACCGTTGTGAACAGCCTTTCCAGGTGAAGGCGGCTTTATTTTCATGGCAGGTCCGCGGACCGGCGAGAAGACTTGGATTCGAGATAACTAATCCTCATCCTGAGGCGGAGGAATCCAGAAAGAAGGTTACTTTTGAGATACCTCTCATGAATCTCGATTCTTGTCACAAGTACAACCTGACTGCCGAAGCGCTTCCCGGTGAATCCGGCTCGCTGCCATGTCTTCGCATTTCCGTGAAGCGCGTGAGGGGGGAGATCGAAAAGAAGTACGAATTCTCATTCGAAAATGGCTCTTTTGTCCTGATGCCGACAGAAGTTCCATTAAGATGGGAAAAGAAAGCAGCTTCGATATCCGCGGAAGTCGTGGGATTCCTGCCTTCGGATCTGGACGAGCTTGAGAACTACCTGGTGTTTGGCTGATGCCGCCGAAAGGGATACCAGGCGTTTTTCTCATCCGGATCTCGCAGGCACTCGATATTTCTTATCTTTTTCATGATTTCCTGAAGTCACCTTTTCCGAAATTTTTCCATAACAGATAAGAAGGTTTGTTTTTCTCTGCCCGCAGATTGTGCGGTCCGGAAGAAAGTGTGGTTATGAGAGAAAGACGCACAGCGACAGCAGAACGAGAGTCGCGGAAGGACACGGATCGAGCACATCTTCCTTCGCCCCCTTCTGGTGCATCCGCAACACAAAGAGAAATTCGAGATGAAAAACGCACGCCCGCTGCGGAACGGGATTGCGAGCGCAAATTCGCCGATCTTTCACGCGCGGAAATATCTCTGGCCGATGTAGGTCCGTCATCGGATCCAGCCGCTGTCCTTTCGCTTGCACAGGAACTCAGGTGTCTGCACCAGCATTTCTCGGACGGCGAAAGCCGGCGTTTCCTCGAGCGAAAGCAGGCAGAGCGTGGAGAAGGGGGATTCGCACACTACCGTTTTGTCGCAATCAGGGATTTTTACACCCATGTTCTCGATCCCTCGATGAGACCCGAGCGTCTCGACGAGGAACTGCGATCGGGGGGTCTGATCGGAGGTGTTCGTCTGTCGGGCGCAGACAGACTGGAATTCGGACGAATACTCAAAGGACTCGACGAACTCAATCGACTGGCGGAGCGGATGCGGAGCGGGACGCCCTCGCTTGAGGACGCAAAGAAGCTGTCGGAGCTGCTCGGACGATTCCACGCCGACTTTGGCAACGATCGAAAAGCAAGGCGGATTCTCGAGACATTCTTCAGGCGACGGGGGATTCCAAACCCCGAGGAATACGCCCACAGGCAGTTCGAAGCGATTCAGAAATTCTATTCTCTTATAGAGGGAAAATCGGACGCGGAAATTCTGAGTCTGATGAAAACAGCGGAATTCCGAGAGAGGTTTTCAGCTGCTTTCACGGCGTTTTCCATGCTGTCAAAAGAGACAAAGGAATGTCTCGAAGTTGCGATATGCCATTTGAGCAGCCGCACGTCGAGATCGTCAAAAGCTGAACATAGCGAAGAGGTGTCTCCCGGCCTGTCCATGACCGTTCCGGCAAAAAGCGACGCCGTTGTTCCTCCTCTGCCTCAGTCCGTCCCGCAGGTTCAAATCTCCTCCGTATCTTCCGTCTCATCCGCCGCCGTGACGGCGAAACAAATAACGCAGGCGCTGACGGAACTCGCTGCAGCCGCTTCCCGGAGGGCTGAGAAAATTGAAAAAGAATCGGAGCGAACCGCCGCTCCGCGGGAGAAAAAGCGGTCGGAAATCGCGGCCATCGTGCGCAGAATCGCTGCAAGTCATCCTGAAATCGGGCTCGAACTCAAAATGCCCGACACCAAATTCATGAGCGAAGCAGACGTGAACGCGATGCTTGTTCAGTACCGGAATATGGAAGCATCCCTCATGGGAGGAGGCCGGAGGAACGGGAGTATCAGGAATCGATGCTGAGGCTCGTGAGAGCGACCGGCTCACTTCTTCGGCTTCACCGTGATAACCGGAGTCTTTGGAGGAGGGGTGAGTGTTTCCGGCGCGGCAGGTGGAACGGCCGCACCCTGCTTTGCCATCTCAATAAGCTGGTCCACCGCCTTGTTGTGGTCGGTTAATCCGCCCGAGAATGTGTGCTTTCCGGTTCCGTCAGACACAAAATAAAGAAAATTCGTCTGGGCAGGATACAGCGCCGCCTTGACAGCTGTTCTTCCCGGGTTTGCAATGGGGCCCGGCGGGAGGCCGTCGATGACGTAAGTGTTGTACAGTGAAGGTTTTTCGAGGTCGGCCTTTGTAAGGTTTCCGTTGAAACCATCTATTCCGTATATCACGGTTGGATCAGCCTGAAGTTTCATTCCGCGGTCAAGCCGGTTGTGCAGCACGCTCGACACGAGAGGCTGTTCTTCAGGGTTGCCCGATTCTTTCTCGATTATCGACGCGAGCGTGAGGACCTGATGTCTTGTAAGAGAGAGAGACTCAGCCTGGACTGTGTAACTTTCAGGCCAGAACTTTTCTCCTTCCTTTATCATCGCTGCAATTATATCCTCGCCTTTCACGGGAAGCGAAAAGAAGTATGTTTCGGGGAAGAGATATCCCTCGAAGCTGTTGCCCGCGATCCCCCATTTTTTGAGGAGAAGGGGATCGTAGAGAATCTTTAGAAATTCCTGCTCGTTCATCAGTCCCGCCGCTGCGATTCCCTTTGCGACGTCACGGATATTCATTCCCTCAGTTACGGTTATTCTTCTCCTTACAATATCGCCGGATATTATTTTGCTGATGATTGCACCGGGCGGCATCGACCGGCTTAACGCGTACTCTCCCGCCCGTATGTTGCGCGTATCCACCCCGCGAATCTTTACAATAACGCGCGGTACTATCATGCGCTTTACGAACCTTTCATCCACGAGCTGCCGGGATATCTGCTGGAAAGTGCTCCCCGGGTGAATCATGAACGACACGGTCTCCGTAGCCGCCGGATCGACTGCGTCGAGGAACGTCGACTTGAGAACGAAAAACACATAGAGGCCTGTCGCGACCGGAACGGCTATGACAAATAAAGCCAGCAGAAGGAGCGGAACTCTTGGCATGATTCAATATAAATACACAAACAATCGTGCAGCAATAAGCGGTTTATTCGCCCTGGCGCGCCTGCCCGTCAAGATAGCGCTGCAGGATAATAGATGCCGAAACGGCGTCCAGTGCTCCCTTTTCCTTTGCGTCTTTCGCCTTGAGGTGTCCGAGTTTCTGTCTCGCTTCAAAGGTGCTCCCGTACTCGTCGATGAAGTGGATAGTGACCCCCGCCCTTCTTTCAATTCTCCTGCAGAACGCGCGGACCGCACCGCACTCGGCGGTCTCTGCTCCGTCTTCATTCAAGGGGAGGCCGGCAATAACAATGTCCGGTTTCTCTCCTGCAAGCAGAGCCAGTATCTCCTTTTCTGCGATAGACGATCTCCTTTCAAATGACCCAATCGGCAAAGCAGTCGTCGAGCCCGTGCGCGCCATGGCGACACCAACCTTCACCCGTCCTACGTCAAGTGCCAACGCGCTCCAGATTTTCAAACGACGTTCTCCAAAATGCTCGATTGATCGATCTTCAAAAAACCGTTTATCCTTGAATCCTGCCTGAGGAAAGTATTTCCCGATTTTTTTTATTCACAGAGTTGAAGAAGTCTCAGCCGACGGTTAGAAAGCTTTTGGTTTTCCTGCACTTGGTAAATCAATGTTGACTACATTAAGGCCATCACATAATCGAGAAGCACGTCTTCTTAAGCTCCGTCTTCAGCAATTCGCTCTGGGCACATTCCTGATTCAAGCATATTTTGCAGGATATGTCTTTCTCGCTCCCTGGGAGGATCTCAACAGCGACATCGAAAGCTGGCTCGAGAACTCAGCGTGTCCTCCGCAGGAAGTCTCACTTGCGGAGTCTATTGTTGAACTGGAACCCGAATCCCTCACGTATGAGCCTCCAGACGCATCCGGGAAGAAAAGGCTTATTAAAACCATCGAGCACACAGTAGGTAAAGGGGATAATTTTTTCAGCATCTGGAACAGATATGCAGGCGGGCTTGATCGGTTTGAAGAAGCCAAAGCCGCGTTCGCAAAGGCAGGTTTCCGTTTTTCTTCACTCAAGGCAGGGGAGAAGGTAGAGCTTGCCGTGCGGAAGGATGACGGGGAGATAAGGCGGATCAGGAAGAAACTGGTAGATGGAAGTACCGCGGTTCTGAAGGCGGGAGCAGAAGGCATTTATACCGCTTATATTGCGGCACCCAAACTGAAACAGGCACAGAAAGTCGTGACAGCGACCATATACGACTCGTTTGTTGGATCGGCGAGGGACGCAGAGCTTCCATATGAGGTGATAGATGAGTTTGTCGACCTGTTTGCGCACAGGATCGATTTCTCGCGGGACCTTCAACCCGGGGACACATTCTCGGTGGTGTATGACGAGAAGAGGGTGCGGGGCGAAGACAGAACTCTCGGTGTCGAGATTCAGTCGGCGTCGATAAAAGTCCAGAATAAAATCATGGCCGTTCTCAGATACAAAGGGACCGACGGAAAGTCGCGTTATTATGACGAGAAGGGGAATCTCCTGGGGAATTATTTCCTCCGCTACCCGCTCAAATTCACGCGGATTTCCTCTGTTTTCTCCAACTCCCGGAGGCATCCCATTCGTAAGATAGTGACGACTCACCCGGGTGTCGATTTCGCCGCCCCGAAAGGCACTCCAGTAAGGAGTGTGGCCGACGGTATTGTGAGCATCGCTTCGTTCAGAGGCGGGGGCGGCAATATGATTGAGATTAAGCACAACGCCTCGGTACGCACCATTTACATGCATCTTTCCCGCTTCGCCCCGGGCATTCGTCCAGGCATGCGTGTGAGCAGAAACCAGGTGATAGGAAGTGTCGGGAGTACAGGCCTGTCGACAGGTCCCCACCTTGATTACCGTCTCTCAGTCAGAGGGAAGTTCATCAATCCGCTTTCATCGAAGCTTCCGCAGTTGATCGCGCCGGGCGAAGCAATCCCGGCGGGGACCCTCAAGGCGACACTCCAGGCGCTGCATGCAAGACATGAGAATATGACGATCGCACGCCGGGAACTTTCGATGCCGACGGTGTAGCTCTTTCCGTTTTTTGAGAGAACGAGCGAGCTTGGCGAAATTTTCAAAGCGGAGGCCGAAAGCAGAAACGTCATCGTGTCATCTCACCGGATGGATGTTATAGAGCGGCTCGCAGACGCGCTTATCGTGCTGAGAAAGGGAGAAGTCGCCAGTTCAGGACCCGTTGCGTGTTACTCATGCAGTCCGGGGAGCGCTGCCTCCGTGAGTCTGAATCGAGAATCGAGGAATCAAGGCCGAATCTTATCGACGCGATGAGTTTCCATCTTCGGACGGTGGAGCGCGGGTGAGAGCTCCTGATGCTCCTTGTTGAAAAATGTCCGGGTCTCTGTGATAAAATAACCCATGCTTCGCGTCTCCATTCTCGCCGTCGGCTCTGAAATACTCGATGGACGGGTGCCTGACACAAATTCATCGTTCATCGCTTCCCGTCTCGCTGATCTGGGGGTCAAACCGGGCCAGTTTCTCGTATGTGACGACATCATTCCGGAAATCGTCGAAGCTCTCCGATATCTGCAAAAATATTCCGATTTCATAATTGTAACAGGCGGACTCGGCCCCACCACCGACGATGTGACCCGGGAAGCCCTCGCCTCATTCGGCGCGGGGAAGCTTTGTTTCAGAGAGGAAGAATATGAATCTCTTCGCCGTTTTTTCGAGCGAAGAAACAGACCTCTGAACGAGAGCCACAGGTGCCAGGCAATGGTTCCTGATGGGGCAGAGCTCATCACCAACCCGGTCGGCACCGCCTCGGGGTTTTTCATGAATCTTGAAGGACTCACTCTGGTCGCGCTTCCGGGTGTACCAGCCGAACTGATGCCTATGTATACAGCATCGGTCGAGCCTGTAATCAAGGAGAAACTCGGGTGCGCTTCTTTGAACACGCATCTTTTCAGAGTGACAGGACTCGCCGAATCTGAAGTGGGAGACAGAGTAGAAAGACTGGGTCTTTCCGGTGATATATTCGTTTCATATCGCGCGGCGTTTCCTGAAATTCAGGTGAAGCTCAAGACTTCATCGGACAGAAACTGTCTCAATGAAGCTGTCTCGCGTGTCCGGGAGGCGATAGGCGCCCGGCATATCTTCTCCGAAGAACGGGATCGGGGTCTTGAAGATGTTATCTGCGAGCTTTTCACCGGGGCCGGAAAGACGCTTGCTGCAGCGGAGTCCTGCACCGGCGGAATGCTGGGAAAAATGCTCACGAGCGTTTCAGGCTCGTCTGCATATTTCGCCGGAGGCGTTGTGACTTACAGCAACGAAGCTAAGGTGAATCTTCTGGGCGTGGATTCTTCCGCCATTGAAGCCTGCGGCGCAGTGAGCGACGAGGTTGCGCGGCGGATGGCGAAGGGCGCGTCGGAACGTCTCGGCACCGACTATGGAGTTTCAATAACCGGAGTTGCAGGCCCGGCCGGCGGCACTGAGGCGAAACCAGTGGGCACTTTTTTTGTGGGCCTCTCGACACCGGCAGAGATCTTTGCGCAGAAATTCTTTTTTCCTTCGGATCGTGAGAGGATCAGGCGCTATGCGTGTTTCATGACGATGAATATGCTCAGGAAAAGTCTTTTACAGCCCTGAGATAAAATCCTTCACTCTGGCCCAGTTGTCGGTTCCGTTCATAAGAAGCGGCAGGCCTCCGAGAAAGAATCCCATGAGGAGGACGACAAGCAGGCCGAGAATATACCGGGGCAGATCGGTGTCCCGGTCAACATCGCCTTCATCCGTGAAGCCGAATTCAGAAAACTGTCCCTGAACAAGGATCGCCAGAAAGGCGACGAAATCAACAAGCACGGTGATTGCCCTCACGGCGATTCCCGCCAGCGGTTCGCGGAGCGAGAAAGCCTGAGCGACGAGAAAAAGCCCAATATTAATCAGCACAAGGATACGCAGCGACATTTTTGTTCCTCCCGCCTGTATGAGGTATTCTGTAAGTTATAAGCCATCATTTATCCCCGGAAAACAGAAAAGAAAGAGGCTTTTATGGTCAGAACCTCTGGAAAAAGGGGCGTTTTTTGAGACATCATATGTTTCCGGAGCGCAGGAACAGAGACATTACGCTTATGAACAAAAAACCATTCACGGGGGCGGAAATCCGCAGGTCATTTCTCGATTACTTCAGATCCAAAGGACACGAAGTCGTCGGAAGCTCTTCTCTTGTTCCACACAACGACCCTACCCTGCTCTTTACCAACGCAGGAATGAATCAGTTCAAGGATCTCTTCATTGGCGCCGAAAAGCGAAGTTACACCCGTGCCGTGACAAGCCAGAAATGTGTCCGGGTATCGGGCAAGCACAATGATTTCGAGAATGTGGGCGTCACTGCCCGCCACCATACTTTTTTTGAAATGCTCGGCAACTTTTCCTTCGGCGATTACTTCAAGAAAGAAGCCATTACTTTCGCGTGGGAATACGTCACCGAAATCCTCAAGCTCGACAAGTCATTCCTCTGGGTCACTGTATTCGAAGATGATGACGAAGCCGCGGAGCTGTGGGCTTCTCTCACTGATGTGAAAAAAGAGCGCATTCTGAAGTGCGGCGAGAAGGATAATTTCTGGGCGATGGGCGACACCGGGCCGTGCGGACCGTGCTCGGAGATCCACTACTTCATGGACACTGATCCATCGAGGCAGACGGAAGAGGTTTTCCGTAAAGATGATGGCTCTTTCCTCGAGATCTGGAACCTTGTATTCATGCAGTTCGAAAGATTCGCTGATGGCACAATAAAACCTCTGCCGAAGCCGTCAATCGATACAGGAGCAGGACTGGATCGTCTTGCATCAATTGTGCAGGGCGGTGTTTCGAATTACGACTCGGATCTTGTGCGGCCCATAATAGCGAAATGCGAAGAACTTTCGGGGTACAAATATGACGGCTCGTCCTTTGCCATCCGCGACCTGAAAACGGATACAGCTTACGCAAGGGACGTGGCAATGCGGGTTATTGCCGATCATTCACGCGCTGTCGCGTTCCTCATAGCGGACGGCGTGAACCCTTCGAACGACGGCCGCGGTTACGTCCTCCGGAGGATTCTGCGGCGCGCGGTGCGTCATGGGCGCGCGCTGCATTTCAGAGAGCCTTTCTTTACACACACAATCGATGCTGTGGTTTCGATTTTCAAGGATGCATACCCCGAGCTTTCCGGGAAGGCCGCATTCATAAAGAAAGTTGCCGATGCCGAAGAGCGGAAATTCCACGAGACTCTCGATGCAGGTCTTTCCATCCTTGTCCGGGAAGTGGAGAAGCCCGGTTCAAATGATCTTTTCCCCGGAGAAACGGCTTTTGTCCTGCACGATACATACGGTTTCCCGCTCGATCTCACAGAAGACGCTCTCAAAGCGTACGGAAAAAAGGTCGACACCGCCGCGTTTGATCGCGCAATGGAAGAGCAGAGAACCCGCTCGAGAGAAGACAGAAAGGCGCAGAACATCACCTTTTCAAGCGTCAAGGTCGAGGGCGAGAAGACGAAATTTCTCGGATACGAAACTCTCGAGGCTGAAGCGACTCTTCTCGATATTGTCGATGGAAAAGGCGTTGTTTTTGACGTCACTCCGTTTTATGCCGAAGCCGGAGGCCAGGTTGGAGATACGGGCATCATCGAGTTGAACGGAGTAAAACTTCGGGTAACCGACACTCAGAAGGTTCAGGACGGCTACTATGTCCATATAACGAAAGCGATCGAAGGTGAGCTTTCCGAAAAGCATAAAGGGAGCAGAGCGCTCCTGAAAGTCGACGAGGCACGAAGAAAAAAAATCATGGCCAATCACTCGGCAACTCACCTCCTCCATGCGGCCCTTCGAAAAGTTCTCGGCGCCCATGTGAAGCAGTCGGGTTCGCGTGTCGATGATAAATCGTTCAGATTCGATTACTCGCACTTCGAGCCGATTACCGACGCGCAGATGAAGGCCATTCAGCATCTCATGAACGAGCAGATTCGAAGGAATCAGGAAGTGCAGACTTCGGTGGTTCCGATTGAAGAAGCGGAGCGTCTTGGAGCAATCGCTCTTTTCGGCGAGAAATACGGCGACCTGGTCCGCGTTGTGAAGATGGGCGACGTTTCACTCGAATTCTGCGGTGGCACCCACGTTTCGCGTACGGGCGACATAGGCTTCGCCGTTGTCGCGGCAGACAGCGGCATTGCCGCCGGTGTCCGGAGAATCGAGTGCCTGTCGGGTCATGGGGCTCTCGAGTCCGTGCTCGAGGAGCGGGCAGAGCGCGAGACCGTAGCGGAGCTTCTTAAGAGCGATACCACGAATCTGCCTGAAAAGGTGGAGCGGGTGCTCGCCCGTGCGAGGGCTCTCGAAAAAGAACTTGAAAACATGAGGTCGCGCTTCATCTCGACGATGAGTGCGGATATAGCATCGAAGGGACGGAAGCTTCCGTCCGGACTTACATTAGTGGTGCAGAGGGTTGACGACACCGATGTCGATACACTTAAGGGCATCGTGGACGATGTGCGTGTCCGCATCCGTTCGGGTGTCGTCGCTCTCTCGGGAGCGTCCGGGAAGACAGGCTTTCTGGTTGCAGGCGCCACAGGCGATCTCCTGCCGAAGGTCCATATAGGAAATCTCGTGAAGCAGGCGGCTGCAGCAGCCGGTGGCAAGGGCGGAGGAAAGCCTGATTTCGCCCAGGCCGGGGGGCTCGACCCCTCCCTTGTCAGCCGGGCGCTGGACACATTTTCAGAGTTGGTAGGGAAGATTTAATGGGATACGTTCGACCATGGTGGAACTGGAAGCAGGAGCTATTTAAATTTGGCGAAAAGAAATAATTTTCCTAAAGGTGAGCAGAAGAAACTTACGTTCCGGAACTCAGATCCGGAAGTGATGCAGATGCTGGTAGGCGAGGCCGACCAGAACATAAGGACAATCGCAAGAGAACTCGACATAGAGATCGGCACGGTGCCGGAAGGCCTGAAACTCGAGGGTCAGGACGCCGAAGTTGAACTTGCATGCGATCTCCTTCAGCAGCTCCAGGGACTGGTGGAAAAAGGAGAACGAATCTGGCCTGGAGATGTGGAGCGCGCAATAAAGATGCTTTCGGGCAACAGGAAAGCCCGCCTCGAAGACTTCTTCAGAGATCAGATCGCAGTCGCCGGAAAGAAGCACAGCATCATTCCCCGCACCATGGGGCAGAAGATATATCTCGAAGCAATAAGGAACTCGGATCTTGTGTTTGGAATCGGTCCTGCCGGAACGGGCAAAACCTATCTTGCGATGGCAATGGCAGTATCTGCTCTCCTGAGAAAGCAGGTGAAACGAGTCATTCTATGCCGGCCTGCTGTGGAAGCGGGGGAGCGCCTGGGATTTCTCCCCGGTGACATGGCCGAGAAAGTGAACCCGTACCTGCGGCCGCTTTATGATGCTCTTTACGATATGGTCGATTACGAAAAAGCCCAGGAGATGATGGAGAAGGGGCAGATTGAAGTCGCACCCCTTGCCTTCATGCGCGGGAGAACGCTTTCGAACGCGTTCGTAATCCTCGATGAGGCGCAGAACACGACGCATCTTCAGATGAAGATGTTTCTCACCAGGCTCGGATTCAATTCACGGGGTGTCGTCACAGGCGATATTACCCAGATCGATCTCCCTTACGGCACGAAGTCGGGTCTTGTCGATGCGCTTGCGATTTTACATGGTATCGAAGGAATACGTGTTGTCGAGTTTACGCAGGACGATGTCGTCAGGCACCCGCTGGTCGGAAGGATCGTGGAGGCCTACGATCGACGCGAGTCAGGACGATGAATAGAACATCTTCCGCACGAAACAGGGCTCGGGCCATTTCCGGCCTTTTCTTTGCGCTTGTTGCTTCGGGTTTCGCTGAAGGATGCCTCCGGTTCTTTTCCGATGAAAGCGGACCTCTCCTTTCAACAGGGAGGATCTCAATCGTTTTCCTCGCTCTTTTCACGATCTATTACGGCGCCTCTCTCAGCCTGACAGGATTCCGGGAGAACTTGAAAGATCTCCTCTCGCTTACTCTTGTGACAGCAGGCTCAATCTGCATCATAAGCCTCTTCCGCCTTCTTGCTGTCAGTATGGTGAGGTATCAGGGAGGAGACACGTTCTTCGGGGAGATCCACCCGGAATCTCTCTATCTCGCCATACCATTTGCTTCCGGGGCCCTTATAGTCCAGGCCATTCTGGGGATGCACTATGCGCTGGTGCTGTCGATTGTTCTCTCGATGCTTATGGCGGTGTATGCCGGAAACGATGTCGTGCTCATTCCGTTCACATTCGTTACTTGCGTAGTCGGCGGCCTGAGTCTCACTCGATTCCGATCACGCTCTGCCTACATCAAAGGCGCCCTGAACATTACCGTTGTTGCTCTCGCGTTTGCTCTGGCATCTCTGTGCATCATGAAAAACCTGACACTCACCGATGGTGTGGCGATAATCGGCGGCGGCGTAGCGGGCGGCGCGGTGTGTATCTTCATTGCGGCCGGCATCACGCCGCTTTTTGAATACCTCGGGGGGTATGTCACGGACATGCGTCTGATAGAGATGGCTACCCTTGATCATCCGCTCCTGAAGGAACTCAGCATTCAGACTCCGGGAACATGGAACCATTCGATGGTGATGGGCATGATGGCCGAGCAGGCGGCAGATGCGGTGGGTGCAAACCCTGTCGTCGCCCGCGTGGGCGCTTACTTTCACGACATAGGAAAGATAAAAAAGCCGGGATATTTCGTGGAGAATCAGGGCTCGGGAGAAAACAAGCATGAGAAGCTGAGCCCCTCTATGTCAGCCCTCATAATACGGTCCCATGTGAAGGACGGAATCGAACTTGGACGGCAGCACAGGCTTCCGGAAGCGATAATAGATATGATTCCTCAGCATCATGGAACTTCGCTGATCGAATATTTTTACGACAAGGCGGCGAAGGAGGGGGAGAGCAGCGGGGAAGAGCCGGACCCCAGTCTCTACAGCTACCCCGGCCCGAGACCGCAGACAAAAGAAGCAGGAATTCTGATGCTTGCCGATGGAATTGAAGCTGCTGCGCGCACGCTCAACGAACCCGACCGCGACAGAATCCGGGGACTCGTACAGAAAATGATCAACAGAGCGTTTCGAAGCGGGCAGTTGAACGACTGTGAACTCACTTTGAAAGAGCTCCATATAATCGCAAAGTGCTTCACGAGAGTGCTCGCGGGAATTTATCATCAGCGGATTGCTTACGCGGAGCCTGCGGAAAAGGTCAACATACTGGCAGAAGAGACTGACCCCGAAGCCACTTCAGCCGAGATTATCGAAGATGAGGAAGAGGAAGAAGAAGATCTGCGACGACTTGGCCAGGATCATGAGCATTAGAAAATGGAAAATACTGATCTCCGACGAACAGAAGGTTTTCCACGTCGACAAAATAAAACTCAAGGCGCTTGCGAAAGCGATTCTGAGCGCCGTCGATTCTGCCGGTATTCCAGCGTCAACCCGGGAACTCAGCATTCTTTTGACAGATGATGAGAGGATCCGCGATCTCAATTCCTCCTTCCGCGGGAAAAACAAGCCAACCGATGTGCTTTCTTTTTCGCAGCTTGAAGGAAGAGGAGGAAACGTTTCCCGATCCCTGGGTGATATCGTCATTTCGATCGAATATGCGGAGCGCGAAGCTGAAAAACGGCAGATGGAAATCAATGAAGAGGTAATGCGTCTCCTTGTTCATGGTGTTCTGCACCTCTGCGGTTTCGAACACGAAAAGGTGAGCCCGAAAGAACGGCAGCGGATGAAAAGACAGGAGACTAATATTCTGAATTCGCTCGCGATTTCCCCAATTCTCAGGAAAAACAGATAGTTATAGATGGTGCAGTCGAAAACGCCGTCTCCTGCATCTTAATTTGTGAAAATCTCCGGGGATTCTGTAAATGATAAAAAAGAGGGATCTGACATCGACAGAAAAGGCCGCGCTGGTCCTTCTTTCTCTTGGCAAGGAGGTTGCTTCTCAGGTTATCGCAGTTCTCGATGAGCAGGAAGTCAAACGCATAAGCCGCGCGTTCATGGCGGTGTCGGAAGTCGATCGTGAGACTCAGTACGATGTCGCTAATGAATTCCGCAGCATGCTCCGCGCCGGCACAACGATGCTCTTCGACGGGCGTGAGTTTGCAAAGGATGTCATCGCAGGCGCATTCGGCGAAAGCGCGGGCGAGGGAATGCTCGAATATATCAGCGGCACCCGCAAAGAGCCGATAGCCGCTATCATATCGGACTGCTCGGAAAAAATTCTGGCATCGTTCATTTCAGCCGAACACCCGCAGACAGTCGCGTTTCTGATGACAAGAATGAATCCCGATCAGGCAGCCATGGTCCTTCAGAACATGGGGGAGGAAGCCCAGACGAATATTCTGATTCGGATAGCAAATCTCAATAACGTGAAAGCCGACGTCGTCGATGAGGTAAGAGAAGTCCTGCGCCAGCAGCTCAGAGGTTCGGGAGTTTCTGCCGAAGAAGAAGTGGTCGGCGCAAAATCCGCAGCGGACATTCTCAACTTCGTGGAGCGTTCAAACGAGGAACGGATTCTTACGGAGATCGAAGAGATGTATCCGGATATGGCCGAGCAGATCCGGAATCTCATGTTCACCTTCGAAGACCTCAAAAAAGTGGACGATCGTGGAATACAGACTCTGCTGAAGGAGGTTCCGAGAGATCAGCTCGTTGTTGCGCTGAAGGTGACGAGTCCCGAATTGAAAGAGCTTCTGTTCAGAAATGTTTCGCAGAGAGCAGCTGCGATGATTCAGGAAGACCTCGAAGCTCTCGGCCCTGTAAAGATCAAAGACGTGGAGAAAGCGCAGCTCGGCATCGTGGACGTTGTCCGCCGGCTCGAAGCCGAAGGAAAACTCGCCGTAGGCGGCGGAAGCGGAGAAGACGCGTTTGTGTGACTTTCAAACGCAGTTGCCGCTGTTTCCTCCTCCTGACATGATGTTCATCCCCCTTCTAAAAAAGAACAGGATCGCGCGCCTGCTGTAAATACCCGGGTTTATTTTCACGCGGGAACACAGGAGACTAATCCCCTCACCTCGCCCACCGTCACGCCGCATGTGCCTGCTTGTCGCCTCGATGTCTGCCGGAAATGCGAGGCCCCTCAGTTTCAGATCATGAAGGCCTTGCCTGGCGTCATCCGTTCCCCGCTGCTGATTTTACCCTGATGTTTCTCTCCCTTTCGGGAATTCCATTTGCAGCCGGGTTCATCGGGAAGTTCCATGTTCTTACCGCCGCGGAGGAATGCTGTTCGATTCGTTTTCATATATTTCCCCCGGGAAAAAGAGGGTGATTCGCCGGCCTGACATCTGTTAGATTACTCCTCATGAAAAAACTTCTGCCCCTTCTCTTTCTTCTTTCTTCCACTCTCCCAGCCGCGCACGCTCAGACATCGGGCCTCAACGAGTTCGGCTTCTCTATGTACCGGCACCTTGCAAAAGAGGGTGAAAACGTCTTTTTTTCTCCGTACAGCATCTACACAGCTCTTGCGATGGCGTACGAAGGCGCAAGGGGCGAGACAAGAAGTCAGCTTGCCCGCGCGGTGCATTTTCCGGAGGATGACGCTGCCTTTGAGGCCGCGGTAAAAGGCATCAATGAAAATCTTGAGCCGTTCAAATCGAAAGTTGATTTCAATCTCGCAGTAGCGAATTCGGAATGGATAAAAGAGGGATATCAGGTCCTGCCTGAATACAACACTGCCCTTGCAAACCTCTTTCACTCGGAAGCTTTCATGTTCTCGACGCCGAAGGATGCTGTGGGCAGGATCAATAAATGGGTCGAAGAGAATACGAAAGGGATGATTAAAGACCTGCTCAGCGAAAGATCAGTAACCGGCGGAACAAGAGTCATTCTTGCAAGCGCGATCTACATGCTTGGGTACTGGAGGCATGAGTTCGATAAGCAGGATACGCACGAAGCTCCTTTCTTTCATTCGGGAAGTGAGAGCTTCCAGACGGAGTTCATGTCGACTCTTTCAAAATATGATTATGCGGAGACTGATCTGTACCAGCTGGTCCTGATGCCCTATCGCTCTGCTGACGTATCGTTGTGCATAATTCTTCCAAAAGAAAGAACCGGGCTTTCAAAGGTCGAAGCCGAACTGGATGCGGAAAACCTGGCCGGGACCATCGAAGGACAGCGAATGCGAAGAGTTTCGCTGACAATCCCGAAGTTCGAAGCCGAGATGAGCGCATCGCTTGCAGAAATTCTGAAAAAAGCCGGTGCCGGAGACGCGTTTGATCTGAATAAAGCCGACTTTTCGGGAATCTCAGGTGACATTGCCCCCCTGCCCCTCGAGCGCAGGCTTTATATCGGGGATGTCCTTCACAAGGCCAGAGTCCGCGTGGATGAACGAGGCACGGAGGCAGCCGCAGCCACCGCAGTCATGATGATGGCAGGTTCCGCCGGGCCCATCCGGGAAGAAGAGCCGGTGACTTTCACCGCAGACCATCCGTTTATTTATCTGATAAGAGAAAACAAAAGCGGCGCGATTCTCTTTATGGGCAGGTATGCGAAGCCGGCCTGAACCGGTTCCTTCGATATTGCGCCTCTTCCGGTGTTCGAGGTAACTTAACACTCCATGGCCATTATATTCGAACCATCAGAAGTCCGGTCAAAACTGGCACGGATCACAGGGCAGCTTGAAGCCCTGAGGAGGTTCCTTTGACGTCGCTGGACGTCAGGAACGCCTCAGGGAGTTAGAAGCAATCTCACAGCAGCCCGATTTCTGGAGCGATCCGGACAAGGCAAAGTCCCTTTCAAAGGAACGCGCCGCCGCACATGACGTCATTGATACAATGGCGCGTATTGAAAAGCTTTTTGGCGACACCGAAACGGCGCTTGAACTTGCAGTCGACACGCAGGACCCTGATTTTATTAAGGAATGCGAGGGATCACTTGCATCGCTCGAGGCAGAGGTTTTAAAGCGCGAGTTCCTGTGCAAGATGAGCGGTCAGTTCGATCACAACAACGCAATTGTCGAAATCAATGGAGGCTCAGGAGGCACGGAAGCCCAGGACTGGGCTGAGATGCTGTACCGCATGTATATCCGGTGGGCTGAACGCAAGGGCTTTAAACTCGAAGAACTTGACTATCAGCCAGGCGAAGTCGCGGGCCTGAAGAACGTGGTCGTTCTTATCGAAGGAAATTTTGCATATGGACACCTTCGCTCCGAACAGGGAGTGCACCGTCTTGTCCGCATCTCCCCTTTCGATTCAAATGCCCGCCGCCACACCTCTTTTGCGTCGGTTTCTGTTACCCCCGACATCGAGGAAGAGATAGAAGTCGACATAAATGAGAAGGATCTGCGGATCGACACCTACCGCTCTTCGGGTGCCGGCGGCCAGCACGTAAACAAGACCGATTCAGCGGTGCGGATCACCCATATTCCAAGCGGAATAGTGGTCGCAGTCCAGAATGAGCGCTCGCAGCATAAAAACAAAGCAACGGCCATGAAGATATTGAAGGCCAAACTCTACGACCTGGAAAAACGGAGACAGGATGAGCGGATGGATGAAATCAAGGGTGCGCGACAACAGATTGATTTTGGGAGCCAGATTCGCTCCTATGTTATGCAGCCTTACAGGCTCGTTAAAGATTTGAGGACAGATCACGAAACCTCTTCCGTTGATGCCGTATTAGATGGTGAAATTGATCCGTTTATCGAGTCGTATCTGCTGAGTGATTTGAATCAAATCGCGAAATGATGAGCCATGCCTCCTGATCTCAAGCTTGAGATTGAAAGACTTCGAGCTTCAAACCGCTTTCGGGAAATGACTCCTTTGCGCTCAAGGGACGGCGCGAACGTCATTTTCAGAGAAAAGAAGCTCGTTGATTTTACAAAATGGGATCTTTTTTGCGTTACTTCAAGTCCGGATATTATTAGAGTCATCCATCGCGAACTCGAGAGTGTCGGGCTCGGATGTAATCCCCGGCTCTCGTGTGGCACTTTTGTGCATCACCTTGCTCTCGAGCAGCGGATTGCCCGCCTCCTGGGATTTGAAAGCGCTGTCCTCTTTACCTCTCGCAACCAGTCAGTACTCTCGCTGGTCACCGCCCTTCTTGACGAGCGGTGTGTTGCAATAGTGGATGAACTTCTGCAGAGTCCAGTTGCCGATGCGGCATTTCTGGTCAATGGCTGCATTGCATCCTTTAATCCTGAAGACCTTGACACTCTCGCCGTCGAGCTTGAGAAGGTGCCGGAATCATTCAGGAAATTGATTTTCATTGAGACTGTCTCTCCTCTTCGCGGCACTCAGGCTGATCTTCAAAATGTCATGAGGCTTGCTGATGAGCATAAAGCGGTTGTGATCGTCGATGAGAGTTTCTCTCTTGGCGTTACGGGCCTGAGAGGCGGAGGTTGTCTTGAACTTCTCTCCCCTGGTCCGCGTCCTTTTTGCTCTTATGGCCCCCTTTCGTTTGGACTTTCCGGGATCGGTGCTTTTGTTGCGGGCGACCGGGCATTGATTGATTTTCTTGTAAACCAGTCCCGGACATTTGCAGCGGAAGGCGCCCTGCCCCCACCTCTTGCCGCCGGCATGGAAGCTGCCCTCAATGCTGTGGAACTGAATTCATCCGGTCGCGAGAGGCTTAAAGCACTCGGGTTGCGGCTTAAGCGTGGCCTTATATCTTCCGGGTTTACTGTTGACGAGTGCGCCTATCCGCTTGTGTGCATTCCCTTTGAGAGATATTCAGCGGCTTCCAGATTTGCAGAAGCGCTTGTCAGCCGTGGTTTCCTTACGGAGGTCATTCCAAAAGGAGCCTTCCTCGATGCGGGCGCAATTCTGCGTGTCCTGATTAACCTTTCGCATAACGAGACGCACATCGATCTGCTGCTCGAGGCGTTTGCGGATGTGTCTGCGATACTGGGAACAAAGTAAATCACCGTTCTAATCTATTACTTCAAGTTTCTTAAAATAACGCACGTTTTTTCTTGAATTCCGAAAAATTCGCTGGCAGTATACGCGATGTTCCACGTGGAACGTTTTCCCTCCTATTTTCATACGAGCAGATATGACGTCAGTAATCGCGATTGCAAATCAAAAGGGCGGCGTTGGAAAGACAACAAGCGCAGTAAGTCTCTCTGCGGAACTCGCATTAATGGGCCGAAAGGTGCTTCTTCTGGACTTCGACCCACAGGGCAGTGCAACGAGCGGTCTCGGAATCGAGCCGCCGGAAGAGGGGGGCGATCTCTACGATGTTTTCTTTGGCCGAATGCCCCTTTCGCAGATCCTCCTTCAAAGCCAGATCCCGACACTGGCAGTCGCACCCTCATCGGACGATCTTGTCGCGCTCGAAGTCGAGCTTGGCCGCACACCGGGCCGGGAGCTTATACTGAAGACCGAGCTGGCGTTGATAGCATCCGGTTTTGAGTATGTACTGATTGACTGCCCGCCATCATCCGGGTTGCTGACATTGAACGCTCTTGGAGCTGCTCAGAAAGTGCTGATCCCGCTTCAGGCTGAATACTATGCGCTTGAGGGGCTCTCAGCACTGATGAGGACGATCCAGTTTGTCCAGCAGACCTTTAACCCGGGACTGGAAATACTGGGAGTGTTTATGACCATGGTCGATTCGCGGACGAATCTCTCCACCGAAGTCGAGAGTGAGGCAAGGGGGTTCTTCAAGGACGCCATGTTTGATACCCGAATTCCAAGAAACATCAGGCTCTCAGAGGCTCCGAGTCACGGCCTTCCAATCTGCATGTATGATGTGAGTTCTGCAGGTGCAAAGGCGTATCATGCCCTGGCAGCAGAGATAGACCAGAGGGTTCGTGGCGTTCCGCCGGTTACAAAGGAAGCAGCGAACTTTTAGATTCCACGTGGAACATGTCTAAGTATCCGATTATACAGGAAGATTATGAGTAAAAAGCTTGGAAGAGGGTTGAGTGCGCTTATTTCCACAGGGCCGGCAGTTCCAGTCTTTGCGCACCAGAGAGAAACTGTCGTGACACAGGAAGAGGACACTCAGCAAAAGGTTCCGCCCGCGATGCACGTAATCCCGGGATCGCTTGAGACGTCGGCACCAGAACCGCAGAAGCCTGCAGCGGGCGGGGGAGTTGCTTATATCGAGATCGACAAGGTCAGACATAATCCACACCAGCCCAGAAAAGATTTTAAGGAGACTGAACTCAATGAGCTCGCGCAGTCCATAAAGGAACTCGGCGTTCTGCAGCCGGTGCTTGTACGGATGAGTCCGGAAGGTGCGTATGAGATCGTCGCCGGCGAGCGAAGATGGCGCGCAGCGCAGATGGCGGGACTATCGAGCATTCCAGCGATAATTAGAGACTTAAATGACAGAGACGCGCTCGAGATTTCAATCGTCGAAAATGTTCAGCGTGAGAACCTGAACCCGGTTGAAGAGGCGAGGGCATACGAGCGTCTGGCGAGTGAGTTCCACCTCACTCACGGCGAGATTGCAGAGCGAGTGGCCAAAGACCGGAGCAGTATCGCCAACATGCTGCGCCTCCTTAAACTGCCGCAGGAACTGCTCAACTATATCAGTGAAGGAAAGATCTCGATTGGGCATGCAAAGGCAATTCTCAGTGTAAAGGAACCCGGAGCGCAGATAAGCCTCGCGAAAAAAGTTATCGCTGAAAGTCTGTCTGTAAGAGATCTGGAAACCATTGTTGCCCGCGTTGTCGTCCTGGATACGGGCAGAAGTTCAGGCCGGCCCGGAATCGATAAGAAATCGCGAAAAAAAATCCTGCCTGGTCATTTTGGTGAAGTGGAGGATGAGCTTCGAAGGGTACTTGGAACTCGTGTCGCTATCCGTCATAAGAACAGCGGGCGGGGCCGGATTGAAATCGAGTATTTTTCGGAAGAGGAACTGAGCAGGGTGGTGGACCTATTGTTGAAGAAGTGACGCGGCCGGCCAAACACTGTTTCCCCGGTCGTTTTATTTGACTTTCCAGCCCTTTAAAAGCTAATTATAAAAGGTCAACTTATTCGATCTGAATCGGAGGTTCCATGGCAACCGGGCAAGGTGAGGCACTTCTTGGTGCCGGCTCAAAAGTAACAGGCACACTGGTCTTCTCTGGCCCTGTTCAGCTCGACGGCGAAGTAGAAGGTGAGATTAACTGCAAGGACAAACTGGTCATAGGGCAGACTGCTGTCATTAAAGCAAAAATCACCGGCACCGACATTTTCATTCAAGGCACCGTCAATGGCGACATCGTTGCCGGGAAATCTCTTGCTTTGAAGAAGCCCGCCAAAGTTTTAGGTAATATTTCTGCGGAGCAGTTGAGCGTGGAAGAGGGCGTTGTGTTTGAAGGCCACTGCTCCATGAAGGTTGCACCGAAAGAAGCAAAACAACCTTGACGCCACTCCCCGAGTGCGGCGTTAAGGTCAGAATGCCGGTTTTCGATTGATAATATGGAAGCAATCTTAAAGAAATTTTCTCTGCTCCCGGCAGACATACCGATGATCCTTATCGGCATGGTTCTGTTTTACCTTTTTTGCCGTATTTTCGGCAGGAAAGTCATCGCTCCGTACATCCAGCTCATTGAAACAAGGGAGGCAGCAAGCGAAGGCGCACTTAACGAAGCAGCTGCGAATCGCAGGTCGGCAGAAGAACTGAGGGCCAGATTCGAGGCAAGGATTGCCGAAGCAAGAACGGCCGCAACGCTGGAAAAACTTAAAACTCTCGATGCTGCGAAGAAGGACGCCGCAAGACTCCTTGAAAATGCTGAAGCTCAGGCCCGCCATGTTCTCGACGGCGAGAGAGCCGCTCTTGCGCGCGCGCACCAGGATGTCAGAAGAGATGTGCGTGGCATGGAGGAAAGTCTCGTAAATCTTCTGCTTGGAAAGCTCGAGTCTCAACAGGGGAAGGAGGGCCGGCGAAATGACTGAAATGCCGCCCATCGTTGCGAGGCGTGAGACGAAGGCGAAGAACGCGGCAATCTTCGCGCCGGCGCTCGTTCTCATGCTTGCCCCTTCGCTTGCTTGCGCGTCTGAAGGCGGGGCCCATCACGGCGCGAGCCCGCTCGCACTCATTCCGTACTGGGTTAATTTCCTTCTTTATCTTGGTCTTCTTTATTTCTTTCTGAGAAAAGAGATACCGAGAATGTGGGCTGAGAGAAGGGAGGGAATCGACCGTGCAGTAAAAGGTGCGGCTGCTGAACTGGAGAAAGCCGTAACTGCTCTGGAAACCGCCCATGAGAGATTCGATAACGTCGAAGAGGAGGTGCGAAGGATCAAAGAGCAGATCCGCAAAGACACACTTATCGAACGGGATGCAATACTTGAAGATGCGAAAAGGCAGTGCGAAAGGGCGTTCCAGAGAGCGCATGAAACTGCAGCCTCCGAACGCGCCCGGGCTGAGCTGGGAGTTCGCAGAGAGCTTGCAGAACATGTCCTTGCAAACGCGGCAAGAAGACTGAAAGAGCGCGTGACGCCTGAATCCGACAGGCCGCGCCGCGACAAAGTAATGGATGGGTTTAAACAGATGCTGAATCTGTAAGGGAGATGGAAAGGAGTCAACTGTAGTGAGAAAATCTAATCTGCGCCTCGCTAAAAGATATTCGAGAGCTCTATTTGAGCTCTACGATCACGATAAGCTCGAGCACATAAAAGCGGCCTTTTTTTCGCTCCGCGATACCTGGCTTGACAACATTGAGCTTCGCGAAGGCCTTACAAATCCCGCCTTCCCAATGGAGCAGCGTCTCGAAGCGTGCCGTGAAATCGCTCATTACGTTCGATCCGACGACGATCGCTTTGCAAATTTCCTGATTCTGCTCCTTAAGAACGGAAGGCTGTATCTCATTCCCGAAGTCGCACTTACGTTCGCGGCGCTTGTGGACGAACTGCGCGCGCTCCTCAATGTCACTGTTGTTTCGGCATTTCCGCTGACTGATGACGAAAAGGGCGAAATCGTCACCCGCATGAAGCATGACTACAGCCCGATGGTTTCGGTTTCATGGGAAGTGGATCCCGGGCTTATCGGGGGACTCGTGGTAAAAGCGGGCGATCTTGTGCTGGACGGGTCGATCCAGGGATCGCTCGACAAGATTCGGAAAAATTTGATGGCGTAACGGCAGGTGAAAAATGGTTATCAAAGCTGACGAAATAAGCAGAATTCTCAAGGAGCGCATTGAAAAATTCTCGGAAGCACAGGAACTGAGCGAGACAGGAGGCGTGATCTCGGTAGGAGACGGAATCTGCCGTGTTTACGGGCTGGCAAAAGTCGCATCCGGGGAGCTCGTCGAGTTTTCGAATGGAATCAAAGGTATTGCGCTCAATCTCGAAGAGGACAACGTGGGTGTCGTTATCATGGGCGACACCACGCTCATTAAAGAAGGCGACACGGTAAAAAGGACAGGTGAGATCGCATCCGTTCCTGTCGGTGAAGCGCTCGTCGGCCGCGTTGTCGACGCGCTTGGAAATCCTATAGACGGGCTCGGTGAAATCGACGCGACGGAACGGAGACGAATTGAAGTAAAAGCTCCCGGAATCGTCGCGAGGCGCGGAGTTAATGAGCCGGTGCAGACGGGGCTCAAGGCCATTGACGCAATGACTCCAATCGGCCGCGGACAGCGCGAACTTATCATCGGCGACAAGAAAACGGGAAAAACAGCAGTCGCGATCGACACGATAATCAACCAGAAAGGCGGCGACCTTGTCTGCATTTATGTCGCGATCGGCCAGAAGAGGTCGTCGGTCGTGCAGATCGTGGAAAGGCTCAAAGCGTTCGGCGCAATGGAGCACACAATTGTGGTTGCAGCGACAGCTTCAGAGCCTGCACCGCTGTCGTTTCTCGCTCCATTCGCAGGGTGTGCAATGGGAGAATGGTTCAGGGACAACGGAAGGCATGCCTGCATTATCTATGACGACCTCTCCAAACATGCGATTGCATACCGTGCAGTTTCGCTTCTTCTGAGAAGGCCGCCGGGCCGCGAAGCCTATCCAGGCGACGTTTTTTATCTTCATTCACGCCTTCTCGAGCGCGCAGCAAAGA
>CAYQVO010000017.1:0-10263 GCA_964421085.1 uncultured Bdellovibrionales bacterium | reverse complement strand
ACGCCGATCTTGGCGGAGGTTCGCTGACCGCGCTTCCAATAATTGAAACACTTGCGGGCGACGTATCCGCATATATTCCCACGAACGTAATCTCCATCACGGACGGGCAGATTTATCTCGAGGCAGACCTGTTCAACTCCGGTATCAGGCCGGCAGTAAACGCGGGCCTTTCCGTCTCCCGCGTTGGCGGCGCAGCCCAGGTGAAGAGCATGAAACAGGTCGCCGGCATGATTCGTCTCGACCTTGCCCAGTACCGCGAAAAACAGGCGTTTGCGCAGTTCGGGTCCGACCTTGACGCAGCTACCCGCGCGCAGCTTGCCCGCGGCGATAGAATCATGGAGATCCTCAAGCAGGATCAGTACAAGCCGATTCCGGTCGAGCTTCAGGTCGTATCCATTTTCGCGGTCAACAATGGTTTCTGCGACAAATTAGCGGTGCCCCAGGTGCGCGATTTCGAAAAGGAGCTCCATGCCTTCATGACGGCAAATTACTCCGAACTCCTTGCGAAACTCAGGGAGAAAGAGGGCATTAACGAGGCAGTTGAAAAAGAGCTTAAAGCGGCAATCGGCAGGTGCGTCGAGATGTTTGCTCCTGCAGCGCATGATGCCGGTATGGCGGCTGAAGGTGGTGCTGAAACTCCCGCAGCCGACGCAGCGGCTGCCGTTTGAGTCTTTAGGGAAAAGTAATGCCGGGACTTCGCGACATAAAAAGAAGGCTTCAGACAGCGAGAAACATACGGAAGATAACGTATGCGATGAAGCTCGTCGCTACTGCAAAACTCAAGAAAGCGCAGGAGTCGGTTGTTAATACGAGGGAGTACACAACCGCTCTTCGCGAGCTCATCCGTGAGCTCAGGGGCCTGCGGTACGCCGGCGACGGCGACAAATTTTCGAATCCTCTGCTTGAAGCAAAAGCAGAGATAAGGAATATCAGCGTTGTCGTAATCGGCGGAAGCAGGGGACTTTGCGGCGGATACAACACCAACATCAACAAGACGGTAGAGCACGTTTATGCCGGGCTCAAGGAAGCGCATCCAGGGGTATCGATTGATTTCGTGGTGCTCGGCAAAAAGCCGGGCGACTACCTGCATCGCACCGGAAAGAAGATCCGGAAAGACCTCGGCGCAGTCGGCGAGGACCCTTATGAATGGCCGATTGAAGAACTGTGCGCCGATCTCGAGCGCGAATTTCTTGCGGACGAGCTGCACGAAGTCCATGTCATTTATACCCGCTTCAAGTCGGCAATTTCAGTGACGCCAGTCTGCGACAGGCTTCTGCCGATAGTGCAGAAAGCGCCTGCTCCGGATGAGCAGATTGAGAACGTCAACGCAGGTGATCTGATTTATGAACCGTCGCCTCAGGATGTTTTGAACGCGATTGTTCCAAAGGTTCTCAGGGTGCGGGTGCTTCAGGCCTCTCTTGATGCAAAGGCAAGTGAGCATGGAAGCCGCATGACCGCAATGGACAGCGCGACAAAAAACGGCGACGATCTTATACAGCGTCTTCAGCTTCTCCATAACAAGCTGAGGCAGGGAAGCATTACTTCAGAGCTTCTGGATATAATCGGAGGAGCAAATGCGCTGGAGTGAGAGAACCCCACGTCATTGAATAGAGGAGCATTTATGAGCCATCGACCCGGACGAAAAGGAAAAATAGCCCAGGTGCTTGGAGCAGTCGTAGACGTCGAATTCTCGAAGGAAGCAGGCGTCCCGAGTATTTACGATGCTCTTCTTACAACCAACCCCGCTATCGACGATCAGCCGGACAATCTCACTCTTGAAGTGGAGCAGCATCTTGGCGACAACATGGTGCGGTGCGTGGCAATGGACACATCTGACGGTCTCGTACGCGGGGGGGATGTGGTCGACACAGGAAGCCCCATTACCGTTCCTGTGGGTCCCAAATGCCTCGGGCGCATCATTGATGTGATCGGAAGACCAGTCGACAAAATGGGCGAAGTCGAAGCCGAAGCCAGATGGCCCATCCACAGACCAACGCCGTCCTTTGAAGAACAGGCAACGTCTAAAGTGATTCTCGAAACCGGAATCAAGGTCGTCGATCTTCTCTGTCCGTACGTAAAGGGCGGCAAAATCGGCCTTTTCGGAGGCGCCGGTGTAGGTAAGACCGTCGTCATAATGGAGCTCATCAACAACATCGCAAAAGCTCACGGCGGATATTCAGTGTTCGGCGGAGTAGGGGAGCGAACCAGGGAAGGAAACGACCTCTGGAACGAAATGAAAGAGTCAGGTGTTATCGACAAGACCTGCCTTGTCTACGGCCAGATGAACGAACCGCCCGGAGCCCGTTTCCGCGTGGGCCTTTCGGCTCTTACTCAGGCTGAATATTTCAGGGATGTAGAAGGAAGAGACGTTCTTCTTTTCATCGACAACATATTCAGGTTCCTGCAGGCAGGCTCCGAAGTATCGTCGCTTCTCGGCCGTATGCCGAGCGCGGTAGGATACCAGCCCACCCTTGCGCAGGACATGGGGCAGCTCGAAGAAAGAATTACCTCGACAAAGAAGGGGTCGATTACATCAGTGCAGGCAGTTTATGTGCCGGCGGACGATTATACGGATCCGGCTCCTGCAACTACATTCGGACATCTTGACGCTTCAACAGAGCTTTCAAGAGCGATATCCGAGAAGGGAATTTATCCCGCAGTCGATCCTCTTACATCATCGTCGACGATTCTCGAGCCCGGTGTCGTGGGCGAGGAGCATTACAGGGTCGCGCGGAAAGTGCAGCAGATTCTTCAGCGCTACAAAGAGCTTCAGGACATCATCGCGATTCTCGGAATGGACGAACTCTCCGAGGAGGATAAGATGACTGTGGCGCGCGCAAGGAAGGTCGAGCGATTCCTCTCGCAGCCGTTCCATGTTGCTGAGACTTTCACGGGTGTGAAGGGCGTATATGTGAAGCTCAGTGATTCTGTGAAGGGCTTTGGAGAACTCGTCGATGGACATCACGACGATCTGCCGGAGCAGGCTTTTTACATGGTAGGAACGATTGAAGAGGCAGTGGAAAAGGCGCACAAGCTTGCGGAACAGTATGCAACTGCCGCATAAAGAGCGCCCTGTAAAAGGAACTTATGGCTGAAAACAGCTTCCTTCTCAAAGTTTTCTCCCCTGAAGGCCTGCTCTTCGAAGAGATGGTCACGTCCGTGACTCTTCCTGGCGAACAGGGCGAACTCGGGGTCCTTCCCGGCCATACCCGCTATCTTGGAAATCTCGGAACCGGGAAAATGACTTACGAAACATCGATGGGAGAGGTCGCCCGAGTCGTTATTTCCGGCGGATTTGCGCATGTGAAGCATAACGAGCTTCAAATCATAACGGACAATGTGCGTGAGCTCGAAGAAGACAGATGATCTTGACGTGGTAATCCGCTGCGCGCTTTCCGAGGACACAGGAGACGGCGATGTGACAACTCTGTCAATATTGCCGGCCGACCTCGGGATTTCAGGTGAATTCAAGGCGAAAGAAGACGGAGTCATCGCAGGTCTGCGCGTCGTCCGCAGAATTTTTGAGATCATCGATCCCGGACTGGAATTCGTTTCCTTCGTTAAAGATGGCGCGCAGATCGGCGATGGAGATGTTTTGGCGTCGGTCAAAGGAAAAGGGCAGGGGGTTCTTGATGGCGAGAGAACCGCTCTTAATTTTCTCCAGCGCATGTCCGGCATAGCAACCACTACCAGCGAATATGTAAAGGCAGTTGCCGGTACAAAGACAGTGATTCTCGACACCAGAAAAACTGCGCCAGGTCTCAGAGCTCTCGATAAAGAGGCCGTAAGGATCGGAGGCGGGAAAAATCACCGCTTCGGCCTTTTTGATATGGTTCTCATCAAAGAAAATCACATAGCGGCCGCAGGATGCAGCATAACAGAAGCTGTGCGGCGCGTACGAGAAGCGGACCGGCAGAAACGCGAAATAGAGGTTGAGGTACGTACTCTCGACGAGCTGCGGGAAACTGTGGCGCTTCGTGTGGACCGGATTATGCTCGATAACATGAGCCTTGATACAATGCGTGAAGCAGTTTCAATTGCGGCAGGCCGCGTCCCGCTTGAAGCTTCCGGAAACGTCACCCTTTCGAATGTCCGCGCTATCGCGGATACTGGCGTCGATTTTATTTCAGTCGGCGCGCTCACCCATTCCGTGAAGGCGCTGGACATGACGCTGCTTATATCATCGGCCCTGTGGTAAATTCCTCGCTTTCAGCGCATAATAGGCACCATGGAGGAACTCTCTTTAAGGGAAACCTGCGACAATCTCAAAGCAAAAATAGGCGATTTAGCGCCCGATTATGAGATCCGCGCGAAGGCAGAGCTTGCATTTGAAATAAACCTCCTTAAGGCGGAAAGAAATGCCGTAATTCTCGGCCATAACTACATGGAGCCGGCTCTCTATTACTCCGTCCCCGATTTTACCGGTGATTCGCTTGAACTGAGCCGCAGGGCAGCCCAGACCGACAAGGAGATAATAGTCTTCTGCGGCGTGAAGTTCATGGCCGAGACTGCAAAGATTTTGAGTCCCGGCAAACTGGTTCTGCTGCCTTCGGAAAAAGCAGGCTGCTCTCTTGCAGCAAGCATCACGGCTGACGACGTTCGGGGGCTCAAAGCAAAATTTCCCGGCGTCCCTGTGGTCACTTACGTGAACACCTACGCGGACGTAAAGGCGGAAAGCGACGTGTGCTGCACGTCTTCAAACGCCGCTGCTGTTGTAGAATCGCTCCATGCTGATACCGTTATTTTCCTCCCGGATGAATACCTGGCAAAGAACGTGGCGCGTGAAACAGGGAAGCATATTATTTTCCCCTCGCTTTATGCTGAAAACAGCAGCGGGCCTGAAACAACCATCGATGCTCAGATGGTTGGCTGGCACGGCAAGTGCGAAGTCCATGAGCGGTTCACCACGGACGATATAAAGAACGTGCGAGAGCAGTTTCCCGACGTCGTGATTCTTGCCCATCCCGAGTGCAGTCCGGAAGTTGTCGAGGCTTCCGACTTCTCAGGGAGCACAACAGCGATGGTCAGATACGTTGAAAACACCAATGCTCCCCGGTACCTGCTTCTTACCGAGTGTTCCATGGGCGACAACATCATGGCGGCAAATCCGAAGAAGGAAATGCTGAGACTCTGCAGCGTAAGGTGTCCCCATATGAACCAGATTCGACTCGAGGACACCCTGGACTCTCTCCGCTATAATCAGTATATCATTGAAGTGCCCGAAGATATTCGCGCCCGCGCAGCAAAGGCCGTCGAGCGGATGATTGCAATTGGGTGACGGTACGGAAAGAAAAGGCGAAAGGAGATTGCCACGGGCCTGGCAAATTAAAAAAATGTCCGACGTCCTTGAAACAGAAGTCCTCATCCTCGGCTGCGGAATCGCCGGAGGCACTGCCGCGCTTACGCTTGCGGAAGCCGGCATCCCTGTGACAATCGCCACAAGAACTCCTGACCCGAACGAATCGAACACATTTTACGCCCAGGGGGGGATAATTTACCGCGGCGAGGATGATTCCCCTGAAAAACTCGCCGCAGACATAATCCGGGCAGGGGCAGGGCACTCAAACCTGAAAGCCGTGAAAATCCTTGCCGAAGAGGGGCCTTCTCTTGTGCGGCAGTTCCTCGGCGAAAAGCTCGGCGTTGAGTTCGACAGTAATGACGGGTCCGGCTGGGCCCTTGCCCTTGAAGGCGGCCATTCGCTTCCGCGAATCGTTCATGTAAGCGATGCAACAGGCAAGTCAATCCAGAAGGCCCTTACAAAGGCGATAAAAGGACACCCGGATATCCGCCTTCTTGAAAACCATACGGCAATCGACCTTCTTACGCCTGCTCACCATGCCATAAACAAGCTTGCCTCGTACGAGCCCCAGTCCTGCGTCGGCGTTTATCTCTTCGACCAGTCCTCCCGGAAGATAATCCGCTGTCTTGCAAGGCACACGATTCTTGCAACCGGCGGGCCTGGTCAGATTTATCTTCACACGAGCAACCCTGCCGGCTCTCGCGGGGACGGCCTTGCGATGGCGTACCGGGCAGGCGCAAGAGTGCTGAACACGGAATTTGTGCAGTTCCATCCGACCACGTTTTATCACCGCAACGCCCCTCGTTTTCTTATCTCTGAAGCAGTCCGGGGATCCGGCGCAAGGCTCGTTCATGCCGATGGAAAGCCGTTCATGCAGGAGTACGACGCCGAGTGGAGAGATCTCGCCCCGCGCGATGTTGTCGCGCGAAGCATACATCATGAAATGCTCACCCATGATGCGCCGAATGTTTATCTTGATCTTCGCTCATATGTCGCGCAGTCGGAAATCATGGAGCATTTCCCGACGATTCATAAGTACTGCCTCGAATACGGGGTGGATATAACAAAAGACCTCGTCCCTGTAGTGCCGGCCGCTCATTACGCATGCGGCGGAGTGTGGGTCGACGAATGGGGCAAGACAACTATCGATCGTCTGTATGCAGTAGGGGAAGTGAGCTGTACCGGTCTTCACGGCGCAAACAGACTTGCAAGTACATCGCTGCTTGAAGGACTTGTGTGGGGGCGCCGCGCCGCGCAGCACCTGGCAAAATACCGGCAGGATTACGCAATGCCCGATGCTTCCAATATCCCCCCGTGGATTGAAGCCGGCGACGAAACACCCGATCCCGCGCTCATCCAGCAGGACATGATTTCGATAAAACACATCATGTGGAACTATGTAGGCCTCGTGCGCACAAGCCCCCGGCTCGAACGCGCGCTTCGCGAACTGCGGCATCTTGAAACCGAAATCGAGCAGTTCTACCGCCGGACCCGCATCACCGACGGCCTCATCGGGCTTCGAAACGCCGCCCGGGCCGCAATTATTACCGCGGCTGCCGCGTGGGAGAATCGAACCAGCATGGGGTGTCATTACAGGGAATAAGCGGAGAGTGAATTCCATACGCGTTGAAAAACATGAGCGCGGGGAAGAATTCGTGAAGATAGCGGAAAGTTACAGCATAATGAGCGCAAAGCACGACGATCGGCGCAGCCGGAGCACAGCCGAGAATCCTGACCGGCGCGGTTCGGAACAGAGAGACTTCAATCATCCCGAGAAGGGCGAGTATGAATAAAAATGGGAAGGCCGACGTGATCGATACGAAAGGCTGATGTTAAGAGATAGGAATCGCGGTTTTTGCTGCACAGGAATGAGAAAGGCAAGGCCGACCATGGCGAAAGCCACTTCCCACGCGAATGGGCTCAACAAACATGTTTGGGTCTGCTGCTATTGATACCTGAGTGGACCCGATAGTTGCGCAGAGGTACCAGAGCCATACATAAACGACAATAATTCTGCCCCGGAGGGGCCCGAATCCCGACCTTCGGCCGATAAGGATCATGCTGGTTGACGTGATCATGACAGCAAGAAGCATGCTGACCAGTGAAAGCCGGCCTTTTGCTGACGGAAACATCAGAAGAACGGGAATCCGGACGAGCGACGGGAGCATACCGAAATAACCATAGGATTTCCCGTCCCGTATGAATGCTCCGTTTCCGAGTGCTTCCACCGGCACATCAAGACGGCCTTCCATTATGCTTTGAAGCTGGGCATCGAAAAAAAGAGAGACTGAGGGCTGAAACACCTCCGAGAGGTGGCCTCTTGTGGCTATTGCGAACGGAATCACGAGCACAAATCCAACAAGGAGGACCTGCAGGATTTGCGGCCGAAGGAAAGACCTTATCCCTGTTTCATCTGCAAAGTGGGCCAGGCGCGATTTCATCTATTTAATGCGGAGAATACCGGACAAACGCCTGTTCGGCTACCTGTTTGCCGCTGCTCCGATTCCGATATTGCCTCCTGTTTGCTGTTGTAAATATATTAGAGATCGCATGTTTATCAGGAACCGGCAGGTGCAGCTTTCTCCCCTTGTCACCATATTTCGTTCAAAAGAAAGGCTTATACTTGCTGCGGTTCTTGTATGGGTTGCCATAGCCTGCTACTGGTTCTCCTCCGAATATTATTTCCGTGTCTGCGACGACGCCTACATCAGCTTCCGCTATGCGAGGAACTGGGTGGACGGTTTTGGGCTGGTATTTAACAAAGGCGAATATGTAGAAGGTTATACAAATTTCCTCTGGGTCGCTGTTCTTGGTCTCATTCATATCTGCGCAAGGTTGATTGATGCTTCGCCTGTTCGCGCCGCAATTGCAGTCTCGGTTCTGATTTCACTTGTAAACATTCTTCTGCTTTACAGGATCTCACTCTCAATCTTTGACAGGCGCCGCGTTCTTGCTGTTATCCCGCCGCTGCTGCTTGGAGTTGATAATACGTTCCTTGTGAATTCCGTCATGGGTCTCGAAGGCCCGGTTTTGATGATGTGGTTTCTGCTCGGAGTGATGCTGCTCGAGAAGGATCTGACGAAGCGTTCGAATCAGATTTATCTGGGGCTTTTATGCGCAGCGCTTGTAATGACAAGGCCTGATGCGGTTCTGATGGCGGTGGTGCTGATGGGAGTTTACCTTGCTTCAAACCGGGATAGGAATGGAGGGCCACGCGTGCCCGCCCCGAGCAGGGTCGAGGGGTCGTGGCCGAGTAAGGTGTTTGTCCCCCTCCTCACCTTCGCTCTCCCCGTCGGACTCTGGCTCATCTGGAAGCTTTACTACTACGGAAACCTTCTCCCCAACACTTATTACCTCAAACTTGACACTCGTGGGTTCGAGACTCTTGCTCTCGCGCTGCAGTACGTAAACCGGTTTTTGATGGACACCTTGTACCTGCCTGTCCTGATAATTCCGGCGTTTTTTCTCTCTTCTAACCGGCTCGTCAAGGTTCTTTGCGCTGCATCTTTTGTGCAGGTGCTTTACGTTCTTTATGTGGGCGGCGATTTTTACCCGTTTTCGAGGTTTCTGCTGATAACACTTCCTGGGACGTTTGTTGCGGTTGTAGTCATGATCGATTACGTCCTTAATCGACGTCCCACTCTTTTAATTGCCGACAGATTTCTCCTGGCGATTCCTCTCGTCGCCGCTGTACTCATCGCAGTCTACGGCATCAACGAAGGCCCCTACCGTCGCGAGATAGTTCCCTTCGGCCGGCTGCATGAAGGCAGGGCAAGGCTTGGGCAGTGGTTGAAGACGGTGAGGATGCCGGGAGATGCAATTCTTTTCAAAGCAATAGGTTCTATTGGCTATTACAGCGGGATTAGGATTATTGATGTTTTTGGCGTGATTGATCCCGAAGTGGCGAAAACACGGAAACCGACCGTTGGACACGCAGGCCATGAAAAGCAGATGCGTCTGGAAGAGGCTCTTAAAAAAGCTCCGACTATAGTTCCCTGGGCAACTTTCAGGAAGGAGGTGAAAGACTGGCGGCCTTATGGGTTTTTCCTTTTCACAGATCTTCCACGGAGAGTTCGTCGTTTCGAAAAAGAGCTGGGTCCCGGGGTGTGGTTTAAAGATGATCTTCCAAAGACTCCAATTGCCGGCTCTCAGGTTTTTGATTTTGAGGGATCGCTTGAAGGGTGGAAGATTGAGTCGGAGTCTGAGGGTGTGAAGAGGCAGCCTGTTTTTGATAACACGGGCCAGAAGATTAACGGGATGTTCTATCAGGGACATGGATATTTGAGTACTTTGGATCCTGTGATGGGTGATAAGGCGAAGGTAACGATGATTTCGCCTAAGTTCCGGCTGCTGGGTGACAGAATGTGTTTACTGGTCGCGGGCGGGCGTAACCGGGAGAAGCTGCGGGTAGAGTTGAAGGTTGGGGACGAGGCGGTTTTTAAGACTACTGGCTCGAATACTGATTTTTTTGGAAGGCAGTGTTTTGATGTTTCGAAGTGGAAGGGGTGGAAGGGCAGGTTGAGAGTGGTGGATGGTTCGGAGAGGGGGCATGTTATGGTTGATTGGGTGGGGGAGTATTAGTCAGCCGAATACCTTTCATGACAGATTTCGCGTCAACGTCGGGTCGGAATGGTGTGGCTTCAGAGAGCGTGAAGTATTTCTCCATCGGAGTCTTTCCTTTGAGCCCGCCATGGGGTCGATGCCAGTTATAAAAGTGCTGCCATTCCTGGAGCCGGTCATGCAACTTGCGTGACCGAAGGCTGATGGTGGAATAGAATTCTTGGAGATCTGTCTTTTGAGATCGTTCCACCTTCCCATTCAGATGTGGAGACCGAGGCTTAACCGGGCGGAACTTTATGCAGAGATCCATCATCCGGCACTGCACCTTCTCAGCAAAGAACTGTATCCGTCGTAAGCGTCCGGCCGCGCCCATGAAGAATAACCTCTTGTGATGGTGCAGATTG
>CAYQVO010000016.1:58393-68205 GCA_964421085.1 uncultured Bdellovibrionales bacterium | reverse complement strand
TAGTGCCGGGAATTTTATTCCGGCACTATTTTTCAGTGCGATGCGCGCTTCAGGAGACCGCCCTGAGATACGAATTGATCACCAGCTTCTCATCGAAGCAGGTCTCAGCAATCCGGCGGCTCATCATTCCCATTTGGCGAAGTTTCGACAGAGGTGCGAGATAAAGAGCCTCCATTGCCTCAATCAGGCGCGTTAAGCTGCCTGCAGGAATCAGATATCCGTTCTCGCCGTTCCGGACGGTTTCCCGGCAACCCCGCCAGTCAGTGGTGATTACAGGTTTGCCCGATGCAAGACCTTCCAGAAGCGAACGGGGAACCCCTTCGTTGTAAGTCGAGGGAAGGACTACCACATCTACGGCGTTCAGGATTGGACGGACATCGTCGATAAATGAAAAGAAGAGAATATCACCTTCAGCATGCGCCATCTCGATCCGCCGGCGAAGTTCAACCGATTCGGGTCTTTTCGGATCTTCCGCCCCGAGCACCCAGAACTCCACAGCGTCACCGAACTGCATCTTGAGAACTCTTGCTGCCTCGATAAACTCGTAGAAACCCTTCTTCGGAAGCAGCCTTCCAAAGATGAGAAATCTGCGCGGATGTGAATCAGCCCGCATGTCAGAGGGCCGGAAAAGGTCGAGGTCCACGCCGGATCCCGGCAGTAACCGCGATGCGGCAAAAGGAATGAGCCCTCTGCCTGTGCATGTCTTGAAGTCTTCCTGATTCTGGAAAAATACGCGCGTGCATCTTCTCAACGCTATTTTGTAGAGCCTGCATGCGACCTTCTGGAGAAATCCGTCGTGCTCAAATGCCTGGCCCAGCCCTGATACATTGGCAATCTGAGTAAATCCGAGAAGACTGCGACAGAGGCCCGTGTAAAGATTGCACTTGATTGTGAAAGAAAGCACATAGTCGGGCCTGAGCTTCGCAAGCGCTCTGAAAAGCGACGCAATAGTCATCAACTCTTCGAGGGGACTTGTGCCGGGAGGATTCATTCTGATGGGAAGATACTGCACGCCGAGCGCTTTCAGCTTCTCGACATATGAATCCCATGGGCAGATTACACACACTTCATGCCCGCGGGCCCGAAGTTCCGCTATAAGACGGCATCTAAAATTGTAGATGTACCAGCCGGTGTTATAGACAATCGCCGTAACGGGTTTGTCCAGCTTCTCCACTTCTTACCGCGCCCCCTTTCCCAGCAGAACAACACCGACTGTGCGCGACATGATTGCAAGGTCGAGCATGGGCGATCGTTTCCTTATGTACAGGAGATCCAGTGCCAGCTTTCGGCGGTAACTCTGGACACAGCTCACATATCCGTTCTCGATCTGAGCGAGCCCTGTAATTCCGGCTTTCACCTGAAGACGTCTCGAGAACTGCCGCATGAATCGCGACATCATCGCCGCAATTTCCGGCCTTTCAGGACGCGGACCAACGATGGTCATCTCGCCCAGCAGGACGTTCCACAACTGCGGAATTTCATCAATACGAGTCTTTCTGAGAAAACGGCCGACCGCTGTTACTCTGGGGTCCTGCTCGACTGCGAGCACGGCTCCGCTCTCTGCCTCGGCATCGGCATTCATCGTGCGAAATTTGAGAAGTGTGAACTCGCGGCCGTGAAGTGTGAGCCGTTTTTGACGGAGAAAAACCGGGCCAGGGGAAGTCGCTTTTATCGCGGCAGCGACAGCGCACATCAGTGGAAAGGTGAATGTGAGTCCCGCAAGAGCGAAGCAGATATCGAAAACTCTTCTTCCCGCTGTGTGCGGATCGGCTCTGAGATCAGCAGACACCGGGGAATGCTTCCTGACGAGATGAAGATGATGCGCCGCGACACGGGATGACACGGGTTCATCAGCAAAGTCAAATAGATCGACCTTCCTCAGCAAAAGACTCATTTAACATACCTCCTTTTCCCCAAAAGCGATGGAAGAGATTTACAGTATTGTATGGACGAACAATATGATCAGGATCACTGATCTCTCAGCGGATACTCACGCATTCATCGCGCGGTTTTCGCTCTGGAAATCGCTTTCGTCATAGTAATATTCGGAATATGCGTAATGGGACTTCGCGTCAAAGTCGTTCAAAACTACGCCCAGAATTCTCGCCCTGACCCGAATCAGTCTTGCCCGGGCCTCCCTTGCCTGCATGCGATCCGTGACATTGCTTCGTATTACAAGAAGCGCGGCATCAATTATTCTCGTAAGCATGAGCGCATCGGCAACCGGCAGCACCGGCGGACTGTCAAGAACGATATAATCGTATGTATCGCGGAGGGTGCGGACGAAATCCTCCATTTTTCTTGATCCGACGAGTTCTGCCGGATTCGGAGGACGGGGGCCCGATGGCACAACTTCCAGATTGGGAACGTCGGTTTCCGTAATCGCCTCGTCCATCCCCGCACGGCCTGTCAGATAATCCACCAGTCCGGCGGAGTGTGCGGAGAGATTGAAAAGACTCGCAATTCGTCCCTGACGAAGGTCGACATCCATGAGGAGCGTCCTGTGCCCGGCTTCTGCCAGACTGACCGCAAGATTAGCTGCAAGAGTCGTCTTTCCGTCGCCTTTCGCCACACTCGTGACCATCAGCGCCTTTGGAGGGTTGTCGGCGGAAGATAGTATAATCCCGGCCCGAATTGTCCGAAGCGCCTCTGCGACGTCGGCTCGCGGCATCGCAAGGCTTATCTTGTCCCTTGACGACAGCTCCACTGGAGGAACGCTTTCCACCCCCTTCTTTTCAGGGAGAGAAGAAACTCCATTACCCCCTGATGGAAGCGCCTTCCGGAGTTCCCAGACCTTCAGGAGACTTTCACTCGTCGAACCCCACCTCGGCTCTTCAAATGGAGGCACAAAGCCAAGGAAAGGAAATCCCGAAACCAGGGCGGCATCATCCGGAGAAACAACCGTATTGTTGAAAGTCTCGATAACAAGGGCTCCTACACAGCCGATTCCAAACCCCAGCAATGCGGCGAGCATCACGAGTATTTTGATCGGAGGAAAAGACCAGTTGTCAGGCAGTGATGCGTAGTCGGAGATGAATATGTTGCTGCTTGTTGTCGCGCCGGTCATTTGAATCTGCTGGACCTGGCGGAGCACGCTCTCATACAAACTCCGCAGGCTCTCGGATTCCTTGAGCAGCAGATTATAGTGAAGAAGGCGCTTTGAAACATCATGAGCCCGTTCGGTTTCGCGGTCGATCTGTTCTATCAGCTTCTGTTCGGCAGCCCGGTCGCTCTCAAACTGCATTCTCAGTCCCTGCACTATGCGCCGGTAATTATCCTTCAGGGTGGATTTCAGCGCCTGGATCTTCGCGCGAAGCTCCAGCATCTGCGGGTACTCGGGCGTTACGCGCTGCAGCAGGCCCGCGTATTCCGCCTCGGCCTGCTGAAGCGATGTGCGTGCCTGCCGCTGGGAATCATCATCTATAATGCTCGGTGTTGTTTTTGGATCTTTCCCTTCGACCTCTCTGAGCAGACTCTCAGATCTCACACGCTTTCCGGTAGCGTCACCCAGAAGGGTCGTCAGATTGACGATGTGCTTTACAATCATGTTCGCGTCTTCCGAGTTGGCAGCCGCAAGAATCTGATTATCTCCCGCGTATTTCGAAAGATCCTGCTGTGACTTTGTAAGACGCACTTTCAGATCGTCTGCCTGCCTCTGCAGCAGCTTGAGATTCCCCATGATACTTTCCTGCCGCTCGCGGGCGAGGTCTTCAATGAAGACGCGGGCATGCGCATTCGCGATCTCTTCAGAAAGCCGGGGTGACGTTGTCGAAGCCGTCACCTGCACCAGACTCGTTTCCCGCACCGGCGTCACCGAGATATTTCCGAGATATTTTTCGAGCAGCGACGGACGGTGCACGAAATTCGGATCTTTATCTTTTGTCTCGTCTTCAGGCATGGCCGAACGGAAAAGCTGCTTTATGGAATCGATCAGGAAGGACGAGCGGTTGTCATCGAGATAGGCCGCGATTTCTTCGCCGACCCCGGGTGATGAAAGAACTTTGTCCGCGACACCCATCCTTGTGAGTTTCGAGGTCGTTGTCTTTGGATAGTCCACTCTTCGCGTGTCTGCTCCGTACAGATTTTCAACGGGGATATCGGATAGCACGGGCTCATAACCTCGTATCTCGAGAGTCGCCGTCGCAGTGTACTGCTTGTCCATGAGGAGGCACGCGATGAAGGCAATAACGGCGAGGCCGACAGTTGAAAATACAATCAGACCCTCGTGTTTTTTGAATGTCTGCAGCAGATCCATCAGCTGATTTTCATTCTCCGGTGCCGTATCCGTATGATCACCGTACGGATAGCCGGGCAGAGACGCGCTCCCGGGAGTTCTCAGATTAGGGAGGTTGTCATAAGTATGATATGGATCTGTCACTGAAACTCCTCATTGAATGCAAATAACCTGTTCTCAATCAACGTGCAGAAAGTCCTACACCTCTGAACATGGAATTGATCACCTCTACTGCCTGGCGCCTGCCGAACAGATTCGGATCACTCGGCACTCTCACGATGTCGCCGTCGCGAAGCCGCAGATCCTGCGCGCCGTGAAGTGCAATGTCTTCGAGATTGACTGTCATTTCGGCCTTCTTCCCGCCTCCGATGTCCCGGATAATTTCAACCTCGTCGACTTTTGCGGAATAGGTGAAACCGCCTGCGCTTGCCACCGCGCCGAGCGCAGACGTCTTCGACCCCAGCGGATAATTTCCTGGTCTTTCGACTTCCCCGTAGACCTCGACATTTCCTGCTTCGGGAATTATTATCGTGTCCCCGTGACGCAGCGGGACTGTAAGAGGCGAGTTGTCGGCGTTTCCTGCAAGTTCGTCCATATTGAACTCCACCCCCTTTCCGCGGGCGAGCTGCAGCCGGGATCCGGATTCCTTTCCGCTTCCCGCGCCGGGAATGACAACAATGCGGCTTCCGGCTTTGTCAGTTCTCCCGCCCGCTTCGGCAATCGCTTCAAGCAGCTGCTGACCTGTGGCGCGAAGCGGATACATTCCGGGTTTCATGACTTCCCCGGTGACGAAAACCTGGCTTGCTCTGTAATCTTTCACGCTCATATGCACGCGAGGATTGCGGATGAATCGCCCGAACCTGGAATTCAGTTCCTGTCTCAGATCGAGGGCGCTTTTTCCGGCTGCCGGAATGCTGTTGCCGACAAGGGGAAGAGAGAGTGTGCCGTCAGAGGCGATTTCATAATCGCCCGAGAGATCAGGGAAGCCGTAGACCTGGAGACTGATCACATCACCCCGGCCCAGAACATACGTGCTGTCCGTTACGCCTGTGAAATCATCCAGTCGATCATTGACGAAGGAAACCTGTCGATCTTTCTGTCTCTGTTCGTGCGCAAGAAACTCCTCCTGTCCCGCAAGAGACGCATAAGGGTGCGCTTTATCGCCGGGCCCCGTTGTTTTCTGCGATTTTTCCAGTTCACTTCTCGGCGGAACATAACGCAGGCATCCGTTCAGGATCGCCGCCGCAATCAAAGCCGAGAGCAGAGCAACGACCCGATTCATCGAGAGTCCAGCTTTCATGATCCTCCCAAAATTCTTGAAACCCGTGCACGCATGCGTTACTCTGCCGTGAAACGAAGAGTGACACATGCCTGTTATTTCGGAAGCTTCCGTTTCTAAACACTTGAACGTCTATTTCAACACTACCTTTTATGAACACGATCTTGATCACTGGAGCAGCGGGTTTTATCGGGTCTCATGTGGCCGAAAACCTCCTCACAAAGGGATACCGGGTAGTTGGCATCGACAACCTGAACGATTATTACCCGGTCCGGAACAAGGAGCGGAACCTCGAAATTCTGAAGAATTTTGCCGGCTTTACTTTTTATAAAGCGGATTTCGAAGACCTCAAGTCGGTAAGGGCTGTCTTCCGCTCTCACGACATCTCTCACATCGGGCATCTTGGCGCACGCGCCGGCGTGAGGCCTTCGATTAAAGATCCTGGTCTTTATGTCCGGGCCAATGTTGTCGGCACACTCAATCTCCTGGAGTGTGCGAAGGAAACCGGCTGCGAGAATTTCGTGATGACATCCTCGTCCTCTGTATATGGCAACTCGAAACAAATTCCCTTCCGGGAGGACGACGCGGCTACCGATCGTCCGGTTTCGCCGTATGCCGCGACCAAGAAGGCGTGTGAAGTTCTTTGTCATTCTTACCACTGTATTCACGGTATGAACACGACAATCATCCGTCCGTTTACTGTTTACGGCCCCCGGGGGAGACCGGATATGATGCCGTGGGTATTCATGGAATCGATGCTTAAAGGACTCCCGATAGAGAGATATGGAGACGGCACGACAAGGAGAGACTACACTTTCATCGATGATTTCGTGAAGGGCTTCGTTCCTGCCATCGAGCGTCCTCTGGGATACGACATTTTCAATCTCGGAAATTCCCAGACAGTGGCTCTGAATGACGCGATTGCGGCGATTTCAGAAACAGCCGGAATGAAACCTGTAATACGTCAGCTCCCAATGCAACCGGGAGATGTTGAAGTGACTTATGCGGATATAACAAAGGCCAGGGAAAAGCTTGGATATAACCCTTCAACCAGCTTCAAGGAAGGAATGCGGAAGTTTCATGACTGGTTCGTGAAGCAGGATTATTGATTCTCTTCATCACCGCAGGCGTGATTCCACATCTGCCAGCGCCTTCCTCAACAGCGAATACCCGACAGCCCTTTCCTGACCGGTTGAAATTTCCCGGACACGATCAAGAAAAGCCTCGACAGCAGCAGTATCACGGTTCAGCAGGTTGAGGAGGAACCTGCGCTTTCGCTCTTTGAGCATTATTCCCCTCTGTAAAGCCATCGCGGAAAGGATGGTACCCATCTCCTCTTCTGCCGGAGGATTGATGAAATAGCCTTCGCCCGGAATAAGCCGGCTTGATATGTGCTCATCCACCGGGAGTTCCGTACGCGGTTTTCCTGCGAAGAGAATGAGGTGGGACCCGCGGACACGAAGCTTCTCGACAAGATGAACAAACGCTCCTGAGTCAGAATATGCCGGGCGGGAAAAATAACGGTCCAGATCGTCGATTACCACCACATCCGAATTCTCCGCGCATGGAAGCTGCTGCTCGAGATCCTGTCCATCCAGAAGAACAGTCGCCCTTCCCCGGGCTGAAGTTTCCGACGCAATCCACACAGCGAAATGACTCTTCCCGGAGCGGGGCGCCCCCAGGACGTAAAACAGTGAAAAACCCCCTTTGGCCACCATGTTACTCACCGCGTCGCATACAGGTCTTACACCTGAATGCGGAATAAATGCGGCCGCGTCGTACAGCAGTTTCGGTATGAGGCCTAATGCGAGCTGCTCCATTTCCGGTAATTATCAACAGCCGGTCAACATGAAGTCCTCGGGGTCCGAGACTTTGCAGCAGATTCTGGCACCGAGGCCTCGAAGCTTATCTTCGAGCGCTTCATAACCGCGCCGCAGATGATGCGCTTCATGAATTTCCGTAATTCCTTCGGCGCCAAGAGCAGCGACGACAAGGGCCGCTGCCGCGCGAATATCGAGACCTTCGACCGGAGCGCCGGTCAGGCGCCGGACTCCTGTGACTGATGCTGTTGTTTCTTCCACTTTGATCGCTGCTCCCATCCGGCACAGTTCCGACACATGGCCGAACCTTCCTTCAAAAACGTGCTCTTCTATTACGCTCTGACCCTCTGCGGTGCACAGAGCCGCCATGAATGGCGCCTGCATGTCAGTTGCAAAACCCGGAAAAGGAGAAGTCGCTATGCGGACGGCGCGGAGAGGTTCCGGTGCTCTGACTCTGACGCCATCTGTCTTTTCTTCAATGGCTACTCCACATTCCAGAGCTGCCTCCCGGAATGCGCCAAGATGGGCGGGATTTATTCCTTCGATATCAACTTCACCGCGAGTCACTGCGGCTGCAAGAAGAAAGGTACCGGCTTCTATGCGGTCGCCGATTATCTTCACACAAGCACCGCCAAGGTCACTGCGGCCTCTGACCTCCAGTGTCGATGTTCCAATGCCATCGATGCCGGCACCCATGCTTTTCAGCATCTCGGATAGAGCGATTACTTCAGGCTCGCGTGCCGCGCCCTCAATAATCGAAGTTCCCCTGGTGAGGGCCATCGCCATAAGCAGCTGGTGAGTCGCGCCGACTGATGGAAACCGGAGTGATATCTTCGCAGGGCGAAGTCCTGAAGGCGCCGCGACATCAACAACTCCATGCCTGACTTTTATGTCGGCACCCATTCTGCTCAGGCCTTCCAGATGTATGTCAACCGGGCGTGCGCCTATTATATCCCCTCCCGGAAGAGCTACGTGGGCGTGTCCGGTCCTCGCGAGAAGCGGAGCAAGAATCCAGAAAGAGGCCCTGAGGGCTTTGACCAGGCTGTAGCTCGCTTCCGTCGAGGTGATGCACGGAGTGCATGTCCCGGCCGTGTCACCCTGAAAGCTCGTTTCACTGCCGAGATGCTCCAGGAGTCTGAGCAGAAAGCTGACATCGAGAAGATTTGGAACATTGGTAAACCGGCACGGTTCGGAGGTCAAAAGCGAAGCAATCATCAACGGCAGGACCGCATTTTTCGCCCCGCTGACTTGAATCGAACCCTTTAGCGGCACCCCCCCGGTTATCTCAATATAATCCGACATACGGTTATGAAGTGTAAACTTGATAAACAGGCAAATGCAATGTCTGACGGTATCTTCGGACAGTACTCGTGCAGGGCTCTCTAACGCTATCCTTCCCGATATGATAGAGTCCGTACTCATGATGAACAGAATCGATATTCCCTTCGCTACCACCAACAGTAACAAAGTGCGTGAAATTGAAGCGGTGCTCGGGTACCAGATTGCGTCGGCGGGCAGCCTCGACGTCCCCGAGGTACAGTGCAAGACCTTTACGGAAGCTGATATTCGATACGTTGCGGGCGAAAAGGCCCGTTCGGCATTCGCGGCAAACCATAATTCTCCTGTAATTGTGGAGGATTCGGCCCTGTGCATCGAAGGACTGGAGGGAAGACCGGGACCTCTGGTCGACCAGTTTGCAGGTACACTTGAAGCAAGAAAGGCTTTGTGCCGTTCCATCGGCCCGGACGCCTCGCGAAAGGCAGTCGCATACTGCGCGCTCGCGATGTTTGACGGGGAAAAGGTTCAAGTCAGACTTGGTTCGGTGCGGGGTGAGATTGCGGAGTCGCCCCGGGGAGAAAACGGCTTCGGCTGGGACGATATTTTCATCCCCGATAACCCTTCTTTCAACGGCACAAAGGTCAGGCCGACGTTCGCTGAAATGTCGGCCGATGAGAAAAATTCCATCTCCATGCGGAAAGCGGCAGTTGAGTCTCTTCGCAACGATCCCTTTGAACGTCAGAAGCCTGTTGTGGATCTGATAGCCCCGGCTGCAGTCATCTCCACAGACCTCCTCGACAGCTTCAAGAGATACATTTCGGAGCCGATATCCGACGGTCAGAAGTCGGAGCTGGAGGCCTCATACACGGAGTATTTTGCGGGACTGCAGGCAGAATTGCAGTCAAAAGACAGGAACACGCTTCACGCCTCTGGAATGTGCCCCATTCAGAGCCCCTACGATAATCTCGAACAGCAGCCGTGTCTCATCTCATCCAGGTTCGCAGTCACCGCTCTGGTCGACAGACACATATGCGTCGAGATACTTACGCACGACGCTCTGCTTGAGACACAGAGGCTCCTTCAGGAAAGGGGTTACCTCCCGGTCAGGTGCAAGGATATCGATGTTCTGGAAAAGGCTGTTGCGAAAAAACGAAGCGTTACATTCTCCGACTATGCGCTCGGCGTCAAGCAGCCCTGCAAC
>CAYQVO010000016.1:0-58383 GCA_964421085.1 uncultured Bdellovibrionales bacterium | reverse complement strand
TTTCTGAGACTGACAGTGCGCGCGCGCTTATCGCCACCGGATTGTTCAGTTACACAACTAATGATCTTGTGACTCTTCCGTTCGTCATGTCGTCAATGCCGGACGTCGTAAGCGCATGGTCGCTCGAAACCATGGCCCTTCTTGGATGCTTCGGTTTCATTCCCGTCGACAGTATCTGGTCGGTACCCGCGAACCAGCGGATCATGGCCGAGGAAGCTTTCTCCATGCTCGAAAAGGATCCCGCTCTTTCGACTCATCCGCGAAGAGACCTTCTCCTCTCGAGGGCGCGGCGGCTGGTGGGCGCAACACTCAAGGCCAATCCGAAAGATGCAGTAAAACGCGTGGAGATTTTGAAAGCAGCCGGGGTTGAAACATTCCGGATATACGATCCAAGGGATCGCACATCCCTCAAGGACACTGTAAAAGCGCTCAGAGATCGCTTCGGATTGGACATAAGGCTTTTTGCGGGTCAAGTGGTCGCCGGAAGCGGCACTCAGCTTCCGACTGAAGCGGCCCGGCTTGTGGAGGCAGGGGCAAATGCCTTGATCATCGGGATTGGAGAGGGAGGCATATGCAGCACGCCGACTGTTGCATCTCTCGCCCCGGACAATATCAAGAACGGATATGCCATCGCCAAAGCAGGCGTGGAGGCGCCGATTCTGTTCGATGGAGGAGTTGGAACCAGAATCACAATCGCGTTTGCCGTCGGAGCAGCCGGAGTTCTGAAGTCCCGTCTCCTGATAGGCGTCGAAAGCCCGGGAAGCATTTGGGCATACAATGTTGACGGGGTATATGCACGAAACTACAGCGGGGAAGCCGCCGCGCGGACAAAATTCCTCGGCGGAAAGATTGACAGGCGCGGGAGACCGTTTGCCGTCGAAGGAGTCGATCAGCGTGTTTTCATTCAGCACGAAGCCCCTTCAATTGCGTCGATTATATATGATCTGATGCAGGGCCTCGCTACATCTCTCATATTCGCCAGGGCATCCTCGATTGAAGATCTCCAGCAGCAGCCGTCCCCCCTCCTGCTCTATCTCGGGGCGAGAGCCGGGGATATTGCGAAGGTTCATCACACTGCGGTGTAGGACGCTCTCCGGCAACGTGTCCGTGACACTCGCTTTTTATTCAGCGCGATATCTTGAAGACCCGGGAAAGAAAGGCGACACTTCTGCTGCTCTTTCTCTCTTCGAAAGCGTCGAAGCTGCAGATTGAGCGGCTGAAGATCGAGATTTGGTTTCGATCGCTTCCTGAGGATTGAACATGAAATTCTTTATGCGCTCCGTCCGCCTGCTCTGCATGTGTCTCCTGCTGTGCGGCTGTTCCGTCACTGCTCAAAGAACTGTCTCGTGTCCCGGCCTGCCGCCTGAGAAACAGGAATCTCTGCAGGCGCTTTCAGAAGGATGTGAAGTCGAAGATATCTGTAATGCCACGATGGGCGAGTTCATGACCTGCTGGCGGAAAGAAAAAGTGACGATTGAAGCTGCAAAGAAAGCTCTCGATGCGTCGAGTCATCCTCATGCAGAACGGTTTGTGGAGACTTACCAGGACGGAGATGAAGTATGGCATTATGCCTCTCCTGATGGAACGTGGAAATTCGGGCTTGGAAGCGAAGGGTATGCCGTCTTCCGTGACGGGAAGCTTGCCGGAGCTGTCGAGACCAGGATTCGGTAGAGCTGCTCCGCAGGAATAACGCGCCGCAATTACAGCGGCCTCGTTGAAATCTTCTTGAATGAACGGGGATAGCGATCCCGCGAAGGATTTTTCTTTTCAATGATCACCAATGAACCCTGATCTCCTGCCGGCTCGATAGAGATCCCTCCTCCCCCAAGCTCTTCAACAGCATGCTTCGCTTCTCTCACCTCGGTTTCAACATCCGTTCCCTTCAGAAACAGAACCTTGCCGCCCGTTCTTACCAGCGGAATCGCGAGTTCCGCGAGGACTCTCAGTTCTGCAACGGCGCGGGCGGAGACAATATCAAAACTCTCCCGGTACTTTGGATCCTTCCCGATCTCTTCCGCCCGTCCGTGAAGGCACTCGGCATTCTCCAGGCCCAGCCTTGAAACGACTTCTTTAAGGAAAAGGACTTTCTTATTTACTGAATCAACGAGCGTCACCCGAATGTGCGGAAACACGATCTTGAGAGGCAGACCAGGAAAACCTCCCCCTGTTCCGATATCGATAAGAGTCCGGGCGTCCGTAAAAACTTCCGACCGGCCCGCATACAAAGAGTCGATAAAGTGCCGGCGTAAATAATCGCCCGGACGGACGGTTGTGAGATTGATCTTTCGATTCCATTCCTCGAGAAGAGCCGCATACCGCGCAAACTGGTCGATCTGAAGAGGGGTAAGTTTAATACCAAGTTCAGAAGCCCCGTGAGCAAGTTCCTCAGCGGCAAAGCTCATAAACGCTCTCCAGTCCGGCATTCAATGACACGATCCAGTCCGCTCAGGTCCTGGTGAATCTTCAGTGTGAGGGCTTTGACTTCCTTTTCGGCAAAATCCGCAATGGCGGCACTCTGCATCGCTCCAATTTCGCACAAAAAAACCCCGCCCGGCTTCAGGTGCTCAGGAACCTGCCGTACCAGAAATTTCAGATCATTCAGCCCTTCAGGTCCTGAAAAAAGCGCCTGCTGTGGTTCAAACCTGAGGCCTGGAGCAGGCGAAGAATCATCTTCGGCGATGTAGGGAGGGTTGCAGAGAATCATGTCATATTCTGAGAGTTCTTCGAGCCATGAGGTTTGTCTCGTTTCGATCAAATTCTCGAGGCCATGAGCTTTAATATTCTGCCGTGCATAATCCAGAGCCTTTTCGCTCTGGTCGGTTGCAAGCATCCTGAAAGCTCTTTTCCTCTTTTTCAATTCGTGAGAAACAGCGACAGCTATCGCCCCTGACCCTGTTCCGAGATCGACAGTTGAAATCTCGCAGGGAAATTCCTCCGAATATTTCACCGCAAGCTCAACAATCAGTTCCGTTGCAGGCCTTGGGATGAGAACCCCCGGCCCCACCCTGAATTCAAGGCCCCAGAACTCTTTTTTCTCTCTTATGTACGCAACCGGCTCATGATTAAGACGGCGGGAAAGGAGAGCTTCGAACATTTCAATCTTTTCGCGGGCAATCATCTGACTGTCGCGGCATATAAGCTCATGGCGCTCCCATCCGAGCACATGCCGGAGGAGGAGTTCGGCATCAAGACGTGCGGACGGTGATACGTCCCGCAGGCGCCCGGCAGCTGTTTGAAGAAGCGTAGAAACTCTTTCCATTTCAATATGTTACATTCATGAATAGATCGATCTTAGACTGAATCAAAGCCGAACCTCAATGAGATCCATTCTTAGAAGCAATAAAAAGAGGTGGCTCTTTGAAATCCAGTTCGAGAAGACATATCAAAGAGGCTCTCCCCGGACTGCTGGCTGCAGGATTCTGCTTCCTGAGCATCGTCGGGATGATCCTCGCTCAATATGCGGCAATGAATTATTAACAGGGAGCTGCAAAGGACATCCCCGGGTCGAATTGCCCTTGAATTATTTACGACGCCAGCAGTCTCGCAAGAATAGATCTTTTCAGTTCAATCGCCTTTACCGGGCAGAACTCATGACAGCAGTAGCACCGGATGCATCTTTCATGATCCACCGGATGATCGTCACTGAAGGGATTGATGGCGGAGGGATCCACAGGACATCCTTCTCTGCAGGCTCCGCACTTAATGCAGAGATCAGGAATAATCCGCGGCCGCGCGGAAAGGTATTTCCGCAGCCACTCGAGAAAAGGCACAGGAAGGGCGAGCAAGCGAAGCGCGCTTTTGAGTTCCTGCGTCTTCCGGAAGTCAGGCTGCCTCATACCTTCCCAGTCGTCACCTGCGACAGAAATATCTTCCATGCGGGTCGCCCCGAAATCACGCTCTCTTGCTTCCCGCATAAGAGGCAGCGATTCCACGTCGATATCGATCAACGCGCATGCCAGTGTATCGACGGCTGTGATATCGGAACCCGCGATAAGCGCGCCGAGAAACCTTGGGTCGCCTCCGGCCGGTCCATCTCCTTCCATCGCGATGATTCCGTCCATAACAGCCAGTGCAGGCTTTGCGACAGCATTTATGTCGATCATCAGCGCGGCAAGCCACTTCCTGTCCTTCATCCGGTAGTGATAGTGAGCTTTCTGAAAACCCCGAACCAGACCGAACTGGTTTTTCAAAGCGCCCGTGAAACCCATCTGAGCGTGAGTTTTGAGTTTTGGCAGCGTGATTACGACATCGGCGTCATTCAGAGCTTTCACGAGATTGATGCGGCGCGCCACGCGGTTGGATGGTTCTTCAAACTCAAATTCATGATCAAAGTCGCCCGGCTCATAATTTATTCCGGAGAGAGCCCCTGTGATTCCGCATCTTTTCATTACGGCTGCAGGAGCGCCGAAGCCGGGGCTGTCTCCGATTATCACCTGCGCCCCCTGTTCGAGCACAAGCATCGCAACAGCTTTTACTACCGAAGGATGTGTGGTTACGGCACGCTCGGGAACAAACGCCGCAAGCAGATTTGGTTTCAGCAGGACTCTCTGTCCCGCCTTGACGAACGCTCCCATTCCTCCAAGAGGCTCGAGACAGCGGCGAAGCCCTGACAGCACAGCTTCCTCGCTGTAATCAGGAACGCGCCGGATACTGACGATGCTATTTTTCATTTTCGATTTCACGGCCCTCCTGTTTCAATTAATGCCTCCGGAGCACACTTCCAGCATTGATCAATATAGGTTATATTGCTCCTTCATATCTCTACAAGGAGCAAAAAATGCCCGAATACGCCTATTCAATGTATAAAGTGAGCAAGACCTATCCGGGCGGGAAGCAGGTTCTTCGCGATATATCCCTATCGTATTTCTACGGGGCAAAGATCGGCGTCATCGGCCTCAATGGCTCCGGAAAATCGACCCTTCTCCGCATCATGGCGGGAATCGAGAAGGAGTTTTCAGGCGAGGCAGCTGCCTCACCGAACCGTACTATCGGATACCTCCCTCAGGAGCCTGTTCTCGACGTGTCAAAAACCGTCAAAGAAAACGTCGAAGAAGGGCTTGCCCACATTTCACAGGCGCTGAAACGGTTCGAAGAGATCAGCACCCAACTCTCAGATCCGGATCTCGATCCCGACAGGATGGAGATCCTTATTAATGAACAGGCCGAGATTCAGGATATCATCGATTCCAATGATGGATGGGAACTGGAACATACCCTCGAAGTGGCCATGGATGCCCTGCGGTGTCCTCCTGGCGATTCATCCGCTGAAAACCTTTCAGGCGGAGAGCGCCGGCGCGTCGCCCTGTGCCGGCTGCTCCTTCAAAAGCCGGACATTCTTCTTCTTGATGAGCCTACTAACCACCTCGACGCAGAATCGGTGTTATGGCTCGAGCAGCATCTGCAGCGGTATGAAGGAACGGTCATCGCTGTGACCCATGACCGGTATTTTCTCGATAACAGCGCTGAATGGATTCTCGAACTCGACAGAGGCCACGGCATACCCTGGAAAGGCAATTATTCATCGTGGCTCGAACAGAAGCAGAAACGCCTCGAAGATGAAGAGCGCCAGGAAGAAAAACGCATGAAGACTCTCGAACATGAGCTCGAGTGGATTCGAATGTCGCCGAGAGCAAGACAGGCAAAGAGCAAGGCCAGAATCAGTGCATATGAAAATCTGGTAGCCGAGAACAGACCTGAAAAAATCGACGATCTCGAAATTTTCATTCCATCCGGGCCAAGGCTCGGCAATCTCGTGATCCAGGCTGAAACACTGTCGAAGGGGTACGGCGACAACCTTCTCTTCGACGATCTTACTTTCTCGATACCTCCCGGAAGCATCGTCGGGATCATCGGGGCAAACGGGGCGGGAAAGACAACTTTGTTCCGAATAATCACAGGGGAGGAAAAACCGGATTCCGGAACTATTACAGTGGGTGAAACTGTAAAACTCGCCTATGTCGAACAGTCCCGCGAACTCAATCCTGAAAATTCCATCTGGGAAGAAATCGCAGGCGGAAAGAACGACACAATCAACCTCGGAGGAAAAGAAGTCAATTCCCGCGCTTACTGCGCCCGCTTTAATTTTACCGGCACAGATCAGCAGAAGAAAGTCACGGCGATATCCGGCGGCGAGAGAAACCGTGTGCATCTTGCAAAAATGCTGAAAGAAGGCGCGAACGTAATATTGCTCGATGAACCCACGAATGACCTCGATGTAAATACGCTGCGGGCTCTCGAAGAGGGCATCCTCAATTTCTCTGGGTGCGTGCTGGTTGTCAGCCACGACAGGTGGTTTCTGGACCGCATCGCCACGCACATTCTCGCCTTTGAAGGAGAAAGCTCAGTTATCTTCATGGAGGGCAACTTCGAGGATTACGAAGAAGACAAAAAGAAACGGCTTGGTGCGGAAGCCGCCCGGCCGACAAGAATCAAGTATCGGAAACTGACGCGATGACCGACCAACTTCCACTTCTTCTGTCGCCTGAGGAAATCATAAGCGAAAGCGGCGGCGAGCTTCTTCAAAAAAATGAACGCTCTCTTGCCCGTGAATTCACGGGCATTTCACTTGATTCGAGAACACTTGGACCCGGATCTGTTTTTCTCTGTCAGGTGGGGAGTAATGTCGATGCCCACGACTTCATAAACGCGGGTGTCGAGAAGGGGTGTGTCCTGGTAATCGGCGAGAATAGAGAGCGACTCGGTGCTGCCTGCGTTTCTTATCCTCAGATCACCGCGGTCTATGTCAGCGACGCAAGGACGGCCGCACAGAAGCTCGCGACGGCGATGCGGCATAAGGTGACTATTCCCGTTATTGCGATTACAGGAGCCTGTGGAAAAACCACCACAAAGGACCTTGCCGGCGGTATCCTCCAGTCAGTCGCCGAGACAGTCGTTACGCCCGTAAATAACAATAACCTGTGGGGCGTGCCTCTTACGCTTTTCGAACTTCGCGCTTCACACAGGGCGGCCGTCATTGAGCTTGGGACCAACGCGCCTGGAGAAGTCGCGATGCTCGCTCCCATCGTCGATCCCACCATCACAATCACAACAAGCATCGGCCCAAGCCACCTCCTCAATTTCGGAAGCATCGATGGAGTTCTTTCCGCTGAGACGGAGCATATCGAATGGCTCCTGGCCCACGAAAGAAACGTTCTTTACCTCGCAAATATCGATGATCCTGTACTCGAAGGCTTCTACGCCCGGAAGGGCCCTGAACTGCGGAAGCAAGGCACTGTCGTGACACTTTCCGCATCGGGAAAGGCTGATGCGGATGTCCGGATAACAAGGCTTATTCCGCTCGGCGTCGAGAAAAACTTCGGCCATGCATTCGAATGGGAATCACCCTGGGGAAACGGACGTGCTGAAATTCCTGTTCCCGGCAGATACAACGTGGAGAATGCTCTCTCAGCGTGTGTTATCGCCCTTTCGACAGGCCTCTGCACACCTGAGCAGGCCGCGGCAGCACTTGCATCGCCGTCTCTTTCGCCTCTTCGCTCCGAGCTCCTGCGCCTTGATTCAGGTCTCATTCTTTACAACGATTGTTACAATGCAAATCCTCTGAGTATGGCTTCCGCTTTCAGTTCCATCGCTGAAATGAGGAAAAACCCCGCCTCCGGCGTCAAACGCGTTATTGCAGTGCTTGGAGACATGCTCGAACTTGGCGCCCGTGAGAAACAGTATCATATGGAGACAGGCCAGGAAGCGGCGCGTTCGGGCATTGATCTTCTGCTTGCGGCCGGTTCATTTTCCGCAGACTGGGTGCAGGGATTTGAATTTGTGGCTCGTCAGGGACAGAAAGCCTTTAATTTCGAGTCAAAAGCTTCGCTTCATACGAAACTTATGGCATCAATTGGAAACGAGCCCGAAGCCACACTCATTCTCGTCAAAGGTTCGCGTGGCTCGCAGATGGATGAAGTCGTTGCATGGCTGAAAGGAGTTCCTTTCCAGGCCGGTCACTGAAAAGGAGGAAGAGGTACCGATGAACGGACAGAATAATCCCCTTGTCGGCATATTGATGGGAAGTGATTCCGATCTGCCCATAATGAAAGAGGCGGCCGACATTCTCAGGAAATTCGAGATTCCTTTCGAGATGAAAGTGCTTTCAGCTCACCGCACTCCTGTCGAGACAACCGAGTTTGCCGTCTCAGCGCGGGAGAGGGGCTTTCGCGTTATTATCGCCGGAGCCGGCGGCGCCGCGCATCTTGCCGGCGTTATTGCAGCTCATACAGAACTTCCTGTCATCGGCGTCCCGATCCCATCAGGGCCTCTTCAGGGCCAGGATGCGCTTCTTTCAATAGTCCAGATGCCGAAAGGGATTCCAGTTGCGACAGTTGCAATCGGAAATGCCTGGAACGCCGGAATTCTTGCCGCGCAGATTATCGCCGCGGGCGGAGAAACGCAGGATGCAAGGCTGATGAAAGCCGTCGCTGATTACAAAGGGGAACTTAGAAACGAAGCTGAGAAGAAGAATCAGAAGCTGAAGGAAAAGCTGCGTGAGTAGAGACGAATGCATCAAACTGCTGAGAATCAACGACAGAAACGCGGTGGAGTTCTGCGCAAATTATCTTTCTACTGCCTGGGACGAAACGCTCGAGGAGGCGCACGAAGGAGTGGTACACCCGGCCTGGATGGAAGGCGGTTGGGAAAGCATGGGATGAAGCGCACAAGCATGATGTCTTTTTCATTGAGCTCAATTGAGTCCCAATGTTCCCCACCTGTCCGGCCTGTCCAATTATTTCCCTCATGGATTTGCAACCACCACAATCTTCTGTTAAAAGATCCTCTGCCCGCGCGCTTTAACCAGTTTAAAGTTGATCTGCCGGGAGTGCTTTGGAGGGGTCCCGTTTGTCGCCGTTCACCGATGGAGATGGGGAGGCATCTCCCGCGAGTCCGCGCATCTATCACGGCATCTATCAGGGATAAAGGAGGTCGTTGTTGTTGTGAGCGTTTTTTGTATCTCTTCGCTGAAAGGCGGAGTCGGGAAGACTTCCCTTGCAGTCAATATAGCACATGCTTTTGCGAAACGGGACTGCCGGACTCTTGTCATCGATCTCGATCCTTCCGCTCACGCCACCCGCTTTTTCCGCAAGAGAAAGTCGGGAGACTCCTTCCCCAAGTATCCGCCCCTTGCCCGGATTTTTTTTCGAAAGCAGGAGACGGGCAGATTCGAAGATAGTGCCGCGCCTGCCAGGGATGAACTGTTCATTGTACCGGTACGAAACAACCTGGACATCATCCCCGGAGGAAATGAACTGCGCTATTTTGTCCCGGGCTACGCGGCAAAGTATTTCTCGAAATTTCCGCCGCTTCTCCAGGAACTCGATCTTCAATACGATCACATCCTCATTGATACTGCTCCTGAATTCAATATCCTGACGCGAAGTTCAATCGCTCATTCTGATCTCGTGGTTCTTCCTGTCGATGCGAGCGAAATGAGCATCGACTCTGTGGAAGACCTGCTTGCCGCGGCCTCTGATTTCACGAAAGCGAGATGGGCCATCGCGAGAACGATGGTGACAAGCGTCGCTTACCGGAGCCACTGCATGAGCAACCAGAGACTTACGGAGAGGCTGTCCTTTTCGAACTTTTCTCTCGCAACTGAAGACGGGATTAAGCAGATGACTCTCGATACAGCGCCTTCGGAAAATCGGAAAGGAAAGGATCTCTTTCTTCTCGAAACAATGATTTTCCGGACAGAAGTTCAGAATCAACTGAGTTTCCTGGGAAGAACTTCATTCGACGCGCGAAAAACGCATCTCCTCGCCGAACAGTACAAGGCGGCAGCGCGCGAACTGGAGGCGATAGTCGCTGCTCGAGACGAATCCTGCGGCCGCTCCGACGATGAGAAAGAAGAACCCGCGAAGGTGTGCGCATGAGTATGCGCGATAGAGGTGCTTTGCGATTGCCACGGGCTTCACTCGGCGGCGCCATGCAGGTTTGACGCAAGGGCGCTCTTCTGCCTTGAATTCACACAACAGCTCCGAACAAAGCCCCTGACAATCTCTCTGTTTCCATGCCTCACCCCATCACCACCTTCACTTCCCTCGTGACCGGGAGCGCGCTGTCAATCAACGGGACATTCTTATCATCCATCACCTGGTCATCGAGCCGGACCTCTTTCACGCCGCGTTCCACGCCGTCAGGATTTTCAACCTTGATTCTGTATGTGACATTTCCGCGCTGGAGTTCAATGCGGAAATTCTTCCATGAAGGAGCAACGCATGGATCGACAGTAAAGCATCCAGGCAGTACCTTGAGACCAAGTATGTGATCAAGGCCCACCTGATACATCCATCCTGCAGACCCTGTATACCATGTCCACCCCGCTCTTCCGGCATAGGGGAACACGGAGTAAACATCGCCCGCCATCGCGTATGGTTCACCCTTGTACTGATTCAATCCCTCAGGCGTGCTTGTATGATTAATGGGGTTAATCATATTGAAAAGAGACACTGCTTTTTCACCCTTCCCGAGTATCGCCGTCGCCATGACCACCCACGCCGCGGCATGAGTATACTGCGCCCCGTTCTCACGGATCCCCGGAAGGTACCCTTTGATGTAGCCGGGTTTCAGACCTCCTTTGTCGAAAGGCGGAGTCAGCAGACGGATAAGCCCATGCTCTTCATCGACGAGCTGCTCGTACACCTCGTTCATCGCTTTTTCAGCCCGCTGCGGATTTCCCATGCCCGATATGACCGCCCAGCTCTGTGTGAGCGAATCGATTCTGCACTCTTCATTTTCAGCGCTGCCGAGAGGCGTGCCATTATCGAAGAATGCGCGCCTGTACCATGAGCCGTCCCAGCCGTCTTTCTCCATTGCATTCTGAAGGAAGAATATCGTCTCGGAGTACTTCTTGTGCCGTTCGATGTCGCCGACTTCTTCGCTGATAATCGTGAATTCCCTGAGAATCGTGAGCAGGAACCATCCGAGCCAGACGCTTTCACCGCGGCCCGCGGCTCCCACTTCGTTCATGCCGTCGTTCCAGTCACCACTGCCCATAAGGGGCAGGCCGTGCTCGCCGAATTTAAGCGCGCGATCTATCGCTTTCACGCAGTGTTCGTATATCGACCCGCGCTGATCGCTTTCATACGGCACAATGTACGCCTCATGTTCGTATTCCTGGAGATGCTGGCCCCCGAGGTATGATATTTCTTCATCAAGGATTCCTCTGTAGCCCGTAGCGCGGATGTACTGCGTGACCGCAAACGGAAGCCAGAGGAAATCGTCGCTCATACGGGTCCTCACGCCTCTTCCTGTAGGAGGGTGCCACCAGTGCTGCACATCGCCCTCGACAAACTGCCGTGACGCGTGCAGCATGACAGCTTTTCTTGTCATGTCAGGATCGGTATCAAGGAGAGCCATTGAATCCTGCAGCTGATCCCTGAAACCAAACGCGCCTCCGCTCTGATAGAAGGCGGTACGGCCGAAAATCCGGCATGAAACATTCTGATACTGGAGCCATCCATTGAGAAGCAGGTCGAACGAGGGATCGGGTGTCGACACCTGAATACTCCCGCATCTGTTCCTGTAGAACTCCTGAATACCATCGAATGCTCTTTCAAACGCCCCCGGCGCGCAGCAGTTACCCGCTGCCGATCGAAACGCATCCTGCGATGGCGCGACACCGAGGAAGAAGCGCACAGTTTCCGACTTTCCCGGAGCCAGAGTCACCGGAACCTGTATGATCCCGCTTGAATCATGCGCAGCTCCGACTCTCTTCGTCAGGAGCGGTTCATGCTTTCCGATTCCTCTCAGAAGAGCCTGTGGGACAGCCTTTTCGAGAAACGCCGGGCAGGTCAGATCCCGGAATCTGCCGACAAATTCGGATCGTCTCCCCGTATACGACGAGATGTGATGATCCGATCCGATGAATGCGACTCTGCCTCCGAACTCATTATTGTAGCTGTTTGTCACGTAGAGCGTCTCGGAAGGCTCGTCAAACGCGGTCACGTGGAACCTGTAACTGTCTTCGCGGAGTACTCCCAGCACCCATTCGACATAGAGGTAGGCCTCGAAATTACGCTCGCGGCCCGAAGTGTTCGTGAGCTTGAGCTGCCACCACTTCACCTGCTCCTCGGGAGAAATAGTTATCAGAAGCTCGTTCTGAATTCCGTCGATTTCCGTTCTGAACCTTGTGAATCCAAAGCCGTGCTCTACTGAATAATCAGCTTCGTTTCTCACTGGTCCAGGTGTCGGACACCAGTAACCTCCATTCTTCACGTCTCTGAGGAAAATGACCTCGTAAGGCGGATCGCAGACAGGATCGTTGCTCCAGGGAGTCAGCCTGTTTTCACGGCTGTTGTCGGCCCACGTATAGCCTGCCCCCGTCTCTGTCACCAGCGTACCGAACGATGGATTCGCGATGATATTGGACCACGGCGCAGGAGGCAGCTTGTTCTTCCGTATCTGAATGTTGTAAATCTTGCCGCCGTCCGTGAATCCTCCAATCCCGTTATAGAAAGACATATTTTCCGGCGGCACTGTCTGAAGCGGTTTCTGCTGCGGAAGGATGACTCTTCTTTCAAAAGGAACCCATTCCTCCGGAGAGTCATCGAGCTTGAGCTGCGCTGAGAGAGATCCCTTCCCGCCGTGAAGCACCACGCGGGCCACAGATTCAAGAAGATCCCTTTCCTCACGGGACATCTGCTGCGATGTGCGTATGAACACTCCGCCATTCTTGTCGATCAGCTGCGCAGAAAGACTCGCCTTTACAATCTGTTCGAGTTCCTCCTGCAGATTCTGCATGTATCCCCCCGGATACTCATTCACAATCACAAGATCGAACTGGAAGCCGCGTGTTCTGAGGTAATAGTGCGCAGTGAGAAGATCCCTCACGATCCTGAGCTCGCCAGGTTCGCTCAGGAAGACCAGCGCAATGGGAAGATCGCCCGAAATCCCGAATCGCCACAATCCATCCTGCGTAAGCTTATTCCTCCTGATGACTTCGACCCTGCCCCGGACTCTGGGCAGATTGAAGAGCAGCGCATTTGCAAGGCGCTGATAGGCCTGCGCCTGACCTGCTGACATTCGTTCATTTCGCAGCTCGACACTGCTCTGGCTCCACGCCATTTCGAACGCACGTGCGACCTGGTGCGCATCTTTGTACTTCTGCACCAGCCCGATCACCTCTTCCTTCTGTTGCGCCACAGCTGAATAGAACGTCACTGTTTCAGACTCGCCCGGCGCGAGCTCGAGCTGAGTGCGTATGGAGAAAATCGGATCAAGAACGTACCCGGTCGTTCCCGACAGGGGCTTCGTCGATTCAAACGCAGCGGGATGATGAAGCGTATTACCCCTCCCCAGGAAGTTAACCCGCGAACTTTCATACTGCAGCTTGCTCCAGACGACCCGGCTGCCTACGCTGTGCACAAAATGAAGAGTCTCTTCTCCTGCTGATCTCGGGCGCCGGGAAAACGACAGGGCGTCTATTTCAGGATGCCATTTCGATTCAATGAACATCTTGGAAAACGCCGGATGAACAGCATCGGAACGCCTCGGTGCGAGAGCTACTTCACCGTAACTCGTAAGCTCAATCGTTCTCCGTTTCTTTGAAAGATTGGCGACAGTAGTGCGCCGTACTTCCACGTTATCCTCAGGCGACACAGTTATTTCCGTATGGATAAAGATTCCGTTGTCTTTCCGTTTGTATTCGGCTTTATCAGGGGTAAAAATCGCCTCGTAGCTTTCCGGCTCCTTCTTTGTCGGCTGGAACGTCGTGGACCACACTTCGAGAGTCTCGAGATCGCGGACAAAGAAGTAGGTTCCCATGCTGTCGTAAAGAGGATCTTCTCTCCATCTCGTGAGATGCGTTTCGCGGTCAAAAATGCTGAATCCGCTTCCGATATGATCGACCATGACCGTGTACTGGCCGTTCGAAACGAGATGCGTCCGGGGCTGACTCGTATGCGGCGTACTGAGTATGTAGGTGATGCTCTCTTCGACAGCCTCTTCTCTCAGCTCAGGCTGTGTGACAAGGCTCTCCTCCGTGGTCAAAGTCGGAAGCCTCTCGGGGAATCTCTCGTGCAGAAGAAGCTCGCATGAGCGCACGCGCGGGTCGCGATGAAATCTCTCCTGGAAGATTCCGTTGTTAAGCACGTTGTTGAGAGCGATAAGGCTCATGCCCTGATGGTGAGCAAGGAAGGAACGGACGATATGCCTGTCTTCATGCTCCACAAGGCGCGACCCCGTGTAGTCAACCGCCTCGAAAAACCCAAGCGGACCGCGGGCGCCCTCGGACTCAAGAGTATGGAGATTCTTCACCCCTTCCTGAGGCGCAATCATAAGCGCAAGGAATGTTGAATACGGCGAAATGACGAGATTATCATCGAGCCCGCGTTTGAGACCGAGGCCCGGCACGCCGAAAGCGTGGTACTGATACGTCTTTTCGAAATCCACGCCGCTGTAACCTGATTCAGAAATACCCCACGGGACCGAGTACCGTCTGGCGTACACCTGCTGCGCCCGCACGACGGATTTGTATGTCTCAGAGAGAAGCGTCCCCGGGAAATCTTTCATGACAAGAAGAGGCATAATGTATTCGAACATCGTGCCGCTCCATGAAAGGAGGGCCTTGCCTCCTGCGCTCTCTGACAGACCTCTTCCAAGCGCAAACCAGTGCTGCTGCGGAACCTGATTCAGAGCGATAGCCATAAAGCTTCCAAGCCGGGCTTCGGACGCCAGCAGATCGTAGAAACTGTTGTCTCTGCGCGCCGAATCGACGTTATACCCGATAACAAAGAGATTCTTGCCCTCGTCGAAAAGAAACCTGAAATCCATCCCCTGGATAAGTTCCTCGAGTGAAGCAGCCGCGAAACGGCTTGAGTCGTCGAACGCAAGAAGCGCCTCTTCCGCCTTGCCCGCATGGAAGGAGAGTTCTTCGCATCTGGCCAGGAACGCCGCCGTGTGGCGGAAAGTATCTTCAGTACTGAGTCTTTCCACGAGATCGCGGATCTTCGGGAGGAGATTCCGCAGGACCTGCGGCGAAAGAAGTTCTTTCGCAAGTGTTCCGTCTATTTCAGCCCAGAGTCCGGCCTGGCCTTCGGTAACAAGGGCCTTTGTTTCGATGTGGCAGTCCGCTTTGAGCGCTTCATAAACCTCAACCCACGCGAAGAGATCATGAAGAGGCGCAAAATAGGATAGATCCGCAAGGAAATTCCTTTTGTTGGGGAGGTGATCGAAAGTTCCTGTCACGTTAGGAAGCCCCCTGGAGATTACGGAAAGGACTCTCGCTATCTTCTGATTCGTCGGACGGCTTTCCATCAGCGTGTCGCCCATTTCAGCCAGCCGGCTGAACATCTCGCCCTCTCTCTCGGGAACGCGAAGGTTTTTCAGAAGGATGGAAATGTGCTGAAGATGCCTGCCGGAAACAAACGGCCCTCGTTCAAAGTCGCCAAGGGCGCCAAGCAGCGCCACGAAGTGCCCGAGCAGATTTCCACTGTCGACCATCGATATATAGCGCGGATACAGGGACCTCAAATCATCGGTCCCATACCAGTTCAAAAACTGGCCTTTGAATTTCTCGAGCTTCTGCAGAGATCGAATAACTTTCTCCATCAGTCCAAGCGCGGACACCGAAGGAAGGAATCCAAGATCGTATGCGGAACAGATCCCGAGCATCGAGAGACTGATGTTTGTGGGAGATGTCCGCCTTGCGATTACGTAGTTCGGAACAAGCTGAACATTATCGGGAATGAGGAAATTGTTCTCTTCATTGAGATTCTCCCGGAAAAACTTCCATGTGTCATATCCCACCTGCCTGAGGTATTGGCGCTGCGGCTCTTCGAGTTCCTGCAGCACTGATTTAAGCGGCCTGCTGAGTCCCGCCGCGATGAAGGGAGATGACACCCACATGAGAAGAAATGGCGCCGCATATATGAGACTCTCCACCCTGAGGATCACCACGGCGAGAAACACAGCCGTGGTAAGAATGAGAGCTTCGGCCATTTCCACAAGGAAAGACGCGAGATTGGACTTCAGACGGCGCTCGGAGTGAAGGTGCGTCTCCCACTCGAGCAGATGCCTGCGGCTTAAAAAACTCCGGTAAAGCGTGAGGATAATCGCATGAACTGAAAGCAGCGCCTGATGTGGCAGAAAGGCGAGCGTAAGCACTGCCTGCTTCGACATCCGGTACATGTCGCGTCCGACACCTGTGACATGACTCTGAATCGAGAGTCCGAGCGGCGGAATTATCAGAGCCTGGGCAAGATTGGCGTAAACCGGAAATGCCACTACGAGCATAGCGAGAAGGGTCCAGAACAGGGGTGAACCAGGAAGAATGGTCCAGCTTGCCACAAGAAGAGCAAGGATCGACGGCGCAACAAGGCTTCGCCTCAGATTATCGAGAAGTTTCCACCGCGCGAGACCTGAAAGAGGGTTCCGGTGCCATTTCCAGTTCGAATCCGGCACCCAGTTGAATATCCAGCGCAGAAGCTGCCAGTCGCCCCGGATCCACCGGTGCTGACGTTTTGCGTGAACATGGTATTTCGAGGGGAAATCGTCGAAAAGCTCGATGTCGGTCGCAAGGGCGCACCGGGCGAAACCGCCCTCGAAAAGATCGTGGCTGAGAAGCGCATTCTCCGGCACCCGTCCATCAGTGGCCTCTGCGAAAGCCTTGACATCATAGATGCCCTTTCCGATGTACGACGCCTCTCCAAACAGATCCTGATAAACATCAGAGACTGACTGTGTATAAGGATCCAGTCCTGAATGCCCGGAGAAAGTCATGGAGAACAGAGACTGATGCGCACTGGAGAGAGAGACCCCGACCCTGGGCTGTATTATCCCAAACCCTTCCGTGACAACTCTCCGTTCAGGATCGAGAACGGGCCGGTTCAAAGGATGCGCCATCGCTCCAACAAGCTTGTGAGCCGTTCCTCTCGGAAGCTGGCCATCTGCATCGAGCGTGATCACAAAACGGCACTGCCGGATGAGATCAACAGGGGCCCCATCTGTCTCGAATGTCGTCGAATTATCACCGAGAATGAGCCTGTTGAATTCTTCAACCTTACCCCGCTTCCTCTCCCAGGCCATAAAAACGCCTTCGGCTTCATTCCACAAACGCCTGCGGAAAAGGACGAAAAAACGTATCGCCCCCGCGTCCTTGTTGAGCCTGTCGACAAATTCCCGCGACAGTTCCCTTATCTCGTCATCGCTTGGACGCGAGGCTGTCTCGGAATCCTTGAAATCCGCAAGCAGGCCGAAGATAAGCTGCGGATCGTTGTTTGCCAGGTATCGCACGTAAAGCGCGTCGAGCGCTCTCTGAAGACTCTCGCGGCCGCTCAGAAGAACATGCACGACCACCGCTGTTTTGAACTGCTTTGGTATTCCAGTTTCGCTGAAGTCATACTTTGCAAGCAGACTCGGGACTGTCAGGTGACACACTACCCACTGCACGAAGTTGCCGACAATTTCAGTAGCCGGCACGATACAGATGCACAAACCCATGATGGAAAGCGCGAAAGTTCCGCCGGACTGGACCGAGTAAACCATCGCCTTCAGAATGAGCAGAAAACTCAGGACGAAGATGCTGAGTGAATAAAGCAGAAACGCTTCCGATTTGCAGAACCGCGAAAAGGCAAGAAGGGGTCCCGGCCTGAAATGAATCGCTCTTTCGAACGCAGCCCGGCCGTCTGACAAAAGGTAATAGCCGGTGTGAGTCCTTTTATCGATTTTATCGAAGCGGAGGCGGGAAATTGCCTCTCCGGCCTTGGTTCCTGTGCCGGCTCCTGCCGCAAGCTCAACTGCCGCCCCTGCGATATCGACTTCCTCTTTGCCCGTTTTCCTGGCGTATTTTTCAATTTTGTGACGGCAGAGATCGCGCGTCTTGAAATCACTCTTTGCATGCACCCCCGAGGGATCTTTCCGGAGGACCAGCTCGACCTTGTTCGTCTCCTCGAACCACTCCTGCCAGTTGATATAGCTCAGCGCTTTCAGAGAGTTCACTACGTTAGCGATTGAAATCTGATCCGCTGCAAGCTGATATTGCTGACTGCGCAGAATCTCCTCAGGCTCCCGCCCGGTCTCACGCAGTCTTTCTTCGAGCCACTGCAGCGTAAGAGATGCGCGGGGGCCCTGATCACGAAGACGCCGGATGAGATTGGCAGCTCCTGTGCGGAGAAAGTCAGGACGCGCAACGACTTTCGCGGCGAGTGCAAGCAGTATCTCCGTGCCAGGACGTCCTTCTTCACCGATTATCTCTTCTATAAGCCTGTCAGCTGCGTGGCTTTCCTGCATCGCGGAAATCATCGTTGACGTGAGGGTTTCGAGACTCTCGAGCAGCGCAAGCCGGAGCATGATTGGAACAGCCCAGACCTCGCCGATTGTGAGAACGACTCCTTCATCCTGATAGCCCCGGAGAAGCGAATTCAGAAGAGACACTTCAAGCACAGAGTCGGTGTTCTCAAGAAACTCGAGCGCGAGCTGATACACCCGCGGATAGCCGTTGAAAGTTCCCTTCAGCAGCTTCGGGAGACTTCTGTCATATGAGGGAGGAAAGTGATTGCGAAGATCGAGGATGTGTTTTTCAACGATATGGTAGTTGTCGAGGAACCATTCCACGCCGGGAGTCAGAGGTCTCTTCTCCTGATCAAGTTCAGTCAGGATGCCGTATGAGACTTCCAGCTTGTTGCAGTTCGACTCCAGGCTCTTATATAGTCTTCTCCCCGCCCTTCGGACAATCTGTCCTCCATGTTCCGCCGCGAGCTTCGATCCGAGATCGTAGAGACCTTCTCTGGTAAGAATTCGTGTGCGGGGCGCGGATGCGGTTTCCCCGCTGTCGTCATCCCTTCGCTGACTGATTAACCGTCTAAGTCCTTCAAACATATGGCAAAAACTCCCCCTTCAGCATTCACCACATGGTGTGCACCTGTCCACAGGAATAATGGGGGAAGAGGGTCAATTTTGACCTTTCTCGGGCTGGAGATCAATGAGCCTGAAGGAATGGAGGGGCCCGCTCCGCCTGCGGCGCCCCTCCCTGGAATGATTACAAAATCCCCAGCAGCTGCAGCATCCATCTGCTCCGGCCTGTCGCATCTTCGTCGACAGGCTCTGCCTTCAGATAGTCATAGGCAGCCTGCAGCCTGAGGTTATAGTTCCATATGTAGTAGTTCACACCAGCTGTGGCCTGATTGAAGCTATCAACGCCTGAACAGAGACCGAGGCCTTTGCCCTCGTCACAGGAGACATAACTCCACCGTCCCGCAACCTCGAACTTCTTCGGAAGCAGAAAATATCCCGCCTGGATGTATGTGCCCTGAGTCGTCCATGATTCCGTATCGGCAACTTTTGGATCCTCATTAGACACATAGTATTCAGCGTTCACACCGAGGCCCCGGTATTTGAAGTTTGCGTCGACATTCACACGGTTCACATTGAGACTTTCGACAACCTCACCGATCTCCGTATTCTGAGGAGAGTACGCATAGGCAGCGCCGATGTTGACTGCAGGATCCTGAGTAAATCCCAAATCGCTTTCCTCGTATGGATTCATCTTGCCTGTTATGTTCCAGCGAAGATCGGAGATCAGGAGGTTCTTCGCGTCGACTGATGCGGCATATGGCCCTTCGCCATCGCTGTTGCCGTTGGAAAGAGCAAGACCTGCCGTGACTGCGCCGTCAAATACTTTTGCGGTCACTTTCCCGGCCTTTTGGTAGCCATAGTTGAAATAGTCAGAGGCAAACGAAGCATCCGGAAACATGAGCTTGAAGCTGTTGCTCGCATACTGCCTGCTTATCGCCGTCTTGAACTGTCCAAACTTGACTTCACCTTCCTTGCAGGGATTCCAGGTGAGGTATCCGTCGAGTAGTCTGTTCAACGCCCCGTCATATTCCACTCTATACTTGAATTCCTGGTTGAGCGCGTATCCTGACAGGACGAGCCTTGCGTTCCGGACATTGAAATCCGACGTGCTTGTGTCGCCTTTCATCGCCTTTGTGTAGACATAAGAGCTCTTTATTAGGGCATTTATCTGGAGCATGAAACCCTTGTCAGGAAATTCTATGCGGGTTCCTTCATTCCAGTAGACTTTCGGTCCGGCGTCACCGCCGGTCACGACGCTTACTGCTTCGGCTTTAGTAATTACTCCCTTCTCAACGAGAAGTTCGTCCAGAGTCTTCGCAACCGCCAGGGGCCGGCAAACAAGAGCCGCGAGCACCACAAACATTAAGGTTTTCATCATCGTGCCTCCTGAAAAACATGAGATCTTCCTTTAGTTAACGTGACCCATCCGGGAAATTGTGGCAAGTTGGAAAAATCGTAAATCACGTCTTTTCGTTTCGGAGGCCAGAATGTCTCAAGACAACCTGAACCGTGTTTCCGGGATGTCCCCTGCCCGGACTGCTGATGCCAGACAGAGGCTTGCTTCTATTTCACCCGACGACGGGAAATACGCTCAAGAGGTCCTTCTCGACTACTTGACACCGGAAGCCGAATGGCGGGCATGTGCAAGAGTCCAGCGGGAACTCCTCGCGGAAAGAGTCGAGTTCGGCCAGGCAAAGCCCGAACACCTCGCCGAAGTCGATAAGGCGCTGGAACAGATGGACCCGCTGAATATGGCGCTCATCGAAGAACAGGTCACAAAACACGATCAGCTGGCGGTGCTCGAGGAACTTGGACGCCATATCCGGAGCGAAACGAAGGCACTATTGCACCCTGGCACCACCTCGTATGACATTATCGACACCGCAAGGTCATGGCTTTTTCGGCAGTGCTGGGAAAAGTGTCTTGGACCACAGATTGCCAGGGTAGGCGTGAAGCTCTGCGACCTCGCCCGGACCTTTGAGGACATTCTGCAGGCTGGAAGGACGCATCTGCAGAAGACCTCTCCTGTCCCTTTTGGTCTCACATTTTCCGGATACGCAGCGAGGATTGCCGAACGATACCAGAAATGTGATGCAGCGTTTAAGTCTCTGAGAGGCAAAGTCGCAGGCATTGTCGGGACCGGTTCGAGTGTCGCCATGGTCATCGGGCCGGGAAAAGCTCTTGAATTCGAGCGTCAGGTTCTTGCGAGATTCGGGCTCGAGCCTGACTACACAGCGACCCAGGTTGTTCAGAAAGAGCGGCTTGCTGATGTCGGCAATGCTCTTGTTACTCTTATGCACGTTCTTGGAGACTTCGCAGATGACATGAGGATCCTTTATTCATCCGATGTAAATGAAGTCACTTCCCGCGACGCTAAAAAGCGACTTGGCGGTTCGAGCGCGGACGCAGCGAAAAATAACCCGATAAACTGGGAGAATATCGCGGGCAAAGCGGCAGTTGTCGAATCAGGCATGCGGGTTCTCTACGCCATGATTAATACCGATCTGCAGCGCGACCTTCGAAGTTCGGTGCAGGGACGATACCAGCCTCACGCCATGATGGCTGAAGTGATGGAATCCTTTGCAAGAGCCGAGAAAGCGCTCGATCAGCTGTCAGTGAATACTGATATTGTTGCCGCAAATCTTCAGCGTGTCCGTGATTTTCCAAGTGAAGCAATGGTTGCAATCCTGCGCGGTCACGGCTTTACGCATTCAACTATCGGAGTGGGACACGATGCCGTTAAGGAATTTGCAAAGAAAGCTCAGGCTCAAGGAAGGAAACTGCTTGAAGTTGCTCTCGAGGACAAGGAGTTCAGGAAATTTTTCGAAGCAGAGCTTTCGGAAAATGAGCGGAAAATTCTCGGCGGTGAGCTGGAGTATTACACAGGGCCTGCGAAGGAAAGGATGGGAAAGAACCTCGGATTTGCGGAGAGAGTGCTGAGGTGACGCTTTTCAAAACTGCCGCTTCAGCAGCTTGAAGTCATCGTTCCTGGGATCACGCGGTTCCCAATAGGTTAAGACATCTGCCTTGAACGAAAGATCCATCACCTTTGCCTGGAAGAGGCGCGTGATCAGAGCAACAGGCACCATTGCGATCGCCCATGCGGCCGTCAGAAGAACAAGGCTGACAAACGCGCCCAGCTTTTCGGCGAAATACATCCATCCCTTCCAGACCGGCCGCAGTATCGATGGTGCAGCGTAACCAAGCACCAGCAGGAGCGCTGCCGCACCTGCAAGCGACAGGCCCGGCGCGAACCTCGAGTGCAGATATATATTCACCCCGGCAATAATCAGCAGAATGATGCTGATGATGCATGCGAATTCCTTGACATGCTGCCGCACGGGCTTCCTGAAATACAGTTCATCAAGTGGATTGATCCCGGGGTTCGTCTTTACAAGCGCAAGCTCAACCACCTTTCCCTTCCTGCTGTCTTCTAATCCAGTTCGAACTTCTTCTGCCAGGCTTCCTTCTCTTGCCACTTCGGCTGCTCCTCTTTTTTAAACAGGAAATTTCCAACGACCAGATAGTCCATCTCAGTTCTCATGAAACACGTATATGCTTCTGAAGGACTGTGAACTATCGGCTCGCCACGGACGTTGAAACTTGTGTTTACAAGCACGGCACACCCGGTTTTCCTGTAAAAAGCATCGAGGAGGTTATAGAAAACAGGATGAGCGTTTTTGTCCACCGTCTGAACCCTTGCCGAGTAATCGACATGCGTGACTGCCGGAATATCGGATCGGGGGACGTTCAGCTTGGCTATACCGAACAGCTTTTCCTGCTCTTCCGTCATCGGAATGCGGCGCTCTTCACACACAGGCGCGACAAGAAGCATATACGGAGATTCACAGGCCAGCTCGAAATATTCCGGAGTATGCTCGAGCATCACAGCCGGCGCAAAAGGCCTGAATGACTCCCGGAACTTGATTTTGAGATTCATTTTTGACTGCATCATCTTGGATCTCGGGTCTCCGATAATGCTTCTGCCCCCAAGCGCACGGGGTCCGAACTCCATCCGACCCTGGAACCAGCCGATAACTTTTTCGTCCGCAAGAATTTCGGCAACTTTGTCGAACAGTTCGTTTTCTTTCAGCTCTGTATAGACAGGATTGAACGCCTTCAGATCATCGAGCGTTTCCTGCCTGGTGAAGGCCGGACCAAGCAGCGAGTTCTTCTGAATATCATGTTCCCCGTCCGGGTTGCGCTTGTTGCCGAGGTACCCGTACCACACGCACAATGCCGCTCCAAGCGCGCCTCCAGCGTCTCCCGCCGCCGGCTGAATCCACATTTTCTTGAAGGGGCCTTCTCTGAGCACACGCCCGTTTCCGACACAGTTGAGCGCAACACCCCCTGCAAGGCACAGATTGTCCGAACCTGTCTCCTTGTGGAGATAATGAGCCTGCCTGAGCATCGCTTCTTCTACCACCACCTGTATTGATTTCGCCAGATCCATCTCCCGCTGTGTCAGCGGCGTTTCAGGTTTCCTTCGCGGCCCGCCGAAAAGCCCGGCAAAATGCTCGTTTGTCATGGCAAGCCCCGACATATAGTCGAAGTACTTGAGATTCAGATGAAACGAACCGTCATCCTTCAGATCAATCAGATTGTCGTAAATCGTCTGTACGTATCTTGCCTCGCCATACGGCGCAAGCCCCATGACTTTGTATTCGCCCGAATTGACCTTGAATCCTGTGAAATACGTGAACGCAGAATAAAGAAGTCCCAGCGAATGAGGGAACTTTATATCCTTGATAATCTGGAACTCGTTGCCCTTGCCTGCACCGAGACTGTTGGTAGTCCATTCCCCCACCCCGTCAATCGTGAGAATTGCAGCGTCCTCGAACGGGGAAGGATAAAATGCGCTTCCGGCATGGCTCTGGTGATGCTCGGTAAAAAGGACTTCGCTCTTATAATTAAGCTCATTCTTGATTGTTTCAGGAATCCACAGCTTCTCCTTGAGCCACAGAGGAAGCGCTTTTGCGTATGAAGAAAACCCTTTTGGCGCTGTTGTCACATATGTCTGAAGTATCCGCTCGAATTTGAGCACAGGCTTGTCATAGAAAACGACAAAGTTGACATCGTCGATTGAAATTTTCCCCTGCCTGAGACAGAAAGCAGTCGCATTCCTCGGGAAATCAAAGTCATGCTTCTTTCTGGTGAAGCGTTCCTCCTGAGCAGCAGCGGTTATCTCTCCATCCTGAATAAGACAGGCGGCACTATCGTGATAAAAGGCGGAAATCCCAAGAATATTAGTAGTCATCACGCTCTCTTTTGAGACTGGCAGATGTTATAAAGAATACAACGCCATCACACCTGCAGGGCGATGGCGAGTTTCCCATATCACCTGTAGAAACTCAAATCCCCCTTTCTTTGGGCCTGGGAAGCATATCTGCTATATAGGAATTCATGGGTATTTCATGTTTCGTAGTCTGCTGCAACGAAGAAAAGCATATCGCGCGCTGCCTCAGCAGCATCATCTGGTGCGACGAAATTATCGTCATTGACAGCGGCTCTACCGACCGCACGCTCGAGATCGCCCGGCAGTACACGGACAGAGTCATTCATCGCGAATGGTCAGGCTACGTGAATCAGAAACGCGCTGGTCTGGAACAGTGCACACAGGAGTGGGTTTTGAACATAGACGCCGACGAGGAAGTTTCGCCCGGACTTCGAGCGGAAATCGAGCAGATTGCTTCTCAAGGCGCAAGTTGCGATGGATACTACATCAACCGTGTGGTCTATTACCTGGGCCGATGGTGGCGCAAAGGAGGGTGGTATCCGGAGTACAGGCTCAGGTTCTGCAGGAGAAATGTGACGACCTGGGGAGGAAGAGACCCTCATGAGAAAGCCGTCGTGCCGGGTCAGACCGCTTTTCTCACCGGAGAGATTTATCACTACACATACGAAGATACCGCAGATCATGTGGCGCGTCTCAACGCCCACTCGTCTTCGGCCGCGCAAAGTCTTTTTTCCGAGGGGCAGAGATCGAGCTTGTCGAAGATTTTTTTCAATCCGCTTATACGCCTTGTGAAGTTTTATTTCCTGAGAAAAGGATATCGCGAAGGAATACCAGGACTGATGGTGGCTTTTCTGGAGGCGCACTACGTCTTTCTCAAGTACCTGAAGCTGTGGGAGCTGGCGCGGTCCTCAAAGAGAGCCCCCGGTAATCCGGAATCATAAAAGCCGCTCCCTCAAGTTCCATATGAGTTGTTGACACTCCCACAACTTTCATGCCTGCAGCCAGTGCCGACTTCACGCCAAGGAGAGCATCTTCGAAGACCAGACACTCTTCCGAATCAATTCCAAGACGCGACGCTGCCGTCAGATACATTTCCGGATCCGGCTTGCCCCGGGTCACATCGTTCGCGTCAAGCACAACGTCGAAAAACGCGTAGAGATTGAGGTACTCCATGATAAATGGAACGTTCACCGGCGGAGAACTGGTGGCAACGGCAGTTGGAATCCGTTTTTCCTTCAATTCCGTGAGAAACCCTGTGAGGCCGGGAAGCGTTTTCCTGTGGGGTCCGAAAATCTCCCGGTATCTCTCCTCTTTCTCGCCGGAATAACGCCGGACTTCATCATCGGTAAGCGATCTGTCGTAAAGGAATTCAAAGATCTCCCGGTTGGTCCGTCCGTTGATCTTCACATTGAACAGCTCTTCTGAAAGCGGCACGCCGTGTAATTCGCACAGCTCATACCATGCCTGTTTGTGGAAGGGGATATCGTTTACGATGACGCCGTTAAGATCGAATATCGCGGCCTGGAAAGGCAGAATCCCGTTAAGCCGCCACTTCACGCTCACAGCCGCTCAGCTCCTCTTCCCTTCAGGAATTGCGGCTCATGCTCAACGGGCATCTTCCCCTGTTCAATTGCTGAAATTGCCTCTTCCGTATAAGCCACCGCTGTTCTCACCAGAGCAGCTTCTTCGTCCGTTCGTGGTTCTGTCGTCTCACGCCCCATTGTACAGTGCAGACGTATTACGTCTTTTTCCACCTTCTTGTCGGCCGCATGCCGGTCCGGCGTGGATGGTTCAGCAACCTGAGCATCATCGCTTATCCCCATCATTCGATGAATGACGCCCGCTGGAATAGTCAGCGTGTCTCCAGGCCTCAGTACGCGGGTGCACACTTTGCCTTCAACGATAACAAGCGCCCAGGTTATGCCCCGGATGCACAACCACGCTTCGCTTTTTCTATTGTGATACTGAAGACTCAGGCATCCTTCTCTGCCTTTCTTCGGCTCGACGATTTTGAACGTGAATTCGTGTGAGGGGTCAAAACCCCAGATTATACGTTCCCGGCCCCAGGGCCAATTGTCGGTCTGCATAAGAGGTATGGTATCAGGAACTTCCGGGATTCGTAAACAAGGAGGAGGTCCTTCGCTCGCGCCAAAGCACTCCTCCTTCACCGATCCGCAGTATTACTGCGCAGCTTTTTTCAGTCCTGCCTGAACCTGAACCGGCCTTCCTGTAAATTCGAGGATGGCGTGAAGCTGCTCGATTGTTTCTTCAGACCAACTTTCCGGGTTGTTTCGCATATTTTTGAGATCTTCTATCACGAACTCGCAGGCAAACGAGCTGTTATCGTGGAGGTTAATCAGATTTATCGCCCTGTCAGAAGCGCTCCACTGGAACACGACGACATCGACTCCCTGCCCCACCGAATGAGCGACAAAGGTGCGCGTCATGTAATCCTGGCCTCCTGTGACCAGCGATGTCTGCGGTGTCATCCTGTTATTGAACCGCCGCACTGAAATGGACATCCGCCACGTCGCAAGCAGAAGGCGGCGCAATTCCCGCTGATGACTTTCGTCATTCAGGTCAGGGCTCTCGACCCCGAAATAATCCCTGAAGCTTCCTCTCGCCAGATCGTAAAGAGGAACGCCTCGATATTTGAAATCAAGAAGTTCAGCCGCCGGAATACCGAGAATCGTTCGCCAGGTTTCCTGCACTTCGTCGGGCTGCAGGAACGAAGAGAGATCCTTGCTCTCGATGGAACCCCATCTCGCCAGGTTTCTCTGTTCTCCTGTGCATGCCGGACAGCTTCGAACGGACCGTCTCCAGCCGTTTTCCGCATCCCGTTCACATACAGGAAACGCGCCATTGCACCGGAGCTGAAAAACATCGCTTCGCAGATAGCGCATGTAGTTCCCGAGAAGGTAGATCAGACCGGCTTCCGCACTGGTTGCCGAGAAAGGAGCAAAAAGAATTACACTCATGGTGTTCACACTGAAAAAAGCATTACTGAGAGAGGACTTACTGAAACGGGGCATCCCGTAGAGGCATCCCGGTAGACGCAATACATCACTACGCGGGAGTCAGAAGTTCCTTCATAAACAAGGGGAAGATACTGCTGCATCCCGTAAGGCTGCTGTACTTCAAACGCGCTGGAATAGTAGTTATCGCCGATGGAAATCTCACGAAGCGAGGACGGCGAAATTCCCGGGCCTTCCAGACTTGAAAGTTCGGCGTTGTTCGTCCCTTTTCGAAGAACGGACAATGCCGGCTGAACTTCATTTTCAGAAGGATTCAGCATGAATATCGAAGTGGAGGTATACTTATCCTTTATAGCCACACCCAACGGACAGTACTTTCCATCCTCGGCGCTTTCCGGGTTAACTGCTGCGGCCGGTTCACCCGTTTTTGCCGGATGAAACCGGGTCGAAAAACCTTCGGTGACAAACTCGATAACACAGTCCGAAGTCGATATGTTGAGCCGCGGCTGCATAGTTGAAACTTCGATGATAAGTCCAACCGCCGCCGATTTTTCGGATTCCAGAGAAGGGAAAACGTCATCGATGCAGATTCCATCGGGCTGGCTCACGCGGCCGCCGTCCAGCGTGACCGTCTTGACACCAACTGCGTCCCCATAAGCGGTGAGCCTGCACTGAGCAGGATAAGGGGCCGTCAGCGATCCTGCCGATGGGAAAAAGTGTACGAGAGTTTTTGTGCGGTTCGTGTGCAGCCCGAATGCATGCCATTGAACCATATGCCCGGGATGGACCATCTGCATAATCAGCCGACTCCGCTCACAAATTCTTCATTCTTCGGCGCAGGATACAGTTCGAAAAACTGTATTCCTCCCGTCCCATTACCCTTCGCTCCAAACCGCAGGTAAGCCCGGATTGTTTTGCCTGCATCTTTCGAAAGAGACTGCTCGAATTCAACGTCGAGGGCAAGAAGCCTCGCGCCATTCCCGGGAACGGCAAGTTCGGTCTCGGGAATTCTCGAACCGAAGAATAGCTGGCAGCGCAGGTCGAAATCTTCCTGGGAATAATTGATCGCGCAGAGCAGCGGATGCCTCACAGCCGAAAACACAACAGGCATGAACCCGGTCCGGTCGACGTTGACATCAGTTAACGGCCCAAGCATGGACGCGCCTGCCCCGCCGGTCATCCTGCACGCTGCAAATGCGCGGTCCTTCGACCTTAGAACCATATGAGCATGCCGGATGCCGCTTTCGAGTTTGCAGCTTCCGAGAAACTGCCCCACCTCGAGAACGGCCGGCTGGCCTGCGAGGGCGGAAATCTCCGCTTCATTTACGAGAGTCCCGTCCGCATCAAAGAAAGAAAGTTGGGCCTCCGATCGTCCGCCAATCCCACCCACTGAAGATTTGGCGGAGAATTCCGGTATGAAAATAAGGCAGGTCTCCACAAAGGGCCCGGATGCCACCCAGAAGTGCCTTGTATTATCATTCACATCGTAAGCCACGCGGCACGCCCCCTGTCCGTACTGTGAAAAGTTTAGAATTGCCGGGGAGTCATTTGAAGAGTTACTTTAAGTCGCTTGAATTATCAATAGTAAATCGGCGTTTCCTGCCTGATTTTTTGGAATAATCCGGCCCGGCTCCAACTTTTCCCGGTGCTGCATATCAAGCACCTGCAGATTCCGTCAAGAATATGTTTGTTAAGGTGAAAATCCCCCCGCTTTTCGGAAAAAGCAGGCTCATGCCTGTAAAGATTCCATAAAATCAGCCGATATACTAATCATGACGCCCTTCTGAAGGGTATTTGCAATGTCTTCAAACCAAGAAAGAATCGGCCTGATGATCAATATTGTCGGGTATTCCGTAATCACAGTTCTCCTCCTCCTGTCCTGCACGATAATTTTCGGAAACAGATTCTTCGGACTGATGTCCTTGCTTGGACTCGACACGCTTCGCCCCCATCCCGGCTGGATGTACATTGACTGCAGCAGACCGGAAAACGCGACGGCTAAATTCTGCCGGCCAAAGGAAACACGCACAGACGTTGAGTGGAAGAACGTTCGGCGCTCCGGAAAAGACTTCATTCCCTTCTCACTGAGCCCTGATAAGTGGGAGAAGTAGAGTCAGTGCTTCAGCATTTACTCTATCCCGAACAAAGTGAGGGATCTGATGTCATCTGGGCATCTGCGGGGTTACTCTTGTTGAAAGCGCCGGAAGCTGCGGTCCTGTTTCATCTTCGCTCTCCATCAGAGCTGGATTAGTGAGTGCCTGCAGAGGATATCGGTACCATCCGAGGTGCTTTACGGGAATCCTTTCCATAGTCGTAACGATCCCGCCGCCCCTGAGAAGACGTGCAAGTTCATCGGTTTTTTCCATTTCCACCGATCCCGCTGAAAGCACTATCGAGCTGCGCGGATCCAGGAGACGCGCATTGAGATAAACCCTTACCGGAGAGACTGTGTATGTTCCAACCACCACTCCTCCGAGATCTCTGGTCGGCCGGACTGCCGCAACATTTCTCGAAAGCGCAAATTCACCGGCTGACGAAAGAAACTGGATGGCATCCGAATGCCGGAGCTCGACCACATCGTAGCCCTTCATCGCCAGTTCGCTCATAAGCTGCTCGCCAACCATCCGTCCAAACGTAGAGGTGGAGTAGAGGTCGTCAACATTGACAAAAGTGGTAATCCCGATGGGCCCGGGGTCAGTCCCTCTGTAAAAATTATCTATCTGGTCGGCCAGATAAGACGTTTTAAATCGGCCCACGGATTCGTTCGGATAATCCTTGAAGGGGACGGCAGAAAATGCAGGGAGTTCTGTATATCTCTTGCTGCACCCGGAAAAAGGCATCAGTGTAAAAACCACTACAAGCAGCGTTACAATATGGCACATTACTTGATTCATTCTCCTCATGCTCCGTGAGATGCTTATGGAAAAAATTCCTTTTCTCCAAAGAACTACAGCCAGTTATTCGTCCGGCAATCCAGATAATGGCTCATTCCGCGCCATAATACTGACACTTCTTCTGAGCTTTTCTGCCACCGGATGCGCCTTCATCCATGAACGCATTGGAGAACACTGCAAATCCCGTGCTTACACAAAGACCATCCTCGCAGATTATATAACCACCCGTTATGTCTCGGGTTCTCCCGTACGAATGGCTGTAATCCCCTTTTCAGTTCCGGCAAACATTTCCTACCGGGATACAGAAAGACCGGGTTGGGGGAGTATGCTCGCCTGGTCAGTGCAGGCCGAAATGCTCAGAACGGGTATCGTCCCGATTGTCGAAGTTTTGAACAGGGAAGACTGGCCCGGTAAAAAAGAAGAATTTCACACCGGAAATTTCGGTGCCATAGAGATGGCCAGAGATGCGGGATACGACCTTGTCCTTGTCGGATACATAAGCCCGCCCCGGTCTCAGGAAAGGATTACAGCATCTGTAAAAATTATCGATGTCGATTCGGGAATAACCGTCTGGTACGGAGACGTTCAGGCCGTAACATGGGAAAAGGACATGGACTGGGTGTCCTCGACATTGATGATAGACGACCGCACTCCGAGCCGAAAATACAGCAACGCCATGTTTGACGAACTGTCACGGTGCATCGCGGCGGAGGCAAGCCGGGAAGACATCGTGGTCCCGGAGTAGAAAGCCTTAATCTTCCAGGGGCCGGGGGCTGAACCGTCACGATTCCCGCGCCTTCTATCAATAATCCACAACCTGGTATACACTTCTCCGGCTATGCTCAGGTTCCTTAAACACAGCGTCCCCTGGATCATCACGGTTGCCGCGCTTTATTACGCGTTCAAGGACATTAACTGGTCTGATTTTCTCTCGCATCTTGGATCTGCAGACCGGCCTCTTCTTTTCCTTGCAACAGTCATCATGGCCTTCTCGTATCTTCTCAGAGCACGCAGATGGGAGTATCTCTTTCCCGAGTTCATGATCTCGTATGTCGACGCCGTCAAGGTCCTCTTCCTGGGCTTCCTCATGAACAACGCCCTTCCTGCCCGCGCAGGAGAACTCGTGCGCGCGCATGCGGGCGCCCGAATCACGGGATCAAAGCGGACTCTCGTGCTCGCGACAGTCTTCAGTGAAAGACTCGCGGATGGCGTGACAATAAGCATTCTTTTCGTCATTTTTGCCATCGGCATCGGAGACGGGGGACTGTCGAAAGACTTTGCCTGGGTTGCCATCGCCTTCGGCGCCATTGCTCTCGCAGTTATCCTGCTGCTCGGGTTCAGGCGTTCCATCTTCCGGAGAATCAACGCGCTTGAATCAAAATCAGAACGCAAAAGCTTTCAATACGCCCTGAACAGGATAACGGTTTTTCTTGACGGGTTAAGCCCGCTTTTCAACGCCCGCAAGCTTCCATACATAATCATTTCGTCGGTCGCGGTGTGGCTGATTGAACTTTCTGTATACGTTGTGATTGGACTCGCATATGGGACGCATCTTACCCTTCCTCAAAGCGTCCTTTTTCTCGTGTCGGTTAATTTCAGCTCTCTCATTCCGGCGGCACCAGGCGGCATCGGTGTTATTGAAGCTGTCACGCTTGTTGTACTGACTTCGCTCGGGATAAATCGCGAGACAGCTCTCGCTATGATTATGACTCAGCACATAATTCAGTACCTCGTGGTGGGAATTCCCGGGGCTGCTGCGCTCATGAGTCTGAAAAGTCAGATCACGGGGTTCCGAACCGCGTCGGTTGAGGAAGAAACGGTCTCATCCTAGACAGATTCATCTTTTTTTCTCCTTTTTTACATTTCTTTTACACCTCGGTTACCCAGCCGTTACAACTGAGGCCAAAACCCATGAGAAATTGCCTGCATGGCGGACGCGCGAAAGCGAAGGCCGGGAGAAAGGGCGAAGGTAACCGCCTTTTGATTTTTGGACAGTATGAGGGTTGGCATGAAAGAGAAAAAGGTCACGGATGCGGCGTTGATTAAACAGTTTACAAAAGGTTCGATTGAGGCGTTCGAGGAACTGATTTCGAAGTATGAAAGCAAAGTGTTTAACCTCGCGATGCGATTCACCCGCAATCAGGAAGACGCAGAAGAAGTTGTTCAGGATGTGTTCACCACTCTTTACAAAAAAATCGACGGTTTTCAGGGAAAGTCGGCGTTTTCCAGCTGGCTTTACCGGATAGTTGTGAACGCCGCGTTCATGAAACTCCGCAAGAGACGGCAGCAGTCGGCTGTGTTTATCGAAGATATCGTGCAGGAGCAGAAACTCGATCACGATTCGTTCTTCGTGTGCCGCTCTGATTCAATCGCCACGAGCCGGGAGGTTCGCGAGATTCTTGCCAACGCAATCACCAGACTGCCGGAACAGTACCGCAACGTTTTTGTGCTGCGGGACATAGATGGGCTCTCTAATGAAGAGGTCAGCGAGCTGCTGGACCTCTCGATTCCGGCCGTAAAGTCGCGGCTGCACAGATCCCGTCTCATGCTCCGGCGGAAACTTGTCCGGCTTTACAGAGATCTCTACGGCACCTTGCCGGCCCCGGGTCCGGAGGACTACGACATGGAGGCTGCGCAGGTCTGCTGACACTGCTCGCCGGAGAACATTAGTCGGCATTACGTGGAGAAGGGGCTTGTATTTATTCGGGGTTGGTCATGATGGCAGCGGCAAAGACACCTTATTTGGCATCTTGCGGGATGCTGCCTTATCCGGTTTAATTGAGTAGTAGGTCTTTAATAGGTTTTCGTTTCGGGCGCTCTGCAACTGCGGAGCGCCTTTTTTTTACTCATGGTTGTATTCAGTCCTCCGTCTCCAGGATCTTCATTCCTTCGTAATAATCCTGCGTCTTTGTCGCCTGTGCCGCTTTTAACTGCTCGAGCATCTCCGCCATTTTCTTCGAATCATTTTCAATCGCTGCGAGAGCTCTTTTGTACCGGATGTCATCCTTCTCCAGCGTGGCAAGAAGATGGCAGTTAAGGAGAATCGCCGATAGAGGCTGGCCAAGTTTGTGAGCTGCGGTTCCGGCAAATTCAAGCAGAAGAAGCCGCCGTTCCTTCTCTATAAGCTCCGCCTGCATCCGCACTAATTCCTCATTTTTCCAGCGAAGATTGACGCTCAACTCCCGGATGCGGAGCAGGGCTTTTATCCGTGCCTGAAGCTCCTGAAACTGAAAAGGCTTCGTTATATAGTCGTCGGCGCCGCCTTCGAACGCATTCAGCTTGTCCTGGAGTTTTTCACGCGCGGTAAGCATGATCACAGGTATCAGATCTCCGCCGGTTCTTTTCCGTATGTCTGGAAGAATCTCCGGTCCTTCGCGGCCCGGAAGCATCCAGTCGAGAATAATCAGGTCAACATGAACGTTTTCGAGAATGCGGAGACCTTCTTCTCCATCTGCGGCGGCAAACGTCGTAAAGCCCATGGTTTCCACCGAAGAGATCAACAGGCTTCGGATTTCCGGGTCGTCGTCGATGATGAGAAGTGTTTTCATTTATTTTTCTCCTGCCTTTTTATAGCAGGTCCTTCAGTCGGTCGGATATAAGTAGGCCAGCTTTAAGAACTTTTAAACTCCATGTTCATGTATTGGCATCGACCACAATATGTAGTAGATCGGGGTGTGCTCAGACACTACATTTTGTGGTGCGTGAAGTTGGAGTACAATATTGAAGGGGGGAAATAAAAAATCCAGCGGGATCGCTGTTTCTGTCCTGCCTTCTTATTCTGCTGTCTGTCGTGTCGTTAAGGTCTGTGACTTATTTGATGTAGAAAGGATACTCGCATGAAGATAACCAGGCGCTTTACCGAAAGAGGCAAATCCCCTTATGAGGGAATTTCCTTCAAGTTCGTAAATATCGAAATGAAGAATCCGGACGGATCTCTCGTGTTCAAGCTGGAGAGCGTCGAAGTCCCGGAGAACTGGTCTCAGGTAGCGTCGGATATCCTTGCGCAGAAATATTTTCGAAAAGCCGGCGTTGCTTCGCGTCTGAAGAAAGTTGAAGAGCCCAGTGTTCCGTGGTGGCTCTGGAAAAGCGAGGCGGATGAACAGGCGCTCGCGCAGCTTCCGGAAACGGATCGTTATCAGAGCGAACGATCTGCAAAGCAGGTCTTTCACCGGCTCGCCGGCACCTGGACATACTGGGGATGGAAAGGCAGGTACTTCGATTCCGAAGATGATGCGTCGGCGTTTTACGATGAGCTCTGCTACATGCTCTGCACGCAGATGGGAGCCCCGAATTCTCCTCAGTGGTTCAATACGGGCCTTCACTGGGCGTATGGAATAGCAGGTCCATCCCAGGGTCATTATTATGTGGATCCCGAAACTGAAGACGTCAGCAAATCGCAGTCTGCTTATGAACGCCCGCAGCCTCATGCGTGCTTTATTCAGAGCATAAGAGACGATCTCGTCAACGAAGGCGGCATCATGGACCTCTGGACCCGCGAGGCGCGGCTTTTTAAATATGGTTCAGGAACAGGCACGAACTATTCCAATATCCGCGGCGAAGGTGAGCCGCTCTCGGGCGGCGGAAGTTCGTCAGGCCTTATGAGTTTCCTCAAGATCGGCGACCGTGCTGCGGGATCAATCAAGTCGGGAGGCACCACCCGGCGCGCCGCAAAAATGGTGATTGTCGATATAGATCACCCCGATATTGAGACATTCATAAACTGGAAAGTGATCGAAGAACAGAAGGTCGCTTGTCTTGTCGCAGGATCGAAGCTGCTCAAGAAGCACCTGAACGCCATACTGCAGGCTTGCGGTGACGGCGATAAGGATGCGTCTTTCGATCCGGCGATTAATTCCGCTCTGAGGAAAGAGATTGTCGCCGCGCGCAAGTCGATGATTCCCGAAAATTATATAAAGCGCGCGATTGACTTCGCTCGACAGGGATACAAAGAACTCGAAATAGCCACTTACGACACAGACTGGGATTCACAGGCTTATATGACCGTCTCCGGTCAGAATTCGAACAACTCTGTAAGAGTCACGAACACCTTCCTCGAGGCTGTTGAGAAAGATGCGGACTGGGCCCTCATTTCGAGAACAACCGGTGAAGTTATCCGGACGGTGAGAGCGCGCGACCTGTGGGAGCAGATCGGTTACTCAGCATGGGCATGTGCCGATCCCGGCATGCAGTTCGATACCACCGTGAACGAGTGGCACACCTGCCCTGAGTCGGGTCGCATCCGCGCATCGAACCCGTGTTCGGAGTACATGTTCCTCGACGATACCGCGTGCAACCTGGCATCAGTGAACTTCCTCCGCTACCGGAACCAGGACGGTTCCTTTGCCATTGAAGATTTCGAGCACTCATGCCGCCTCTGGACTATCGCACTCGAGATTGCGGTTTACATGGCACAGTTCCCTTCGGCTGCAATTGCCAGGCTTTCTTACGAGTTCCGCACTACAGGACTTGGATTTGCGAATGCCGGCGGCCTTCTCATGGCTCTCGGCATGCCCTACGACAGCAGAAAAGGGCGCACGCTTATCGGCGCCTTGTCGGCTCTTATGACGGGCATTTGTTACCGGACATCAGCTGAGCTGGCGGGCGAACTGGGAGCATTCAGGGAATTCGCCAGAAACCGTGAATCAATGCTCCGCGTGATAAGGAATCACCGCCGTGCCGCCCACGGAGATAAGGAAGGCTATGAATCTCTCTCCGTCAAGCCCGTTCCGCTGGATTTCGAGAACTGTCCTGAGGGCCTTGCCGAGGCCGCGAAACGCGCATGGGACGATGCGCTCAGGCTGGGTGAGCAGCATGGATACAGGAACGCACAGACAACCTGCATCGCTCCTACAGGGACTATCGGGCTTCTGATGGACTGCGACACAACGGGCATTGAACCTGATTTCGCGCTGGTTAAATTCAAGAAACTCGCCGGCGGCGGGTATTTCAAGATCATAAATCAGCAGGTTCCGATTGCGCTGGAGACACTCGGATATTCGAAAGACGAGATTCGCGACATTGCCTGCTACGCAGTGGGCCACGGAACTTTACTGAATGCTCCCGGCATCAATCATCACACCCTCAGACAGAAGGGATTCACTGAGGAAGCTCTTTCAAATCTCGAGCTTGCTCTTATGAAGGCCTTCGACATCAAGTTTACGTTCAACACGTGGACGCTTGGCGAGGAGTTCTGCCAGAGAGTTCTGGGGTTCAACGAAGAACAGCTCCATTCGCCCTCGTTCGACATGCTGAGCGCGCTCGGTTTCAGCAAAGCCGAAATTGATGCGGCAAACGAGTTCTGCTGCGGCACGATGATGCTGGAAGGCGCTCCTCATATAAAAGAAGAGCACCTTGCAATCTTCGACTGCGCAAATCCGTGCGGCCGGCGCGGGAAACGTTATCTTTCCGCGGAAAGCCATATTCACATGATGGCTGCCACGCAGCCCTTTGTCACGGGCGCGATATCGAAGACCATCAATATGCCGACCTCGGCAACGGTAAAAGACGTCCAGGATGCGTATATGCTTTCCTGGAAACTGGGATTGAAGGCGAACGCGATTTATCGCGATGGCTCGAAACTCTCCCAGCCTCTTGCTGCTTCCCTGGTAGAGGCGGTCGATGAGAGTACCGAAGAGGAATCACCAGCGGATCCGGCTGTGATTGCTGAAAGAGTGATTACCAAATACGTCTCGGAAGGAAGACGGAAACTCCCCGCAAGGAGGAAAGGCTACACTCAGAAGGCGATTATTGGAGGCCACAAGGTGTACCTGAGGACCGGCGAGTACGAAGACGGTGCGCTCGGTGAAATATTCATAGATATGCACAAAGAAGGCGCCGCTTTCAGAAGCATGATGAATAATTTCGCGATAGCAGTGTCGATTGGCCTTCAATACGGCGTGCCTCTCGATGAGTTCGTCGACGCGTTCACTTTCACGAGATTCGAGCCGTCCGGAATCGTCCAGGGCAACGAGATGATTAAGATGGCGACTTCGGTGACGGACTATATCTTCCGGGAGCTTGCGATTTCGTACCTCGGACGGAACGACTTCGCCCACATAAGCCACGAAGATCTGAGCCCTACCGCAGCTATCAAGGGCCGCGCGGCTGACGATCCGTATGTGAGCAATGGTTTCCTGAGAAAGAAACTCCGCAAGGCTATGATGCCGGCGAAAGCACCCGCAGATCCGGCAGAGGAGACGATTGTGGTTATGGGAAACGGCCAGACTCAGGTCACTGTTTCACCCGACACAAATCGTGCCGCTCAAATCCGGGAAGCCCGGATGAAGGGATATGAAGGTGATGCGTGCGGTGAATGCGGAAACTTCACACTTGTGCGGAACGGGACATGCCTTAAGTGCAACACCTGCGGTTCAACGAGCGGGTGTTCGTAGGCGAATTCCTCCCTTGGAGCGGAGACCCCACGAAGCCCTGGCGAGGTTGGGCCGGACATTTTTTTCACGAATCGTTCTATACGTTGAACTTGAAATCAACGAGGTCCCCGTCCTGCATAATGTAGGTCTTTCCTTCCTGCCGCAGTTTTCCCGCCTCTTTCACCGCTTTCTCGTCTCCAAGCGTTCTTATATCCTCATACGCCATCGTTACAGCGCGGATAAAGCCGCGGCGTATATCACTGTGAATCTTTCCAGCGGCATCAAGCGCAGTCGAACCCCGCCGGATCGGCCATGCGCGGACCTCGTCAGGCCCGACTGTAAGAAAGCTGATGAGCCCGAGCGCGTCGTAGCATGCGTTGACAAACCGCGAAGAAGCGCTCTGCTCGAGACCGAGATCTTTCATGAACTCCGCCCGGCTTTCTCCGTCAAGCTGTGAAAGCTCGAATTCAATCTTTGCGGAAAGCGCAACCAGGGAGACATTTCCCGCTGCTTCACGGAACTTCCGCTCGTCATGCAGATGGTCCTCATCCACATTAACCAGCAGAAGGTACGGTTTCATCGTCAGGAAACCGAGAGAACGTATGAGCTCCTCCTCGCGCGCTTCGAGCTCGACACTCCGGGTCGGTTTTTCCTCTTCGAGAGCAGCTTTCAGCTTCTCGTGGACTGCAAATTCGGCCTGATCCTGCTCTTTCGTTTTTCCCCCGATTCGAAGCTGCTTTTCAAGCCGCTCCATCCTGGTTTCGACCAGTTCCAGATCCGAGAGCAGAAATTCGGCCTGCAGTTCTTTGAAATCTCTTACAGGATCGACGGACCCGCGGTAAGCAGGTACTTCCGGGGCCTGAAATGCTCTTGCTACGAACACAAACATGTCTGTCAGCCGCGCTTCACCGATAATTCTGCGCGCCATGGCGCGGTGAGGCGGGTCGACAAAACTGATGCCCGGGAGATCCAGGCAGTCGACTGTGGCATGAACCGTCTTTTTCGGCTTATAAAGGCCGGTCAGCCAGTCCAGCCTCCCGTCAGGCACAGGAACAACAGCTTCGCTCGAAGATGTGGTGGGACCTGCCGGTTCTTTTTTTCCGCTCACTGCCGAAATGACAGTGCTCTTCCCTGACTGATTGAATCCGATAAACGCAACCTTCATTACTTCCCTCCCTCTCTTCTGTCATTCGAAGCCGCTCAGGCCTTCGTGATCTTCAAGAGCTCTGAAATCCGGCCGGTAATCTCCGGATCGAGAACAATAATCTGTTTCAGAAACGCTGCCTCCTGATCCGATACCGGAGACCCGAGTCGCAGCCCGGCTTTTGAAATGAGAGCATCAACTGCCTCGTCCAAAGACTGATACCGGCCTTCCTTGAGAGACTCCACCTCCTTTTTCCAGAAGGCGAGCGTAGAAGACACCGAAGGCGCAGATACCCGTGCACGATTCTTCGATGTCTTCCGTCCGGCGTCAGTTTTTGATTTCCTTTTTGGCGATATCATTGCTTCCTCTTATCTTCATCAGCATATGCAGTACGATTGTGGTTTATCAAGGGATGGGTTCTCAGCGCTTCAGATTGAAGGATAAGCCCCCGGCTCGTCTCTTCGCCGCCCCCCGCGTCAAAGGTTAATGCCCCGTAATTCTGCAGGACCCTCGGGTCCCGGGGCGATGTCCGCAGTGCCTGCTCATAATACTTCCTCGCCTGGCCCCTTTTTCCCCGCAGCTCGTAAAGGAGTCCGAGATTCCCGAGACTGCTGGTGTATGACGGGTCCAGTTCAATGGCTCGTTCAAAATATTTCTCCGCCTCACTGAGATCCCCCTCAAGCATCGCGACGCATCCAAGACCGTCCAGAGCGGCAGCATTCGGCGCTGTTTCCAGTGACAGCGCAAAACTCGCGGTCGCTCTCGGATAGTCGTAAATCTTCAGATACAGAGCTCCCCGGTCGACCAGTTTTTCCGCATGAACGCGGTCCAGGTCGGAAACTGGTGTCCTTGCGGTGCACGCAGACAAAATGGAAACGGCGCCTGAAATCAGAATCCAAAACATGCGGCTTTTATGCCGCAAGCGCACGAAACAGCTCATTATCTTTCTCTCCGTTGTTCAGTTGTATGCACTCTATGACTTCCAGTTTGAGATCGGAGACCAGCTCCTCGAACGCAAGAACATTCGCACTGCAGCCCTGGAGGCTCAGGCACTCTTTGATCAGAAGGCGGCTCTTTTTCGAAACAACAAGAACCGGAGGGCGGTTTTGCGTATGTTTTTTCAGCACTGCCGCAATGATGTCCACGAAGTCGAGATCGATGGGAGTACGCTCTGTTTCCGCCCGGACAAAGCTCATGTCGAGAAGCGGGTCAAGTGTGTACGCCGGGAGCGTTGTGCTTTCAGGACCGGCAACTGAGGCACAGATTATCCGCTTCAATGCTGTTCTGACTTCTTCCAGCAGGGCTCTGTCCCCGCCTGCTTTCTGTGCCGATTCACCAGCCGCCTGGAGAACCATGTCGAAATTTCTGAAAGGAACACCTTCAGCGGCAAGTTTCTTCAGGATTTCCGTAAGACGAGTCACCGAGACTGCCGACGGGACGACGCTCGAGATCAGTTCCGGAAAATCAGAATCGAAATAGTCGAGAAGCCTCCGGGTACTGATATCGTCTATCAGCTCTTCGAGATGCCGGCTTGTGAAACTTTCGAGTTCCGCCAGCACTCTGGCGGCCGCATCATCCTCACTGACATCAGCTGTTCGGACCGCGACGATTACCCGGCACCTTATGGAAAACCCGTTTCCATCTCTGTTTGAAGGAGTGAATTCAGGAGGCAGCAGAAGCATTCCGTGCATCTCGAAAACACGCCGCCTGAAATCCTCCAGCCTTCTTTCAATTTCCCATGGCTCCGGGAGCCTGGAAACCAGGCCTTTGTCCAGCTCGAGCCTGAGGAGCGGCGGCACTTTTGGTCTGAACCGCACAATGCTCTTTGTCTCCGCGCTCCCTCTGGACCGGGGGGCGAGAGCGCTCCCCGTGCACAGCAGCAACCCGATTGTCAAAAACGGCCAGAAAGGCATTCCCGGGGCGAAGGCAGTCAGAACAGCGACTATTCCGGAAATAATCTGCACACGCCTGTACTGGCCCAGCTGCGAGAGAATCTCCACCGCAAGAGAATTCTCGTCGCCCCGCGAAACGCGGGTTACGACAAGACCTGCAGCGATGGAGTTCAAAAGCGAGGGAATCTGCGAAACGAGCCCATCTCCTATTGTCAGGGTTGAATACTTCATGACAGCCGAATGGACGTCGAGACCCTCCATCAGCAGTCCGCAGATAAGGCCGCCAATGCTGTTTATTCCGACAATAACAATTCCCGCTATGGCATCCCCTTTAATGAATTTCATCGCCCCGTCGAGCGCCCCGTAAAAACGTGACTCGGTCTGCAGTTCCTGTCTCTTCTGCCGCGCTGTTTCGAAATCGTAGATTCCCCCGCGCACATCAGCGTCAATTGACATCTGTCTTCCTGGAAGGGCATCGAGCGAGAATCGCGCCGAGACCTCCGCCACCCTTTCTGCGCCTTTCGCGACGACAAGAAACTGCACGAAGGTGATGATGAGGAATATCACCAGCCCGACAGCGACATTGCCCCTTATTACGAACGTACCGAAGGCGGAAACGGTAAGACCCGCGTCTCCTCCGGAAAGAATGAGCCGGGTTGTGCAGATATTGAGCGCAAGCCTGTAGAGAGTGGCCAGCAGCAGCAGTGACGGGAGCGAAGAAAGTCTCAAGGGCTCAGGTATATAGAGGGCAAGCACAAGAAGGGATAAGGCAAGGATGAGGTTGATGACAAGCAGAATATCCAGCATGAATGGCGGCAGCGGCACCAGGATGCATGCCACCACCGCCACTATTGCAACGGATAGAATGTATTCTTTCAAATCAACCTACCTCCTGTCCCGCCTGTTGTGCGGACTTAACGGGCCATCGCGTTTCTTTCTCCGGGCTATCCAGTCCGGATATTCCTCACCGCCGCCATCTGAGTCTCATGCTTCGATTTCTCGATGTTCGAATAAAAAGACATGAGAAACATCTGCCTCTGAACTTCGAGCTGCTCCTGAAGCAGGAGCTGATAGTCTGAACCCAACCCGGAGGCGGAGGAGCCAATTACGCTCGCCGCAACCGATCCGACAGCAGAAAGCAGGGACTGGAAATCCAGCGTAGTGGATGGCTGTGGAGCGAAGCGCAGAAGCGGACTGGAAGCGAGTTTCAGGCCGTCAAGAAGAGGTACTTTTTCAATTGCATCCATGATGGGTCTCCAAATGAAGGTTCCAGATATGTATTCGTGAAACCCGGCGAAAAGTTTCCTCGCAGCAGCGGGATTTTTCACTTAAAATGCGGTGCAGTTGCGGAGACAAGGAGGGGATTTGTGGAAAAGTACGATCAATTCGCGGAAGTATACGACTCCATGATGGGGCAGAGAGATGAAATCGCAGGTCATCTGAAGAAGCTCCTCGCACGGCACGCTCCATGCGCCCGTACACTGCTCGACCTTGGCTGCGGGACCGGAAGCATTGCCCGATACTTTTCGAAGCAATATCAGATCACGGGCATAGACAAGTCCGAAAAAATGCTCAGTATCGCCTGTCGCAAGGTCAAAGGCGCCCGTTTTCTGAAACAGGACATCTCACGGCTGCAGGTGAAGGGCCGATACGACATAATCCTCTGCATCTTCGACACGATAAATCACCTCTGCACGTTTCGAGAGTGGAAGAATCTGTTCAGCGGAGCGTACGCAAGGCTTTCCGACCGGGGAGTCTTCATTTTCGACATCAACACGCCCCGCAAACTGGAATTGTACGCTTCATGGCCTGCCTACGCGGAAATCGAACCAGGCCATTCTTCCATATTCGAAGTCGTCAAGCTGAATGAACATAGATTCGATCTCAATCTGCAGGTGTTTTCAAAGAAAGGAAAGAACATTTACCGCCTTCATGAAGAACGCATTCCAGAGGCCGCGTTTCCACCCGCGAAAATACGCGCGGAGCTCGGCAGATGGTTTGAAAGGGTGACCATGTGGGACCCTGAACGGAAACGGCCGTCATCTGCTTCCGAAGAGATTTATTTCATTTGCAGGAACCGTCGGGCGGCCGGGTAGTCCGTCCTCCCGTTTCCAGAACCTTGAGCCGGATGCTCTCTCCGTCGAATTCAACGCCTACACGCGCCCAGTCCTCCCCTGACAGCTGCAGTGTGCCCTCAACTTCTGCCGGAAGACGGAAACACAGAACGTCGCCCGGCCTGAGCGCAAGAAAATCACGCATGGAAAGTTCGAGCCGGCCCAGGTTCAATTCGGGGGCGGGAATTCCTGTCTCCATCATGTTCTTCTCCTCTCCAAGTGTAAGTGAAAAACGTGGTCTTGCGGTTAAAAGCGACAATGACGCTTCAACAACATCCGTGCCGACAAGGCGGGCAAAGTGGTCCGCGCTTCCGGGCGGAGAGACTGCAACGTCTATTTTCCCGGCATTTCTCCATCCAACATCGCCCGGCAGCAGAACGTCGAAGCGCTGAGCATCGCACACTCCTGTGTATTCGTCCTCTGCCTCTGCTCCGGAGAACGGCACTGGAAGGGACATCAGCCGCTGAAGCATTTTCTTCCGCGGTAGACGAATAAACGACGGGCCTTTTCGTATCGCCTTGATAATGATTACTGCACCGCCCGTCAGGCGAAAGACGGGATTGGTTCTGCTTCTGTTTATCGAAGACTTGATGCCTGACCTGATGCACAGAACATTCGCGTCGAGAAGGCACCGCATCAATGCAGACACCGCGTTTTCAGAAATGACTGCCCCTGCTTCATCAACGATCGCGCCTCCTTCGGGGAAAGGATCATGCAGTCTCATCAGCATGACTGAACTCTCCTGCAGCGGCGAACGACGCGAAGAAAAATAACAAGACCGGATATGACGAGAAGGAGTCCGAGTGCAATGCGGCTGCTCTGCACGGTTTTCTTCAATGCCGCAGGAACGCGATCCCTCCATTCCTGAGCTGCCGCCGGAGATGCGACGGCTGCGGCATTCTCGGTTTCCATTCCCTGCTGAACGTTCACGACGACTGTGATTGCCGGAACCGGGATTCCCGTCGCACCCCCGACTATCCCTGCTACAGCTTCGTTTTCCTGGCTGAAATCAGGATCGGAAATAATGAGAACACCAGCAGAACCGCCGCTTTGGGATTTTACGCCGAAAACCGGATCCGATAGTGGAAGGTTCATGTGAACTCTGGCGTAAAGAACTCCTTCGATACTGCGGAGCGTTTTCTCAATCTCTCTGCTCACGGCCCTTTCGTAGCTGAATCTCTGCTCTTCACGGGAGCTCATGACGGAGGGCTTTTCACTGCTTTCCGCAGGATCTTCCAGCGAAAATCGCCCTTTCTCCAGATGACGAATTGCGCGCACAGTATCACGCTGTTGAACGGCAATACTCCACCTGCCGTCAGGCTGGCGAACCTTCTCCGCACTGATCTGTCTGTCGTGAAGTCTGGAAATCAGCGTATTCGCCTCGTTCTCGGCGAGGTCGTGAACAATCGGCTCTCTGCATCCATACAGGGACATCAATACAAAGCAGATGATTGCGGGCAGAGCAGCACCCTGTCGAACACTACGGCGCTTGAGACTCACAGTATGCCTCCTTGAGAAGTTTAAGCGCCCGTGCGTGCAGCCTGCTCACCCATGACTTGGACATCGTCCCGTCATCGCCGGCGATTTCGGCAAATGAGCGCTCCCGGAAATAATACTGTTCAATAATAGTCCTCTCTTTTTCAGGAAGCTGTGAGATGAGTTTTCTTATGAACTGACTATGCTGCCTTTGTTCCACCAGAGCAGCAGGACTGGCTGATCGATCTGGTATCCTGTTCAGCTCGGCCGAATAATCCCGCCTGGAGAGCCGGAAACACAGGAGGCTTCTGGTCACATGTTCCAGGAGTCCCGCGAGCTGTTCGTCGCTGCTGCTGCCTGCCTGGCTGCCGGTGGTATTCTCCCTTTGATAAAGCTCCTCACGCAGCTCCTGAACGGCTCTCAAAGCCTTTATGTAACGGGAGTACATGTACCCTGGTGCGCTGGAGCTTCTCCTTATGCTGTCGATGATTGACCCCCGTATGCGAAGATAGGCGTAGCTTTTGAAGTCTTTTCCCTGGGAAAAATCAAATCGCTCCGCCGCTTCGACAAGACCAAGATAGCCTGCCGACACATACTCCTCGGTCATCACAGGGGGAAGATTCATCGCGTTTATAAGACTTCCAACCACCTGGTGAACAAAGACTTTGTACCGAAGGACCAGTCCATCCCTGTCTTTCCCTGAGGCTTCAACCATGTTTTCCCGGGGTTTATACAGCCGTTTTGCTCTCAAAGCATCCTACATAGAGTTCGAAGAAATACAGAAAAAGTTGCGTCAAAACACAATAAAAGTTCCGGGGAATTTCTCAGGATTTCCAGGCCATTGCAGAAGCGGCCGGACAGCCGCACCGGGCTTTCCGTTGCAAACCCTCCCTCCTTCGCCGAGAATATGTGGATGGAAAAAAGCGATCTTCTAAAGAAGTTTTACAGGGGTCTCGAGGAAATTTACACACTCACCTGCGTTCATGCAGTGCTCGAGTGGGATCAGCAGGTCAACATACCCCCGAAAGCGGCAAAGAGCCGGGCAAGACAGCTCGAACTCGTGGAAACGCTGAGACATGCAAGAGTGACAAGCCCCGAATATTCGGAAACCGTGAAGACGCTTTTCGAGCAGATTGATTCGCTCGATTACGCCGACATGATTAATGTGCGGGAATCGCACAGGCACCTCGTGCGGCAGGAAAAACTTTCCACCGAATTCGTCGGGCGAAAAGCTCTCGCCTGTTCGGAAGCATTCGATAAATGGACCCGGGCCCGGCCGGATGGAGATTTCGGCGCGGTTATTACTCCGCTCAAGACCGTAATCGAGCTTCACCGTGAAGAAGCCGATCTCGTCGGATATGAAGGGTCTCCATACAACGCGCTTCTTGATTCGTACGAACCGTACGGAAAACTCGAGGTAATCAAGCCCGTGCTGATCCGGCTCAGCGAAGAGCTTTCGCGCATGCTTCAGGAGATAAAACCAAAATTCGAAGATGTCCAGGACATGAACGGCGACTTTCCCGAGGACGTTCAGTCTCAGTTGTGCAGGTCGATCATAAAAACTCTGGGATTTGATTTCGACGCGGGCCGCATCGACCAGAGCCATCATCCTTTCTGCTCTACTCTGGGGACGGGCGATCTCAGGATCACAACGCGGTATTCCCGCAGGAATTTCCTGTCTGCGCTTTACGGGACGATACATGAAACGGGGCACGCTCTTTATGAAATGGGCCTTCCTGAAAAGTGGCATGGAACGCCCATGGGTTTTGCCGCATCACTGGGTGTCCACGAATCACAGTCCCGTTTCTTCGAGAACATGATCGGCAGGAGCATTCAGTTCTGCAAGTTCCTGCATGAGAAGCTCGGAGAGTTTTTCCCCGATTTTCACAGGAAATCATCGCCTGCTGTGCTCTGGCGGATTCTGAACAGGGTAAAGCCGACATTCATCCGGGTCGAAGCCGATGAAGTCACGTACTCTCTCCACGTAGTAATCCGGTTGCTTCTGGAAGAGCAGCTTCTTGCCGGCGCACTTGCCGTGGAAGAACTTCCCGAGGCATGGAACTCTCTCTACGATGAATACCTGGGAATAAAGCCGCTGACCGCGCGTGACGGCGTGCTTCAGGATGTTCACTGGTACTCGGGCCTGGTCGGGTATTTTCCCACATATGCACTGGGCAATCTGTATGGTGCATTCATGCTGAAGGCTCTCGAGCGCGACATTCCGCAGTATGGCGCAGATGTTGAGACAGGCAGTTTTGCCGGGATTCTTCAATGGTTCCAAACCCACGTGCATGAGAAAGGGATGCAGTTTACAGGCCCGCAGCTCGTGGAGCAGCTCTCCGGAGAGGAGTTCAGCGAAAGACCGTTTCTGAATTACCTGGAAGGGAAATTCGGCATCGACATCGGTGAATGATCATTCACTTTGGCGCGATTCTTGCGCGCCCCGGGCATCTAAACTCCATAAGGCGGTCCGCACAGGTAAGGAACCATGGGATTTCTCGAGCTGAGCGCAGGCAGATTAAGTTCCTCAATTGGAGCCCTTTCATCACGGCTTTGGCAATCTGCCGAAAAGAAAGAAGAAAGAGAGAGGCAGTACCTGCAGGACCCCTCAATGAAAGGATCGCTGGTCACTGAGGCATTCTCTGCCGATCTCCGAACCGGGACCACCCGAAAGATGCGGTACAGAATCGGAAAGGAGCGTGCGGAACTCAGTGTGGTTCTTGTTCCGGCAGATGATTCCCAGGAAGTGACTGTTCTTCTGGCCGACGGCACAAGAAAGGAAGATGTGCGCCGGCAGATTCAGAATCAGGATTTGACTTTCCTGACAAACGGGATCTTCTTCGGAGCGAAAGGCAGCATGGGCGATGTGGCCGGGTATAAGCTGTCCGATCCATCCCGCCGGATAATCTGTCAGTTTTACCAGCCGGCCGAGGCGATCCGGAACAATATCGGCAACAGATATTATTTCGGGGTCGACGCGAAAGGCGAACCGCACATCGAAAGATGCAGAGCAGGCTCTGACAGGGATCTTTCCCGCTTTATCAGCTTCATCGGCGGGCTTGCAGCATTGGATCTCACTGACCCTTATGTTCTGCAGTCCCTCGTTCAGAACAAACCATCGCAGTTTCAGTCTCTCTTCAACGACTACAACGGAGTTTTCAACGGAAACCCAGCATACTCCGGGCTCTGCGGCTCAGCAAGAGATCGAAGAACGGCTGTCGGAATCATCAGAAGGAAAGGCCATGCGACTGTTGTGGCAATGTCAGTCGAAGATGGCGCTTCCCCGGAAAGAGGAGTCTCCATATTTGAGTTTGCAAAGGCGTTTGTCCGTATCGCCCGGCAGGAACGCGCTACACCTGAAAAGCTGGCCCTTCTCAGTGACGGTCGATCGGGATTAAGGGCGGCGACAGGTTCACCGGCCGAAGATGATCCTTCTCCGAAAGCCTTCATAGGAATCCGGCCGAAGCTTCGACTGCTGAAGGGAGGAAAAACGATCAGCAGCCGGGCAGGGTGAGTTCCGATAAAGTGAACGCGTTTATCGCGTTCTACACAGGAACCGGAATTTCGTGAACGAGAACTTTTTCACCGCCCGCTTTCTGAAGCAGCTCCACCGTCGCGGGCTGGCAGGTGAACAAAAGAACCTGATGCCCGGCCGCAAATCCGGCAAGAATATCTGCGACAGCACCTGCCCGGATCGGATCGAAATTCACAAGCACATCGTCCATAACCAGAGGAAGTGAGCACTGCTGACGGGCGAACTCGTCCACAAGCGCAAGCCTCAGAGACAGGTAGAGCTGCTCGGCAGTCCCCCTGCTCAACTGCTCCGGTTTTCTTGGTTTTGATTTACTGTCTATGATCTGTATGTCGAGTTTCCCGCTGTCAGGATTCTGTTCAATCCTGACATAACGCCCGCCTGTGATTTTTTTCATCATGTCACCCGCTGATTCCAGCACTGCCGGCTGGGTTTCCCTGACATATTTCTTGAGCGTCTTTTCGATTATGCATTTCGCGAGCGATTTGACGCGCCATTCATTCAACACCTTCTCGAGGTCGCACTGCAGGCGGTTCTTTTCCAGTTCGATACCGGGAATATCGCATGCCGCTTCAATCTCTTTCCGCGCCGTGCACGCTGCGTTATGACTGCGTATCGCCGAATCTCTCTCCTGCCTGATCCGGCCTGTCTCGTTGTCGAGTTCCTCACTGGCCCAGCGCCATGCGTCGACCTGCCCCGTTTCAAGCTCCGCCCTGAATCGCTCCGCATCGTCTCCGCGCCCGACGGCGTCGTCGATCGACTGTGCGGCAGCAGAGATGACATTCTGAAGCGCTTCCCGCTCACGCACCACCTGCAGCCGTTGTTCAAACTGCGGAACTGTTTCAACTCCGCCCTCCCTCAGGAGATCTTCGAGCCTGTCCGAAGCAGCTTCGACGTCCGCGGCCCGCTGCTTTTCTTCCTGCCTGAGTTCCTCAATCTTACCGAGAAGAGTTTTCATCTGCTTCTGCTTTTCCCCTTCTTCGATGCACGCATCCCTCAGTGAGAAGAGCGCGTCCAGAAGTTTGTTCTCATCAGCCTCTTCAGAAACGGCGATTCCTGCCGATTTCAGCAGCTCTTTAGTCCGCCTTTGCCAGACATCGACCTCGCTTTCAAGAACCCGCAGCGCATCATCGGCCACTTTCATCGCGCCGATCTTTTCAGCCGCCGTGCGCACATCTCTTATGAGGCTCAGTGTTCCTTCCGGAGACAGGTCACGGGCAAGGCCCCGGCTTTTTTTCCATTCAATCCATTCCTCGTCGAGATTCTGATAGTTCTTCCTTTCAGTCTTCGCTGCCTCTTCGGCCAGCTCGAGATCCTTCTTTGCGCTCTGCCACCGCTCGTCAGCGTCCCTCAGGCGTCCCTCTATATTTTGTATATCAGAGAGGACTCTCTCCTTCTCCTTCAGCTGATTGCGTGCCGCCGTTATCTCATCTTCGGAGACCAGCCCGGAAAGCCCGGCTGCCGCGGCATACCGCCGAATTTCCGTTTCTGTATCACTCACTTGTCCGGAGGCATCTTCAATCAGATTTCTCTCTTTCAGCAGTTCAAGGTCGAATTCTGCGGCGCCTGATTTTTTTGCCCGGTACAGATAATACGCGGCCCATCCGGCACCTGCGGCAAGAATCAGAGACGATACAAATCCAAAAATATCGGAAAGGGATATTCTCCACGCCGCTGCTCCCAGAGCCACAGCTGCAATAATCCCCGCAAGCAGCGGAAAGGAGGTTTTCATTGCTGCGAGCCTTTCCGCCCTGTTTTTCTCTATCTGCTCCAGAAGCCGGACATGACTCTCACACTCGTTCCTGAAGCCGTTCAGATTTTTTCTCAGCGACTCGAGTTTATCGAGAGCATCTTCCCGGGCTCTGAGATCACTTTCATCCGGCCGCTCTTTATCCTCCAGCTCGTTCTTTATCCGATCGCGGTCTGAAGTTTCTTTGGCGCACTGCCGCCGGGCTGCCTGAGCATCCGACTCCGAGTTGTCCAGCTGACGTGCCGCTTTCTCGAATCTCTCTTTCCACTGATTTACGGCGTCCCTGACGGGCGACGAAGTGTCGAATACCTCGACACGCGCGACATCCCAGTCCGTGCCGGGCTGCCGCATCGCGTTGTCCGCATCGGTCTTTACGTCTGAAAACCTGACACCCGCCGCTACGATATCCGAGAGGTTTTTCCGGAAAATTCCGGCCGTTTCGCACTGCTCGTGAACAGCGCTTGTCACCGCGGAAATATCATTTCTGAGCAGCGCCTTGAGCGAATTCGCCTCTCCTTCCCGGTCTTTGATCTTCTGCTGAGTATCCTTCAGTTCTTTGTCGGCGGCTTCCATCGCCTGTCTGGCGTTCGCCATGCGGGCTTCAGGATCCGGCGGGAAAGCGTCGACAGGCTGAAGTTTCGAGAGGGCTTCTTCAGCGCGCTGCCTGCGGGAACAGGCGGGCCATTGACTCTGCAGTCTCTCTAACCAGTCCCTGCGGCTTCTTAGTTCTCCTTCACGAATCGTCGATTCCTCCAGGACACGCGCCCATTTCTCTTCTTCGCCCACCAGGGACGAATAATGAGCGGCTCCATCGACAGCAGTCCTCAGCTTCGACTTCAGCGCCTTGAGCTGGGTGTTGATATTGACGGCTTCGGTATTCTTTGCCTTTATCTCGATCTTCAAATCATCGATGACCGCCGTGGGAGACCGGCCGCTGCCGGTTATGGCGGCTGAACAGATTCTTTCCTGCACTCCCTTCTCATCGAGAGTCTCGATGCTCTGCATGTCCCAGAGACTGAACGCAAATACTCTTTGAAAGAGAGATCTTTCCACTCCGCCCAGCAGATGCCGAAGCTCTCCATCAGTCAGCATGCTTCCATCGCTTTTCCGGATCTGCACCTTTCGGGGCCCTTCTCTTCTGATGAGAATAGAGCCCTCGTCCGGGGTTTCAATAGTGACTGCGCCCGCCGGACTCCCTCCTGCTGCAGGCGGATACTTCGGCTCTTTCACATTCCCCGTTGGAAAACCGAAGAGCACACCTCGCAGAAAGCCAAGAAGAGTGCTTTTCCCCGCCTCATTCGGCCCCAGAAACACGCTCATTTCGCCGGGAAGATTTTCGACAGAATAGTCTGTGAAAATCCCGAACCTTTCGATGTTCCATCCTCTGATCTTCATGCCTCGTCCTCGTAGAGCATTTCAAGCGCAAGCTGGGACGCCTTCCTGAATGCGTCCTCATCATGAAGCAGTTCCAGGGAATCCGGGAATTGAGAACCCGGAGCGCATTGCTCCGACAACTCTTCTCTTTCATCCTTCATACCTTCCTCGAAAATCGACTCGGAATAGCGAAGCACGGCGGAAAGAAAGTCGTTCCGGCGGCGGATGGAGTTCAGGTCCAGTTCCCGCCTGGAATTGTCCAGAACACTCTCCCAGTAAACATCTCCTTCGAACGGGTCCTCATCTCGGAGGTCACTGAGAATTCCGGTGATACCATCTTCTGTCAGCTTTGAATGAACGGGCGTCACACCTGTAAGCACACCACGAATAACAAGAAGCCGCCCGTTATTCTTTTCAAGCACCCGCGATGCTTCGCTTATCAGCGCGCGCTTAACATCGAGGATGTCGGCGGCGCTGGTGATGTCTGTTTTCATCTCGATGAAGCGCGCGCAGTCGACAGGTTCGAATTCAATGTTCCTTACGCCGTCACTGTCAGCTTCGACGACAAAAACTCCTTTAGCGCCCGTCTCGGCAGGCTTCGGGCTTCTGCCCTGAGTATTACCCGGGTACACTATCCAGCTGCGTCCCCGCTGCTCCTTCGATCTTTTGTGTATATGTCCGAGCGCCCAGTAGTCCATCCCGGCTCTCAGGAGGTCTTCAGTGCTGCACGGACTATAATCGGGATGATCCGAGTTTTTGCCCAGATTGCAGTGAAGAAGCCCAATCTGCATGCCTGGTCCGTCACTTCGCCGGAAAAGCAGCGAAAGATTTTCTTTCATTTCTTTTTTCGCGTAGCTGATTCCATGCACCCGGACTGCGATGCGGCCTTCGAGTTCAATCAACGCCTCACCAGGCTTGTCATGGGCGAATATCGTGACTCCTTCCGGCCACTGATCGTCGCGGATGGCGGACCATCCTGAAAGAGGATCGTGATTACCGTGCACGATGCAGGCCCGGATGCCGTTTTCGGAGAGTTTCTCCAGTCCTCTCTGGAATCTCAGCTGCGCCCGAACGCCGCGTTCCGCTCCGTCGTAAATATCTCCTGCAAAAAGCACAAACGCAGCTTTGCGCGTCACCGCGAGATTTATGAGATTATCGAACGAATCGAGCGAAGCATCCCTAAGACGCCGGGCAACTTCGCTGTCATTTGCCGCTATTCCTTTGAAGGGTGTGTCGAGATGCAGGTCAGCTGCATGTATGAATCGAAATGTCATTTCCGGCAGTCTCTGATGAATCAGTATTTTCAGATGCGTGAGCCGTTCCAGGAGTCGGAAGAACTCACTGAAATACGATAAAATACTCCGCGGTGTCTTTGAACCCTGATTTTGACAGCACAGGAGTCTTTCGGAACAAAACGCCTGTGTTTTGCAGGCCTGAGCCTTGCAGGAAAATCAAACACTTGTCGCACGTATGCCGCCTCCTCCGCGGCCGACCCGATACGCTTTCATTTGCCGCCATTCCACGTTTTAATGCTCGTCAGTCTTTTGAGGAGCGCCATATATGACCACTCTTCTGTTTCTCGTTCTTCTGATAGTAATGCTGCTTGTCGGCCTTTATTCCGGTAAATCGGCAGACGAGGAAGGGTATCAGATCTATAACCGTTCACTGCCGCGCTTGGGGTTCGTGGTCTCGTATGTGGCGACATTTGTCGGAGCGGGCTTTTTCATAGTGGGCACTGCGTACGCGTACCGGTTCGGAAACGGCATGCTCTGGTACGCGGGGGGGCTGGTGTTCGGCATCGTCATCTTCGCTTTCTTCTCGAAATGGCTGAAGAACTGGCAGCCGGACAAACCCGTCTACAATCTTCCTGATTTCTTCCATCTGCGTTTCGGGCAGGGAGCAGGAAAATTGACGGCCTTCATTTCTGTGGTTCTTTTGACCGGCGATCTTGCCATACAGCTTATCAGCGGCGGCAAAATTCTCCAGATGCTGGATGTAAGTCCATACGCCGTATCTGTCACCATCACTGTCATTGTCATATCGTGTTATCTTCTGGCCGGAGGCTTTCGGGCTGTCGTCTGGACTGACTATGTGCTTGCGATTCTTATCTGCATCATCACGATCTTGATCTCGATTTTAAGTTTCCAGGTTCGCGGAACCACTCCCCTTGTTTTTGAAGAACTACCTCCGGGAAACATACTCGGCTTCTTCCTCTTTGGAATATTCGGTCCGTTTTCCATCTCGACCTATTATCAGCGAATATTTGCAGCCAAAGATGAAAAGACCGCAAAGACGGGGACTTTTGTCAGCGGAGCGGTTCTTCTGGGGCTGCTTCTTCTCCTTGTGACAATAGGGTGGGCCGCCAAAGCACTGCTGCCTGCGATCGATCCCGATGTCGCCTTTATTTCACTCCTCAATCATTTCGGAGGGTGGGTATTTACACTTGGCGCGCTTGCGCTCTGGGCGGCTCTGATAAGCACCGCAGATACGCTGACTTTTGCGGCAGGGCAGATCTTTGTTCAGAACATCCTCGGTAAACCTCTTACACGCCGCATGACACAGGTTTCCATCGTGGTAATAATGATTCTCGCTGCTGTAATAAGCTTTCTTCTCCCCTCTATCGTTTCCGTGGGAATGCTCTTCCTCGGAGGAGGAATGATCCTTGCGCCGGTGGGATTTTTTCAGTGGTTTTTGAAGCTCTCGCAGATGAGTGTCGTGATTGCGCTTTCTGCAGGTGTCCTGTCGCTTGTCGGCTATGTCGCTGTGGAACCGATAGGACCCAATGTTGTAGTTGTGACCTTTGGAGTGACAACAATAGTCCTGCTGGTTTCTCATTTCACTCTGGAGTTGTGGCGAAATAACGGCTGAACCCGTCATTGCGGGGGGGCACCCCTGCTCTGCATTCACACACCTGCTGAGAATCAGGCCGGTGGCAATCTCCTGATGACAACAGAACATACCCTGGCCGAACGCCGGAAACAGGAGTAAAATCCGGAAGAATGGAGATTTCCGGGAAAGACAGAATCCGTTATATCCGCGCCTTTTCTGAACTGCTCGACTCCCGCTTTTCGATTCCAGGCACACGGTTTCGTTTCGGGCTCGACGCGCTCATTGGACTTATTCCGGGTCTTGGAGACGCTGTCGGCGGAATTCTCTCGGCGCTTGTCATTTACCACTCAGCCCGGCTCGGCGTAAGCCGCATCACGCTCATACGCATGGCGGTAAATGTCCTGATTGAGGTCGCAATCGGCGCGCTTCCGTTCCTCGGAGATCTGTTCGACGCGGCGTGGAAGGCGAATATCCGCAACGCCGATCTCCTTGATGCGCAGCTCTCCTCAAGAACACCCACGCCCTCCCCTGCCCCGCTGCGGCAGATGGGGGAAGCCGCCTTACTGCTTGCTGTGGTGGTGACAGCTTCGGTTGTCTACGGCGCGATTGGCGTTTTAATCATGGTCCGGTGGGCTGCGGGGTGATATTTCTCCCTGACGTGGAACCTTCGTTCCAACTGTGATATACAAAATCTCATGCCTCGAATATCAATTATCGGCGCAGCCGGTTATGCCGGCAGCGGAATTTTGCGTATTCTCAGTACTCACCCGGGCGTGACTCTCTCGATGCTTGTTTCCGGGACTTTTGCCGGACAGCCCGTTTCGAAAATTCTCCCGGGCATTCTCGACCGGACAAGGTGCTTCGACGCGCCTGACCTCGATAAAATCGCCTCGCAGAGCGATCTCGTGTTTCTTGCTCAGGAAAGCGGCTTCGCAATGAAGCACGTTCCCGCGCTCCTGGACGCGGGACTGAAGGTGGTGGATCTCTCAGCGGATTACAGACTCCTGGATGCGTCGCTATATGCGAAATGGTACGGGCTCGAACATCAAAGCGCGGAACTTCTGCCGCATGCCGCGTTCGGACTTCCTGAGCTTTGCAGGGACGCGATCAGGAAGTCTTCTCTTACGGCAAATCCCGGCTGTTATCCGACTGCGTCGATTCTTGCGCTTGCCCCCCTTCTCGAAAACAGCCTTATTGACCCTTCAACCATCATCATAGACGCAAAGTCAGGCGTTTCAGGGGCCGGGCGGGGCAAGGGAGGGTCCGACTACAGTTACTCAGAGCTTAACGAAAGCGTGAAAGCATACGCTGTGGGAGGAATTCACAGGCATACGCCCGAAATCGAACAGGCGCTCGGCACTATTGCCGGCTCGCATGTCGTCGTATCCTTCACTCCGCATCTCGTCCCGATGACCCGTGGAATACTCGCGACATGTTATGCGACGCTCGGAAAAGAAAGGTCCGCTGCGGAAATTCTCGAACTTTACGAAAACCGGTACGGGAACGAGCCGTTTATTTCCGTATACGGGGAAAAAGAATTTCCGGCGACAAAGGCGGTTTGTTCTTCGAATCAATGTCATATAGGAGCTGCAGTCGATGCCCGCACCGGGAGAGTGACAGTCGTAAGCGCAATCGATAATCTCGTCAAAGGCGCGGCAGGCCAGGCTGTTCAAAACATGAACCTGATGCTCGGACTGCGCGAAACGGAAGGACTGCTGACTCCGGGAGTCTGGCCATGAGCATAAAAGAGATCGACGGCGGAGTGTGCGCAGCAAAAGGTTATCTGGCGGCGGCCGCTTACGCAGGAGTGAGACAGGCTGAGAAAGACGACCTTGTTCTGATCTTAAGCGACAAAGAAGCGGCAGCAGCCGGTGTTTTCACTCGGAACAGAGCGCAGGGGTGGTGCGTCCGGCACAATAAAGAGCGGATAAAAGCCGGCAGAACATGGGGAATTATCTGCAACGCCGGTAACGCAAACTGCCTTAACGGCGGGAAAGGAGCGAAAGACGATCAGGCTATGCAGACAGCTGCAACTGAGATTGGCCGACGCCTTTACGGGGCTTCTGTCTCAAACATCCTGACTGCAAGCACGGGTGTTATTGGACATCCTCTGCCGATAGACAGGATAACATGCTCCGCCGGCACTCTGGGGGAACGCCTCGGCTCAACACCTGCACACGGTGAATCTGCGGCCCGTGGAATCATGACCACGGATCTCGTCCCCAAAATGTGCGCTGTCGAGGTCGTATCAAAGAACGGTACTTATACGATCGGCGGAATTGCAAAGGGAAGCGGCATGATTGCGCCGAACATGGCGACCATGTTCGGATTTATCACAACGGACGCTGCTGCGGATTATTCTGTAATCCAGCCGATACTCAGATCTGTCGTGGACAGAACTTTCAACCGTGTGACGGTGGATGGAGACACCAGCACGAACGATATGGTTCTCCTGCTTGCAAACGGCCGGAGCGGAACTTCAGTCAACGCCGAAGAGATGCTCTTTGAAGAGGCGCTCGAACATGTCTGCATGCGCCTCGCGATGCAGATTGCGCGGGACGGCGAGGGCGCCACAAAGCTTGTTACTATCGTGCTGAAAAATCCTCCCGAAGGCGCGGCAAAAATCGCGCGTGCAATAGCCGAATCGCCCCTTGTAAAGACGGCCTGCTTTGGAAATGACCCGAACTGGGGAAGAATTGTCGCAGCTGCAGGCCGCTCCGGCGTCGAGTTCGACCCGCACGCACTCACAGTGAGTGTGGCCGGATACGAGGCGTACCGGAATGGCGAGCCTGCATTTTTCGACGAAGCTGAGGCAAGCAGCGCGATGAAGACGGAAGAACTTGTCATTGAACTTGCCTTTGACGGCGGCGACGGACCTGAATACCGTTTCTGGACGTGCGACATGACATACGACTACATCAAGATTAACGCCGAATATACAACCTGAATGAACTGTGTGATTATCAAATGCGGCGGCGCTGCAATGGCGAAAGGCGAATCAGCGTTCGAGCTGATGCGCGAGATTGCCCGGCTTTTCCGCGAAGGACTTCGCCCTGTCGTCGTGCACGGCGGAGGCCCCGAAATCGAACGGATGCTGTCCAGGCTGAATATCCCGACCAGGAAAGTGCAGGGGCTCAGGGTCACTGATAAAGATACGATTGATATAGTTGAAATGGCGCTTTCGGGAAGGGTCAACAAGAACCTTGTCGGAATGCTTCGAAAGTGCGGGGTGACCGCGGCCGGGGTATCGGGCAGAGACGGCGCTCTTTTTACCGCCGAAAAGAAGGTCCTCGCAGAGGGCGATCTCGGGTTTGTCGGAACCATAGTGAAAACCGAAATTGCCCTTATTGAAAACCTGATTTCCGGCGGATTTGTTCCGGTCATTTCATCAATCGCGGACGACGGCGATGGACAGGCTTTGAATATTAACGCCGACGAAGCGGCAGCCGCTCTTGCCGCGGCTTCACAAGCTTCAAGACTTCTGCTCATGACCGATGTTCCCGGGGTTCTCCGGAACTATCCTGACCCTGATTCGCGAATTCCGGTCATGACATGCCGGGAGGCTGAAGAACTTCTTTCTTCCGGTATTATCGACAAGGGTATGATACCAAAGATTCGATCGTGTGTTGAGGCAGTGCGACGCGGCGTGGGCGCTGCGCACATAATCGATGGACGATCGCCGGATGCGCTGAGACAGACGATCCTGGGCGGTTCCGGATCAGGCACAACAATAACTGAAACAGGCTCAAACAATGGATAAACAGCAGCTTTTTGAACTGGAGCGGCAATACGTTTTTCAGACATATAAACGACAGCCCGTCGTGTTTGATCGCGGAGAAGGGTGTTATCTCTTCGATATCGACGGAAGAAGGTACCTGGATCTTGTTGCCGGTATCGCTGTTGTCGCTCTCGGGCATTCCCATCCGAAATGGGTGAAGGCTGTTCAGGAACAGGCTGCGAAACTCGCACAGGTATCGAACACTTATTACACAGTCGCAATGATCGAACTTGCGAGAGACCTGTGCCGGCTTGCTGAGATGGATCGGGTCTTTTTCTGCAACTCGGGGACTGAGGCAAATGAGGTCGCGATAAAAACCGCCAGGAAATGGGGAAAAACAAAGCGCGGAAACGAATGTTACAGAATACTCACGTTTGCGAAAGCTTTTCATGGAAGGACTCTGGGCGCTCTGAGCGCTACTGCTCAGAAGAATTACTGCGATCCGTTCGAACCTCTTGTCCCGGGGTTTGTTCAGCTCCAGACGCAGAATCTCGATCTTGTGCAGTCGACCCTCGATGAATCGTTCTGTGCAGTGATGATCGAACCGATTCAGGGCGAAGGCGGCGTGCGGCCGGTTGATCATGATTTCCTTCGGGGGCTTCGTCAGACCTGCACTGACAGAGACATTCTTCTTATTGCCGACGAAGTTCAGACAGGAATTGGGCGCACAGGGAAGTGGTTTGGATTCCAGCATGCCGGTATAACACCTGACCTGGCCCCGCTTGCGAAGGGCCTGGGAGGAGGTTTCCCGATAGGGGCGTGTCTTGCTCACAGCGAGGCGGCAACTACTCTTACCTTTGGAGATCAGGGATCCACGTTCGCGGCCAATCCCCTTGCGGCTGCCGCGGCACGCGCTGTTCTCGAAGTAATAAAGGAAGAAAACCTGATTGAGAACGCCGTCGAAACGGGAAATTTCTTCCGGCGGAAACTGACCGGGCTTTCAGCCGGCCATCCTGAAATAACAGAGGTGCGCGGCGCCGGGCTTATGATAGGAGTTGAACTCAAAGATCCGACTGCAAAGACTCTCGTCTCGAAAGCTCTCGAAGAAGGGCTGCTCCTGAATGCGACCGGCGACACAACAATCCGCATCATCCCGCCGCTCATTCTCACCAAAGAGCAGGCAGAGGAGGCAGTTAGGATTATCGGGGGCATTTTATGCACTGAAGTGCAGTAAATATCCTCCGGCAAAGCCGGAGGCTTTAAATTATGAACCGCTCAAAGCGG